>NC_016012.1:0-600000 GCF_000283555.1 Candidatus Arthromitus sp. SFB-rat-Yit
TTGGAATTTAGTTATACAGAGTTATGGGATGACATTTTGTTAGAATTGAAAAAAAATTTATCGGATATCAGCTTCAATACATGGTTCTCAGATATAGAAATTTTAAATATTTACAACTCTACCATAATTCTTGGATGTAATAACTCTTTAATTTTAGAAACTATTAATCTCAGATATATCGATTCATTAACTTCAATAATATTCAATATAACAAAGCATTCATATAAAGTTAAATGCATATTGAAAGAATCATTTAAAAATGAATATTCCAAAAATCTGACTAAAACTATTGTATTGAAAAATAATAATGATATTTTAAATACTTCTTTAAATTCTAATTTAAATTCTAAATATACATTTGAAACTTTTGTTGTTGGAAATAGTAATAGATTTGCTCATGCTGCATCTTTAGCTGTTGCAGAATCCCCATCTAAAGCATATAACCCATTATTTATTTATGGCGGTGTAGGTTTGGGAAAAACGCATTTAATGCATGCTATAGGTCATTTAATCAATGAAAATAATTCTAAATTAAAAGTTGTTTATCTTACTTCAGAAAAATTTATTAATGAGTTAATTAGCTCAATAAAGGACGATAAAAACATAGAATTTAGGGATAAATATAGAACTGTTGACGTTTTACTTATTGATGATGTTCAATTTATTGCTGGAAAAGAACGTACACAAGAAGAATTTTTCCATACATTCAATGCTCTACATGAATCTAATAAGCAAATTATACTATCAAGCGATAGACCTCCAAAAGAAATAAAGACACTTGAAGAAAGACTACGTTCAAGATTTGAATGGGGACTAATTGCAGATATACAACCCCCTGATTATGAAACGAGAATAGCTATATTAAGGAAAAAATCTGATGTTGATAATTTGAATGTTCCAAATGAAGTACTTATCTATATAGCAACAAAAATTAAATCAAATATTCGTGAATTAGAAGGGGCCCTTTTAAGAGTAGTAGCCTACACTAATTTAACAAATACTCCTATTTCCCTTGAGTTAGCTAAAGAAGCCTTAAAAGACCTAATAAGTGTTAATAATTCAAAAATAATTACAATTGAATACATACAAGAAACAATATCTAACTACTTTGATTTAACTATCGATATAATTAAATCTCAAAGAAGAACCCAAAATATAGCTTTTCCCAGACAAATTGCTATGTATTTATGTAGAAAACTTACAGATTCATCTTTACCTAAAATAGGCGAAAAATTTGGTGGTAGAGACCATACTACAGTCATACATGCTTATGAAAAAATATTAAATAAAATAGAGTCTGATCCAGAGTTTAATAATTTAATTAATGAATTATCAAATAAAATTACTAATAATAAATAATAGTTTTCAACTAATGTTTATAACTTATTTTTTATTAATTCAACTAACAAAACTTTTACTATTATACATTAGGTTTTTCATATTCTTTACACTAATTATTAACAAGACTATTTTTTCTACGTGTAACTATTTTTATATAAAAAATTTGGTTTCAACAAAATTAACAACCCTTATTACTATTACTACTATAATTTTTTAATTTTATTTAATTATTAAGGATGGTTTAATTATGAAATTTTTTTGCAATAAATCAGAATTGGTTGAAAAAATAAATATTGTTCAAAAAGCTATAACAAATAAAATCAATTCCTCTGTTTTAGGTAGTATATTTATGCATATAGATGATAATAATTTAACAATGATTGGCGTAGATACAGATTTATCAATTGAAACAAAGGTTAATGCTAAGGTAGTCGAACAAGGTAAATTATTTTTAGATTCAAAATTGTTTGGTGAAATAATAAAAAGACTTCCTTCGGATAAAATTGAAATCAAAAACAATGAGTTAAATAAAAAAAATATAATTATTTCATCAGGTAATACTGAATTTAATTTATTGAATTTAGATTCAAAAGAATATCCTCAAATACCCCAAGTTGATTTTCAAAATAAAATATTATTAAAACAATCTATATTTAAGAATATGATAAAAAGCACAACTTTTTCTGCCTCGTTTGATGAATCTAAAGGTATAATTACAGGAGTTCTTATAAATATAAAGAATAATATTTTAACTTTTGTAGCCTTAGACGGATTTAGGCTTGCATTAAAAAGTGAAATTATAGATAATAATGAGGATATAAATATAATAATTCCAGCTAGGACGTTAAATGAATTAAATAAAATACTTAAAGAAACAGATGATTTAATTGAAATATATCTTACAAATAATTTCATAATGATAAATGTGAATAATGATAAAATAGTATTAAAATTACTCCAAGGAGACTTTATAAAATATGATTCAATAATACCTAGAGAATATAAATTATCTGTTATTGTTTCTAAATATGAATTAATTAATGGATTAGAAAGATCAACATTATTAACTAAAGATAAAAACAACAATTTAGTTAAAATGGAAATAAGAGAAGATAAATTAGTATTAAAGTCCCATTCTTCTTTTGGTCAACTAAAGGAGGAAATAGTAATAAAAAAAGATGGGATAGATTTAGATATAGCTTTTAATTCTAGATATCTTGTTGATGCGGTTAAATCAATCGAAGAGGATGAGATTGAAATTAAATTTAATAATAATATAACTCCTTGTATAATTAAGGGTAATAAAAGCGATAGTTCAAAGTATATGGTTTTACCTGTTAGATTTATTGTTTAATATAATTTGGATTTTAAGATCATTTAATTTATAAATGATCTTAAAATTTTATTTGGAGATAATAATGCGGTTTTGTGATATTAAATTGGAAAACTTTAGGAATTATAAGAATATAAGTATTAATTTACATGCAAATTTAAATATTTTAGTAGGTAATAATGGAGGGGGAAAAACAAATATATTAGAATCAATTTATTTTTTTTCATTGTTAAAATCCCATAGAACAACAAAATTAAATAATTTAATTAATTTTAAAGAACAGTATACGCAAATATTTGCTAATATTATAAAAGATGATGAAAAAAAATTAGTAGGACGTGTTAAATTTGATAAGTTAAAAGGGAAAAATATAAATATAAATAATTTAAATATTAGTAGATTAATAGATTTTATAGGGTATATAAAAGTTATTATGATAGCTCCGGAAGATATGAAAATAATTAAAGATTCACCTGCTATTAGAAGAAAATTTTTAGATATTAATATATCTCAAATTGATAGAACTTATTTAGAATGTATTATTAACTATAATAAAGTTTTAAAATTAAAAAATAATTTACTGAAAGAAAAAAATGTTAACGATAAGCTACTGGATGTATATGATGAACAAATAGCCTCATACAGTGAAATTATAATTAATAAAAGATTAGAATATATAGATAAGATAGACAAAATTTCCAAAAATATACATACTAATATATCTCTTAATAAAGAAAATATAATAATTACCTATAATTCTTTTATAGATTTGGAAATTTGTAGAAATAATAAAAATATAAAAGATATAATTATAAATATATTAAAAAAAGATAGGTCTATGGATAAAATTAGACAAAGTTCTAGTAAGGGTATACATAGAGATGATTTTATAGTTTTTATAAATGATAAAGAAGCTTCGAATTATTCATCGCAAGGTCAACAAAAAAGTGCAATTATATCTATAAAATTAGCTATTGTAAAAATAATAAAGGAAATTACAAAAGAATATCCTGTATTACTTTTAGATGATGTATTATCAGAACTTGATAGTGAAAGGAGGAATTTTTTAATAAATTTCCTTCCAAATGTTCAAACATTTATAACTTGTACTGAAATATATGAGGAAATTTTAAGACCCTGTAAGGTTTTTAATATACACAAAGGTGAAATTTTAGAGAGGTGTTAAATTGTATATTCAATTAGGAAATGAAGTAAGTGTTATAGATAAAGATATAGTTGGTATATTTAATATAGATACAACTTTTAAATCTAAAGATAGTAATGATTTCTTAAGAATATCTGATGAAGAGGGATTTGTACAAAAAACGTATGATTATTATATTAAATCTGTTGTAGTAACAGAGATAAATAATAAAAGTAAGATTTTTTTATCTTCAATTTCATCTCATACATTAATAAAAAGAATTAGTGGAGATAAAATTTAAATTTTTAATATAAACCGTTTGGAGGAATTTGATTGCAACAGAATAATTACAATCAATATGATGAAAATCAAATAGAGGTTTTAGAAGGGCTTGAAGCTGTTCGTAAAAGACCAGGTATGTACATAGGAAGCACTTCTAAAAAAGGACTTCATCATTTAGTATACGAAATAGTAGATAATAGTATTGATGAGGCTTTGGCTGGATTTTGTGATCAAATAAGTATAACGATAAATAAGGATAATTCAATACTCATAAGTGATAATGGGAGAGGTATACCTGTTGGAGAACATCCTAAATTAAAAAAATCAACATTAGAAGTTATTATGACAGTACTACATGCTGGTGGAAAGTTTAATGGAAATGGTTATAAAATTTCTGGAGGATTGCATGGTGTAGGAGCATCGGTTGTTAATGCTTTATCTGAAAAATGTTACGTGAAAGTTAAAAGAGGCGGTGATATATATTTTCAAGAGTATAGTAGAGGCAAACCTATAGATGATGTTAAAAAAGTTGGTAGAACAACAGAAAACGGGACTGAAACATTTTTTATTCCTGATAAAGAAATTTTTACAGAAACTGTAGAATATGATTTTGATGTTTTAAGTCAAAGGTTAAGAGAATTAGCTTTTTTAAATGCAGGAATAAGAATAAGTTTAATTGATTTAAGATTTGATAAATCTGAAAATTTTTTCTATATAGGCGGCGTAAAGGAATTTGTAAAACATATAAACAAAGGCAAGGAGTGTCTTTTTGATGATGTTATATATTTTGAACATTCAAAGAATGATTTGAACTTACAAATAGCTATGCAATATACTGATAGTTATAATGAAAATGTATTAACATATGTAAACAATATATTTACTCAGGAAGGAGGAACTCATCTTATAGGATTTAAAACTTCTTTAACAAGGTGTGTAAATGATTATGCTAAAAAGTTTAATTACATAAAAGAACATAATAAGGATGAAATAAAGAGTTTAATAGGTGAGGATATTAGAGAAGGACTTGTGTGTGTGTTGTCAGTAAAAATTCCTAATCCTCAATTTGAAGGACAAACAAAAACTAAACTTGGTAATAGTGAAGTTAGAAGTATTGTAGATAGTATATTTTTTAATTGTTTTTCAGAATTTTTAAATGAAAATCCAAATATCGGGAAAATTGTATGTGAGAAAGCTATTATCGCTGCTAAAGCAAGAGAAGCGGCTAAAAAGGCACGGGAAACTACTCGTAAATCTGTTTTAGATAGAACATCATTACCAGGAAAGCTTGCAGATTGTTCATCTAAAAATCCTGAAGAGTGTGAAATTTATATTGTTGAGGGTGATTCTGCGGGTGGATCAGCAAAACAAGGAAGAGATAGAAAATTTCAGGCTATACTTCCGCTGGCAGGTAAAATTATGAATGTTGAAAAGCAGAGAATTTTTAAGATATTATCATCTGAAACTATAAGATGTATGATAACTGCATTTGGATGTGGTATAGGTCAAGAGTTTGATGTAAACAAGATAAGATATAATCGTATAATTCTTATGACTGATGCTGATGTTGATGGATCACATATTAGAACTCTTTTATTAACATTTTTGTATAGATATATGCCTGAAGTTATAGAAAAGGGTTTTGTATACATAGCTAGACCTCCTTTATATAAGGTTACAGAAAGTAAAAAGGAATTTTATTGTTACACTGAAGAAGAATTGAATTTGAAATTAAAAGAAATAAATAAGAGCAATTTAATAATTCAAAGGTATAAAGGTTTAGGAGAAATGAATCCTTCTCAATTGTGGGAAACTACTATGAATCCGGAAACTAGAACGCTTTTAAGAGTGACGATTGAGCATGCTAGTTATGCAGATGAGATATTTTCTATATTAATGGGAGATAAAGTGGAACCTAGAAGAGAATTCATAAGAAATAATGCAAGAGATGTCAAGAATTTAGATATCTAGTTATGGGGAGGATCTATATATGTCAAATAATGAAGGAAGAATATTAAATATAGATATAAGTTCAGAAATGAAAAAATGTTATATGGAATATTCTATGAGTGTAATAATAGGAAGAGCACTCCCTGATATTAGAGATGGTTTAAAACCAGTACATAGAAGAATTTTATATTCAATGTATAGCTTATCATTATACCCAGACAAACCTTATAGGAAGAGCGCGAAGATTGTTGGAGATGTTTTGGCAAATTTCCACCCTCATGGTGATTCATCTGTTTATGATGCTTTAGTTAGAATGGCACAAGATTTTTCGATGAGGAATCCTTTGGTAAATGGACATGGTAATTTTGGATCAATTGATGGTGATTCTGCAGCGGCTATGCGTTACACAGAAGCTAAAATGAGTAAAATTACATTAGAAATGGTAAGGGATATAAATAAAGAAACGGTAGATTTTTTAGATAATTATGATGGATCTGAAAAAGAGCCAGCTACACTTCCAAGCAGAATACCTAATTTACTTATTAATGGATCATCTGGAATTGCTGTTGGTATGGCAACTAATATACCTCCTCATAATTTAGGGGAAGTTATAGATGCCATAATATGTTTAATTGATGATGGAGAAGATGTAAGCATAGATGAGTTAATGAAATATATAAAGGGTCCTGATTTTCCATTAGGTGGTATTATATTAGGGGTTAATGGTATAAGAGATGCGTATCAAACAGGAAAAGGTAAGATAACAATAAGATCAAAATCTGTAATTAAGGAAATAAACAATAGAAACTGTATAATAATTACAGAAATCCCATATCAGGTTAATAAATCAAGACTAATTGAATATATAGCTGAACTTATAAGAGATAAGAAAATTACAGGAATACATGATTTAAGAGATGAATCAGATAGGGAAGGTATAAGAATTGTAATTGAATTAAAAAGAGATGTTAATGCAAATATAATATTAAATCAATTATATAAATTAACAAAACTTCAAGATACATTTGGTGTTATTATGCTTGCTTTAGTTGATAACGAGCCTAAAATCTTAAATATTAAAGAAATTTTAGTTCATTATCTTAACTATCAAAAACAAGTTGTAACTAGAAGAACTCAATTTGATTATAAGAAAGCAGAGCATAGTAAACATATATTAGAAGGGTATAAAATCGCTCTAGATAATATCGATCAAATTATTAAATTAATAAGGGAATCCAGCAATAATGAAATAGCTAAGGAAGGTTTAATAAAGCAATTTGGATTTACAGAAATTCAAGCGGTATCTATATTAGAAATGAGGCTTAGAAGGTTAACAGCTCTAGAGAGAGATAAGATAGAGTTAGAGTTATCTGAGAAGATACAACTAATAAAAGAGTTGAAAGAAATACTTGATAATGAAAGATCTTTACTCAAACTCATAAAAAATGAACTCTTAGATATAAAGAAAATACACAATACTGACAGAAGAACCTATATAGATGAAATGTTTTATGAGGATGACATAGATAGGGATAATTTAATACATAAAGAGAATATAGTTGTTACATTAACTCACGATGGATATATTAAGAGGATGGCATCTAATACGTACTCCAGTCAAAAAAGAGGAGGCAGAGGTATGCAGGCTATGACAGTAAAAGAAAATGATTTTATAGAAAATATTTTCCATACAACGACACACCATAATTTGTTATTTTTTACAAATTTAGGTAGAGTATATAATATAAAAGCTTATGAAATACCTGATTCATCAAGGATAGCTAAAGGTATAAACATAGTAAATTTAATAAATTTAAATAGCAATGAAAAAGTTCAAGTTGTTTTATGTTTAGATAAATTAGATGATAATGGATATGTATTAATGGCTACTAAACTTGGGCTTATTAAGAAAACTAAGATTTCAGAATTTTCAAAAATAAGAAAAAATGGATTAATTGCAATAGGTATAAAAGATAATGATGAGTTATTAAATGTAAAGCAAACAAAAGGTGATGCTGATATAGTAATGGTTACTAGTTGTGGATATGCAATAGTATTTAATGAAAAAAATATACGTGCTATGGGAAGAGGTGCATCTGGGGTTAAAGCTATTACACTAAGAGAAGGAGATAGCCTTATTTCTATAGATATTGCAACAGAAGGAGAAGATTTGTTAATTACAAGTGAAAATGGATATGGTAAGAGAACAGCATTAAAAAATTACCCTGTACAAAATAGAGGGGGAAAAGGCATAAAAACTTATAAGATAACTGAAAAGACAGGTAAAGTATCTTGTGCATGTGTTGTAAATAAGAATAATGATGTTATGCTTATTAATTCAAATGGAGTTGGAATACGAATAAAGGTAAGTGATATTTCACAAATAGGCAGGAGTTCATTAGGTGTTAAACTTATGAGAACAACAAATAATGAAAAGATAACTACAATAGGCAAGATAAAAGAGTAAAAAATGAAAAAATAATTTAAAAAGTATTGACAACTTATATAAATAAACATATAATAAGAATGTAAGTTGTTCTTACTAAGGATCTTTAGCTCAGTTGGTTAGAGCAACCGGCTCATAACCGGTCGGTCCGGGGTTCGAGTCCCTGAAGATCCACCATGGGGGTATAGCTCAGTTGGGAGAGCACCTGCCTTGCACGCAGGGGGTCAAGGGTTCGAGTCCCTTTATCTCCACCATTTATAAACAGAAAAGAGTACGTATTGGATGCGTACTCTTTTCTGTTTATTTCTCAAATATCAAATATTAAGGGAAAACGATGGATAGAATAAAACAATTTTTATTTTATATATTTAGTTTGTTTTATAAAATAGATGAAGAATTTTTAAAAAATTATCTAGATAAAGAAGAGTTATATTATTTCAACAAACTCTTAAAAAGTGAAAAACAGCATTGTATAAAAGTTGCTAAAAAATGTTTAAAAGTGTATGATAAATTCGGTATATGTGATTATGAAGTTAGCTTAGTGATAAAGATGTGTTTACTTCATGATATCGGGAAAATATATTCAAGATTAAATTTGTTTTTAAAGCCTGTTATTGTTATTATTACAAATAATAGAAGAATAAGGAAACTGATATTTTTTATAGATAAAAAACGTATTTGCAAGTATTTAAAACATTCAAAATATAGCTATGATATTTTGAAAAAATTTAGATATTCAGATGATTTTTTATATTCTATCAGATATCATCATTCAGAAAAAATAATGAGGAATAATAAATACATTAATTTGTTAAAATATTGTGATTCTAATTATTGTTAATATTTAAATAAGTAATTTGATATTTTAAAACAAAAAAATTTTAAAATTTAGTAGAGGAGATTTTTATGTTAGATTTAAAATTTATTGTTTATAATAAAGATTTTGTAAAACAAAAATTGAGTAATAGAGGAGAGGATTTTTTAGTTGACACAATAGATGATCTTATTGAATTTTATAAGGAAAAGAATTCTTTTATACTTAAAGTAGAAGAATTAAAGAATAAGAGAAATGTTTCTTCAAAAAAAATAGCTGAATTAAAAAAGAATGGTGAGAATGTTGATGATATCTTTAAGGAAATGAAAAATTTAAGTGATAAAATCAAGGAATTAGATAAAAAAATACATATTTTAAATGAAAAAATAAATTATATAATGCTTAGAATTCCTAATTTACCTAGTGATGATGTACCAGAAGGTGATAGTGATCAAGACAATATTGAGGTCAGAAAATGGGGAGAACCAATTAAGCATGATTTTGAAATAAAAGCACATTGGGATATAGCTAAAAGTTTAGATATATTAGATTTTGAAAGAAGTGCTAAAGTTACAGGATCTAGATTTGTGTTTTATAAAGGATTGGGGGCAAGATTAGAGAGAGCACTTATAAATTATTTTTTAGATGTACAAACGATGAAACATGGGTATGTAGAGATTATTCCACCTTATATGGCAAATAAAGATAGTTTTACAGGTACGGGTCAATTACCAAAATTTGCAGATGATGCATTTTTAGTAGAGAATAAAGATTATTTTCTAATACCGACAGCAGAAATACCAGTTACGAATTATTATAGAGATGAAATAATTAGTTTAAGTGAGACAAAACCTGTACAGAAATTTGTAGCTTATAGTGCTTGTTTTAGATCTGAGGCTGGTTCAGCCGGTAGAGATACGAGAGGTTTGATAAGGTTACATCAATTTAATAAAGTTGAATTGGTTAAGTTTTGTCGTGAAGAAGATTCTTATAATGAATTAGAGAAGCTTGTTAATGATGCTGAGTTTTTATTGAAAGAGTTAAAGTTACCTTATAGAGTTGTTAAAGTATGCAAAGGTGATTTAGGGTTTTCACAGTCCTTTAAATATGATATAGAAGTTTGGATGCCAAGTTATAATAGATATGTTGAAATATCTAGCTGTAGTAATTTTGAGAGTTTTCAGAGCCGTAGGGGCAATATAAGGTATAGAGAAAACAACTCATCTAAAACTAAATTTGTGCATACGTTAAATGGGTCAGGATTAGCTGTTGGTAGGACATTTGCAGCGATACTTGAAAATTTCCAAACATCAGATTGTAGAGTTGTTATACCAGAAGTACTGAGGAAATACTTTAATGGATTAGAAATTATATCTTAATTGATGTTTGATTTCTAAGGAGGGTATTGATGACTAAAAATATTAAAAGAGGAATTGTTTTAATATTAATAGTGCTTATTTTTATAGGTATATGTAGTTTGGTTAATTTAAACAGTTTAACTAAGAAGGTATATGTATATAATAATGGATCAATAGATTTTGAGAGTAAAAAGTTCATAAGATTGTATGATGATGATTTTAATTATACTAAGTTAAGCAATAAGGATTATCCATATATAGGTTATTTAAATAAGAACAACTATTTTAAAGAGAATATAAATATTTCTGAAATTGATAATGGGAAAGTTATTTATGTTGATCCATTTCAAGAATATATAAATGTTGAGGATCCATATTTGTATGGAGGACTTTATGTTAATAGTAGTTATTATGATGAATTTATGTTAAATTTTGATTTTACGGAGTATTATAAAGAGTTATCTTTAGTAGATGAAGGTAAAAGTTTTAATTTATCCAATGAGGAATGTGAAATCATCAAAAATATAGTTTTAAATAATGTTTATAATGATAGAAATTATGATGGTATAAAGCAGTATTTATCAGAGTATTCTTATGATTTAAATATAAGGCATAAGGTATATACAGATATTTATTTAAAGTTGAGGATTTATAGAGATAAAAATGATAACTTAATTCTCAAATTTAATGATATGAATTATTATGTAAACGAATTTAAAAATAATGATGAGGTAAATCAAAATACGTCCTATTATACATATAGAGGTGATGATTACGGATATTTGTATAACAACATAACTACTCAAGAAGATTTAGAAAATTTTGCATTTCATGATTATATAATTGAAACTATGGATTCAAATGTTTATTCAAATTATGCTAGTTATGCACTTGACGTAATAAATGATGAAAAGTTATCTATTAAGGATAAATTGTCCTTGTTAAAACAAACTTTGTATATAAAGTATAAACCTACAAATAGAGAAGATTTTTCATTAAAGATTGATAGGATAAAGAATTTAAATATTATAGGTGATAATAGGAAGACATATAGGATAAATCATAAGTTTTTGTTTGATATATTTAATTATCCAGCTAATGTGTATTCACTAGCGTTTTATGAAGATGATGTTTTATATACCATTCCTGAAAGATATAAAGAGTTATATGAGAATTTTGTAAATATAATTATTAATGATCCTGAGGTTGATTATTTAAAAAAGAATGATATGATAGTCGAACTTCAAAATCATTTAGCGGTTGTTGATGAGAAACAATTAAGTTCATTAAGAGATAAGTATGGAGAAATTGAAATTTTAGAAGAAAGTGTTGATAGGATCAAATATACATCTGGGTATTATGGGTTTTTGTATGATGATATTGGGAATATAAATGATTTAAAAGATTTTGCCTTACATAAAGAGGTTCTTGATAATATATTTAATGATTATTTTAAAGATATTTATATAAATAGAATCAATGAAATAATAGATGATGATAGGAACTTGGATGAAAAATTAAAGAGTGTTGTTGAGTGTCAATTGAAATTTACTTTAATACCTATCACTAAACAAAAATATTATAGAGAAACATATAAAAATAATTATTTTAATCAGAGTTATATAAACAAGATTAAGAAAATATTATCTTAAAAAATTAACTATTATATTACGAAAAAGTATTGACACATATTTTTTAAAGTGATATAATAGTTATCGTAACGATGGAGAGATGGTCGAGTGGTTTAAGGCACCGGTCTTGAAAACCGGCGTGCGTTGATAGCGTACCGTGGGTTCGAATCCCACTCTCTCCGCCAATTAATTTTTTGGAGAAATACTCAAGTGGCTAAAGAGGCACCCCTGCTAAGGGTGTAGGCTAGGAAACTGGTGCGAGGGTTCGAATCCCTCTTTCTCCGCCAAAAAAAGGTGCTATTTAAATTAAAATAGCACCTTTTTTTGGTATTTTTAAGAAAGATTTTTGGAGTATTAAATTTATATATTTTTATAAAATGAATGTCTTTATGTAATGTTTTCATATAGGCATTTTATTTTTAACTTAAATTATATTAAATTGGGAGAGTAAGGTTTGAAGTTTAAATTTATATTTGGGAAAAAAGGGTATGGAAAGAGTGAGTACATATTAAATGAAATAAAGAATATTAATGATCGTAAAATTTTAATTATAGTACCTAGTCATAATACGTTTATGATGGAGAATAGGGTTCTTGAATATTTAGGGGAGAGTGCATTATCAAAAATTGAGATAATGGATTTTAAGAAACTTACTTTTAAGTTATTAAATATTTTTAAAGCAAAAACAAAAAATAAGATAACAAACATAGGAAAGTATTTATTAGTTAATTATTTAATCAGAAATAATTATAATCAATTTCTATATTTTAAGAAAAATAATAGCACCAATTTGTCAGATGAAATATTATCGATATTAGTAGATTTTAAAAATTTTAATATAGATAAGAATTCTATTAATGATATATTAAATAATTTGAATTCTGATATGGAACTATATAAAAAAATTAGGGATTTAGATTACATAAATGATTTATATAATGATTATTTAGATAAGAATTATTTGGATTCATTGGATGATATGAAGATAGTAAATGAGATAATAAAGGAAAGTGATGAGTTATTTAATTATTATGATATTTACATAGATGGATTTGATATATTTACATATTATCAATATGAATTTTTAAAGATAATTATGGATAGATCAAATAAAATAACTATTTCTCTTACATTAGATAAGTTTTCAAATAGTATTATTTACAATGAAATTTTTAAAATAAAGAATAGAATTCGTGAATTGCTTTTTGATAAAAATTGTTCTGATTATGAAGAAGTGTATTTAATAGATATAGATAAGAGTGAGGATCTTAAATATTTAGATAGAAATTATTTGAAATATGATGCTAAGGCTTATGATTATGAGGTTCGGAGTATATTTTTAAATAAATCACTTGATAATTTTTATGAGGTAGAAGAGCTTTGTAAAAAAATTAGATCTCTAGTTATAAATAAAGGATATAGATATAAAGAAATAGGTGTTGTATGTAGGGATATTGATTCATACGAGAATTTTATAAGAGTTTCTTTTGATGAATTTAATATTCCATATTTTATAGATAAAAAAAATGAGATAACATCAAACGTATTTAGTATTTTTTTGTTTTCTATATTTGAGATTTTTGAGAATAATTTTTCAAATAATGCTTTGTTTACATATATAAAGAGTGGTCTTTTAGATTTAAATGATGAGGAGATATTTTTAATAGAAAACTTTGTTCAAGAAAATGGAATATCAAAATATAAATGGAAATCTGATTTTATAGATGAAGATTGTGTAAGATATAGAATAGAAGATATGAATAAAGATCACATAGATATAAGTGATATAAATAATATACGAAAAAAAATTATAAATCCATTAATGAGTTTATTTAATAAAGTTAAGGATAAAAATAGTGTGAACTATTTTATTAAAGAATTTTATGGATTTTTAAAAGAGTTTGGCTTTTTAGATAAAGTATCACTTATATGTGAAACATTAAAATCAAGAAATGATTTTATTAATGCTAATGAATTAATTCAAATTGTAAATAATGTATTTGATATTTTAGATGAGATAAATGATATATTTAGAAATGAGGAAATGAGTTTTTCTGAATTTATGAATATATTAATAAATAGCATATCTAAGATTGAAATATCTCATGTTCCTATGCGTATGGATGAAATACTTATAGGTGATATTGAAAGATTAAAGATAGGTAATTATAAAGTGCTATTTGTTATAGGGTGTAATTCCATAAATTTTCCGAAGAGTTATAAAAAAGAGGATTTAATAAATGATTTAGAAAAAGATTACATAAAAAATTTGGGATTTGAATTTTCAATTACAAATATGGAGAAGAACTTATCTGAAAATTATTATATATATTCTCTTTTGAATATACCTAAAGATAAAATTTATATCAGTTATTCTATATCAAGCATAGATGGAACATCTATGACTCCATCAATTTTGATATCTAAGATTAAAAAGATATTTCCCAAAATAATTGAGGAAAATACGACGATCATAAAAAATGATTTTTCATTAGATAAAATGTATTCTATGAATAGTACATTATCTATTTTTATATCAGATTTTAAAAATTGTATTTCAAATGGTAAATTATCTAATATTCAGAGGGATTTATATAATTTTTATATAAATAATGAGGAATTTAAGTACTTTTTACGGTTTTTTTTGATGAGAATAAGAGGGGAAAATTATAATGATTTACTTGATTTGGATATATTGCATCATATATATAAAAATTCAAAATTTTCTATATCATCTATAGAAGTTTATTCTAAGTGTCCATTTAAGTATTTTTTAGATTATATAATAAAAATTAAAACAAAAAGGTTATTTTCATTTGAAACTTATGATTATGGAAATATAGTTCATTTTTTAATGGAAAATATATGTAAAAACATAATTAAATCTTGTGATTTTTCAAATTTATCCAAAGATGAAATTGATAAATTTATAGTTGAATATTTTAACAATGTAATTTTTTCTAATAAAAATAAGAGTTATATTTTAAATAACAATTTTAAATTTAAAGCTTTTGCACAAAAAATAAGAAAAATTGTAAGTGATGCTGTATTTTTTACGGGTAGGCATTTAAGTAATACAGAGTTTTTTCATAAGTATTATGAATTTGAATTTGGAAAAACCAATTCTAAAATAGAATTGGTTTTAAATGATGGAAGAAAAGCTTCATTCGTTGGGAAAATTGATCGTATTGATTTTTGCAAGAGTAATAATGAGGTATTTATAAATATTATCGATTATAAATCAAGTATTTATGATATAGATTATGGAAAGATATATAATAATTTAAATATACAAACAATTGCATATATGAATTGTATTATAAGGCTATATAGGGAAAATTATAATATTAATTTAAGTCCGTGTGCTATTTTTTATTTTACTATAAGTAAGCCTGTTATAAAAAATAAGAAGGGTATAGATTTAATAAAAGAGATTGGGAAGTATTATAGGTATAGTGGTTTTTTAATTGATGATATTGAAAAAATTAATCTTATTGATAGGAATGTTTTGAATGGAAATGGGAGCATTGTATCTGTAAAAATAAATAAGAATGGGGAAATAGCTAAGCATAATTCTTCAGATAGTATTTTAACTGAAAATGAATTTAATGATATGTTGGAATTTGTGCATAATTCTATTAAAGATAAGATCTTGAAAATTTATGATGGAAATATAGAAGTATGCCCTGTATTAGATGATATGGAGCAATCTAAGTGTAGTTATTGTAATTATATTGGAATATGTAAGTTTACAAAACATGAAAATAAATTTAAGATTGTTAATGAATTAGATAAAAGTTCATTTTTAAATTTAATACGAAAGGGAAGTAATTAGTGAATTTTAGTAAAAATCAGAAAAATGTTATTGAGTTAATTAATGGAGATTTGCTCGTGGCAGCATCAGCAGGATCAGGTAAAACAGCGGTTTTAGTTCAAAGGATAATAAATTTAATATTAAATTACAATGTATCTATGAATGAAATTTTAGTAATTACATTTACAAATGCTGCAGCAGCTGAAATGAAGGATAGGATTGTAAAAGCTTTAGAAGAGAGTATAAATGATGAAAATAAATACATATTAGAAGCACAACTAATGATGATAAATAATTGTAATATTCAAACTTTTCACTCTTTTTGTTTAGATATTTTAAAAAATAATTATTACAAATTAAATTTGGGGTCAAATTTTAAAATAGTTAAAGATAGTCAAAGAAAGATGATGATCGAAAATGCACTTGATGATACATTTGATTTTTATTATGAAAATGAGGACAAGGAGTTTTTAAATATTGTAAATATATATGGTGGAAAATATTCAGACTCAAAACTTAGAGAGATAATTATATCTATTTATAAATTTATACAAAATATGGTTGATTGTGATGAATTTATTAAAAGAAGTATAAGCGTGTATGAACTAAAAAATAATGAAGATGTATTTTCAAGTGAAATAGGTAAGGTGCTACGTTCAAGGTTAATAGAAAAAAGTATATTTTATAAAGAACAATTAAGCGATTTTATGATAGGAATACCGAGTGATGAAAAAATTTATAACGTTATAGAGAATGATATATCTATAATTGATTCACTTTTAGATAAAATAAATTCTTGCTATGAAGATGTATACAATTATATTCATAATATTAAATTTTTGAGACTTCCTAAATTAAGTGAGTATTATAAGGAAATAAGGGGAGGATTAAAAGATTTTATAGAGTCATTAAAGAAAAGTATATTTATTGTGGATGAGGATGCTTTAAAATTACAAATAAGTGATGTGAAAAATATAGTCATCAAGTTATTTGAAGTTGTGTGTGATTTTAGGGATAAGTTTTTATCTAAAAAATTATCTAAAGATTTTATAGATTTCAATGATATGGAGCATTTAACGATTAAACTTTTAAATGACTCAACTATATGTAATTATTATAAAAATAAATTTAAGTATATTTTTATAGATGAATATCAAGATACGAATTACATACAAGAATACATAATTAATAAAATAAAAAGTGATCATAATGTATTTATGGTAGGAGATATCAAGCAAAGTATTTATGGATTTAGGGGTGCAAAGGTAGATTTGTTTAATAAAAAATATACTAATTTCAAAAAGGTAGATGATATAACTTATATAGATACAAATGAAAACAAGATATTATTGTATGATAATTATAGAAGTAGGAATGAAGTAATTAATTTTATTAATTTTATATTTAAAAATATTATGGTAAAAGGTATAAGCAATATAGAGTATACACCTGAGGAGTACCTAAATTGTTCGAGTAATTATGAAACTATAAAAAATGAGAATGAAAATTTTGAAGGAGAGGTTACTCTTTCAATTATAGTAAATGATGATGAAGATTCAGAAAAAAATGTAGAAGCAGATGAGATAGAGTGCAATTTAATTATTGATTATATAAATAAGCTTATTAATTCTGAAGATAAGGTATATAAAATTTATGATAAAAACATTAATACATATAGAAAAGTTGAGTATAGAGATATTGTAATTTTGATAAGGAATATAAATGGTTCTTATATATCAAAATTATTACATGAAAAGCTTAAGGAATGTGATATACCTTCATATTTTGATGGAGGAAGTCAATTTTTTGATCGTATTGAAGTGATAACAGTAATGAGTTTACTTAAAATCATTAATAATCCAATTGATGATGTTGATATACTTACAGTTCTTAAGAGTGAGATATTTAATTTTTCAAATAATGATTTGGTTTATATAAGGTATATAAATAATAACGATTATTTATATAACAATATTAAATATATTTTAAGTTTAAATTTTGGACATGAAGATAAGGTGTTTTTAAATGATGGATTTTCAATAACTTATGATAAATTTAAAACTCTTTATGATAAGTGTATGTTTTTTTTAAACAAGATAAATGAATATAGAGAGAAGTCTTTGTTTATGAAAATTGATGAGTTTATTTGGTTTATATATAAAGATAGCAAGTATTATTTTTTGTTATCTAGTATGGAAGATGGATTAGATAAGCAAGCTAATTTAAGAATTATATTTAATAAAGCAAAAGAATTTAGATCATCAAGCTTTTCTGGATTATTTAATTTTATAGAGTATTTGAATTATTCAAATAAGGTTGGGGATGATACGCTTGTTCCTAAAAATATATCTGAAAATGAGAATGTTGTACGTATAATGAGTGTTCATAAAAGTAAGGGACTTGAATTTCCTATTGTAATACTTTGTAATACATCAGGGAGGTTTAATTTTAAAGATTTAATGTCATCTATGATATTGCATGATGATTTTGGAATTGGATTAAATCATATGGATTATAATTTGAATTTAGAAACAGAATTATTTATGAAAAATATCATGAAAGAAGATCATAAATACAAAATTATTTCAGAAGAACTTAGAATATTGTATGTAGCTTTGACAAGAGCTAAGGAAAAATTATTTATAACAGGTACATATAATTCAGATAAGGATTTTAAAAGGGTAGAGGATATTCATAAATGCAGGAGTTATTTGGATTTTTTGTGCAATTCACTTATGAAACATAAAGATGGAGAGGTTATTTTAAATTATCCTTGTAATGTATTATCTTATAACGATTTAAATGAGAGGAAATTTAAAATTAATATATACAATAGAACAAACTTTACTAAGCACAAGAAGAATGAAAATGTAGATAAAAATATAAAATTAGAGGATATTATAAATGAGGATTCATCTAGTTATGATTACATAAATGATATTTTTAATTTTAAGTATGATTATGATGATGCAATTAATATGCCAATTAATTTATCTGTATCTGAGATATTATCATATGATGAGGAAGGGCGATTGAATATAAATTTTAAGGTTCCTAAATTTATTGATGATATCAAGAATGAAGAGGTATATACATCTTTGGACATAGGAAATTTATATCATTTTTTTATGCAAAACATATCTTTAAAATCAAATATAGATTATGAGTATTTAGAGAGTGAAGTAAATCGTATGCTTGATTCTGAAATGATTTCTTTTGAAGATGTTAAGTATTTAAATATACATAAAGTATTGAAATTTTTTGAAAGTAATTTGGGAAAAAGAGTTATAGAGTGTTTTAATAAAAATAGAGAAAATGTTTATAGAGAATTTGAATTTTTGATGAATCATAGGATAGATAAAATAAATGAAAATAATGATTTAAGAATTCAAGGCATAATTGATTTGTTTTTCTTTGATGGGGATAAAATAGTTTTAGTTGATTATAAAACAGATAAAAATATATTTAATGATAACAAAGTTATTCCAAATAGATATAAGGAACAACTTTATTATTATAAAATTGCACTTAATAAAATATTTAATGTAGATGTTTCTGAAAGTTATATTTATTCTTTTGAGAACAATAAGGCTTTCAAGGTTTAAAATTGTTTATTAAATGTTTTAGAGTTTTATATTTATTTAAGCTTGGTTTAATATGAAGAAGTGTTATTAGGTAGTTATTGTACTTAATAACATCTTTTTTGTTTTTTACAAAGTTTTGGGTATTTATAGCTATATGTTTAAATTTTAATGGTTCATATCCCCAAAGTAATTTATAGAATTTTTTGGATATATTTTTATCTATGTAGTTAGATAGAATGAGGATTATGTTTAGAGATGTTTTGTAACTTTCTTTTTGAACCATTTTTTTGATAAAGATTTTATCGTTTTTAAAAATTTTTATATAGCTGTGTATTTTTTTTACCTCATTTAAGTTCTTTTTGTTTATGGTAAAATTATTTTTTAACACATGAAATATAAGATTATCTTGTATATTTGAATGAAAGTACAATATACAAAATAATTTTATATGAAAATCATTTAATGAAGATATTAATGAGTATATATCAAATAATTTTATATTTTCATTTATAATAAGTGAGAAGAAATTAAGTGAGTTAAGTAAGTGAATAGATTTTATAAAGTTTGAATCATTTAATATTTTTTTAAATTCTTCAAGTATTTTCTGATTAGATAATTTTGTAATTAGGTTAAAGTCATGTTTAAGAGCAAGTAGAGTTTTAAATTCTATATTAAAATTTAGTTTTGATTTAAATCTAATGCACCTTAGCATTCTTAGAGGATCTTCTTTAAACCTTACATTATGATCCCCAATTAATCTAATTAGTTTATTTTTTATGTCATGTATTCCAGAATTTGGATCTATTAGTTTATTTCCATCATAGTAAATTGAATTGATTGTAAAATCACGCCTTAATGAATCAATTTGAGGAGAGTCTATAAATTCTATATGATTTGCATGCCTAAAATCCAAATAATCTTTTTCAATTCTAAGTGTTGTTATTTCAAACCAATCTCCTTTAAAGTAAATTTTTATACATCCAAATCGTTCCCCTATATCTATATGTTTTTTAAATATTGATTTTATATGTTTTGGGTGGGCATTTGTGCATAAATCAACTTCACAAACTTTTATATTTACTAAATAATTTCTTATAGCACCCCCTACAACGTAACATTTAAAATTATTTTTACTAAATATATTAATTAGTTCCTTTACTTTGTAATTAAAAAATTTTTTCATAATATTATATTAATTTTTAAAACCTTCCATTTTTATATAAAATACTTTAATATAATAATATTATAAAAAATCGAGGTGTTAAATGAAAGATCATATAAATATAAAGGATTTTAAATTAGGGCAGAGAATTCAGGGAGTATACCTTATTAGAAGTATAAATGTAAAACTTACAAATTCTAGTAACAAAAAGTATTTAGATATTAATTTTTCAGATAAAACAGGGAATATTAATGCTAAACTTTGGGATTTGAAAGATGATTATAATAATGAATTTAAAGAAAATAGTTTAGTTAGAGTAAAAGGATGTGTTTTAAGTTGGCAAGGTGTTATGCAACTTAAAATTGAGAATTTATCAAATGATTTTGAAAGAGAAGATGTGAATATTGATGACTATGTACAATGTGCTCCTATGGATTCAAACTATATGTTTGATGAACTTTATAATTTAATATCTTTATTTAAACAAAAGGAAATAAAACTTGTTTTATTATCCGTACTCGATATAAAAAAGGATAAACTTTTATATTATCCAGCAGCTAAAAGTAATCATCATTCAATAAAAGGAGGACTTTTATATCACATATTAAGTATGATAAAACTCGGTGAGGGTATGTGCTCACTTTATCCTTTTGTTAACAAAGAGTTATTGTTTGCAGGAATAGTACTTCATGATATTGAAAAAACTGAGGAGATGGATTCAAATGAATTAGGAATAGTTAGTACATATACAGCAGAGGGTCAAATGCTTTCACATTTAATACAGGGAATAACACTTGTAGATAGGGTTTGTAATAATTTAAATATATCTAGTGAGGTTAGAATGTTACTTCAGCATATGATATTGTCACATCATTATGAACCTGAATATGGAAGTCCTATAAAACCTATGATAATTGAAGCAGAACTTTTGCATTATATAGATGTCATAGATGCAAGGATGTATGATATGAAAAAGATTATAGATAATATAAATGAGGGAGATTTTTCAGATAGGATATTCTCTTTAAATAGTCGGAGGATATATAAACCTAGGAAATTATTAGAGGAGTAGATTATGAAAAAAGAAGATAGTTTTTTAAGTACTCTGTATATTTCTACGTTTGATTTTAAGAAGTATACAGTATTTTTGGGTATGAAACCTTCTAAAGTGGTTTTAAATAGAATTATATTTGTGTTATGCATAAGCATATTTTATTTTATATCTTTTCATAAAAATATAAAGCAGGTTGAGGAATTTAATGCAACTAAGCAATCGATATTTGAGGATATTAGTTATGCAAATGGAAGTTTAAATATAAAAAATTCGCCTGTGACTTTTAAATCAAGTGTATTTAAGGATAATAGTTTTCTTTTAGTTGGGGATACAAGAGATGAATTTAATATAAATAATGTTAGTGATTATAGTTATCATAGGGATGCTATAGTTTTAACAAAAGATTATATGATAGTTAAAAGCAGACTTCGAGAAACTACATTTAAATATTCAGACTTTGAAGCGTTAGGTATAATACCAAAAGATATGGCTATAAATAAAGATATGTTTTTTAGTTTGATTGATATTGGAACAAAAATCTTAAAGTATATATCATACGTAATTTTTCCTCTAAGTAAGATTTTTGATTATTTTTTGTATGGATTTATTATTTCATTATTTGCGTTTTTATGTGGATATATAATAAGGTTTAGAGCAAGTTTTGGAAGTATTTATAAAATGATTTTATTTGCCCAAACACTACCTTATTTGATTATTTCTATCTTTGATATAATTAGTGAAATAAATGGAATTAAAGTTATATTTCCACTACATATTTTAGAGATATTAACTTTGTTTATATTTTTAAGGAGTACATACTTAATAAAGAAAGATGCTTTAACAAAGTATCTCAAAAAATAATAATAAATAATTTAATTGAAAAACATAATAAGTTTTGATATAATCAAATTATTGTGCACAGGTAGCTCAGTTGGATAGAGTAGCTGGCTACGAACCAGTTGGTCGGGGGTTCGAATCCTCTCCTGTGTGCCATAGTATACCATCTATTGATGAAGTTATTTTATCAGTAGGTGGTTTTTTAATATATAAATGTTAAGGAGATATTTAAATTGTCAAAATGATAGCTCAGAAAATATAGTATTAAAATTATATTTTAAAATTTTAGGAGGATAAAATTATGGTAAAACCTTTTATAACGTTTAAAGGAAATGCAAATGAGGCTATTAACTTCTATGAGGAGGTATTTAATGGCACAGATAAGAAGGTAATGTATTACGGAGATATGCCAAGTGATCCTGAGTTTAAAATAGATGAGAATAAAAAGAATTGGGTGCTTCATGGAACGCTTAATATTTGTGGATCAGAGATTATGTTTTCTGATACAGATGAGAGTTTACATAATGAAAATACTTTTAACCCTTCTTGTATGATTTCTATTGCTGTTGATTTTAAAAGTGAAGATGAGATACGTTCAGCTTATGAAAAGCTTAAAGAGGGTGGATATGTTATGATGGAGCTTTCTCCTCAATTTTTTGCAGGACTCTATGCTTGGGTTTCTGACAAATTTGGGGTAACTTGGCAAATGACATATAGTACTCATTAATGATATTTGTAGGAAGATATGTCTAAAAAGAGGGGTAAAAATAATACAGCTTATACAGTCGAAAATGGCGAGATCGATGATTGTCTTATGTTCACTCTCGACATAGCACTGCGCAATCTTGCTATCGTTGACTTTCGTTTTTTACGTCAGATAATCTATGGTGTAGGTTTTTTGCAGAGGGTCATCGACTTTGTACTTATCGTTTGGAATTATCTGCTTGATCGTCGTGGTGTTACACTTTGGCTTGTTTACCGGTGACGCCAATCGGATGATGGACACTGGAATGTCAAGTACATGGTTATTTGCCGATAGAAAACAGAAAATATCGTATTATTTTGCCGTTAATGAAATCTCCTGACCATTGCTTATAATTTTTCTGCGGCAAGGTTTATTTCAAGTCCGGGAAATGATATTATCGGCTCATCTCGAAGTTCTAACTTTTCCAAATCAGGGTGGCGTGACCAAAAAAGATAAAATATCTTCAAATGCCGAACTGTCACGCTCTGTTAACTTTAATATAATGATTCGTCTGATAGTACCACCTCCTTGATGATTACCATTTTTAGAATCTAATCCTATGCTTATTCCTCGATATTGATTTGCTGATCCTAATAGAGTTTGTTACTCATAATTTCAGGACTTTCCCCAATAAAGGCTTTTGCTGCTTCTTCATCGCCCTGAAGCTGCCACATAAACCATGCGGTCAAGCCACCCGCTTATACATCATATCACCATGTGTCATGCCAACTCTTCTAGCCATAACTTTGGGTGAAGTAATTTTATTGTACATCTTATTAATTTCAGCTATTGGGATAACAATTTTGGTTTCAAAATCACCGCTGGTTCCGGCAAGCATTAGAATAGGACAATTTGTCTTCGCGGAATCGTAGGGATAGTCTGTTGTATGTTCAGCGGTTTTTTCGCTTATAGGAGAAAGCAGCATAGCAGTTTTGAATGACTTTCTTCAAACATAGTAATCGCACGCAGAGTTGCAGCAACGCCCTGAGAAAATCCTGTAATGCATATATTCTCTACATCAATTTTGTCGTAGAAAATACTGTCCTTGTTTTCATTTTCTCCGAGAATATAGTTCAGCGTTTTGATTGTCGTTTCGCCCTTGTCTGTCCCTTTGTCCTGCGTTCCTACAACAATAAATCACCAAGAAGCTAATTGGCTCAAATTCAGGATCATACTTTGTTGCTTTGAATCCTGTACCGTTTATCACAAGTATAATCGGATATTAGTTATCGGTTGTTTCAAGCTCACTCGGATAATAAATTGTGTATTTTTTGATTGGATCTTCTGCTTTCACAGTTTCCTTCGAGGTTTCATATGTACCGTTTTGTAGATACTTTTTTTCTATTTCCTTGCCTGTTTCTATTTTCTCATTATAGCATTTATGTATAATCGGGGCATTATCCGCCCAAAGATATCAAACTACAATGAGCGCAATCAAAACTAATATAATGATAAAGATCACTTTTAGAATTTTGGGTAATGTTTTTATTGTTTACTTTTTTCTGAATTTGTCAGTATTGTTTATTAACCAAATCAAGACCGTAGTCCACCAGTTTGCCGTTTATTGCGTCGTTAAGCCATCCGGCGATAGACTGTTTTTGTTCCTCAAACGGCAGCCATACGGCAGGAGTTGCGATAATGGTATGTGCTGTCATATTTCTCGGATCGTCATACCATGCAACGCCATCCCAAATGAACAGGCTTACACCGATTTCCTTAAATTGTGGAATGATGTCTTTTAGTATATGCTGATAAATGTCCGCTTCTTTTTCCGATACATCCATTACACCCGTGTCGAGATAATTCTGCACCTTTGCCAAATCGCCATCTCTAGTGGAGCTATCGAATAGAATATGGATACCATCACCGTATTTTTCATGCAGGGCAGTAAGACAGTCCAGCGTGAGATTATTGCCTGTCAGCTTATCCGAGATTTCTTTCGGAGTTTTCCAAACATCGGTTGCGACAGTGTGCCAATCGTCATATAGCAAGAGGGATGCATCTACTAAAACATTTTTGCTTACCGAATTCGGAAAGTAGTTTGTAAAAATATCGTCAGAAAGAAGCGCCGCTCCAAATCCTCCGGCACTATATCCAGTAACAACGACTGTATCGGGATTATCAATACCAGCAAGCTCCGTTATTTTCTTCATTGATTCTGTATAATTTACATAACCGTTGTGGTAAAGAATCTTCTCTTTGCCGTTTTTATCAGTATAATGAAATTCGCCTGTTCCAGCATGGAAATCCCCCGTTGCATAGGGAAATAGGATAATGCTCCAGTTTTCAAACGGACTGTTCTCCACATCAGAAGCAAGACCGCCCATGTTCATTGTGACATTTGCCAGTATATCCGGCCATACCATTTTTGTGTTGTAATTGTCATTTTTAGCTGTTTCCTCGTTAATGCTGACACCGCCTCCGGCAAAATAGATCATTACTTTATTCTCGCTACCTTTTTTGAAAAGGGCGTGATAGCCGTTTCCTTCGGAATCCTTCATCTCATTGGTTTCAACACGATACCATTTTCCCTCGGCAGGGTTTTTCTTCAAATTCGGGTATCGCAGTACGAGGAAATACACGAGCAATACGATGGCAATAAGAACCAATAAAATGATTCTAATTATTTTTAATGCTTTTTTCATAACTTTTTCTCCTATTTTACAGGCATATACTTGTCGAGGTATTCTTCAACTGTCTTCATATATTCTTTCATAACGTCATTGTCATTTTGAACACCGTGTCTCGAATGAGTTGCTTCAAAGAGCTTGTAATCAACACCGTTATCTTTAAGTGCTTTCACCAAATGACGCACGCCTTTCCACGGCTGCACCCTGTCATGCGTACCGTAGAGCAGGAGACTTGGACAGGAATTTTCATTAACAAAACGGAAAGCAGAAATTGATTTTATCAGTTCCTGATAAGAACCGTCTTTTATCATGTCGGGAGTGAGTTCCACTCCACCCATGACGCTGAATAAACCCGATGCTGCTCTTCTTGAATCGTCCATATCCTGATCAAGTCCGTATATTCCCCAATCCTCTGCATAGAAGCTGGATGGACCAACCATTTCAAACATCAGCTTGACGGGAACGGGAGACTGTGTAGCGTCTCTGTATGCGTAAAGCATAGCAAGACAGCCTCCGGAAGAACCACTGGATATTGTCATTTCCGTAATGTTATAGCCAAGCTTCTTTGCTTCTTCAATGACAACAGGCATAGCTGCTTTGATTTCACTCGACTGTGTAAGAATGCTTTTATTGTTTTCGTCGGTACGGAGCGTGTAATTTATGCCGCAGGTTACATAGTCCTTACTGCACAGCCACGCAAGCATTTCCTTATCATCGGCTTTATCTCCTGTTGTAAATCAGCCTGCGTGAAGATAGACAACCAAGCCGTAGCTTTCTTTTGTGTTATCCTTTGGAAGATAAAGGTCAAATTTATTTGCTCCACCGTTGCCATAGGAAATATCGGTTTTCAGTATTCCAAGCTCGTCGCTCCATTGAACGCTGTAATTTTTTGCCCATGACGGTTTAATCGCAACTTTTGATATCATGCCGCCCACAAAAGCCAAAATAAATACCAAAATTCCGATTCCAATTGGCACGGCTCTCACCTTCTTTTCTTTCTTTATTTTGTTCATAAGAAATTACCTCCGAACATCGTTCCGCCGAGTAAAAGGTTCATAACGACTCTGACTGCAAGTCTGTCGAGAACAAACGCTACAACGGCAATAAATATTAGAATAATCCATTTTTTCTGGGTTAGTTTCATTTCTGTAAATTCCTTTCTGCCATTACATATTGATTTTTTGTTTACAGCGTGCTATCATAATGATGATACACTTGTTTTGGTGATGTTATTGTATCATCGGATTTTATTAACGTCAATGGGAGGTGATAAAATGAGACAAACTCCAAAAAATGTATCACCGTTCAGCAATCAAGCGAGAAACGCTTATGTTATAGAGCATATTACGGACTCACTATTGAAGTTATTGCGGGACAAGCATATAGGTGATATATCCATTAGCGAACTATGCGACCTTGCCGGTATCGGTAGAGCTTCGTTTTATCGGAATTTTGAAAGCAAAGAGGACATTTTGCGGGGATATATCAATAAAATATTCAAAGAATGGATGAACGAAGCAGATGGAAAAGAAAACAGACCGTTAAGCGAATTGCTCGGCTTACTGTTTGTACATTTTGAAAAACATAGAAATTTTTACAGTTTATTAAATGAAAGAAATCTTGTGCACCTTTTGAAAGATGTTATTATCGGATTATGCGGACCGAAACCCGAACATTCAAAGGTGGAAGCATACGCAAAGGCATATGTAGCATATACGTTGTACGGATGGATTGAAGTGTGGTTTCAAAGGGGAATGCATGAATCAGCGGAAGAAATCATAGAAATGTTTAAGGGTCAGGGATTATAATGTAAATGTACTTTACGAAAACTATTATTGAATACCTTTTGATTTTTCCTCAAGTGTGTTCAGGTCTTCAAAAGTAGAGGGTTCAAATCTATATGGGGAGGGTTTGCGCACCTTTCCACTTTCCAGGAACTACAGATTTACAAATTTGGTATTTTTTGTATGAAAGCTGAATAGTAGCTTACCTGTGCCGTGAGGGAATGGTGCAGTTGCTCGGTCTCCATTGAAACGCGGGCAGAGGCAGCGACCTTTTTTTGCTGGTAGTTGCAGGATTTATGATTCGATTTTCCTTATTTTTCCCATAAAATCATATCCTTTTCGCTATAATATATCATTCTAAAATAGACACATAGTAAGTCTTACGGGAATAATAATGTTGAGAATTTCGTCTCGTATTTTGCCCGCAGTTTTGTATCAATCTACTCAGTTATGGGTTATTTTTCACAGAGGTTTTTCGCTATCGTGATGGCGATGGGATACTTCTTTTTTTGCTTCAAATTAATGTTTGCTCATTGCTATCACCGTCTTTGAACCTATCTGAAATATAGCAGGTATGGCAGTAGTATTTTCGGTGGATGTTGCCGTATGCTGAGAACAGCTTTTCGTATTCGATGCAGGTGCATGAGTAGATAGCTTTGCGAGTGATTTTTTCCGGGAACGCGTTCCACCACTTGTAGCGACACTCATTGGAGTAGAATTTTTTTTCTTTCCTGACGTACACCTGCGTTATTGCTTTCCCATATTCTAGGCAGAATGAGGGGGAGAGGATAGGAATATCGGTGTGCTTCCCAATGCTGCTCTCGATATGTTGTTCCGTTTGCAGTAAGACTTGACCGTGTTCTTTGACAGGTCGAGTGTCTGTTTGATCTTGGTATATCTGAAGTTTTGTGAGCGTAAAGCCGTGATTTCGGGTTTTTGCTAAATGTCCATAAGAGTAAACTTCACTTCATGTCTTCTGTCAGAGGGAAAAGGCGGTTTTCATACCCCTTACGTTGAAAAGTGTACGAAACTGCCGAAAGATTAGTCTTTCATATGGAAATCGTAGATATAGCTGTCCGTTCAGAAATTGAGTCCCGGTGTTCAGTCGGGAACCTATCTATTTGTTCATACAGAATGTTAAGTGATATCTTTGGATCAGCCTCGATTATAAGCTCGTCATGTATGTGCATGACGATGGAGCAGCATCGCAGCGTATTTATGTAATTGAAGAGTATGTTCGCGGGAAATAGCCTGGACGATGTTCTCCATGAACTTGGGAGTGTAGGATTCGATTATGTGAGCTTGTCGTCCGAAACGATTATGCAGTCGAAAGTGCTGAACGAAATGGGAACATAGATAGTAAAGTTAAACCTTGTTTTAATGAATACCTGTGCGTCAGAGTAGGTTTGTTGTTCCTGTGTCATCTGCTCCAGGACGTAATCTTTGTAGGAGTCTGTTAGTTCCTCGCTCTCTCATAAAAACGGTAGTTCTTTAGCAAAGCCCCTTATGAACACCATTTTGTCAAGATCGCTTCTTATTGATTTCGACTTTTTAATGGCAAGCATGGATTCCGTCGCATCAAGGCAAACCACTATACGTATGTACGGTGCAAAACTGCGGGAGATGGCACAGGTGCCTGCCACAACTTCCAGCATGGTCATATCTTTGTCAGAGGAATAGTATGAACGATCATTTTAAGATAATTCTCATTTTGTAAAGTTGACGACCTTGATATCAAACCCTTCTGCTTGTGTTTCAAATGATTTGTTTATTATCTCAAGATTCTCAGGTTTCTTCATAATGCCGTATCTTTCTTCGGAATAAAGAAATTCGTTATATTGACTTTTTCCATTGTAAGGAGTCGCATTTTCTTATCGATTCCTCCAGCGTACCCCGTAAGTCTGCCGTTTGTGCTAACCACTCTATGGTAGGGGATAATCAGTAAGATGGAATTGTGACTAACCGCACTACCAACCGCCTGTGCGGACATACGGGAGAGTCCTTTTTGTTTCGCTATTTTCTCTGCAATCTCTCCATAGGTGATTGTTTTGCCGAATGGTATTGTCAGAATGATCTCCCATACTGCTTTCCTAAATTCTGTAGTTTTCATGCGAAGTGGTGGCGTAAAATCAGTAGTATTTCCGGGAAAATAGATATCCAGCCATTTATTTGTTTCCCTAAAAATGGGCAGGAGTTTTTCATTGTGATCTTTCCTAAGCGTATTGGCAAAATACTTCTGCTCGTCAAACCATAGCCCGATTAGTGCATTGCCGTCGCTTGCAAGTGTAATACTGCCAAGCGGCGAATTATGGTGATGTGTATATTCTAGGTCATTCCTTCAGTATTCATTGGAATCAGCGTAAGTCTTGGATATGTCTGTATCCGTTTATATACGGATAGTAGAGCATACGGTGATCCAATAGCTTTTGAACAGATTTTTTCGTTTTTCTTTTTGGATCATGTGATGCTCCACGACATTGCGTCATATGGGAATTGCCTACTCGTCTGTATAGACGAGTAGGCAGCAGTTTTCCTTCCTCATTTAGCCGTGAATCGTTTCGTACAAATAAAGTCCTCAAATACGGCAAGTAGAGGTTTTAAACTGCGGCCAAGTCAAGATACCTTTTCATACCTTACCTTTGTTGGTTTTATCCCAAGCAGCACAATCATTCCGCTCATTATTCGTGTTCTTCTTTCCATTTTTCAGTCTTGTATCGTTTGTAAGGTCGGTATCCATCACGCAGCGCATCATCCAAATTGTCGTAAAATTATATGTTCTTATGCAGTGGTTTCGTATGGAAGCTTGGCAGATACACTATCCCTGTGGTACGAAGGTCTACATAGAATAGCCCGTTACAGTATGTATCTCTTTCCTGTATAGCCTTGATTTTTTCATTTCGTGTTATTTTTTACTCCTTTTGTTAATTTCTTTGTGGGAGCAGGATCGGTAAATCCTGGAACAGTACCGCCTGCAACGGCCCAAAAGTATAGACTTGCTACGCTACCATAAGGAGAGAGGCGTTTCCTGTATTTTTCAAACTGCTTCCTGTCAATCTCACGATGCTGATAAACCATTCTCATACCACGCAGAATCGCTAAATCACCGAAGCTTAGGATATTTGGTCTTTGCAGACAGAATATTAGAATCATCTCCGCTGTCCATACTCCTATGCCTTTTAAATTCACAAGTGCATCTATTGCTTCTGTATCAGACATCTTTTTTACGGCAGCTAGGTCAAATTTGCCTATAGTAACTTTTTCGGAAAAGTCCTTGATATACTCCGCCTTGCGGAAAGTCATTCCCAGAGATTGTAGTTCTGCTATATTTGCACTGTTGATTGTTTCCGGCGTTACTTTGCCAAGATAATCATTCATTCGCTGCCATATAGTCCGATGTGCCTTTGTGGAAATCTGCTGCCCTATAATGTGATGTACGACAGAGGAGAACAGATCGGAATCTACCTCCCGGTCAATATGCCCCACATGATCGATGACCCATGCGAGTTTCTTATCCTTAGATTTAAGATATTCTACAGCTTCATCGCCATACTCAAAATACATCTTTTCACCGCTCACCGCCTTTATAAATCGCCTCATCTATACTATAATTATATCGCGAAACACTGGTATTTTCTATTAGAATGCTGTAGAATTTTAACAATATATTTCAAACACTAACATTCAGGATGCGATCACCTTGGAAAAACGGAATGTATATATCAATTTGGTTAATTTGAACCTGCATACCTACTTCTCGTACCTTGTTCTCAATGTTGAAAATGACACTTCTTATCTGTTGAATCCGGGTTTACGTGTCATGCATTGGTATGAAGACCTATATTTTATCTATGTGATAGAATGAACGATATGTGTGAAGACGTTGGGAACAGAGGAAATTGGCTCTGTGGTAGATGGGATATACATCAACAAGAATGTCGTGCATCTGGTTGAAAATATCAGTGCTTGCAAGTATAAGAGTTTTCTTTTCCCGGAATACTTTGTTTATTATTACCTGATAGCACCGACAAGTTGCACTTACATACGTCATAACGTGAAACAGTGGAATCTCACTGATGATGCTATACGGCTCTATGGGCTGATGTAGGGATGCTTTCCGAGTTCTCTATGAAATGGTGGAACTTGAAAAAGAAAAATAGGACAGCAAATATACCTATGCCGTTCTTTCAAATTTATCATAACCGTGACTCGTTATGTTTCGAGACTTATCACTTTTTGAAAATACTCCAATGCTCTGGCAATTAGTATGAGGTCATTTTTGAAATTTATCGAGGAGTACTATGATGAGGAGATTTCCTTGGAAGCACTCGCTGCAAGGTCGAATGTTAGCAAATCTGAGGATCTGCATTGATTCAAACCCATACCATTATAAACATATGAGCGGTCATAATTTAATGCAGGCTATAGCTAGAGTTAATAGAGTTTATAAAAATAAAGAGGGCGGACTTATAGTTGATTATATTGGAATTGCAGGAGCTTTGAAAAAGGCGATGAGCGATTACACAAAGAGAGATAAGGCAAATTATGGGGAGAGTGATATCTCAAAAATTGCTTATCCAAAGTTTATAGAAAAACTTGAGGTATGTCGTGCTCTTTTGCATGGGTTTGATTATTCCTCATTTATGGTGAAATCATCAACAGATCTTACGCGTGCAAAACTTATAAGTGGAGGCGTTAACTTTCTATCAGATCCATCAAGAAAGGAAGATAAAAAATTCTATATAAAAGAGTCGCTTCTTTTGCGTCAATCTGTTTCACTTTGTCGCTCTATTTTAACTAAGGATCAAAGACTTGAATCTGCATATTTTGAAGCACTTCGTACGCTACTTACACGTATAACAGGAGAAAATAAACCTCTTTCTTTAAAAGAGATAAATAAGCATATTAATGACTTATTAAAAGAAAGTATAAAAAGTGATGGTATCATAAATTTATTTTCTGATATTGATATTGGGGTTTCTATATTTGATGAAAAATTCTTAGAAGAAGTTTCAAATATGAAAGAGAAGAATTTGGCAGTTGAAATGTTAAAGAAACTTTTAAATGAACAGATTTCAGTATATAAAAGGAATAATATTGTTAAATCACAAAAATTTTCAGAAATGTTAAATAAGGCCATGAGGTTATATATAAATGGAATGATCACAAATGAAGAGGTAATAGAAGAGCTATTAAAGATGGCACGAGATATATCACGTTCCTCAGAAGAGGCAGAATCACTTGGACTTAGTGATGAGGAGATGGCATTTTATGATGCACTAACTCGACCAGAGGCTATAAAAGATTTTTACACAAATGAAGAGCTTGTAGCACTCACTCGTATTCTTACAGACAGCTTAAGAAGAAGTAGAACTATAGATTGGCAGAAAAAGGATACTGCGAGAGCAAAAATGCGTAGAATGATTAGAAGGCTTTTAAAAGATTATGATTATCCACCAAATGGTTTAGAGGATGCAGTGACAACAGTACTATCTCAATGCGAAATTTGGGCAGATTTTGGAGAAGAAAGTTATAGAGTTTAAAAAAAGCATCTCAAAATTTACTGAGATGCTTTTTATTTTAAGAATATAACTCCGAGAATTCCTGATAATAAAATTATTTTTAGAGGAGAGAGTTTAAATTTTAAATTAAATAGAAATAGAGCTAAAAATAATATTAAATTTATTACATTCACTCCAGATGACGAAAAAAGAGATTTACTTGATATATTTATAACAGAATAAATTAAAAGTGAAAGTATTACAGGTCTTATATTTTTAAGAGTATTTTCAAGATATGGATTATTTTTAAATTTATTTATGAATTTTACAACCAAAATAATTATTATAAAAGATGGAAGTACAACACCGAGTGTTGAGAAAATTGCTCCTATTATTCCTGAATTCCTAAATCCAATAAATGTACTTATGTTAATTGCAAAAGGTCCTGGGGTTGATTCTGATATTGCAATAAACTCAAGGAGTTCATTACTAGTTGCCCACGAATATTTAAGTATGTATTCTTTAATAAGTGGTATCATTGCGTATCCACCACCGAATGTAAAAAGTCCAATTTTAAAGAATACAGAAAGAAGCATGAGATTTATTCCCATTTAAAATTTCCTCCTAAACGTAAGAATTAAAACGTTTATAACTATAGATATAATTAGAATTGTAATTGAGCTTATTGAAGTGAAGGAGCAGAGTATTAGGACCATAAGTACTATAGGATAATAGTACTTATTTTTTTGAGATTTCTTATTCATTTTTAAAACTGTAAATAAGAGCATAACTATAACTCCTATTTTTATACCACTAAGAAAACTAGATATAATTTGAAAGTTTTTAAAAAAATCTAAGAAAAATGATATTAAAAGTATGATTATAAAAGATGGAAGAACTATCCCGAGCGTTGATATAATTGCACCGATAAATCCACAAAGCTTATAACCAATGAACGTTGCACAGTTTATGGATACAGGTCCTGGTGTACATTCAGATATTGAGAATATATCAAGGAGTTCATCTTGAGTTATAAACTTGTTTTTTTCAGTCATCTCTTTTTCAATAAATGGTAGCATAGAATATCCACCACCAAATGTTAAAAGTCCAATTTTAAAAAAAGTTGTGAAAAGAGTATATAAAGTTTTGTATTTCAAAGTATCCCTCCATTAATTTTGTTTTATAAATATTAAGTTTTTATCCTCACAAAAGTTTTTTATATTGTAATAAATTAACACTTCTTCTAAATTATTTTCATCAAGATAATTAATGATATTCTTACTATAAAATCTTAAATCTATAACATGTATTTCTTCAAAGTGATTTACTAAAAAAGGTATGAATGAATTAGCGTAAGAGTCTTTTATTATACATAATTTTTTGTTGTTTTTGGTGGATGTATTAATTTTAATCAATGGATGATTATTATCAAGAAATATATTATAGTGATTCCTTGGATTATCTAAATACGAAAATTCATAGAGAGAATTTGATTTCTTAGTTAAATAATCAACCATTACCTCATCTTGTTTCTTATTATGAAAAAGATATACTTCATCTGGTGTAATGGTATTTAAGTTAATTTTAGAAAACAATGATCCAAGGAATTTATCAGATACCTTTTGAATTGAGAAATCCTCTTTATTAAGAGGAAAAATATTATTTTGTTCAGCGAACTCTAAATATGAATAATAAGCCCCAAGTGTTGTGTAGTGATGATCTGTTTTGTAATAAATGTACTCATCTTTATGTGCATTAAGTATATCAGTTGGATCTATAAATTTAACGCTAGAATTCAACTCATTTTTTAAATATTTAAAAAGTTTAACTTGGTCTATGTTTAAAGAGTATGGAGGTAGATAATCTTTTAATATTTCTGAAGAAGTTGGTATGAGCATCAAACTAACTTTATAATTTTTGGATAAATTATTTATGAGATTTAAATTATTATTTACAACTTTCAAATCTAAATCTCTAAAGCTTTCTATTAAGTATCCATTTTTTGAGATATATACATCATTTATATCTCTTCTACCTATTAAGAGTTCAAATGATGATTTCAGAGTTATAAATTCATCACGGAAAGGGAAGTGATCTTCGAGGTATGATGAGAGTTTATTATTAAATTCACCTGATATAAGTGATTCGATTGATAATTTAGGAAATTTGGATAAATACCTATTTTCTATAAATGAAAATGTTTTGTCTTTGAATAAAACATGCAAAATAGGTATAACAAAAATTATAATTAAGAAAGCAATATTAGGTAAATAATTCTTTTTAATTTGCGACACCTCCATTAGAATCTAAAATATAGAAATGGATTAAATGAGGAATTAACTATAAAAGAGATACTAACTAAAAAACCTATGATGATAAATACTCTTGAGAATATATGAGGTATTTTTAATTTAATATTTTTCATTATAGGGGTTGAAAATAGTATTGATATACCGAAATAAATAATAAAGTTTGAAAAATAATACATAAACGTTCTATCTATAAAATTGTTTAAAGAGAGCATCTTCAAAACGAATTCTTTTAAATAATTAAAATCCTCAAACACAAAAATGCACCATCCAAATAAAACCACTAGTATTAGATACATTCTTGAGAGTATTTTACTATTTTCAAGAAATTTAAGAAGGAATAGCTTTTCAATAACTATAAATATAAAAAAGTAAATTCCCCATAATATAAAGTTAAAGTTAGCACCATGCCAAAGTCCAGTAAACATCCAAACTATAAATAAATTAAAATATTTGTTTCTCCTATTTCCTCCTAGAGGAATATATAAATAATTTCTAAACCATGATCCTAAAGAAATATGCCATCTCCTCCAGAATTCAGTTACGCTTTTTGATGTATATGGATAGTTGAAGTTTTCGTTGAATTTAAATCCAAACATAGCTCCGAGTCCTATAGCCATATCTGAATATCCGCTGAAATCAAAGTATATTTGAAAGAAATATGAAAAAATACACATCCAAGATGTTAGAGTTGACATATTAGATGGAGATAATTTCATTAACGTGTCAAATAAGTATCCCATATTGTTTGCGATGATAACTTTTTTGCAAATACCCTCCATGAATCTAGTTACTCCATAATTAAATAGAGAAATAGTTTCACGATTTTTATTGTTTATATCCTCTTCAACGCTTTTATAAGTAACTATTGGACCAGCTATGAGTTGAGGAAATAGCGATACATATGCTCCAAATGATATGAAGTTTTTTTGTACGTTTATTTTATTTAAGAACACATCTATTGTGTATGAAAGAGTTTGAAATGTGTAAAATGATATTCCTATAGGAAGAGATGGAGGAGAAAAATTTATATTAATATTAAACATTGAATTTAAAGATGTAATGATAAGATTGGAATATTTAAAGAATCCAAGCATACACAAATTAATTAAAATAGATATTATAAGAAATGTAATTTTTAAATGGTTAAATCGTCTATATTTATCTATTAATAATCCTATTGTGTAATCTAAAATGGTTGAGAAAATCATGAGGAAAATGTATAACGGCTCTCCAAATGCATAGAATAAAAGACTTGCTATGAATAGAACAGCAAGTCTGATTGATTTTGGAGATATGTAATAAACAAATAGTGTAATTGGTAAGAAAAAAAATATAAATATTAAACTAGAGAATACCATTAAACACCCAATCCTTTATTATTTTTCTAATAAATTTAATATGTCACCGCTATTTTTTGAAAAACAAAATAGTGTGTAATCATCTATATCTAAAAAAAGTACATTGTCTTCAATTTTAAATTCATCATTATTATAACCCTTAAGTGAATTTAAAATACTCGATAATCTTAAATTAAGTTTATCTGATAATTCTTCATCTGATAAATTTTTATGTTTAAACATAAAAATTTCAAAATAGTTTGAGTTTAACTCTTTAGAGTGTATAAGTACATAATCTTCTATTTCATCTTTATTTATACCATAATTTGAAAAAATAAAGGAATCATTAGTGTATGTGTATGGAGGAAGTTCTATATTATTTAATATTTTATCTAATATGAGTTTCGAAGCATTTTGATCTTGTCCTTGAATAGGCTTAAATTCATTAATATTTTTAGATGAATTATATAAAGCTTTTTCATATATTGCATTTATTTCATCTTCTCTAGTTAAAAATTTATTATCTGTATCGGTATTTTCATCTTTATTAGATGTATCCTCAAAATTTGGTGTATTTTCTGAAGGATTTAAAACATCTTCATTATTTATCTCATCTTTTAAGGTGCCCTCCAAATAATTTGAAAAATCGTTTAATAAGTTATTGTATTCATTTTCTAAGTTTAAGTAATCACTCTCAATTGCATTTATGTATTCCCCATATTTATTAGTTAAATACTTTTCATTTTCAGATAAATAATTCATGTATTCATTTGATATATCTTCAGTAATTTTTTGAACTTCGCTTAGTGTGAAAACTTGCTCTGATATTTCTAAGTTTTCTGATGATTCATCAAATTCTACGTTACCAATAACAGGATATGATGATATTCCAATTGTGTAATCATATGATCCAAGAGATTGAAGTTTATTTTTATCTAGTTTTATTATATTTTCATCTGAACCTATACTCCGTTTAGATATTTGTAAATTATCATTTGTATTTTCTTCTGTGGGTGTATTTTTAACTGCTCTATTACAAGATGTTAAACTAATTAATGCTAATGATGACATAATTACAGCTGATTTTTTATTTATCATAATTAATTCTCCATGAAATTAAGGAGTAATTTACTTTCCCTTAATTTATTCTAAAAAATATTATTTAAATTATTTCCAAATGTTTTTATATCTCTATGTAATGCAAATATAACGTAATTTCCTATGGTGTTTAAGTAAGGATTTTTTATTAACTCATATTCTGATTGTTTAACATTTTTAAATTCAATTTCAAGCATTTCAAGTCTTCTTTGTATTCCAAGTATAACCTCATTTACGTTTGATATATCTTTTAGATGGAATATAGAAATTTCAACTCCTGAAGTATTTTCTTGAGGAATATTTGAGATATAGTCAACTAAAATATTTGGGTCTATTGCATATATATCTAAAAGTTCATCATCATTTAAACTTTTAAATCTAGGAAGGGTTAAACCTTTAGTTGATATATTAAAAATTTCATTAGAAGATATATTTAAATCAGTTGAATTTTCATTATCTACATTTAAATAATCAGTATTACAAGATGTAAAAAACAAAAATGAAAATATGAGAGAAAAAAATTTAAGTAATTTCATATGTTGTCAGCTCCTAATAAGATTTACCAAATAAAACCATTTTGTCAGTTGGTTTATTACAGTAAATACATTTGTTATGTATTTTTGTTTGATTGAAAGGTATACATCTAGATGTTATCCCTACTTCATTTTTTATATTTGTTTCGCACTCTTGATCGTCACATAACATAACTTTGGTGAATCCAGTTTGGGATTTATAAATTTCTTTTAATTCATCCATCGTTTTAGCCTCATATGTTTTTTGATCTCTCGATTTAAGAGCTTTGTTATATAATCCTTCATGAATTTTATTTAAATACTCTTTTACAACCTCATTTAAATTTGATTCAAGAGATATTAAAATTTTTTCACTGTTGTCGCGTCTATATAAAGTTATTGAATTTTTATCAAGATCTCTTGCGCCAATTTCAAGTCTTATAGGTATGCCTTTCATATCGTATTGATTAAATTTCCATCCAGCAGATTTGTTTGATTCATCAATTGAACATATAAAGTTATCTTTAAGAGAATTATATATTTCCCTCGATTTTTTCATAACATTTTCATCTTTGGTATTTATAGGAACAACTATAAGCTGTATGGGAGCGATTCTTGGAGGCATACAGAGTCCTTTATTATCACCATGAACCATAATAATAGCTCCAATTAATCTTGTGGATATTCCCCATGAAGTTTGATATACATATTGATGATTACCATTTTTATCTGTAAATTTAATGTCAAATGCTTTTGAAAATATATCTGAGAAGTTATGAGTCGTACCACTTTGAAGTGCCTTCCCATCATGCATCATACTTTCGATTGTATAAGTTTGTTTTGCTCCAGCAAATTTCTCCATATCTGTTTTTTTACCCTTAATTACTGGAATTGCCAATATATTTTTACAAAAATCTTCGTATATATCAAGAATTTTTAGTACCTCTTCTATGGCTTCTTCTTCGGTTGCGTGAGCTGTGTGACCTTCTTGCCATAAAAATTCAGTTGTCCTTAAAAATGGTCTTGTTGACTTTTCCCACCTAACAACAGAACACCATTGATTATAAAGTTTTGGTAAATCTTTATAAGATTCAATAATATTTGAATAGTGTTCACAAAATAAAGTTTCTGATGTTGGTCTAACACACATTCTTTCATTTAACTTTTCACTACCACCATGAGTTATCCAAGCAGCTTCTGGAGCAAATCCTTCGACATGATCACTTTCTTTTTGAAGTAAAGATTCTGATATAAACATTGGTAAATAAACATTTTCATGACCTGTTTTCTTAAATTGTTTATCGAGATAACTTTGTATATTTTCCCAAATCTTAAAACCATAAGGTCGAATTATCATACAACCTCGTATACTTGAATATTCAGCCAACTCTGCTTTTCTAACTATGTCTGTATACCATTTAGCAAAATCTATATCCATAGATGTAATTTCCTTAACTATTTTTTTCTCATTACTCATTATGTAGACACCCTATCCTTATTGAAAAAATTTTATTTATTATTATAACATTAATGTAGATTTTATGGAATATTTATAATTTGTGTAATAATTAGTGTATGAGGTATTATGAGTGAAGTTGAAATAATAATGGGATTTAATGGAAGTGGAAAAACATTATTTTTAAATTCATATTTAGAAATGAAAAATATAAAAAAAGGTGAAAAGATACTTATTTTATGTTTGGATAGAGGAAATACAAATTTTAACTATAACACAAATATAGATATTAAGGTTAAATTTATAGATTATTATTCTCAAATTGATGATAACAAACTTTTATATTTGATAGAGATGCAAAAACCACATTTTATATTTATTGAAGCTGATTATATATCGATAAAGCATTTAAATATGGTTCTTGAAAGTAGGATATTGAAAGATAAGATATTTATTAGATCTAGGATAAATATCTTAAATATAAAACATATTAAAAATATCTTTAAGAATAAAATATGTAGACCTTATAGTAATATAATTATAATTAATAATTTTGATGGCGATGAATTGAAAATCAGTGATTTGTACATGTTGAGAGAATTAAATAGGAATGCTTTTGTATTTTGTGTAAAGTATTTTGAGGATTTATATGAGAAGTTTAGGGATTATAAACTTCTCAGAAATGATTTTTATGAAAATATATTTAAATATATTAGGTACTTGATGTAAATCAAATTTTATATTTGACAATAGTTATAAAATTTAATAAAATAATAGTTGAAATAGTGTATATTTGCTCTCATAGTTTAATGGATAGAATAGCTCCCTCCTAAGGAGTAGATGCAGGTTCGATTCCTGCTGAGAGTGCCAAAGAGTGTCATTTGATATGGCACTCTTTTATTTAATTGTGTTATATCATTGTTTTAAAAAATAAAGATTATAATTTTAACGAAAATTATTAAATTAAAATTATTTAGGAGTGGTTATTTTTGGAATCAAGTGGTTGGCTTGTAGTATTTTTAGTATTTTTGGTTTTACTATCAGCTCTTTTTTCAGCAGCTGAAACAGCTATTATATCTATTAATAAAATAAGAATTAAACAATTTGTAGAAGATGGAATAAAAGGTGCTAGAGAAATTCAAGAATGGGTAGAAGATCCGAGTAAGATTTTAAGTACAATACTTATTTGCAATAATGTAGTTAATATATTAGCATCTTCAATTTCAACTATTATATTTATGGACGTATTAAGTGAATTTGGAATAGGATTTGCAACGTTTGTTTCTACATTAGTTTTAACGATTATATTATTGATTTTTGGAGAGATTACACCAAAAACTATAGCTGTATTAAAGGCTGAAAAGTTAGCGCTAGTATTATGGAAACCATTAAAAATAGTACTTTTGTTGCTTAATCCAATTGTATTTATATTTTCAAAGATATCCAAAATAATAATGATTATTTTTGGTATTAAAAAAGAAGAGGGGCAAATTAATATAACAGAAGAAGATATTAAAAGTATGGTTAATTTTAGCCAAGAAGAAGGAGTACTTGAGGTAGAGGAAAAGAAACTTATATATAATGTGTTTGAGTTTGGGGATTTGAAAGCAAAGGATGTTATGATACCTAGAGTTGATATGGTTACACTTTCTATAGATTCAACTTATGAGGAAATTGTATCTACATTTAAGACTGAACGTTTTTCAAGAGTTCCTGTATTTAAAGATAATATAGATAACATTATTGGGCTTATTAATATAAAAGATTTGTTTTTCATAGAGAAAGATGAGGATTTTAAAATAGATAAATATATAAGAAATATATATTCGAGCTATGAATACAAAAAGATACGAGATTTGTTTAATGAAATGAAAAAAAATAGAAATCATATGAGTGTTATAATAGATGAGTATGGTGGAACTGTTGGAATTGTAACTATTGAGGACTTAATAGAAGAAATAGTTGGAGATATAGAAGATGAGTACGACGAGATAATAGATAAGGAGATTCAAGTTATAAATGATAAAGAGTATTTAATAGTCGGTACTCTTAAAATAGATACACTTGAGGATATGTTAGGTATAGAGATAGAATCGGAATTCGAAACAATTGGAGGATATATAATTGAAAAATTAGGTAAATTCCCGGAGAATGGTGAATTTGTTGATATTAATGGTATATCATTTGTTGTTGAAAATATTGGGAAAAATAGGATAAAGAGATTGAGAGTTAAGATTACTGATTAAAGCTATAATACAAATTATAGCTTTTTTCGTTTTTTGATAAAAAATCTATTTATAATAAATTCGCATCTAGAATCATTTAACCATTTAATATTTAAGTCTTTGGGGTAAAAATAATAATTTTTGGAAAAAAATCCATTAAATGGATTTGGCGATCCTATAAATATATTCTTTATTCTACTTTCTATTATAGCACCTGCACACATGGCACAAGGCTCTAAAGAAATGAATATAGAACAATTGTTTAGGTATAATGAATTTAAATTTTTGCATGATTGTATAATTGATAGAATTTCTGCGTGATTTATCGGTATATTCGTTGAATGTTTGGTGTTGTGGGACTTACTTATTATTTTATTATCTTTTACAATTAAACATCCAATTGGTACTTCATTAAGCTTATATGCCTTATATGCTTCTTTAAGCATTTCTCTAGTAAAGTATTCTACATTCATGATAAACCCCTTTTATTTTAAAAATGTATAGTTATAATAATTTTAATATTATTTTATTGCAAATAAAAAATATATAATATATAATTTTACTTAATAGCATGGAAAGATGCTCGAGTGGTTTAAGAGGCATGCCTGGAACGCATGTATAGGAGAAATTCTATCGAGGGTTCGAATCCCTCTCTTTCCGCCAATTGTTGTGCTAGATGGGGAACTAGCGGTGCCCTTTATCTGCAATCCGCTACAGCAGAGTTGAAGGCTCCCCTCGGTTATGTATTTAAAGGTTTGAGTTAAATCGGATTCGTTGAGAATTAAACTCTACGCATTAAGAGATCTATGAACTCCGCCAGGATTGGAAAATAGCAACGGTAAATAGATTTTCTTAAGTGATGTAGAACAATTTAATTTGAGTTGATGATTTATCTATCGCTTTGGGTATATTTATCAAAGGGAGATGCACAACATACTAAATAAAGTATATTATATTTTTGATAAAGCATCCTATTGTATTAATAGGGTGCTTTAAAATAAAGGGATGATTTTATATGGATAATAAATCTCTGTACACCAAATATAGACCTATGAAATTTGGGGATATATGTGGTCAGGAAGATATATCTAATATATTAAAAAATCAGATTAAATTACATAAATTTTCTCATGCGTATTTATTCTCAGGTACAAGAGGGACGGGTAAAACAACTTGCGCAAGAGTTTTTGCGAAAGCTATAAATTGTACAAATAGTATTAATGGTGAACCTTGTTATCAATGTAGTTCATGCAATCGTACATATGATGCTTTAAACATAATTGAATTAGATGCAGCTTCTAATAATAGTGTAGATCAGATTAGAACGTTAGTTGAGGAATTGAGGTATTCAAACTTCGTAGATGGGTATAAGGTTTACATATTAGATGAGGTTCACATGCTTTCAATAAGTGCATTTAATGCTCTACTTAAAAGTTTAGAGGAACCTCCGTCGAATGTTGTATTTATTTTATCTACAACTGAAGTAAAGAGGATACCTAAAACAATTATATCTAGATGTCAGAAGTTTGAATTTAAAAGTATAGATGAAGCCAATTTAACAAATAGGTTAAAATATATAACGGAAAGTGAAAATATAGAGATTGATTTTGAATCTATCTTATTAATAGCTAGATTAGCTGATGGTTCTATGAGGGATGCTATAAGTATTTTGGGAAGACTTGTAGTGTCTGATGAGTATATTACGCTTGAATATTCTAGAAGAATTTTGGGTGTAACCTCAAGTGAGATGATATTTGATATAATAGAAAATATAAGGTTGAATAAATTAAATGAAAGCATATCGATAATATCAAAAATATTTGAGAATAACCTTAATATTAAAAATTTTATTAATGATTTTAGAAATATACTAAGAGATGTTATGTTTCTCAAGATAAATAAGGAGAATTTTAATATATTGATTGAGAAGAATACATTAAATATTAAAAGAATTTTAGATGTTTCAAAAATCATAGATTTTGATTATGTTCACATGCTCTTAAATGAAATAAATAATATAAATAATATGAAGGATTTAAGTGATGTTGAATATAGGGTTTATTTAGAATTACTTATAATAAAACTTATAAAAAATGATAAAGCCCCCAAATCACATAATGAAATTTTTAATACAATACATGAAAATCAGGAAAACAATATTGATGATAAAATTAATAAAAATATAGAATTTGATAAATGGGATGAATTTTTAAAGTATCTTAAATTAAACAAATACATGGTTATGTATTCGCTTTTAACAAACGGAAAATTAAACAAAATAATGAATGATAAAATTGTTTTTGAGTGTAATACGGAGGGAATATTAAATAGACTAAGAAAAAATGATACATTGATTGCAATCAAGAAAAATTTACGTGATTTTTTTAAAAGAGATATGGAATTTGAATTAATATATTCAAATAAAATTGATGATGATAACATTCATCATAAACTTAAAGGGTATTTTGGAGATGAAATAGAAATACAAAACAAATAGAATTTATTGTTTATTATTTTGAAAAATTAGAAAGGAATGATTTAAAATGAAGGGATTTCCAGGTGGTTTCGGAGGGGGAAATATGAATAATTTACTCAAACAAGCCCAAAAATTACAAAAAAATATGGAAGAAACAAAGAAGCAACTAGAAGAGATGAATTTTGAATCTACATCTGGAGGTGGAGTTGTTTCTGTAAAAATGAATGGAAAAAAAGAAATAGTTAGTATAAAATTAAAACCTGAAATAGTTGATCCGGATGATATCGAAATGCTACAAGATTTAATAATAAGCTGCATAAATGATACGTATAAAAAGGTTGAAGAAGAAACTAATAAAGAAATGTCTAAATTAACTGGTGGATTCAATATACCGGGATTTTAATTAAGTTAGGTGAGTTTGTACACTCGCCTTATTTTTATTTTTAAATACGGAGGAAAAAGATGATAGAATATCCAGAATACATACAAAAAGTCATTGGAGAGTTTTCGAAATTACCGGGGGTAGGATATAAAACAGCGGTAAGATTAACCATGTATATGTTAAATAAGGAAATGAAGGATGTTTTAGACTTTTGTGATTCTATAAAAAAATGTAAAGAGGATTTAAAATATTGTAAAAAATGTAACAATTTTTCTGAAAATGATATTTGCTCGATCTGTGAAGATGTAGGTAGAGATAGGCGAGTTATTTGTATTGTACAAGATGTAAAAGATATTTATGCTTTTGAAAAAACGAGGAATTATAGAGGTTTGTATTATGTGTTGCATGGTTTAATATCTCCGATTAAAGGAGTTAGCGTGGAAGACCTTAAAATAGATTTACTTGTTAAGAGAGTAGAAGAAGAGAAAATAAATGAGGTAATTTTGGCAACAAGCCCAACTCTTGAAGGAGAAGCAACTAGTATTTACATATCTAAATTATTTCCAAAAGAACAAAAGTTGACTAGATTGGCGTATGGAGTGCCTTTGGGAAGTGATTTAGAATATGTTGATGAAATTACTTTAAGCAGAGCTTTAGATTTTAGACAAAGTATTCAATAAAAAAATAAAAAAAGTATTGACATAGGGGAGGTAAGTTTGGTACTATGAGTTAGTTGGCTGGTAGAAGCCGAGAGATATTAGATAGATCATTGACAATTGAATAGGGAAGAGGAAACGAGAAAGTCAACGTTAATTTTGAGAGAATGAGAGAAGGATAAGAGTTTGATCCTGGCTCAGGACGAACGCTGGCGGCGTGCCTAACACATGCAAGTTGAGCGGAGGTAGATGGAGCTTGCTCTATGTACCTTAGCAGCGAACGGGTGAGTAACACGTAGATAATCTGTCCTATATTGGGGGATAGCCCGATGAAAGTTGGATTAATACCGCATACAGCTATATAGTTGCATGATTATATAGTGAAAGATTTATTGATATAGGAGGAGTCTGCGGCACATTAGCTAGTAGGTGAGGTAAGAGCTTACCTAGGCGACGATGTGTAGCCGGTCTGAGAGGATGAACGGCCACAATGGAACTGAGACACGGTCCATACTCCTACGGGAGGCAGCAGTGGGGAATATTGCACAATGGGGGAAACCCTGATGCAGCAACGCCGCGTGAGTGAAGAAGGTTTTCGGATTGTAAAGCTCTGTTAGCAGGGAAGAGGAAGGACGGTACCTGCAGAGGAAGCCACGGCTAACTACGTGCCAGCAGCCGCGGTAATACGTAGGTGGCAAGCGTTGTTCGGAATAACTGGGCGTAAAGGATGCGTAGGCGGTTAAATAAGTTATATGTTAAATATATAGGCTTAACCTGTAGAAAGCATATAAAACTGTTTAACTAGAGTGCAGGAGAGGTAAGTGGAATTCCTAGTGTAGCGGTGAAATGCGTAGAGATTAGGAAGAACACCAGTGGCGAAGGCGACTTACTGGACTGTAACTGACGCTGAGGCATGAGAGCATGGGGAGCAAACAGGATTAGATACCCTGGTAGTCCATGCTGTAAACGATGGGTACTAGGTGTGGGTTGTGAATAACAATCCGTGCCGTCGCAAACGCAATAAGTACCCCGCCTGAGGAGTACGATCGCAAGATTAAAACTCAAAGGAATTGACGGGGACCCGCACAAGCAGCGGAGCATGTGGTTTAATTCGAAGCAACGCGAAGAACCTTACCTAAACTTGACATACCTTGAATTACCTTGTAATGAGGGAAGCTCGCAAGAGCAAGGATACAGGTGGTGCATGGTTGTCGTCAGCTCGTGTCGTGAGATGTTGGGTTAAGTCCCGCAACGAGCGCAACCCTTGTTGTTAATTGCTAACAGGTTAAGCTGAGCACTTTAGCGAGACAGCCTAGGTTAACTAGGAGGAAGGTGGGGATGACGTCAAATCATCATGCCCCTTACGTTTAGGGCTACACACGTGCTACAATGGTGAGAACAAAGAGAAGCAAGCTAGCGATAGTGAGCAAAACTTATAAAACTCATCTCAGTTCGGATTGCAGGCTGAAACTCGCCTGTATGAAGATGGAGTTGCTAGTAATCGCGAATCAGAATGTCGCGGTGAATACGTTCCCGGGTCTTGTACACACCGCCCGTCACACCATGAGAGTTGGCAACACCCGAAACCTGTGGGCTAACCGAAAGGAGGCAGCAGTCTAAGGTGGGGTCAGTGATTGGGGTGAAGTCGTAACAAGGTAGCCGTAGGAGAACCTGCGGCTGGATCACCTCCTTTCTAAGGAAATGAAAGAGAGAACTTTTTCCTATTCAATTGTGAGTGACCTAATAATATAGAGGTTACTTAATAAAAGAAATAAAGATCTTTGAAAATTGTATATAAATAGTAAATAATGCGAAAGGTAGCAAGTTAAATTATTAGCAATAGTAATTTAAGAGCTGGAAAAAATATATAACAAATAGGTCAAGCTACTAAGAGCGCACAGAGGATGACTTGGCATCAGGAGCTGATGAAGGACGTGATAAGCTGCGATAAGCTACGGGTAGACGCAAATAGTTATTGATCCGTAGATTTCCGAATGGGGGAACCCACATAGTGAGAGACTATGTATCTAGTAATGAATAAATAGTTATTAGAGGGTAGACGCAGGGAACTGAAACATCTAAGTACCTGTAGGAAGAGAAAGAAATATCGATTCCCTAAGTAGCGGCGAGCGAAAGGGGAAGAGCCCAAACCCAAGGAAACTTGGGGGTTGAGGGAGTCTATAATTGAGAGAGTAAGTTAGATGAATATAGATGGAAATCTAAGCCAAAGAGTGTAAAAGCCACGTAATTTAAAACTGAAATTGAGAGGGACTTACCCAGAGTACCACGAGACACGAGAAACCTTGTGGGAAGCAGGGTGGACCACCACCCAAGGCTAAATACTACCTGATGACCGATAGTGGAGTAGTACCGTGAGGGAAAGGTGAAAAGAACCCCGGAAGGGGAGTGAAATAGAACCTGAAACTGTGTGCTTACAACCGCTCAGAGCACGTAATATGTGTGATGAGGTGCTTTTTGTAGAACGAGCCAACGAGTTACGATGTGTAGCGAGATTAAGGTCTTAAGGACTGGAGTCGAAGAGAAATCGAGTGTTAATAGCGCGAATAGTTGCATGTTGTAGACCCGAAACCGGGTGACCTATCCATGATCAGGTTGAAGCGAAGGTAAAACTTCGTGGAGGACCGAACCACGTTGGTGTTGAAAAACCATGGGATGAATTGTGGATAGCGGAGAAATTCCAATCGAACTCGGAGATAGCTGGTTCTCCCCGAAATAGCTTTAGGGCTAGCGTTAATTTATAGAATATAGGAGGTAGAGCACTAAATGGGCTAGGGGCCGTAAGGTTACCGAACCTTATTAAACTCCGAATGCCTATATTTGTTTATTAGCAGTCAGTCTAAGAGTGATAAGATTCTTGGACAAAAGGGAAAAAGCCCAGATCACCAGCTAAGGTCCCAAAGTATGAGTTAAGTGGTAAAGGATGTGGAGATTCTAAGACAACTAGGATGTTGGCTTAGAAGCAGCCATTCATTTAAAGAGTGCGTAATAGCTCACTAGTCGAGAGTTTCTGCGCCGAAGATAAACGGGGCTAAAACTCATCACCGAAGCTGTGGAATGGAAACATTGGTAGGGGAGCGTTGTATAAGAGCTGAAGCTAAAGCGAGAGCAATAGTGGATTTTATACAAGAGAGAATGTTGGCATAAGTAGCGAGAATTAGGTGAGAATCCTAATGGTCGAAAGCCTAAGGTTTCCTGGGGAAGGTTCGTCCGCCCAGGGTAAGTCGGGACCTAAGCTGAGGTCGAAAGGCGTAAGTGATGGACAATCGGTAGAGATTCCGATACCACTAATTATTGATTGATCGATGGAGGGAAGCAGAAGGATAGGATAGCCAACAGATGGAGGTTGGTCTAAGAGAAGAGATAGCATATAGAGGAAAATCCATATATGTGTTTAAGTTGATTCTTTATGGGGAGACGAATGAGTCGAAGTATCTGATTTCACACTGACGAGAAAAACTTCTAGGTAGATAATTAGTGCCCGTACCACAAACCGACACAGGTAGGCGAGGTGAGAATCCAAAGACCAGCGGAAGAATTGCAGTTAAGGAACTCGGCAAATTGACCCCGTAAGTTAGCGAGAAGGGGTGCCATAGAGATATGGTCGCAGAGAATAGGCCCAAGCAACTGTTTATCAAAAACACAGGTCTCTGCAAAAGCGAAAGCTTAAGTATAGGGGCTGACGCCTGCCCGGTGCTGGAAGGTTAAGGGGAGCTGTTATCGTAAGAGAAGCGGTGAACTTAAGCCCCAGTAAACGGCGGCCGTAACTATAACGGTCCTAAGGTAGCGAAATTCCTTGTCAGGTAAGTTCTGACCCGCACGAATGGCGTAATGACTTGGGCACTGTCTCAACTGCAAATCCGGCGAAATTGTAGTGCAAGTGAAGATGCTTGCTACCCGCGATTGGACGGAAAGACCCCGTAGAGCTTTACTGTAGTTTAGCATTGAGTTTTGGTAATATTTGTACAGGATAGGTGGGAGACTGGGAATCTAGATCGCCAGATTTAGAGGAGTCGATGTTGGGATACCACCCTGATATTACTGAAATTCTAACTGGAATCCATGAACTGGGTACAGGACACTGTTAGATGGGCAGTTTGACTGGGGCGGTCGCCTCCAAAAGAGTAACGGAGGCGTTCAAAGGTTTCTTCAGAAGGGATGGAAATCCTTCGTAGAGCGTAAAGGCATAAAGAAGCTTGACTGCGACACCTACAAGTGGAGCAGGTACGAAAGTAGGACTTAGTGATCCGGTGGTACCTCGTGGGAGGGCCATCGCTCAACGGATAAAAGCTACCTCGGGGATAACAGGCTGATCTCCCCCAAGAGTTCACATCGACGGGGAGGTTTGGCACCTCGATGTCGGCTCGTCGCATCCTGGGGCTGAAGTAGGTCCCAAGGGTTGGGCTGTTCGCCCATTAAAGCGGCACGCGAGCTGGGTTCAGAACGTCGTGAGACAGTTCGGTCCCTATCCGTCGCGGGCGCAGGAGATTTGAGAGGAGCTGTCCTTAGTACGAGAGGACCGGGATGGACTAACCAATGGTGAACCAGTTGTTCCGCCAGGAGCACGGCTGGGTAGCTAAGTTAGGAAGGGATAAACGCTGAAGGCATCTAAGCGTGAAGCCCACCTCAAGATAAGATCTCCCATAGCGTAAGCTAGTAAGACCCCTTGAAGAACACAAGGTTGATAGGTAAAAGGTGTAAGTATGGTAACATATTTAGCTGATTTATACTAATAGGTCGAGGGCTTGACCAAATACTTAGCAAGTTATTATTTATATACAATTTTGAGAGATTAAAATATTTCTCAGTATCTGGTGATTATAACGTGTAGGTAACACCCCTATCCATACCGAACAGGAAGGTTAAGCTACACTGTGCTGATGGTACTTTAGGGTTACCCCTATGGAAGAGTAAGTCATTGCCAGTTGGTTCGTTAGCTCAGGTGGTAGAGCACATGACTTTTAATCATGGTGTCCGGGGTTCGAGTCCCCGACGAATCACCAATTTCTAAATAAAGAAGAGGTAGTAATTTGCCTCTTCTTTATTTGTTTCTATATAATTTTATTCTGAGTATGTTATTTTCTAAATTAATGTTAACATAATCTGTCATAGAACCTATTAGTGATAATTCGCAATCTATATCAGATTCTCCAGTTAGATTCCAATAATATTCTTCCATTTCTGAACATCTTGGTATATTTAAAAGCTCAATAATTGTTTTAAAGTTAGATTTATCTATATTTATTTCTTCGGCTTCTAAAGTTATTATTGTTGTATGTTCCTTGTTTTTGATATTAAGGTTTATGTTTTTTGCTCCATATTTATAAGATAACAATATGAGTTCTTCAGCTATCCTACTATTTCGTTGTCCTGAGTGTTTCATTTAAATATCTCCTTTTTTAAAACCATCTATTATTGGAATTAATATTACTGCAAGTATACCTGCTATAAATCCATTATTATATAAGTTAATTCCACCACTTAAATGTCCGATATATTTCATTAAAATTAAATGTAAGCATCCTGCTATAAAACCTATTATAGCTCCGAATTTACCGGATATTGGAGCAAGAGCGGTTGAGCCTAGACTTGTTAGTAAAATTGTAGGTGTATTTAATTGTATATTACTTATATAAGCCGTAAAAGACACTCCAAGAGTTAATGGGATTGTATTTAAAGGATGTTTTCCGATTGATCCAAAGCCAATTATACAGAATAATAGGGCTATTGTGGGTCCATTTAAATCTCCATTTACTATGAGTATATAAGATAGAAATATGATACCGAGTATACCCATATTTAAATAAGAGGAATTTCCGTACATTAAGTAAAAATCTGTTATAGTCCTTCCAGAGTGTTTTAATATGTTAGGAAACTTTGAATAATAAGATTTTTTAATTCCAAGTAATAGTAAAAATATTATTAAGCTAATTATTAAAAACAATAAAATATTTTTGTATTCGATACTCCATAGTAAGTTTGGTTTGATTTCTATTTTAAAATAATTGAGTATTGATATAATCAATATGGTTATCAATCCATTTGCAAAACCTACGTTATATAAATTGTATCCTTGATGCATTTTTAGTGTGAACTTAGCTAGTGGAGGAATTATCATACCTACAAATATAGAAATTGATATAGATATTAATAAAGTTATATAGGAATTAAGATTTAATATTTTAAAAATTTCACTAGATATTGGAGAAACGGATGTAGATAGAGTTGCGATAAGAATATAGTTTGAAAAACTTTCTCTTTGAATTTTAGAATAAAAATATACACCTATTATTGTAGGCCAAATATTTATAAAATTTTTACCAACCATAGCAAATCCAAGAGTTAACCATAATGACATTATCATTGATCCTGTTTCTTTTGTTTTATTAATTTTATATAACAATAAAATTAATAGTGAGGTTATAGAAGCATTTAATAAGGTAGCACCAATACCACTTACATACATATAGTCAGTAAGAAGTATGCTACGAGTTGTAATTATATTTTTTATCCCTATAAAAAGATCTTTATATGGTGTTATGAAAATTCCTATAGATCCTATAAATAAAAAAATAATTAGATGTACAGTATATACATCTAGTTTTCTTTTATATAGATTTAAATCAAAATTCATATTTATATTTGAATGATTAGGTTTTTTAAAATTAAATATGAGTTTTTAGATGCGTCGTTTAAAAATTTATAGAATTCATGTCCAGCAATATTTCCACCATTATCTGATATTGATCTTATAATTATATAAGGGATATTGTTTAGATAACATGTTTGAGCTATTGCTCCACTTTCCATTTCACAAGCAAGTGCATTAAAATCATTTTTTAGTTTATTTGATATTTTATCATCAGATATAAATTGATCTCCTGTTATAATTCTGCCTACATGGAATTTAAAATCAATACCAGTATTTGAAATATTTTCACACACAGACTTTGATAAATTTATTAGAGAATTATCACATTTAAATGAATAAGTACCAATATTTGGTATTTCACCTAATCTATATCCAAAATTACAAACATTAAAATCGTGTTGTATTAAATCGTTTGCTATAACAACATCTTTAAATTTAACATTTTCATCAATGCCTCCAGCAACACCGCTATTTATAATGTGTGTACACTTGAATTCAGAAATTAAAACTTGAGTACATATAGCTGAATTTACTTTACCAATTCCACAAACAACACCTACTATATCTTTTCCATAAAGTTTCCCTGAAATAAATTCTAAGTTTATTTTGTTAGTTATTGATGCATTGTTTATATCGTTTGATATGAGTTCAAACTCTTCTTTCATAGCACATATTATTCCTATTTTCATTATCATTCTCCTTTATTATTTTTAAATAAATTATAATAAAATATAGATGATATATACAAGAAAAATATATTTTGTGATAGAATATGTAAGTGGAATTTAAGTTTATAGGAGTGATTATTCTATGATTCAACATGCTTTATCAAGAATGGAATTGATTATAGGTACTGAAGCATTAAAAAGTTTAAGGGGTAAAAAAGTTGTTGTATTAGGACTTGGCGGAGTTGGATCTTATAGTGTTGAAGCTTTAGCAAGAGCAGGCGTAGGCAATATTGTTATAGTTGATGACGATACAGTATGTTTAACTAATTTAAATAGACAACTTCATGCTGTTTATAAAACAATTGGTAAGTTTAAGACTATGGTTATGAAGGAAAGGGTTGAAAGTATAAGTAAAAAAATTAATGTTATTGAAATTATAAAAACAGTTACTAAAGATAATATAGCAGAAATTATAGATAGTGATGTTGATTATGTTATAGATGCTTTGGATACAATAACGGCTAAAATCGCATTAGCAGAATATTGTGAAAAAAATAATATTAATTTAATTAGTTGTATGGGTACAGGAAATAAATTAGATCCTACTCAGTTTAAAATTACTGATATATATCAAACTAAGAATTGTCCTTTGTGTAAGGTTATGAGATATGAACTTAGAAAAAGAGGAGTGAAAAAATTAAAAGTAGTGTTTTCGGAAGAGAAGCCTAAAAAACCTAAAATGAGTGAAGTGGCTAATTGTATTACGGGGTGTGTATGTAATTATGATAATGGTAGAAGCTGTACAAATAAAAGGCAAATACCTGGAAGTATTTCATTTGTACCACCAGTAGCAGGATTTATATTAGCAGGAGAGGTTATTAATACATTTTTAGACAAAAAACAATAAAAAAATAAAAAAAGTATTGACATAGGGGAGGTAAGTTTGGTACTATGAGTTAGTTGGCTGGTAGAAGCCGAGAGATATTAGATAGATCATTGACAATTGAATAGGGAAGAGGAAACGAGAAAGTCAACGTTAATTTTGAGAGAATGAGAGAAGGATAAGAGTTTGATCCTGGCTCAGGACGAACGCTGGCGGCGTGCCTAACACATGCAAGTTGAGCGGAGGTAGATGGAGCTTGCTCTATGTACCTTAGCAGCGAACGGGTGAGTAACACGTAGATAATCTGTCCTATATTGGGGGATAGCCCGATGAAAGTTGGATTAATACCGCATACAGCTATATAGTTGCATGATTATATAGTGAAAGATTTATTGATATAGGAGGAGTCTGCGGCACATTAGCTAGTAGGTGAGGTAAGAGCTTACCTAGGCGACGATGTGTAGCCGGTCTGAGAGGATGAACGGCCACAATGGAACTGAGACACGGTCCATACTCCTACGGGAGGCAGCAGTGGGGAATATTGCACAATGGGGGAAACCCTGATGCAGCAACGCCGCGTGAGTGAAGAAGGTTTTCGGATTGTAAAGCTCTGTTAGCAGGGAAGAGGAAGGACGGTACCTGCAGAGGAAGCCACGGCTAACTACGTGCCAGCAGCCGCGGTAATACGTAGGTGGCAAGCGTTGTTCGGAATAACTGGGCGTAAAGGATGCGTAGGCGGTTAAATAAGTTATATGTTAAATATATAGGCTTAACCTGTAGAAAGCATATAAAACTGTTTAACTAGAGTGCAGGAGAGGTAAGTGGAATTCCTAGTGTAGCGGTGAAATGCGTAGAGATTAGGAAGAACACCAGTGGCGAAGGCGACTTACTGGACTGTAACTGACGCTGAGGCATGAGAGCATGGGGAGCAAACAGGATTAGATACCCTGGTAGTCCATGCTGTAAACGATGGGTACTAGGTGTGGGTTGTGAATAACAATCCGTGCCGTCGCAAACGCAATAAGTACCCCGCCTGAGGAGTACGATCGCAAGATTAAAACTCAAAGGAATTGACGGGGACCCGCACAAGCAGCGGAGCATGTGGTTTAATTCGAAGCAACGCGAAGAACCTTACCTAAACTTGACATACCTTGAATTACCTTGTAATGAGGGAAGCTCGCAAGAGCAAGGATACAGGTGGTGCATGGTTGTCGTCAGCTCGTGTCGTGAGATGTTGGGTTAAGTCCCGCAACGAGCGCAACCCTTGTTGTTAATTGCTAACAGGTTAAGCTGAGCACTTTAGCGAGACAGCCTAGGTTAACTAGGAGGAAGGTGGGGATGACGTCAAATCATCATGCCCCTTACGTTTAGGGCTACACACGTGCTACAATGGTGAGAACAAAGAGAAGCAAGCTAGCGATAGTGAGCAAAACTTATAAAACTCATCTCAGTTCGGATTGCAGGCTGAAACTCGCCTGTATGAAGATGGAGTTGCTAGTAATCGCGAATCAGAATGTCGCGGTGAATACGTTCCCGGGTCTTGTACACACCGCCCGTCACACCATGAGAGTTGGCAACACCCGAAACCTGTGGGCTAACCGAAAGGAGGCAGCAGTCTAAGGTGGGGTCAGTGATTGGGGTGAAGTCGTAACAAGGTAGCCGTAGGAGAACCTGCGGCTGGATCACCTCCTTTCTAAGGAAATGAAAGAGAGAACTTTTTCCTATTCAATTGTGAGTGACCTAATAATATAGAGGTTACTTAATAAAAGAAATAAAGATCTTTGAAAATTGTATATAAATAGTAAATAATGCGAAAGGTAGCAAGTTAAATTATTAGCAATAGTAATTTAAGAGCTGGAAAAAATATATAACAAATAGGTCAAGCTACTAAGAGCGCACAGAGGATGACTTGGCATCAGGAGCTGATGAAGGACGTGATAAGCTGCGATAAGCTACGGGTAGACGCAAATAGTTATTGATCCGTAGATTTCCGAATGGGGGAACCCACATAGTGAGAGACTATGTATCTAGTAATGAATAAATAGTTATTAGAGGGTAGACGCAGGGAACTGAAACATCTAAGTACCTGTAGGAAGAGAAAGAAATATCGATTCCCTAAGTAGCGGCGAGCGAAAGGGGAAGAGCCCAAACCCAAGGAAACTTGGGGGTTGAGGGAGTCTATAATTGAGAGAGTAAGTTAGATGAATATAGATGGAAATCTAAGCCAAAGAGTGTAAAAGCCACGTAATTTAAAACTGAAATTGAGAGGGACTTACCCAGAGTACCACGAGACACGAGAAACCTTGTGGGAAGCAGGGTGGACCACCACCCAAGGCTAAATACTACCTGATGACCGATAGTGGAGTAGTACCGTGAGGGAAAGGTGAAAAGAACCCCGGAAGGGGAGTGAAATAGAACCTGAAACTGTGTGCTTACAACCGCTCAGAGCACGTAATATGTGTGATGAGGTGCTTTTTGTAGAACGAGCCAACGAGTTACGATGTGTAGCGAGATTAAGGTCTTAAGGACTGGAGTCGAAGAGAAATCGAGTGTTAATAGCGCGAATAGTTGCATGTTGTAGACCCGAAACCGGGTGACCTATCCATGATCAGGTTGAAGCGAAGGTAAAACTTCGTGGAGGACCGAACCACGTTGGTGTTGAAAAACCATGGGATGAATTGTGGATAGCGGAGAAATTCCAATCGAACTCGGAGATAGCTGGTTCTCCCCGAAATAGCTTTAGGGCTAGCGTTAATTTATAGAATATAGGAGGTAGAGCACTAAATGGGCTAGGGGCCGTAAGGTTACCGAACCTTATTAAACTCCGAATGCCTATATTTGTTTATTAGCAGTCAGTCTAAGAGTGATAAGATTCTTGGACAAAAGGGAAAAAGCCCAGATCACCAGCTAAGGTCCCAAAGTATGAGTTAAGTGGTAAAGGATGTGGAGATTCTAAGACAACTAGGATGTTGGCTTAGAAGCAGCCATTCATTTAAAGAGTGCGTAATAGCTCACTAGTCGAGAGTTTCTGCGCCGAAGATAAACGGGGCTAAAACTCATCACCGAAGCTGTGGAATGGAAACATTGGTAGGGGAGCGTTGTATAAGAGCTGAAGCTAAAGCGAGAGCAATAGTGGATTTTATACAAGAGAGAATGTTGGCATAAGTAGCGAGAATTAGGTGAGAATCCTAATGGTCGAAAGCCTAAGGTTTCCTGGGGAAGGTTCGTCCGCCCAGGGTAAGTCGGGACCTAAGCTGAGGTCGAAAGGCGTAAGTGATGGACAATCGGTAGAGATTCCGATACCACTAATTATTGATTGATCGATGGAGGGAAGCAGAAGGATAGGATAGCCAACAGATGGAGGTTGGTCTAAGAGAAGAGATAGCATATAGAGGAAAATCCATATATGTGTTTAAGTTGATTCTTTATGGGGAGACGAATGAGTCGAAGTATCTGATTTCACACTGACGAGAAAAACTTCTAGGTAGATAATTAGTGCCCGTACCACAAACCGACACAGGTAGGCGAGGTGAGAATCCAAAGACCAGCGGAAGAATTGCAGTTAAGGAACTCGGCAAATTGACCCCGTAAGTTAGCGAGAAGGGGTGCCATAGAGATATGGTCGCAGAGAATAGGCCCAAGCAACTGTTTATCAAAAACACAGGTCTCTGCAAAAGCGAAAGCTTAAGTATAGGGGCTGACGCCTGCCCGGTGCTGGAAGGTTAAGGGGAGCTGTTATCGTAAGAGAAGCGGTGAACTTAAGCCCCAGTAAACGGCGGCCGTAACTATAACGGTCCTAAGGTAGCGAAATTCCTTGTCAGGTAAGTTCTGACCCGCACGAATGGCGTAATGACTTGGGCACTGTCTCAACTGCAAATCCGGCGAAATTGTAGTGCAAGTGAAGATGCTTGCTACCCGCGATTGGACGGAAAGACCCCGTAGAGCTTTACTGTAGTTTAGCATTGAGTTTTGGTAATATTTGTACAGGATAGGTGGGAGACTGGGAATCTAGATCGCCAGATTTAGAGGAGTCGATGTTGGGATACCACCCTGATATTACTGAAATTCTAACTGGAATCCATGAACTGGGTACAGGACACTGTTAGATGGGCAGTTTGACTGGGGCGGTCGCCTCCAAAAGAGTAACGGAGGCGTTCAAAGGTTTCTTCAGAAGGGATGGAAATCCTTCGTAGAGCGTAAAGGCATAAAGAAGCTTGACTGCGACACCTACAAGTGGAGCAGGTACGAAAGTAGGACTTAGTGATCCGGTGGTACCTCGTGGGAGGGCCATCGCTCAACGGATAAAAGCTACCTCGGGGATAACAGGCTGATCTCCCCCAAGAGTTCACATCGACGGGGAGGTTTGGCACCTCGATGTCGGCTCGTCGCATCCTGGGGCTGAAGTAGGTCCCAAGGGTTGGGCTGTTCGCCCATTAAAGCGGCACGCGAGCTGGGTTCAGAACGTCGTGAGACAGTTCGGTCCCTATCCGTCGCGGGCGCAGGAGATTTGAGAGGAGCTGTCCTTAGTACGAGAGGACCGGGATGGACTAACCAATGGTGAACCAGTTGTTCCGCCAGGAGCACGGCTGGGTAGCTAAGTTAGGAAGGGATAAACGCTGAAGGCATCTAAGCGTGAAGCCCACCTCAAGATAAGATCTCCCATAGCGTAAGCTAGTAAGACCCCTTGAAGAACACAAGGTTGATAGGTAAAAGGTGTAAGTATGGTAACATATTTAGCTGATTTATACTAATAGGTCGAGGGCTTGACCAAATACTTAGCAAGTTATTATTTATATACAATTTTGAGAGATTAAAATATTTCTCAGTATCTGGTGATTATAACGTGTAGGTAACACCCCTATCCATACCGAACAGGAAGGTTAAGCTACACTGTGCTGATGGTACTTTAGGGTTACCCCTATGGAAGAGTAAGTCATTGCCAGTTTGTTTCAGAAGTAAGAGCATCGCTCTTACTTCTTTTTGTTTTGGAATATAAAATTTCTTACATCTTTGAATTTTGGAAATATTTTTTTGAAAAATGTATATATATACTTATCTAAAATCAATGTATATTCACCTATAAATTCTACAAAATCACCATTAAACATTTTTTTAAATCTATATAATCCATATAGTGGATTATCTTCATTTAAATCTCCAGAAACACCTCTGAAATCGTATATAGAACAATTATTATCTATGCTATCTTTAATCATTTCGTATTGCATTAAGAAGTTTGGCATTGTATCTCTTAAAATATTGTGAGAGGCACCATATAAATACCAAGCTTTATTACCCCATGTTAAGTATATTGCTCCTGATAAGTATATTTCTTTGTTTTTGTATATGGAAATGGTGTTTAATTTGTTTTCAAGAGATGTTAATTGAAGTTCGTTATTTTTAATTTCTTTAGTCTTACTTTCTATTTTGGATTTAAGTTTAATAATTTTTTTCTCATCATTTTCACATTTTAGTGATTCTTGCAAATTATATAATTTTGAATGTGAATTATTTAAATTTAATTTACATTCATTTAATTTTTTATAGATATTTTTTTTATCAGCCTCATAAGAATATTTTACCAAATAAAGTTTACAGTAGGGATTTAAAGTTTTTAACATATTAAAAAAGTAATCTTTTTTTCTAACTATAAAATTATCACGCTTGCCTGTTATATCCATAAGCTCTTGAAAAATTTCAAGTTTATTTTCTTTTAATGTATCAAAAGTATAGCTTTCAACACTAAGTCCTCGTTCAATTCCAAGTTTTATGTTATATCTTGCTTTACTTGAAAATTTATTTAGGATATTTAGTTTAATTTCTTCATTTGTTTTATTTTCAGAGTTTGTATCCAGGTTTAGTCTAAATACAAAATTTGGTTGAATATTTTCAAAGTTTTTTGAGCTATTTTCAATATAACCAAGTTTTTTAAGATTTAATATTATATCTGCATTTTTTGTTACCTCATTAGTGTTTTCTTTAATGTGTATATCTGGATCTATTGTAATAAAAGCTATTTTATTTTTTTTAGCATATGAATTGAGATAAGAAGTAAATTCATCTAAAATTGAAAAGTTTGTATAATCACATATAAAACCACGAGGTATATATGCAATATTTTTATTTAATATTGGTAATTTTCTTATAAGCATAATACATGATAAAACAATATTATTTTTATTATCTAATCCTATTATTGATTTACTTGTCCACTCTTTTTTAAAACTTCCCCAATATGTAGTTTGAAAAATATGCCCTTTAGGAGAATTAAATGAAAATTTATTTAATTCTTCAGAGCTACCTTCTTTAAAGCTATAAGTCATTTAAGAACTCCTTCCAACTATACTCAGTTAATAGTATATAGTAAAAAAAAAACATTTTCAATAAAAGGGAATTATAATATAATCTTTATGAATTAATTTATATGAGAGGATTTTATATGGGTTTATATATAATAGGAACTCCAATAGGAAATATGAAAGATATTACTTATAGAGCTATAGAGATACTTAATGAATGTGATGTTATATTATGTGAAGATACAAGGTGTTCTCTTAAACTTTTAAATTATTATGGTATAAAGAAAAAGTTAATATCTTATCATAAGTTTAATGAATTTAAAATTTTAGATAGGATTATATTAGATATTAAATGTGGTAATAAATATGGAATTATAAGTGATGCGGGTATGCCTTGCATAAGTGATCCAGGTCAAATTCTCGTTAATAAATGTATAGAAGAAGGAATACATGTAGATGTTATACCGGGAGCTTGTGCGGTTATAAATGGGAAAATATTAAGTGGATTTTATAATGAGATGTTTACGTTTATAGGTTTTCTTCCAAAGGAATCTAAAAAGTTAAGAGATAAAATAAACTTAATTAAAAATATTAAAACAGTTCTTGTAATCTATGAATCGCCACATAGACTTATAAAGACTTTGAATATACTTGGAGATGAGTTTGGTAGGGAAACTTCTATATATATAGGAAGAGAATTGACAAAGATGTTTGAAGAGAATTTTAGAGGTACAATTGATGATTCAATAAAATATTTTTCAAATGACAAAATTAGGGGGGAATATGTAATTTGTATAGAAAATAATGAAAAGATTGAAGTCATAGAAGATATTCAAATAATAGAAGAGTTTATAAAAAATAGGAATCTAGGGATAACAAATAAAGATAATATAAATAAGATATGTAATGAATATGGTATAAAGAAAAATTATGTATATAAATTGGTTACAAAAGAAATCAACCTCACATAAATTTTAAAGTGAGGTTGTGTATCATACATTATTTATTTCTAATAAACAATTATTACATATATTTTTGTCCTTAAACGTAGTTATGTCTTTAGAGTTACCACAAAATACACACGCTGGTTCATATTTTTTAAGAATTATGTGATTTCTATCTACATATATTTCCAGTGAATCCTTCTCACCTATATCAAGTGTTCTTCTAAGTTCTATTGGAATAACAATACGTCCTAGTTCATCTACTTTTCTAACAACACCAGTTGATTTCATGTAAATCCTCCCAAACTAAATAATTTTTACCTATCAACTATAAACATAAATATACATTTTTTTAAAATAATTGTCAACATTTTACAATACAAAAAATGACAAAAAAAGACTATATCTTAAAGATATAGTCTTTTTAACATGATGAATGTTTAGATTTAACCTTAAAAGTTGTTCCTATAAAATTTTTGGAATGAGATATTGTAGATTCATCTAAAAATTCTTCAAATTCATTATCAACAACTATAGTTAAATCATTTACATTAACGATAATATCATTAGCATTTATTTGTTCATCCAGAACAATTGAAAAAGAAGGGCCTCCTCAGCCAAAGCCAGCCATATTAATCCGTATATATTTTTTAGATTTTTTTGATAATTGTGCTTTTAATAACTCACAAGTATCGTTAGAAATATTTATTTTCATTGCAATTCACCTCCCTTCATTTTAGTATTTATAATTTGAAGATATTCATTTATGCTGATATTAATTATAGGATAATTAGAATAATTAGCATCATCAAAATGCCACCATTCAGTATATATTGGTTTAAAACCATGTTTTATCATTATGTTTTTTAGGAGTTCTGCATTCTTTATTTGTATTTCAGATGCACCTATGTAACTCCTGTGAGCTCTATCTGAAAATTCGTCAAAACCAGTAGGCATATTTATTTCTATATCGTTTAAATCAGTCAGTGTAATATCAACAGCACATGCTCTATTATGATTAGATCCACCAGTATAGGGATTAGCTATATAGTTACTATTTGGAACTATATCCCATAATATTTTTTGTATATAAAAGGGTCTATATGCATCCCATATTTTTATTTTGTATCCAAGTGATTTGAATTCCTCTTGAGCATTTAATAATTTTTTAAGAGTATTTTCTTGTAGTATACATGCATCAGCATCATAAAGTACTGTATGTGTAAAATTATTTTTAGAGGCATATCTAATATCTAAACTCATGTCATGATGAAATGAATTCAATAGCTTAAGACCATTTATAGATACATCAAAATTATATAAAGATTCTGTTGTATTTTTAAAATTATTAATTGTAATCTTTTTATCAATTTGCGTTAATGAATCATATGTGTAATAAAGTCCTCCTCCTATAAGGAGAATACTAAATGATAGTATAAGTATAGACATTTTACCAATAAAATTCAATATTATCACCTACACATATTTTGCATAAAAAAAATAAAACTATGTAAATTACATAGCTTTATTTTTGATCTAATACATCATTGTAAATGTAATTTTTAAATTTATTTACAGTTGTTTCTTTATCGAAGGTTAGATACCAAATGCCGTCTATAATCCTACCCCCATCGTCATAATCTCCTTCAAATGGAATACGTGTTTGTTCTATTGTGTATTTGTTTAAAAGTAGATTAGCACCGAGTGAAAGTATTTTATTTAAAGATAAACTAGTTTCAATTGCATCTATATTCTTTTCTAATAACTTTGATAATTTTAATGGTGAAATAGATTGAGCTTTTTCAATCATTGCTAGTATTACTTTTCTTTGTCTTTCTGTTCTCTCGAAATCTCCATCACCAACATCTCTTATACGCGCATATGAAAGAGCTTGAATTCCAGAAACGGTTTGAACTCCAGACTCTTTTATTAAATGTTCTCCACTAATATTTAATAAACTTTGATTTTCCTGTATATATTTATTTAAATTATTTATTTCAGATTTTTTAATATCTAATTCAATTCCACCTAAATCATCTATAATAGTAGGTAAATTGAAAAAATCTACTGAAACATAATCTTCTACATTCATGTTAAAGGTATTGTTAATTGTTTTTAGAGATAATGCAGGTCCTCCATAAAAATATGCATGGTTTAATTTATCTTTTCCAATGCCATCTATGGTTATATAAATATCCCTCATAACAGATGTAAGTTTAATTTTTTTTCTTGATGTATCAATTGTAACAAGCATTATTGCATCAGATCTTGGTATTTCATTTTTATCCCTTCTATCTAATCCGAATACAGCAAAAGTTACGATTTTGTTATCTGAAAAATCTATATCTGTTGATGGATTGGATAATCCTATAGAATTTCTATCTAGTTGATTTTCTGGAGCAATTTTCGATAAAAGTTTTAAGCTCTTGCCTGTAAAAAATCCACCTACAAATAAAACAAAAACAATAATTAAGTATATTGATATACGGATCATCTTCTTAGTATCATTTGAAATATTATTAAACATTTGACTTACCTCTAATTAATCAATTAATTGTTAAAGTATATCACAAATAGATTAAAAATAAAAATTATATACTTTATATACCAAGTATAAATTTTCTTAATATCTTTGACTTCCTAAAAATTAATTTACTTATAATAATAGGAGAGAATCCAGCTAAGAATGATATTATAACTACAATATTATAATTTAAATTTAATAATTGAAGTAATAGTATTCTTACAAATATTTGAGCAAACCAAGATAACAAATATATGTCGAAACTGTATTTATTTAGAGTATTAAATACATTTGATATTAGCTTAATATCTCTAAATTTAAAAAATAATATACATATTGTATAGGAAACATATATTCCTAATAAACTTTTTAAAATAAATAAAATATTTGTTAAATATTTAGAAAATATATTCAATGAATTAAAATCAATGTTAAAATTCATTAAGAATATTATAAATGGTATCACTATAAATAGTTTATTTTTAAGTTTATTTATATTGATATTTAAAATTTTATCTCTGTAATTCATATACAAGGGGTGTATATATAAACCTATAAAGAAAAATATAGCATATTTTAATAAAGTAGATATACCTAAAATTTCTATATTGTATATATTGAGTATTGATGTAAAAAGTAGCAACGATAGAACTATGTATTTATTTATCTTTATTAATATTGGTGTAATTAAAAATATAAAAAATAGCACATATATAAACCAAAAAAATATTATAGGGTTGTTCCAAGGTAAAAATAATATATCTTTTATGATTTCTGATAATACTATAGGTCTTTCTGAAAATTTATTTAAAATAAGTTTTATGGGTATGGTTAAAGTGCTTATTATAAAGTATGGTATCATTAATCTCTTAAATTTAGAAAAGATAAATTCTTTATAACTTTTTAATGAATTTATTTTAAAGGCTTTATTTGCAAAAAAACCAGATATTATAAAAAAAAGTGGCATATGGAATGAATAAATAAGAGAATGAATGTAATTATATACTGGAATATTTATATCTTTGATGTATGGAAACGAATGACCTAGCACAACTAAAGTTATACCAATAGCTCTTAGATAATTGAATTCAGTTAGATTTTTATTTGATTGTTTTTCTGATATCATTAAAATGTCTCCTTTAAATTAATCACTTTAAACATAATGTTTATTTTAAACTAATTGGTTTATTTTTTGCATAAAATCATAAAAAATATTAGTATTTTTATGAAATTTAATTTATTTTTTATTATAATAGAGAATACTAGGATTAAATGGAAAAAAATAGGAGTGAATTTATGAATATTGCTTTAGTGCATGACTGGTTACCATTTATGGGAGGAGCTGAAAGAGTTATTACTAATTTTTTAGAATTATTCAAAAATGCTCCGATATATACAAGTGTTTATAATAAGGATAGGTTAGAGGGTATACTTAAGGATGCGAATATATATGGCTCCTTTCTGCAAAAATTCAGATCTGCACGTAAGGATCATAGAAAGTTTTTGCCATTAATGCCAACAGCGTTTGAAACATTTGATTTGAATAAATATGATGTCGTATTAAGTAGTAGCTCATCTTGTGCTAAAGGTATTGTAACAAATCCAAATACTTGCCATATTTGTTATTGTCATTCGCCTATGAGGTATGGATGGGAATTTTATTATGAATACATAGAAAATTCAGGTAAATTTAAAAGGTTCATTACAAAATATATAATGAACTATATGAGGATTTGGGATAATGTTTCGTCAGATAGGGTAGATTACTTTATTGCTAATTCTAAAAATGTAGCTAATAGAATTTGGAAACATTATAGACGAGATAGCGTTGTTATACATCCACCTGTAAGAAGTAGATTTTTTGAGGTGTGTGATAAAAAACAAGATTATTTTTTGATTGTATCAAGACTTCAAGAATATAAGAAGGTAGATTTAGCTATTGAAGTTTTTAATGAGCTTAATATGCCGTTAATAATTATAGGTGAGGGTCCGTTGAAAGAAAAATTAGTTAAGAAAGTTAAACATGATAATATAAAATTTCTAGGAAGGCAATCGGATGATGTTGTTAAAAAATATTATAGAGAGGCTAGAGCGTTTTTATTTCCAGGAGAAGAAGATTTTGGGATAACATCATTAGAGGCACAATGTAGTGGAACCCCAGTTATAGCATATGGAAAAGGAGGAGCTTTGGAAACTGTTGTTCATGAAAAAACAGGTTTGTTTTTTTATGATCAAACAATAAGTTCTCTAAAATCAGCTATAAATGAATTTTGTAAGATGGAATTTAATTCTGAAGAAATAAGGGTTCATGCCGAAAAATTTGATGAAGAAATTTTTAAGTTCAAGATAAGCAATTTTGTATATGATAAAGTAGAAGAATTTAAGAATAACAAAAAATGGATAGTTTTGTAAAAATATACATTAAATTGGGAGAAGACATATGATTTTATTTAATGCACTTCAAAAATCTATTAGTGCAGGTATTGGTAGATATAGCTTTGAATTATCTAAAGAGTTATATTTACAATTAAAAGATGACATTAAGATTATAGTACGAGAAGAGGATGTTAAAGATTATAGATTCGTTGACTCAAAATCCCTAATAATTTTCAGAAATATAAAAAACTCTAAAGATCGCAATTTATTTGAACAGATATATATACCGAAGCTTGTTTCTGAAAAATATAAAGGTAGTATAATACATTATCCAGACAGTATAGCTCCTTTATTTTTAAACAGTAGTAAAATAGTAATAACAGTACATGATTTAGCTTTTAAAATATTAACTGGTGTTTTTACTAATAAAACCTTGATTTGGAAAAATATTATGACCAATTTTTCAGTCAAAAAAGCTAATCGAATAATATCGATAACAAATTTTACAAAAAAAGAGTTGATTAAACATTACAGTGGTATAGATAAAAAAATAGATCTCGTTTACAATGGGTTTAATAGTTTGAGTAATAGTAATATATGCGATAAAAATATTTCTGATAAAATATTGAATTTAGGTACACAAAAATACATATTAACTGTCAGCACAATTTCCCCTCGAAAGAATATAGATACACTTATAAAAGCTTTTAATAAAATGGATGATATACAAAATATTAAATTAGTTATTGCTGGAGTTAATGGGTGGATGTATGAATATGTTCACAAATTAGTTTTAGAGTTAAATATTTCTGACAGAGTTATTTTTACGGGAAGAGTAAATGATGATGAGCTGAAATTTTTGTATAAAAATGCTAGTGTGTTTGTTTATCCATCTATTTATGAAGGATTTGGATTACCACCCCTTGAAGCTATGAGTTATGGGATTAGAACTATTGTTTCGGATGTAGAATGTCTTAGAGAGGTTTTAGGTGAATCGGTAGATTACTTTCCTTCAAAAGATTACATATATCTTTCCAAAATGTTAAATGAAATTTTAAAATTAAAGGATCAAAATAAATCTTATGATTATAGTTGTACGTTAAATAAATATTCATGGAGAAAATGTGCAAGTGATACAATTAAGGTGTATAATGAGGTTATGAAAGGGGTTTAAGATGTATTTTACGCTTATAGGAATAGTTGTTTTAATTATTACAGTATATTTGTTTTTATTTACAAGAACTAGAACGCTTTTCTATTTTACTTTTTTTATGTCAGCTTTTACAGCAACTAGCATGATAAATTTGACTAATTCAAGAAATTCTATACTTTGTTATTATATAGTTGGAAGTTTTTTTATTGTAAAGGTTATATATGAATTAATTATAAAGAGGTATACCTTAAAGAAGGTAAAGATATTAAATGGGTTATTTTATTTTATGGTATACGTTACTATATCGCTTGTATTACCAATTGTTTATTCAAAAAATACATTGGTATTTACACCTGATTCCCCATTTACATATATTTCATTTTCGATTCAAAATGTAACACAATATTTATATTTATTATTTGCATTTATTATATATATAGCAAGTTATATAGTGTTTACAAATGAAATTAAAGTTAATATGAAAAAAATAATTGATGTAACAGCTTTTACAATAATTATTTTAGGATTTTTACAATTTTTTACATATCATATATATTTTGATTTTTTATTTAGGACAAATTACGCTCATTTAGTACAGTATTTAGAAACTGGACTTACTCGTATCTCTTCTGTTACGAATGAGCCGTCTATGTTAGCGCTTTTCATAACTCCTATATGCGTTTATTATTTTGTAAATATAATAAATGGATTAAGAAAAAGGAAGTTATATAAATTTGATATAGCTATGTTTTTGATGATTATAATTACATCTTTATTAAATAGATCATCAAGTTTTTATTTAGCAATAGCTATAATATTTATTGTATTGATTATTGATTTATTGAAAGAGATTTTTAACAAGAAAAATAAAGAGTTCATACAGGAGGTATTAACTCTTAAAGTTTATAAATATGTAAAGAATAATAAGTTTAAAAGTATAATTTTAATTATTATTCTAATAGCTTTGTTATTTGTTTTGTTTAAGATAGTTGGGTATAGGTTTTTGATTTTAGCTCTTAAGTTATTGGGACTTGATGATTCGGGTAGTACAAGAATGGAATTATTTTCATATCATATGGGAATATTCTTGAAAAATTTATTTACAGGTGTTGGTTTCGGAACGTTACGTTCAAATGATTTATTATCTATGTGGTGTGCCCAAGTTGGCTTAATAGGTATGATTCCTATTATATATTATTTCACTTCAAGATTTATATATTTGTTTAGGAATAGAAATGAAGAAAATAATAGAAGTGTTTTTTATTTAATATTAACCAGTATAATAATTCTTGTAACATCTGTACCTGAGCCGTATTTTATTTATGTGTGGATATATATGGCATTGGGAGATAGTTTATATAACAAGAGAGATATTTCTAATAAAACTATAGACAAATTAAATCAGGAATTTAATAGTTAAAAAAATAGAAATGAGTTGAACTCATTTCTATTTTTTTATGCTCTAAAACTTTAAATTTAATTTATGAGATCTCTCTGATAATTCAGCTTCATTACATATTCTAAGTATTATTTGGGATTTAGCATCTTTATCATCCATTTTATCTTTTAAATCAATAAGCATATTTAACCAATAAGTATATCCGACTTGATCAGGATCTCTGTTAGCTATTATGGAATACATTGATGTTATAAATTCCTGATTAGATAGATTTCTATTTAAAAATTCTTTTTCATTTAAGATATTTAAAAGGAAATCACGAACAGAATATTCTTGTGAAATAAGTTTATTATACCAATAATTAAACCCATATTCTTCAGGAGTTCTTGAAAATGTTTTTTTATATACATCTGATATGAAAAGTTTAATATCATCATCACTATTAAATTCTTTAGTTTGTATATATGATATATTATTTTTAAATGGAATTTTATTTAATAGATTATCAACTAAAGTGGATCTTATATTTGGTAATCCAATAAATAGATCATTGTTTGTATTTATTATTTGTAGTGGTATTTTGCATTCTTTAAGGAGTTTTGCTTTTATCTTAATTAATTCACATTTTTCTACATTATTTTCTCCTGTGTTTATTCCTGTAAATGTTTCGAAGAATTTTAAAATCTTTGTATTATTATCGATATTTATAAAAGTACTACCAAATTCCACTTCATTATTTTTGAAATATTCACCTGGTTCTATATACAATATTTCTATTATGTTTGGGTTGAATTTAAATTCGAATGTAATGGTATACAACGAAGATATATTTTCTGAGTTTAATGAAATATAAAATTCTTTATTTATCTCTATAGTATTTATATTAGTTGTTAGCGTCAAAGTGTTTTCATTTTGTGCTGCATTAACTTTTACAGAATAGGTTAAAAATAACAGTGATATTGCTATGAAAAGATTTTTGTATATTTTCAAAATCATCCCAACCTTTTTAAAAATATTTACTTACAATTAGATTTATCTGAATCACCATATGGATGTATATCTTCAAATATATATTTTTGCATTATATCCCGAGTTTTTTCTTTATCATATTTTAAGTACCAAATATTATTAATTAAAGCACTATTGCAATCGCTATCCAGAGGAAAACGCATTTGTTCTATAGCGTTAATTTTATTAAAGACTATATTTTTTACTAAAGATAATGCTCTTGTTGTTGATATATTAGTTTCTATCAATTCAGGTCCCATATTTATAAATTTTAAATAATTATTATAAGGTATGGTTTTAGCTTTTTCATATAAAGATATGAGTATTTTTTGTTGTCTTTCGCTTCTTTCATAATCATCTCTTCCAACTTTTCTAATTCTCGCATAGGATAAAGTTTGTATACCATTTAATATTTGAAGACCATCATTTGTTATATAAGTTGGTTCCTTTGATTGAATGTGACTTATTTCTTGTATGCATTTATTTAAATAGGGTATTTCTTTAGATTTGATATCTATAGGTATTCCTCCAATCAAATCTATTATTTTTTGAACATTGTAGAAATTAATTGTTACATAATCTTTTATATTTAATCCATAATTTTTATTTAATGTTTTAATAGCAAGTTCATGCCCTCCAAAAGCATATGCATGGTTCAATTTATCATTTCCAAAACCATCAATTGATACTAAAGAATCTCTCATCAGAGAGTTTAATTTTATTTTTTTGTTTTGCTCATCTATTGTTATTATTGTTATTGAGTCTGATCTTTTAGGTTCATGTTCATATCTAAAATCTAAACCAAATAGAGCTATATTAGTAATTTTTTTATCGCTAAATTTATTTAAAATACTTTCTTCTATACCTAATAATTCATTATTAAATGAAACAATATTTTCTTTTTTAAGAAAAGTATTTTCGTAAAAATATGTAAAGTATCCTATAAAGCCGAGTAAAATCATGAAAACTAATAAGAATTTATATTTTAAGCTATACATATTAACACCCCGTAATTATTTATATAAGAAGTATTATGTTCAATAAATTTTATAAATATAATAAATAATATTATTAATAGTTATATAGAATTAAAATTTTATTTATTGTGGTATAATAAATATTCAGCATATCTTTATAGAAGTGGGTGAAATATTGAAAAAAATATTTAGGAAAATTATATTTTTTATATATATTTTGATAAAAAAAATGGATGATGATGAGTTAATAGCCCTTTCTTCGCAGTTATCATATAGTTTTGTTTTAGCTTTTTTCCCATTTTTGATTTTTTTGATGACAGTAATAGGATTTTTAAGATTAGATAGCCAACAAGTTTTAATATTTTTACAAACACTTCTGCCTGATGAAATTTACCTTTTAATTCACAATATTGTAAAATTTGTAATTGATTCAAGAGAAGGATCGTTATTATCTTTGAGCTTATTTTTAAGTATATGGTCTAGTTCGGCAGGCTTTAGAGCTATTATGAGAGGGCTTAATAAGGCTTATGATGTGGTTGATACAAGAAGTTATATTGTAAAGATAATACTTTCCATTATATATACTATAGGTCTTGTTTTATTGATTGTATTAATGTTAATACTAGTTGTATTTGGAGGTATAATTGGAGATTTATTTGTTAAATTCTTTGTTGATTATGTAGATGTCAATATAGTGTTGAAATCATGGTATTTAATTAGATATACGTTTATAATAACCTTAATGGTAACGGTTTTTGCCGTAATATATTATTATGTTCCAGTTGTTAAAGAAAAGAAACTTAGATGGGTGCTACCGGGAGCTATATTTACCACAATAGGATGGATAGTTATATCTATTGGATTTACATATTATGTAAACAATTTATATAATTTTTCAACTCTCTATGGTAGTATTGGAACAGTAATCGTTTTAATGATATGGCTTTTTTTAACGTCTATGATAATACTTTTAGGTGGAGAGATAAATGCTATACTAACTAATAAAAATTTGGAAATATTAAAGTTTAACAATACGAAAAAAATTTTAAATTAGTATAGGGGTGTCAAATCTGAAAAAGATTTTAATTTGTATTTATAATTTACAAGGTGGTGGAGCTGAAAGAGTTCTTATCAATTTATTGAATTCATTTGTAGATGAAAATTACGATGTAACACTTCTTGTTTTAAGAAAAGAAGGGATTTATTTAAATAAAATTCCAAGTAAAATCAAAGTTATATATGCATTTAAAACTTTATTTGGTAAGAAACTTGCAAACAAAGTTTTAGGTTTTTTAAGCTCGAAAATACTATATAAGATGTTTGTTAGAGAAAAATTTGATATTGAGATTTCATTTTTGGAAGGATTTGCAACTAAAGTTATAAGTGGATCGCTATCTAATAGCAAAAAAATAGCGTGGATTCATGCGGATTTTAGTAATTATCACTGGACAAATAAGATATTTTCTTATGAAAATGAAAAGAAGTTTTATAGTAAATTTGATAATATAGTTTGTGTTTCTAAGTTATGTGCTAAGTCTTTTACAGACAAATTTGGATTTAGAGATAAAATAAAAATCGTTTACAATTTATTAGATAAAAATTTAGAAAATTATACAAAATTTAAATTTAATAACGTATTTAATAAATATAAAACAACAAAAATAATATATGTTGGGAGAATTGAAAAAGAAAAGTCAGTAGGAAGGCTTATTGAATCTTTTGAGGAAATACTCTGTATGGGGTATAGTGATATAACTCTTTTCATTTTGGGAGATGGGTCATTGAAAAAATATTTAGAAGAGTATGTTTTTAAAAATAATTTAAGTAATAATATTAAGTTTATACCATTTAAAGAGGATGTTTATGATTATATATTATCGAGCGATTATGTAATAGTTCCATCATATTCTGAATCTTTTTCTTTAGTTTTAGCTGAATCATTATATTTAGGTAAAATATGTATAGCGACTGATACTGCTGGGGCTAGAGAAGTTTTAAAAAATGGGGAATATGGTATTATAGTTGATAATTCAAAAGAGGGGATTAAGTGTGGTATATTAAAGGTAATTAATAATCCAGAATTGAAAAACAGATATATTTCTAAAATGAATAAAGATAATTATGAGTTTAACAGGAAGAATGTACTTAATAAAATATTTGATATCATAAATTTTTAAACAAGGAATATTATAGATGAGTTTTGATTTTAAGAAGCTATTTGACAATAAGATTATAAAGAATTTTGTTATTGTATTTTTAGGAGATGGATTTTCATCCGTATTGACATTACTTAATTTAAGTATAATGATTAGAGTTTTGGGGTTAAATGTCAGCTCAAGTGTTAATTTAGTTATATCTTATGTATTGGTGTTTGATACAATATTTAATTTTCAGTCATTTAATTCAATAATTAAGTTTTTACCACAATATATAATATCAAATGATGTAAATAAGATTAAGCAATACATAAAACAGGGATTTATACTTGATATTGTAACAGCTATAATTTCATTTATATTTTGTAATTTATGTATAGCGATGGTATTTCGTATATTTAATTTAGATAAGAGTTTAATAAGATTGATTAATATATACTCATTTTCTATACTTTTTAATTTAACAGGTACTGGAATAGGTATAATTAGAGTATTTGATAAATTTAAGTATTCCACGTATATAAATGTGATTGTTAATTCGTTGAAATTTATTTTTTATGTATTATCGTTTTTTGTAAAGGTAGATATGTTATATTTTATATGGGTTGAACTCATATTTGGAATAGTTAATATGATTATGATATTAGCATTTACAAAATGGATACTTAATGTTACAAATATTAAATATATATTTAAAACTAAAGTTATATGGGATAAGGAATTTTTAAAATTTAATTTTTATTGTAATCTTATGACTACATTAGATGTTCCCATAAGTCACTTAACTCCCTTTATGATTAATAGATATATAGGTGTAGAATTTATAAGTGTTTATAAGCTTATTGAAAAAATAGGAGGAATTATTGCTAAAATTGCCTCTCCTTTAGTTAATATAATATACCCAGAAATAAGCACTAAAGTATCTGAAGGTAATATAAAAAGTTCTTTAAATTTAGTAAAAAAGTTATTTTTTTATATAATGTTATTTGGAGTAATAATTTTTATATTTTTAGGATTATCACATAAAATTTGGGTAAATATTCTAATATTAAATGGTGATAAATTTATAGTAAATATAATGTTTTATTTATCGTTTGTTATATTTAAATTTTCATTTGTAGGTATTTACCCTTTAGTTTTATCCTTGGGATGCATAAAATATAATGTGAATATTGTGTTGATTGCTAATTTAGTTTATTTGTTATGTATACCTATTTTGACAGGTTTATTTAATATAAATGGTATTATAATTGCACAGTTTATACAGGTTTCTCTTGTTATATTTATGCAGATTTTTATTATAAATAGAAAGTTAAAATTTAAGGTTTAATTTGCTTTGATAGACTACAAAAATATTATATGTTAAAATTATTTTATTAATTAAGGTATTAAATGGGGGATTGTATTTGGAAAATATATATTTATTAGATGTTAATATGGATACTCATTTTATACATATTTATAAAAAATATAAGAAGTCAATTGTTTATGAGATATTAAAGAGGTCTTTAGATATAGTTGTATCACTAATAGCTTTAATAATTTTATCTCCAATTTTTTTAGTTATAGCTATATTAATTAAATTAGATTCTAGAGGATCTGTTATATTTTCTCAGTTTAGGGTTGGTAAAAATGGTAGAATTTTTAAAATGTATAAATTTAGATCTATGGTTGAGAATGCAGAAGATATATTAAGGGAATTAAAAAATAAAAATGAAATGTCTGGTCCTATGTTTAAAATAAAACATGATCCAAGAGTTACGAAGATAGGTAGATTTATAAGGAAAACTAGCTTAGATGAATTGCCACAACTTATAAATGTTTTAAAAGGAGATATGTCATTAGTTGGACCAAGACCCAATTTACCAATAGAAGTTAAGGAATTTGAAAAATGGATGCTTGATAAGCTTGTTATTAGACCAGGATTAACATGTTTTTGGCAGACTATGGGGAGAAATACGATTGATTTTGTTGAATGGATGAAGTTAGATATTAAATATGTTCAAGAAAGAAATTTATTTTTAGACATAATTTTAATAATAAAGACGTTTAAAGTATTATTTGGGGATAAAACTGCAAGTTAATATAGGAGATGTTTAAAATATATGTTATGTGCTATTATAATGGCTGGTGGAAAAGGTACTCGATTTTGGCCACTATCCACAGAAGAAAAACCTAAACAATTTTTAAATCTTTTAGGTAATAGGACTATGATAAAAATGACATATGATAGAATAAGTAAGATTTTACCTAAAGATAGAATTTTTATTTCTACTACTTCAAAATATAAAGGTTTAGTTTTAGAACAGTTAAAGGATATTTCACCCCAAAATATAATAGTTGAACCTGAATCACGTAATACATCCGCATGTATTTGTTTATCTAACTTGTATGTAAAAAAGAAGTTTAATAATTGTAATGTTATAGTGTTACCTTCGGATCATTTAATAAATGATGAAAAAGTATTTGTAGATACTGTGTTAGAGGCTGATAAATTTTTATATAGTAATGATAAAAGTATTATTACCTTTGGAATTAAACCTGATAGACCAGAAACAGGGTATGGATATATAAATTATGATTTGGACAGTTCACTTAAGATAAATAAAGTTATTTCGTTTGTAGAAAAACCAAATTATACTACAGCTTTGAAATATTTGAATGAAGGGAATTATTACTGGAATAGTGGTATTTTTGTTTGGAATGTAAATTTGATTTTGAATTTAATAGACAAATATTTAAATAATACATATAAAGTTTTGAGTCCTATTTTAGAGCTTTCAGATTATGAATGTGAAAAATTTATAAATGAAAATTATAGATTAACAGATAATATTTCAATTGATTATGGTGTTATGGAAAAATATAGTAATATCTCTGTTATTGAAGGGGATTTTGGTTGGGATGATGTTGGAAGTTGGTCCAGTATTGATCGGTATAATAAGAAAGATTTAGATGGAAATATATTAAATTCATCAGGTGTTTTGATGAAATCTAATAATAATACTGTATTGATAAAAAAGAAGATTCTATTAAATAATGTTAGTGATTTAATAATTGTAGAAACGGATGAGTATATAGTAGTTTCATCTAAAGAACATGCTCAGGATATAAATCTTGCACGAGACTATATGTGATTTTAAGGGGGTTAGTTATTAAAATAATAATTACCCTTTTTTATTTTAAGGAGTGTATATTATGAAATTTTCTTTAATAATGGCTACATTAGGTAGAGTTGATGAGATAAAGGTGTTTTTAGATTCATTAGATCTACAAAATTACAAAGATTTTGAACTTATTATAGTAGATCAAAATGATGAAAATATTTTGGGAAATATGATATCGTTGTATAAGGAAAAGTTTTATATAAATCATATAAGAATAAAGGAGAAAGGATTATCTTTAGCAAGAAACATAGGTATTAAATATGCTACGGGAGATATTATTGCATTTCCGGATGATGACTGTATATATAGTTTGGGTATACTTAACTATATAAATAATTTTTTTAATAAAAATGAACACATAAATTTTCTTACTTTTAGATTAAGAGATAGAAGTACTGGTGAAGATGCAAATTTAAGATGGTATGATAGGGATATTGAAATAACTGATAAAAACATTTTCAGAACAGTTATAAGCCCGTCTATATTTGTGAAATTTAAAAATATAGATGATATATTTTTTGATGAAAATCTTGGTGTTGGAAGAAGGTATGGATCTGGTGAAGAAAGTGATATGGTTTTAGAGTTATTACATAGAGGTTATAAAGGTATGTTTCTAAATAATTTTATAGTATACCATCCTAATAAAAATGATTCTATTAATAAAACATATTCATATGGACTTGGGTATGGAGCTACATTAAAGAAACATGTTAAGTTGCGTAGAGGGAATGTTTTGATTTTTGATTATTTAATTAGAGATTCTATTTTAAAACCTATTTTTGGTATGGCTATTAGTGTGGTAAAATTCAATAGTGAGGGGTTTGTTTTGTATAAGGAGCGAATGAAATCAAGAATTAAGGGTTATTTAGAATATAAAATTTAATTAAGGAGTTATGTTATATGTCATTAATCAAAAAAGCTGTAATTCCAGTTGCGGGTTTTGGTACAAGATTTCTACCTGCAACAAAATCTATACCTAAAGAGATGATGCCAATTTTAGATAAACCAACTATACATTATATAGTACAAGAGGCAATTGATTCGGGTATTACAGATATATTGTTTGTTACAAGTAAACACAAAAAATGTATTGAAGATTATTTCGATAATTTTAGGGAATTAGAAGATATCTTAGAAATATCTAAAAATTATGAGATGCTCAATACTATTAGAGATATATCTAGTATGGCTAATATAAGTTTTGTTAGACAAAAAGAGCAGAAGGGATTAGGGCACGCTATATATCAGGCTAAGACTTTTGTAGGTTCTGATCCATTTTGTGTATTGCTTGGAGATGATTTGATTTGTAGTGATAAAAAACCTTGTTTAAAACAATTAATAGACGTATACGATGAGTATGGAGGAAGTGTATTAGGAGTTCAGGATGTTGATTTAAAAGATGTATCTAAGTATGGTATTATTGATGGAACAGAGGTTTGCGAAAATTTATATGAAGTTAAAAATTTAATTGAAAAGCCGTCTATTGAGGAGGCTCCAAGTAATAAGGCTATTCTTGGAAGATATGTAATAAGTCATAATATATTTAAATTTTTAGAACAGAGTTTAGTTGGTAAAAATGGTGAAATACAACTTACAGATTCTATATTAAAATTGGTTTCAAATGAGAATGTATATGCTTATAATTTTGAAGGTAATAGATATGATATAGGAAATAAACTTGGATATTTAAAAGCAATGATTGATTATGCATTGAAAGATGATAGTATAAATCAAGAATTAAGAGGGTATTTAAAAGAAAGGTAAATCTATGATTAATATAGAAACAGATAGTAAATTTATAGTTGATTATAATAAAAGTGTTTTAATAGTAATTGATATGATTAAAGGATTTACTGATGTAGGTAATTTAAATAGTAATTATATATCAAGTATAGCTTCTGATATAAAATATTATAGTAAAAAATTTTCAAATATTGTTGCTATAAATGATAGTCATAATATACATGATTGTGAATTTAACTTTTATCCACATCATTGTATAAAAGGAACAATAGAAAGCGAATTTTGTGATGAATTGAAGAGTATAGATTTTAACTATGTACTTTCTAAAAATTCAACTAATGCGTTTTTTTCGAATGGATTTTTAAGTGTGTTTAGTAATTATATAGAAAATGATTTTAACTTTGTGGTTGTGGGGTGTTGCGCAGATATATGTGTATTACAATTTTGTTTAACATTTAAGGCTTATTTAAATCACATAAATAAAAACCTTGATATAATAATTCCTGTTAATTTAATAGAAACATATGATGATATTAATCATCCAAGAGATGAGGTATTGAAAATTTCATTATATTTAATGAAAAATATGGGTATAGAGTTAATAGAAGTCGATATATAATTTTTTAATTATATACTTAAAAACACATTTAAAATTGTATAAACTTACCGAAATTAGAAATAATTCATATAAAAGGATTTATTTGTAATTAGGAGGAATATTTAAATTGAATAAGATATTGTTGGTTGGACGACTTGTTAAAGATCCTGAGCAACGAATTATTGAAGATTCTCAAAAAACTTTAATAAAGATAATTATAGCTGTAAATAGAGATTATAAAGAGCCTGATGGAGAAAGAAAAGCTGATTTTATACCAGTTTCTTTTTGGGGCAAAAAGGGAGATATTATTCTTAAACATCTTCATAAAGGAGATCTTATAAGTGTAGGTGGAAGACTTAGAATGGGATCTTATGTGGATAAAGATGGTAATAAGAAATATATAAGTGATGTTGTTGCTGAAGATTTTAAGTTTGTAAGGAATCAACATAAAGTTGAAATGAATGTTCAGTAAGAATATTAAACTTATTTTTAAATCTTGATATAAAAAGGGACTACTTTGTATGAAGTGGTCCCTTTTTATTTAAAATATTATTTATTTAGTGATGTGAGTAATTTTTCTTTAAATTTACGTCCAAAATTTTGTGCATCTTTCAATTCTTTTTCGCATGGTTTAAAGTTTATTTTAAGTGAAGGAGTTAAAAGGTTCATTTTTAATTCTTTAAGTCTAGATTCAGTATTAGGAATTCCTTCACCACTCCATCCATAGGAACCAAATACTGCTGCAATTTTACCACCATGAACTAATGGATTTAAATGTGTTAATAAATCACGAATTGGCTCGAGCATATCTGAATTTATTGTTGGAGTACCAAATAATATACCGTCTGCTGAGTTTATTTCATCTAATAAATAATTTTTGTCATGATTTATAACATCATAAATACTTAAGTCTATATCCCCATTTTCACATATGGATTTTGAAATTTCTTTAGCAAGTGTTTCTGTATACCCATATGCAGATACATAACATACAACAACTTTTGGTTTTTCATTTTTAGGTTGAGGAGTACTCCATTCCTTGTATAAAGATATTACTTTTTGTATATGTTTTCTTAAAACAGGTCCATGACCTGTACATACATAATTTATTTCTAGATCTTTAATTTTATCAAGTGCTTTAAGTACAAATGATTTAAATGGTCCAAATATGCAGTCATAGTAATATTTTAATGCATCCATATAATCTTCATAATTTTCAACTGAATCGTCAAAAATATTGTTTGTGCAATAATGAGCTCCGAATGAATCGCAAGTTATTAAAGTCTTTAATTCTTTAACATAAGTATATATAGTATCTGGCCAATGTAAAAATGGAGCAGATATAAATTCAAGAGTTTTATCCCCCAAAGATATTGATGAATTTTGAGTTGCTTCTATGTATTTAAAATCTTTATTAGCAACTTTTTTTAGATATTTTATAGCAGTTGGTGAAGCTACTATACTAATATTTGGACACAACTCTATCATTCTTTCAACAGATCCCGCGTGATCTGGCTCTGTGTGACTAACTACTAAATAATCTATTTTTTTCAGATCTATATTAGCTTCTTTTAATCTTTCTATATATTGATCAAAAAATTGAGATTTTACAGTTTCAAAAACTGCTGTTTTTTCACTTCCTATAATTACATATGAATTATAAGTTGTACCATAAGGAGTATTCATTATTATGTCAAATACTCTAAGTTCTGGGTCTAGAGCACCTACCCATAATAAATCGTTTTGGATTTTATAACTTTTCATATTTAAATCCTTTCTTATTTTTTAATTGTGATTATATTTAATATTATAAATTTTAAATAATATTTTAGTCAAAATAATATTTTTTAAATAAGATATAAAAATGAAAAAATAAATATAATATCGATAATTGTCGCATAAAATATTTATTTTTATATGAAAAATTTTGAAATAATGACAAATTACTAAAAAATATTGTGTTAAAATTTATTGTATTATATTATTTGTTAGGAAGGTATTAATTATGAGAGTAATTGAGGTATTGAAAGGAAGAGAGTATAGTTTAAGTGAAATAATAGAGTATTATTATAAAGTAGTTGAAAGTGAAATTGTAATGGATATTGGAGATAAAATAGATTCTAAACTTGTATATGGAATACAAATAGATAAGGTTTTGATTAAAAAAGATGGACAACAAGTAAGTGAGAGTGAAAAAGTTGAAATTATAAGTTGTAATTTGGAGTTTGTTAAAGAAATTTGCAGAACTTTACATAAACAATTAGTATCTCCATTCCATTTAATCGATGTTTTAGAAGATAATATAAGTTCTGTATTTAGAGAAAATTTTAAAATAAGATTTAAAGAAAAAGTTTAAAGAGAGTTTTGGTGTAAGAATTTGATAATAGGTATTGGATGCGATATTTTAGAAATATGTAGAGTAGAATCTCTTTTAGAGTATAAGGGATTTCTAAATAAGTATTTTACAGATAATGAAATATATATGTTTAATACTCAGAAGAATAAAAAAAAATATGTAAATAAGATAGCTTCTAACCTTTGTGTTAAAGAAGCATTTTTTAAATCTATATCATCATCCCATAAACTAAAAAATTTTAAATTTAAAGATGTAGAAGTTTTAAGGTATGAAGATGGAAGACCGTATTTAAATTTATTAAATGGTCTAAAACAACTGAATAATAACGTGAGTATAACTATATCAAATGAAAGAGATTACGTAGTATCATTCATTATTTTAGAAAATTAATTATAAAGAATATTAATAAGTAATAAAAAAAAATAGAGTGAATAAGTATTATCTATAAAATTTTAGAGAGGATGTACTTATTTTGAAAAAAATTATTGTATTTTTTATATTATTTCTGTTTATTGTAGTTTCTTGTAAAATTGAAAAAATAGAAAATCCTGAACAAGCCTTTGATTATGTTAAGGGAATTAAAAATTATGTTTCTGATGTAAGGATTACATTTAAAAATGAGAGAAGCGAAGAAAGTGTGTTCTTAAGGCAGTATAGTTGTTCTAATGGAAGTTATAGATTGGACTTGGAAGAGGATCGTATATACATATATAAAGATGATAAGATATTTGTGAAGGATCTAGAAAATAATAGGGAATATTTTTTAGACAAAAATTTTGATGAAGTGTATAAATATACTTTTCTAAATGAATATATAAAATTGATTTATTCAATGGATCAAGTAAAATATTTTAAGGAATCTTATGGAGAAGGGGATCAGATCAAGAGTTTTTACGGAGCTGAGGTCAATTTACCTATAAACAATTTAAATATAAATTCTGCTGTTTTGTATTTGGATATGGAAAAGTGCTCCCCTATTAAACTTGAAATATTTGATATTAATAAAGAGGTTAGGATTTTAGTAGAGTATTTAACTTTTGAAACTTTAGAAGATATTGATTTACAGTTGTTTGAATATTAGTTTATTGAGCTTAGGAGGAATTATGAGATTTGATTATAATGTTTATGCTGAAGTAAATTTGGATAATCTACTTGGAAATTTGAAATTCATTCAGGGTATGAATGAAGGGAAGAAAATTATGCCTGTTATTAAAGATGATGCATATGGTCATGGAATTGTGGAAATTGCCAATAAACTTATTGAAAACGGAATTGAAATATTATGCGTTAGCAATATAAATGAAGGTGTTTTATTAAGAGAATGTGGTATTAAAGCACAGATTCTAGTATTTGGAATCACTCCTGTAAATTATATTATGGATTTAATAGAGAATGATCTAACTCAAACAATTTCTAGTATTGAATATGCTGATATGATAATAGAACAATTATCAAGAATAAATAAGAGTTTAAAAGTACATATAAAGGTTGATACTGGAATGGGAAGAGTGGGATTAATTGCAAGTGATGAAAATTTTAAAATTGTAAATAATATATTAAGTAATCCTTTGATTGATATCCAAGGTGTATACTCTCATTTATCGGATGCTGGATCTGAAGATAGAAATTATACCATTAATCAATATAAATTATTTAAAATGTTTTGTAATAATTTAGCTCAATTCAAACTAAATATTAAGTATAAACATATATGCAATAGTGATGGAGGGTTAAATTATAAGTTTGATGATATTGAGTATATAAGACCAGGACTTCTATTATATGGCTATAGTAATAGTATGGGTAAAAATTATAAAAACCTTAAACCTGTCATGAATCTAAAAGCTAAAATTGTACATATAAAGAAGGTTAATAAAGGTGAATATATAGGATATGGTAAGGCATATAAAGTTAATAAGGAAAGCTACATTGCTACTTTAAATGTAGGGTATGGTCACGGTTATCCTAGATATTTGTCTAATACAGGAAGAGTAATAATTAATAATGAGTTTGCTAATATTGTTGGTAATGTATGCATGGATCATTGTATGATCGATATTACAAATACTAGTGGTATTAGGTTGTTTGATGATGTTATATTGATAGGAGATAATGAAAGAAGAAAAATAGATGCACATGAAATAGCAGGGTATGGTAATACTATTTGCTATGAGGTGCTATGTGGCATACGTAGGAAAGTTCCTAGAGTTTACTTAGAAAATAATAAGATAAAATATATTAGAGAAGGGTAGTATTAGAAATTTTATAATTGTAGATTTTTATAAAGTTGTAAAAAAATAGAATATATTATATAATCAGAGAAGTACGTAATTAGGTATATAATGAGCTATAATTGTAATTTATAATTATGGGGGTACTTCTAAAGTGAGTATATTTAAAAAACCATTCTCTAAGCCGCGATTGATTAACACTAAATTAAAACAAAAATGTAACATAAATTTAAGAAAAAGCATATTAATATTTATTAGAAACAGGAATTGGGAAACTGTAAGAAAAGGATATGAATATATGGGGGATATAAATATAGAATTATCTGAATGTGGATTTTTATCAGCTTTTGAAGAATTAGTTAAATATGAGATAAGGCTTTCGGAGAGTGATAGTTTAGATGACTACAATGGTAGTGAAAAGAGGGGACATATTTTATGCTGACTTAAGTCCTGTTATAGGGTCTGAGCAGGGAGGAATACGACCCGTTATAATAATTCAAAATGATATAGGAAATAGGTATAGTCCTACTGTCATAGTTGGAGCAATAACTTCTCAGATTAATAAAGCTAAGTTACCTACTCATGTTGAAATATCATCTGAAGAATATGGCTTAAATAAAGATTCTGTGGTGTTGCTAGAACAGATAAGGACTTTAGATAAAAAAAGACTTAAAGAAAAAATAGGGCGTATGACTAAAAATGATATGAAGAAGGTAGATAAGGCCTTATTTGTAAGTTTGGGATTGGATTTTAAAATATAAATTATAATATATTAATGGCATTTTTAAAATGCCATTAATGTTTTTTTGGAGAGAGATATATTTTATGAAAAACATTAAAAAAATTCTGCTTGTATCTTTAGCAATATTATTTATTTTATGTTTTGGGAGTTATATAACTTATAGCAAAAGTTTTGTTAATACTGATTACATACACGAATTTAAACAAGATATAAATAATTTATTAGATAATAACCTAGATACTTATTTTGTATTACCCGATTTTACCAATTATTTAGAGTTTAAATTAGAAAATCATAATGGTATAAAGGATATAGAATTAAATTTTGATAACACAAAATACGATTATAAGTATAAAATATACTCGAGTAATGATGGATATACTTATGATGAAGTTAAGTTTGAGAAAGAAATTATAAACTCAACTCTTGAGATAGCCCATACTAATATAATGGATGTTTTTATAAGACTTAGAATTTTGAGTAGCAACAGTAAGGATTATATACATATAAAAGATATAAGTTTTTTAGATGAAGATGGAAATAAGATTAATAATGTAGAGATAAAAAAAGAAGAGCCGATTATAAATGAATATAAATTTCAAAAAAAAAATGTGTATTATAAAGATGTTATAAACGGACTTATATCCAGAACTCTAGGAGAGGAATATGTTGAATTCTTTGATGTGTCATTTCTCCCAGATGATAGAGGTAATGATTATTTTGTCCTTTATACAGATAATGATAAAGTAATGCTTAAAGGGAATAATATAAATTCTATATGTGTTGCTCTTAATTATTATTTTGAACATTATTTAGAACAAACGTTTGAAAGATTTGGAGATTCTAAGATAAAGGCAATATTACCACTACCTAGAGTAGATAATAAAATAGAGAAAAATATAGATATGGAGTTTAGATATAATTATAATTATGTAGCTTATGGATATACAATGGCTTACTGGGATTTTAAGGATTGGGAAAGAGAAATTGATTGGATGTCTTTAAACGGATTTAATATGGCGTTAAATCTGGTTGGATATGAGGAAGTTGTGAGAAGGTTTTTAAGCGAATTTGGATTCAGTTTTTCAGAAATAGTAAATTATTTAACCTCTCCAATATATTTACCATGGCAATTTATGGGGAATATAAGTTCTATTGGAGGAGAGTTAACGCCTAAATGGTTTGAGGATAGAGCTAAACTTTCTATAGATATTCAAACAAGGATGATTGAATTTGGAATAGAACCTATACACCAGATGTTTATAGGGTATTTTCCATATAAAGAGAATAGTGGAGTTAATGTTATAAGAGGATCGTATTGGAGTAAGATAAAGGGACCAGATAGATTGGATTTTAATAATAATGATGTAGAATTTATTAGTAGTGTATATTATAAAAAACAAAAAGAATTATTTGGTGAATCTAAGTATTTTGCTGGTGATTTGTTTCATGAAGGGAATAATTTGTATGGATATGATCCTGTTGAATTATCAAATAAAGTTTTAAAACTTCTTATTGATAATAATGGAGAGAATTCTATATGGATTATACAGTCATGGTCCCATAGTCCTTCTTCGGAAACCATAGAGAATCTTAATAGAAATAATACTTTGATATTAGATTTACATTCTCAATTAAATACTCGTTGGAAGGGAATTTCTAAATTTAACAATATGTCGTGGAAAGATAGAGAATTTGACAGATCGAATTGGATATTTGGAGTGTTGAATAACTTTGGAGGAAGAAGTGGGTTATATGGTCATACAAGGCATTTATTAAATCAATTTTATGATGCAAAATATAATTCAAATTATTTGAAAGGGGTAGCTCATACATCTGAAGGCATTGGATTTAATAATTTTATTGATGAACTTGTAACTGAAATAATATTTTCAGATAAACTTGATATTGATGAATTTGTAAGTAGATATTTGAGAAATAGATATGGAAAGAGTGATAATGATTTATTGAAAGCATTTAATATTTTATTAGATACGGTATATAATCCTGTAATAAATATTTATCATGAAGGAGCATCAGAATCAGTTATAAATGCTAGACCTTCGTTAGATGTTAAGAGTGCGTCTAAGTGGGGATCTATTCATAAAAATTATAACTCAGAGAAATTAGAGGAGGCACTTAGAATTTATTTTTCAAAATATAATGAGTTTAAAGATAGTAAAGGATATATGACTGATTTAATTGATATAGCGAGTGAAGTTATAATTAATTTATCAAATGAGTATTATAAAAATTTGCAAGATTATTACAACAATGGGGAAATTGAATTTTTTAAATTAAACTCTCAAAGATTTTTAAATATGATCTTATTACAAGCAAATATATTGTATTATAATGAACGAAAAAGTCTTCAAAAATTAATTGATAAATTAGATGATTTAAACTATGATGACTATTTTGAGGATACATTAATAATTAATAAGAAAACAATATTAACTACGTGGTACGATAAACAGGTATCTGAAGATGACGGTCTTAGAGATTATGCAAATACTGATTTTTATGATATTGTAGGAACTTTATATTATAATAGATGGAAAAGATTTTTTGATAACATACAAGAAAATGCAGTAAATGGATTTTATGATGATTATAGATTTGATATTAAATGGATAAATGATGATGATTCTCTTAGATTTAGTAAGCCTGATAAATCCCTAAATAATCTGATAGAATTATTACTAGTTGAGATAAATATGCATAGAAATGATTTTTCATTTTTAGGAGATTTGATATATTCTATTAAAGATTTGGTGATAAATTGATTTTTAATATGTAAAAGGTAGATGGGAAGCTAATATAAGGTTTTATATTATTGGCTTCCCTTTTATTATTTTTGATTAAATATATTAATTTGAATGTGAAAATTTGAAATCTATTAGTATACAAATAAGGAAATGTAGTGTTAAAATTTATGTTATAATGTAACTTATAACACAAACATAGGAGAATTTGTTATGATTGATTTTATAAAAGTATCAAAAACATATGAAAAAAATGTAAAAGCTTTGATAGATGTTAGTGTATCTATAGAACAAGGTGAATTTGTTTTTTTAGTTGGATCAAGTGGAGCTGGTAAATCTACTTTTATAAAAATGATTTTAAGGGAGATAAAACCTACGAGTGGTAAGGTCATTATAAATAATAAGGATGTTGGTTTAATTAAAAGGAGGGATATACCTTATCATAGGAGAAGTATAGGTATGGTTTTTCAAGATTTTAAGTTAATATCTAATTTGAGTGTTTACGAGAATGTTGCTTTTGCTATGAGGGTTGTTGAATCTGATGAAAAAGAGATTAGAAAAAGGGTTCCTGTTGTTTTAAGTTTGGTTGGTCTTTCAGATAAATATAAAGTCTTTCCGCATGAATTATCTGGGGGGGAACAGCAGAGGGTATCTCTTGCAAGAGCAATGGTTAACAATCCGTCTATATTAATAGCAGATGAGCCTACAGGTAATTTAGATCCAGATACTTCTCTTGAAATAATGGCACTTCTTCAAGATATAAATAGAGGTGGCACTACAGTTCTTATGGCAACTCATGCTAAGGATATTGTAGATAGAATGAAAAGAAGGGTTGTTGCGATCGAAAGAGGAGTAGTTTTAAGAGATGAAAAGAGAGGGAAATACGAATAATGAAAGTTTCGAGTTTTAAAGGATTTACTATCGATGCTATTAAGAGTTTATTTAGAAATAAGACTATAAGTATAGCAACTATAGTTAATATAGTTGTTACGTTAACTATTTATGGTGTATTTTTGATACTTATGAATGTTATTGTTGCAAATGTAAATGATGTTGAATCTCGTCTTCAGCTCAAAGTTTATCTAAAGGATAATATAACCGTAGAACAACAACAACAAGTAAAGGATGCTATAAGTGGTATTGAGGGGATAGAAAGTGTTTATTACGAAAGTAAAGCGGAGGCACTTGTTAATTTTAAGAATCAACTTAGAGATTATGCGTGGATGATTGAGGGTTATGATGAAAATAATAACCCACTTCCAAGTTCTTATGTTGTTAAGATAAAATCGTCGAGTGTATCGGACCGTATAGAGAAAGCACTTCAAGGATTTGAAGGTATTGATGATATTGGAAGTGACAAGGTGCTTGTTAAAGAAGTTTCTAAAATATCTACATTTATTAGGATTGCGTGGATCGTTTTATCATTCATTTTAATATTAGTTTCACTGTTTTTGATAATGAATACAATTAAACTTACAATATATTCACGCAGGAAAGAAATATATATAATGAAATTTGTTGGAGCGACAGATTGGTTTATAAGATGGCCATTTGTAATAGAGGGTATTATCTTAGGAGTTATAGGATCTTTTATTTCTATTGGAATAATATATTATAGTTATTTTTATGTTTATAGTTTTTTGAATGGTAGAAATTTATTTTCCTATTTAATTTCTCCCAATGTGATTTTGATACAGTTAACTATTCATTTTTTCCTAATAGGTATATTAGTTGGTATTGTCGGAAGTATATTTTCGTTAAGAAAGTTTTTGAAGGTTTAGTTTAATGTTATAATTTGAATATTTAGGAATAAATAAGGGAATAAATAAAACTAGTTGTTAGTTGGTTTGGAGGAATTTATGAATATTAACAGTAATGACAAAGATATGTCGAATAATAAAGAAGATAAATTATTGAATTTTAAAAAGATATCAAAAGTATCTAATAATAGGTTTCTTATTATAATTTTTGTTGTGATAGTATTTTTGATTACTAATATTTTAAGTTATATAGTTGGTATAAATTTTTCCTCTGGACTTTATATAAACCAGGGAGGATTAAAATCATTCTCAGGGGATATAGCTGATTATAAAAAAATTATGTTTGTTAGAAATATTATAAATAAGACTTATAATCCTTATGATGGCGCTAATGCTTCGGATTTAGTAGATGGTGCCATAAAAGGTATGGTTGATTCACTTGGTGATCCATATACTGTTTATATGAATAAAGATGAATTTTCTGATTTTAATCTTAGAAGTAAGGGGAATTATGTTGGAATAGGCATACAGGTTGCTCCTAAAGAGGGTAAAATATCTGTAATATCAGTGTTTAAAAATTCTCCTGCAGAGAAGTCTGATATTAGGGATGGAGATTATATTATAAATGTTTCAAATGAAAATGTTGATGAGGATTGTATTGATAGAGCGATATCTCTTATAAAGGGTGAAGAAGGTACGAGTGTAAATTTGGTTATAGAGAGAGATGGAAAAGAACTAAATCTTAATGTATTAAGAGAAAAAATAGAGGTTATGCCAGTAGAATATGAGAAAGTTACAGAAGATATTTTATATATAAAAATAAATTCTTTTGATGAAAATTCTTCAAAAGGCGTTAATGAAGCTTTGTATAGTTCCGACTATAGAGGGATTATACTTGATTTAAGAGGTAATCCGGGAGGACTTCTAAATGAATGTGTTGATATAGCATCTCAGTTTATACCTGAAGGGGAAGTTATAGTTTCTATGGATGATAAGTATGGTAATAAAGAGGTTATTAAAGCGAAAAAAGGAGTGTCTGAGGATAAAAAAATTGTTGTACTTGGAGATTCTGGAAGTGCTTCGGCTTCAGAAGTTTTAATCGGTGCTCTTAAGGATCATAACAGAGCTGTTTTTGTTGGTGAAACAACGTTTGGCAAGGGATTGGTTCAGAGGGTATTTGAACTTGGTGATGGTAGTGGAGTTAAGGTTACGGTGTCTAAGTATTATACACCATCAGATGAATACATAAATAAGGTTGGAATAAATCCTGATGTTGAGGTTTTATACCCCCAAGATGAAATTATTAAACATAAACAAATAGCTAATGGGGATTCAAAAAAGATGAGAGAGCTAGATTATCAATATTTAAGGGCTTTAGAGATATTAAAGGAGAATATTAAAAGTCAATGATTTTGTATGTTTATTTAATATCTTTTATTTTGAATTTTATTAATATATGTAAAAATAATAAGGTGGGAATTTATTACCACCTTATTTTAATATGTAAAAATATATTATTAATAATTTTTTTGAATTTACTTTTTAAAGATATGATCAAAAGTATTGGTATTTATTATTTAGATGAGAAGGTTTTAATATTAATTTGTTTATTTAGTTTGTTAAATTATTTTTTGGTAGGTAGGTATATATGTATATCGTTTAGTGGGGTTATATGTTATTTGTTTTTAAAATTAATTGGATTTGATGTAGATACTAGTTTTATAATTTTACTCATTGGAGTCCTACATATATTTGAGGGTGTATTTATTTGTTTGAATTTTGAAAGCAATATTAATAAGCTTTATTTACCTATTTATTTTGGGGGTATTCATATAATATTTCTTATGTTTTTTAGAAGAAGTTATTTAAATAATTTTAAATATAGTAAATTTATATCCGGGTTATTCGTTTTTGTATATGGTGTGATTGTTATGATATTATATAAATTTATAGGAAATGTATTTTCGTTAATAATGATTTGTTTTCTTCATGAAGTTATGATTTTGTTAGAAAAGAGAGTTAATAAAGAGATTTGTAAGATTATTTAGGAGATATATAATGAAAAAGTTTAAGATAAATTCGAAATTTAAGCCTATGGGAGATCAGCCTCAAGCTATAAAAGAACTTGTAAATTCTATTAATTGTGGGAATAAATATCAAACTCTTTTAGGTGTTACTGGATCTGGAAAAACTTTCACTATGGCGAATGTTATAGAAAATCTTCAAAGACCTGCTTTGGTACTTGCTCATAATAAAATATTAGCTGCACAATTATGCACGGAATTTAGGGAGTTTTTTCCAGAAAATTCTGTTGAATATTTTGTATCTTATTATGATTATTACCAACCTGAGGCGTATGTTCCTCAAACAGATACATTAATAGAGAAGGATGCTTCTATTAATCAGGAGATAGATAAGTTAAGGCACTCTGCTACATCTTCTTTAATTGAGAGAAGAGATACTATAGTTGTGGCTTCGGTATCTTGTATATATGGTTTAGGGAATCCTTTGGAGTATAGGAAGCTTGTTGTTAATTTGAGAGTTGGTATGGTTCGTGATAGGGATGATATTGTACGCCAACTTGTTGAAATACAGTATGAAAGAAATGAAATAGATTTTGCTAGATGTACGTTTAGAGCTAAAGGTGATGTTCTTGATATTGTACCGGCATCTTCTTTTAATGTTGGTATTCGAGTTGAATTTTTTGGAGATGAGATAGAAAAAATAAGCGAATTTGATATTTTGACAGGAAAGGTTTTTTCAAAGTTAACACATATTTCAATATACCCAGCGACGCATTTCGCTACATCTAAGGATGCAATTGAAAATGCGATAAATGAAATAAATTTAGAGCTTTATGATAGAGTTAAGTATTTTAAAGAAAATGGTAAACTTTTAGAGGCTCAGCGGATTAAAGAGAGAGTTAATTATGACATTGAGATGATGAGAGAGATTGGATATTGCAGTGGTATTGAAAATTATTCTAGGATTTTAGATGGGAGAGAGAAGGGGAGTAAACCTTATACTTTATTTGATTACTTTCCGTCTGATTATTTGTTATTTATAGATGAATCTCATGTTACTATACCACAGATTAGGGCTATGTATGCTGGGGATAGGTCAAGAAAAGAATCCCTTGTTAATTATGGATTTAGACTTCCTTGTGCTTATGATAATCGTCCTCTTAAATTTGAGGAATTTGAAGAGAAGATAAACCAGGTGGTTTTTGTTTCAGCAACGCCTTCAGATTATGAGAAAGAGCATCAGGAAGTTATAGTAAATCAAATTATAAGACCTACAGGTCTTTTAGATCCTATAGTTGAGGTTAGACCTATTGAAAATCAGATAGATGATTTATATGGGGAAGTTATAAAAACTATAGAGAAAGGTTATAGGGTTTTAGTTACAACTTTAACTAAAAAAATGGCAGAACATTTAACTGATTATCTGAATGAGTTAAACATTAAAACTACATATATGCATTCAGATGTGAAAACCATAGATAGAATGGAGATAATAAGGGATTTAAGAAGTGGAGAATTCGATGTTTTGGTTGGTATAAATTTGTTAAGAGAGGGTCTTGATATACCTGAAGTATCCCTTGTATGCATTCTTGATGCTGATAAAGAAGGTTTTTTAAGATCTGAAACAAGTCTTATTCAAACGATAGGAAGAGCCGCAAGAAATGCAGAGAGTAGAGTTATATTATATGGTGATATTATAACAAAGTCTATGAAAAAAGCTATTGATGAAACAAAGAGAAGAAGAGATATACAAATGGAGCATAATAAAAAGCATGGCATAATTCCTAAAACTGTTATAAAGGGTATAAGAGAGGTGATACAAGCAACGAAGATATCCAATGAGGGAGTGAGTAAAAAGAAGGTCGATATAAATATTCCAAAAGATTTTGATGAGTGTATGAAACGAATTGATGTACTTGAGAAAGAGATGAAAAGATGTGCTAAGGAACTTGATTTTGAGCGCGCGATGGAACTTAGAGATGAGATAAGAGAAATTAAGAAAATTGTATTTATTTAGGAGGAATAATGGAATACATAGAGATAAAAGGTGCGAGGGTTAATAATTTAAAGAATTGTAGTGTTAAATTTCCAAGGAATAAACTTGTTGTATTTACTGGAGTTTCTGGATCGGGTAAAACTTCTTTAGCTTTTGATACTTTATATGCAGAAGGTCAGAGGAGATATGTTGAATCATTATCTACATATGCAAGGCAATTTCTAGGGCAGATGGATAAACCGGAGGTTGACTCTATAACAGGCTTATCTCCAGCCATATCTATTGATCAAAAAACAACCTCAAGGAATCCTAGATCTACAGTTGGTACGGTAACAGAAATATATGATTATTTAAGACTTTTATACTCGAGAGCTGGAACACCACATTGTTACAAATGTGGGAAGGAGATAAAACGTCAGACCATAGATCAAATAGTGGATAGTATAATGGATATTGGGGAAGGAAGTAAAATTCAAGTATTTTCCCCTATAGTAAAAAAACAAAAAGGAAAGCATGAGAAACTTATAGAGAATATTAAAATGCAGGGTTTTGTAAGAGTTCGCATAGATGGGGAAATTTATGATTTATCAGAAGAAGAGATAAACTTAAATAAGAATAAAAAGCATGATATAGATATTTTAGTTGATAGGATTGTTATTAAGAGTTCATCGAGAGGGAGAATTTTTGAATCTGTTGAGAGCAGTTTGAGGTTTTCTGATGGTATTGTAATTATTGATGTTATTGGTTTTGAGGAGATGCTTTTTTCTGAGAAATTTTCTTGTGTTGATTGTCAAATAAGCATATCAGAACTTGAGCCTCGTAGTTTTTCGTTTAATGCTCCTTTTGGGAAATGCGATGAGTGTGATGGAATTGGGAGAAAATTTGAGATAGATAAAAAATTACTTATAAATGAAGAGCTATCTATTTTGGGTGGATGTATAAATAGCATTGGAGAAAGTTCTTTAAAAGAAGGGAGTTGGTCTTTTAGTATATTTAAAGCTTTAAGTGAAAAATATGATTTTTCTTTACATGAACCATTTAAAAATCTAAGTGAAGATATAAAGGATATAATATTTAATGGAACAGAGGAGAAGATAAGCATTAAGTATGGAGAAGAAGGAAATACATATAATCATAGATTTGAAGGAATTATGAATGTATTAAAAAGAAGATATAGAGAGAGTTCTTCAAATCATGTAAAACAAGATATTGAAAGATATATGTCAAACAAAAATTGCGAGAAATGTAATGGTGCGAGACTAAGACCTGAGGTTTTAGCGGTTAAATTTAATGGTGTTAATATATATGAATTAACGTGTATGAGCATAGAGGATTCTATAAAATTTTTAGATGAAGTTGAGCTTAAAGGGAAAGATAAAGTTATAGCAGAACCTATAATTAATGAGATAAGAAGTAGATTGTCTTTTTTAAATAATGTCGGATTATCTTATTTGAATTTAGCGAGAACCGCATCAACTTTATCAGGTGGTGAATCTCAGAGGATAAGACTTGCTACCCAAATTGGATCGAGCCTTGTTGGTGTTTTATATGTTTTAGATGAACCGAGTATTGGGCTTCATCAAAGAGATAATGATAAGCTTATAGAAACGCTTAAGAGTTTGAGAGATATTGGAAACAGTGTTGTGGTTGTTGAACATGATGAAGATACTATAAGGGAAGCGGATTTTATAGTGGATATAGGTAAGTTTGCGGGAGATCAAGGTGGAGAAGTAGTTTATCAAGGGGATTATAATGGGATTTTAAGATCTTACGAATCTATAACAGGAGCGTATTTAAGAGGAGAGAAAACTATTCTAGTTCCTCAAAGTAGAAGAAGTGGTAATGGAAATTTCATAGAAGTTATAGGGTGTATTGAAAATAATTTAAAAGATATTTCTATAAATATACCTCTTGGAACATTAACATTAGTTACTGGAGTTTCTGGATCGGGAAAGAGTACTTTTGTAAATCAAATATTATATAAGGGGATAAATAGAGAGCTGAACAATTCGAAAGATAAGCCGGGAGCATTTAAGGAAATAAAAGGTATAGAGAATATAGATAAGATAATTGATATAGATCAATCTCCTATTGGTAGAACTCCAAGATCGAATCCGGCTACATATATAGGGGTATTCGATTACATAAGGGAATTATTTGCGACAACAAATGATTCAAAGGTTCGTGGGTATAAGCAAGGAAGGTTTAGTTTTAATGTTAAAGGCGGAAGATGTGAGGCTTGCCAAGGTGATGGAGTTATAAAAATAGAGATGCAATTTTTGTCAGATGTGTATGTTAATTGTGAAGTATGTAAAGGAAGTAGATATAATAAGGAAACTCTTGAGGTTAAATATAAAGATAAGAATATATCTGATGTTCTTAATATGACTGTATATGAAGCTATGGAATTTTTTGAGTCTATACCAAAGATATATAATAAGATAAAGACCCTAAATGATGTTGGATTATCGTATATAAAACTTGGTCAGAGCTCTACGACATTATCAGGTGGAGAAGCACAGAGAGTTAAACTTGCAAATGAGCTATCTAAAAAAAGTACGGGAAGGACGCTTTATATATTAGATGAACCTACAACAGGTCTTCATATATATGATGTAAGTAAGCTTGTAGAAATTTTACATATGCTAGTTAATAATGGGAATACTGTAATTGTTATCGAACATAATCTGGATGTTATAAAAAATGCAGATTATATTATTGATTTAGGTCCTGAGGGCGGATCTTTAGGAGGGAATGTTATAGCTAAGGGTAAGCCGGAAGAAATTTGTTTAGTTAAGGAATCTTATACAGGTAAATATTTAAGGAAATATTTAGATATTGAATAGGATTTTTATTATGAATTTTTGGGAATTAATTTCAAAGGGTATATCTATATGTAGTGTGTTTTTGCTTTTTTATATAGTTTTAACACTTATAAAGAATTACATATTCAATGATTTTTGATATTAGGATTTTTTATAAAATGCGGATCATAAGGAGTGAAAATGGTAGAAAATATAAATGAAAAGAAGTTATATTTTATATTAAATTTAGCTTTATCCCTTATAGTTTTTTTAAATTTATTTGTGGCAAAAAGGAGCTTAGATTTTTATCTATGCTTTATATCAATCTCATACATATCTATTATATTTATTGTTTATCTTTTTCAAAAAAATATATTTAAAAAAGTAGATAATTCGTTAAATTTAATTATAAATTTATTTGTGCTTCTTGGACTTACAATTATATATAGAATAAATCCAACGATGGCGTTTAAACAGTGCATATTATTTTTATTTGGATACATGGTTTATTTTATCGTTATGTTTTTTGTGAGGGATATGAATGAGTTTTTTAAGTTTAAATGGGTGTATTTTTGTTTAGCGCTTATATTTATGAGTATATCTTTTTTGTTTGGAAAGTACATAAATGGTTCGAAAAATTGGATTTCTTTATTTGGGATAACATTTCAACCATCTGAGTTTGGTAAAATTTTTATAATTTTATATCTATCTTCTGTGCTCAGAAATAATAGGGATAAGGTTGATAAATATATGGCTATATTCCTTATACTTTTTAGTTTGACTATTTTAACACTTCAGAGAGATTTGGGGACAGCTGTAATTGTATTTGTTTTGAGTATGCTTATGTATTATATAAGAACCTCTAAGTATAAATTTTTGATGTTTATAATTATATCAACTTTAATACTCGGGGTGCTTGCTTATATTAATTTTTCGCATGTTAGGGTTCGTATCCATGCTTGGTTAAATCCTGAAAGTGATCCTACTCGTACAACATATCAGGTACTACAAGGATTTTTTGCTATGGGATCAGGAGGATTTTTAGGAAGTGGATTATACAAAGGGAATTTAGAGCTTATACCTGTTAATTATACTGATTATATATTTGTGTCTATTGTGGAAGAACTTGGTATATTTACTGGATTATTAATTGTCTTCTTATATTTTTTATTCTTCGTTAAAGTTATGAAAAATAGTGTAAAGATGAAATCCAAAGATGAAAGTAAACTTATTATGATTGGGTTTAATGTAATAATTGCACTTCAGACTACAATTATTTTAGGAGGAGTTTTAAATTTAATACCTTTAACTGGAGTTACGTTACCATTTATAAGTTATGGAGGGAGTTCAATTATAAGTTTGTTTATTATGTTTGGGATTATGCAAAAAATATTAGAGGGGGATATTTGATGAATAAGAATTTGAAGATAATATCATTTATATTTTCATTTTTATTCTTGCTTATTATATCTTCTCTTATATATTTTTGGGTTTTTAAGTCTACATATTATGCAGAGCATGCATTAAATAAAAGATCATTTAATGAAAGGTTTAAATTTACTAGAGGTAGAATTTTAGATAGGGAAGGAAATGTTTTAGCTTATAGTGAGGAGAATGGACAAAAAAGGATTTATCCATATGGAGAGGCGTTATTTCATCCAATAGGATACGCGGATATTAAATATGGTATGTCTGGTATTGAAAATGAGATGGATGAGTATTTAAGAGAACCTAGAGGTTTTATAAGTGGAATTAAATCTTTTTTTGGTTATGAGGATACAAAGGGAAGTGATATTAAATTAACAATAAACAGTGAACTTCAAAGGTATGCATATGAAATTATTGGAGATAATAGGGGAGCTATTGTTGTTATGAATCCTAAAACTGGAGAAATTTATGCTCTTGTGAGTAAACCATCATTTGATCCAAATAATTTGAATGATATTTGGGAGGAGATTATGTCAAATGAGGATGCTCCATTATACAATAGAGCTATAAATGGAAAGTATCCACCAGGGTCTACTTTTAAAGTTTTAACATCATCTTTAGCTATAGAGAGTATTGATAATATACTTAATAGAAGATTTAAAGATCAAGGGTTTATTGATTTTAGTGATTCTAGTAGATTATATAATCAAAATGGTAAGGCGTTTGGAGAATTAAGTTTAAAAGATGCATTTATAAAATCTAGCAATGTTGTATTTGGAAATTTAGCCTTAGAGCTTGGAAATAATGAGCTTAAAAATTATGCTGAAAGATTTTATTTTAATAGGAATTTAAATTTAATGGGATTAAGTGTATCTAAAAGTTATTTTCCTAAATTAAATGAGAATGAGATTGGACTTATTGCTCAAACAGGAATTGGTCAAGGTCCAATATTGATAACTCCGATTAACCTTGCTTTAATATCAAGTACGATTGCAAATGATGGAATTATGATGAAGCCTTACATAGTGTCTGAAGTTTCAAATTCTTATGGTAATATTATAAATAAAAATGTGAAGAATATATTGTCAAAACCCATAAAGCGTAATACCTCATCTATTATATCCTCATATATGAGAGGTGTTGTTGAGAGCAATTTATCTCATATAAGTGAATTTTCAAATATTAAGGCGTGTGGTAAAACAGGAACTGCTGATTATAAAGATGGAGATGGTGATGGTATTCCTCATTCTTTGTTCATAGGTTTTGCTCCATATGATGATCCTAAGGTTTCTATATCGGTAATAGTTGAAGGTGGAGGAGAAGGTAGGGGAATTGCATCTGAGATTTCTTCTAAGGTAATGAAAAAGTCAATTGAATTAATTGGGTAATATATGAGTTTTGGGTGGTGTTCACGTTGTTTGATATAAAGTATAATATTAGTATTTTACCAGAATCTCCTGGTGTTTATATAATGAAAGATAAAGATGAGAATGTTATATATGTAGGTAAAGCTAAGAATTTAAGGAAAAGGGTTTCTCAATATTTTAGGAAAACTCAGAATCATTCAGAAAAGACAAGATCACTTGTGAAAAATATAATAGAATTTGAGTACATAGTAACCGAGAATGAAATAGAAGCATTGATATTAGAGGATAGTTTAATAAAGAAATATCAACCTAAGTATAATATTTTGCTAAAAGATGATAAAACATATCCATTTATAAAGATAACGATAAATGAAGATTTTCCGAGAGTGTTTTCAACAAAAAATTATATAAAAGATGGAAATTTATATTTTGGACCTTTTCCTTCCATAAATTCTGTTAATGAGATAATGTCGCTTATCCGAAGCTATTTTTTAGTAAGGAGCTGTAACATACATATAAAAGATGGAGTTAAATCGTGTAGACCATGTATTTATTATCAAACTAAGAAATGTAATGCTCCTTGTTATGGTCTTATATCTAAAGAAAAGTATGGTGAAATAATAAATGAAATTAGCGATATATTAAATGGTAAAAGTAAGGATTATATTTTGAATTTATTAAAAGAGCAAATGTTTAAACATTCTGAAAACTTGGAATATGAACAAGCGAGAGATATACGAGATAAAATAGAAGGAATAAAACTTATTTTTGAGAAGCAGAGTATTTTTTCTGGGGGAGAGAATTCTGAGGATTATATAAATATTTTTAGATATGATAATGAAGCATGTGTGCAGGTATTTTTTCTAAGGAATGGAAGAGTAGTTGGAAGAGAACATTTTGTATTTGAAAATATTATGGGTGATAATGATGAACATATAATTGAACAATTTATAAAGAGTTATTATGGGGGAACCGCTCAAATTCCAAGTTATATATATTCTCCAGAATTTTTAGATAAAGATAACATAGAAAAATGGATTAATATAAAGTCAAAGAGAAAAGTTTATTTTAAGACCCCAAAAGGTGGGGAGAAAAAAGAGCTTTTTGATTTAGTTAGAAAAAATGCAAGAGTTATGTTAGATAGGTTTAAAAAGAATAAATATTTATGCTCAGTTGATAGAGAAAGTGATTATTTAAATGAGCTTAAAGATATATTATGCATGAACTCTAAGATAGATAGAATTGAAGCTTATGATATTTCAAATATAAGTGGATTTGATTCAGTCGGGAGCATGGTTGTATTTAATAATGGAACGCCAAATAAAACTCAATATAGGAGATTTAAAATAAAGAGTGTACAAGGTCCTGATGATTATAAGAGTATGAAGGAAATAGTATCTAGGAGATTTGAACATGCTTTAAAAGAAATTAAGTGCATACAGGAAGGAGAGCTAGAGCATACTTATGGTAAGTTTTGCATATTTCCAGATTTGATATTAGTAGATGGTGGATGTGGACATATAAATGCTGTTGAGGAAGTGCTTAAAAGTTTTAATATAAACATAGCTGTTTGTGGCATGGTTAAAGATGATAAACACAGAACGAGAGGACTTATATATAAAAATCAAGAGTTAAATATCTCGAGCGAGCTTATTAAATTTATTACAAGGGTGCAAGATGAGGTACATAGATATGCCATAACTTATCATAGGAGTTTGAGAGATAAGAGGAGTTTAGGATCTATACTTGATGAGATACCTAATATTGGTAGTAAAAGAAGGAGGGACCTTTTGATGTATTTTAGTAGTGTTGAAGGTATTAAAAAAGCATCTATTGAGGATCTTTTAAAGGTTCCTAGTATGAACAGATCATCGAGTGAATCTATATTAAAATTTTTCAATAAGAGTAAGACTTAATTATAAGGGGAAATTCTGTATGTATGGTGATTATAAGGTTTTATTAGAACAATTAAAATTTATCTTATGTTCTGAAAATATAAAGATAGATGAATCAATGAAAAAGTATACGACGTTTAAATTAGGTGGAGCTTGTGATATTATGATTTTTCCATCAAGCGAAGAAGAACTTATAGAATCTATAAAATGTATTATAAAAAATAAGACTCCATATTTTGTGTTAGGACGTGGATCCAACCTTCTTGTTAAGGACAAGGGTATTAGAGGTGTTGTTGTTAATTTAACTAAGTTAAACAGGGTAAGTATAGAGAAAAATATAATAAGAGCTGAATCTGGGGCCAATTTATCAAATGTATCCATAATTGCAAAGGATAATTCTTTGTGTGGATTTTCTTTTGCTTGTGGAATACCTGGAACCATTGGTGGTGCTGTTAATATGAATGCAGGAGCATATGGTGGAGAAATGAGTCAAGTAGTAATTGGAGTTAAAGTTATTGATTTAAATGGAGAAGTATTTTATATACCAAGGGAAGAAATAGAGTTTGGATATAGAACAACTACAGTGATGGAAAGAAAATATATAGTTATAAGATGCGATATATCTTTGGAATATGGAAATAAAGAAGAAATTCATGATGAGATGAAAGATTTAATGCACAAAAGAAAAATGAAACAACCTATTGAGTATCCATCTGCAGGAAGTACTTTTAAACGTCCAGAGGGATATTTTGCAGGTAAGCTCATAGAAGATTGTGGATTTAGAGGATATATACACAAAAATGTAATGGTATCTGAAAAGCATTGTGGGTTTATTGTTACAAGAAATGAAAATGCTACAGCTAGTGAGGTTTTGGAACTTATCGATATAGTTAAAAATAGAGTATACGATAAATTTAATGTTATGTTAGATACGGAAGTTAGAATTATTGGAGAGGATTAAAATGGAAGTTATTATAGTTACAGGTCTTTCAGGGGCGGGGAAGACTCAAGTTATTAGAGAGTTTGAGGATTTAAATTATTTTTGTATTGACAATATGCCACCACAATTTGTACAAAAATTTGGTGAGTTGTGTAAACAAACAAATGGGAATGTTTCAAAACTTGCATTTGTTATAGATATACGTGGAAGGGAATTTTTTGATTATATAGATAATGTTTTAGAGTGGTTTGAAGAAAATTCTATAAACTATAAGATATTATTTTTAGATTGCTCAGACGAAATATTGATCAGAAGATTTAAGGAAACTAGAAGACTACATCCATTATCTTACGATGGTAAAATTTTAAATGGAATATTAAAAGAGAGGAAAAAACTAGAGTTTCTTAGGAAAAAAGCTAATTTAATTATGGATACTTCGAATTTGAAAGTACAGGAATTAAAAAAGAAAGTAAGAGATTTTATATGTGGAAATTATATAGATAGCGATTTTATAGTTCAAATAATTTCTTTTGGATATAAATATGGAATACCTTTAGAGTGCGATTTAACATTTGATGTTAGATTTATAGATAATCCTTTTTATATTGAGGAATTAAAAAAATTAACAGGTCTTGATAAAGAGGTTAAGGAGTTTGTTCTTAAAAATCCTGAATGTAGAGAATTTTTAGTAAAATTAGAAGATATTATAAAATTTTTATTACCCAATTATAAAAAAGAAGGTAAGAAACATTTGACAATTGGAATTGGGTGTACAGGAGGACAACATAGATCGGTTGCTGTATCAGAAGAGTTATATAATATTTTATATAACTATAGAAACTATAAAATAATTTTAGAGCATAAAGATATTATTAAAAATGTATAATTAAAACATAAAATTAGGAGATTTATTAAGGTGGAGTTATTTGATAAATTTTGCAATAATCCAAAAGTTGTAGTTATAGGAGGAGGTACAGGTATTCCGACAATTCTAAAAGGAATAAAAAAGTTTACTAAAAATATTACATCGGTAGTTACTGTTGCAGATGATGGTGGAGGATCTGGAATATTAAGAGATGAGTTGGGTATATTACCTCCTGGAGATATAAGAAATTGTTTGATAGCTCTTGCAAACACAGAACCTATAATGGAAGAACTCTTAAAATACAGATTTAGCGATGGGAATTTAAAGAACCAAAATTTTGGAAATTTATTTATAGCAGCTATGATAGGTATTACGAATAATTTTGAGAGTGCAGTGAAAGCTATGAGTGATGTTTTGGCTATAACAGGCAAGGTATTGCCTGTTACAAATGAGAACATAGTGCTTGAAGCTAAACTCCATAATGGAATTGTCGTAAGAGGAGAGTCAAAAATTCCTGAAGAAGTTATAAAGCACAATAGTCGAATTAAAGAGATATCTATAATACCTAGTGATGCAAAACCTATAGAAGATTGTATCGATGAGATATTGAATGCTGATGCAATTATTTTTGGACCAGGGAGTTTATATACAAGTATTTTACCTAATTTAAAGGTAAAAGAGATATGCGATTCCATAAATAAAAATAATGGGAAACATATTTATGTTTCAAATATTATGACGCAGCATGGTGAAACGGGAGGATATACATTATATGACCATGTTAAGAGTATATTTGATAATACAAATATTTTGAAACTAGATTATATTATTGTAAATAATGGTAAATTATCTAATGAATATGAAGATAGGTATAAAGTTAAAAATTCTGAGCTTGTATATTGTGATGATGAAAAATTTGAAGGTATGGATGTAAAAATAGTGAAGGATAATTTGATAAAGATAGAGAATGATTTTATAAGACACGATGAAGATAGGGTGTCTAGAATTATAATGAAGATTATTAATGATAATAATGAAATGTAATAAACAGGTGATAATTTGACTTTTTCATCTATTGTTAAAACTGAAATACTCGAGAATTGTTTTAAATCATATAAACAAGTAATTGGTGAAGTTATAGGTGTGATTTTAAGCACAAAATACGAGATGAAAGCTAATGAAATTATTTTTAGGATAGATAATCATCTTGTATTTGATCATTTGCAAAATATATTTAATATGATGGGAGGATTCGGATATAATTTAAATATATATAGTTTGAGTTCTAATATATACAAATTCAGGGATTATTATATATGTAAGCTGTTGAATTATTTAGATAGTAGGGATTTTAAAAATAGGATTAATCTTATTATTAATAATAAAATAATTGATGAAGTTTATTTTATTAGAGGATTATTTGTAATGTGTGGGAGTATTACTAATCCAAATAATAGCTATCATTTAGAATTTTGTGTTTATAATAATGATCTATCGTATTTCTTGGATTCATTATTAAATTATTTTGGAATTAGAAGCAAGATAATAAGTAGGAAAGACAGGTTTATTATATATGTTAAAGAATCAGAGAGTATATCTCAGTTTTTAAAAGTAATAGGCACTCATAGATCTGTTTTGGAGTTTGAAGATATTAGAGTAGTTAAGGAATACATTAATAATAAAAATAGGATTAAGAATTGTATTCAAGCAAATGAGGATAAATCTATAATAGCATCGGTAAGACAAGTTAGAGCTATTATGTATATTGATAAATATATTGGTTTGGATGGGTTGCCGGATAAACTTAGAGAAATCGCAAGGGTAAGATTGGAATATAAGGAAGTATCTCTTAGTGAACTTGGGAAATATTTGGATCCACCTATTGGGAAATCTGGAGTGCTACATAGATTAAATAAGATAGAGGAAATTTCTAAAGAATTAGAAGATAAATATGGTGTTTGAATTTTATTGTCAACTTGATTTTGGGGTGTAGTCATGGAAAAATTTAATATTACAGAGATAAGTTATAAAAATTATAATAGGTGTTTGAGAATTACAAATAATTTAATAGAAGTTATTGTTTTTATAGAAGATACTATACGGATTGTAAAGTATGGATATATAAATGGTAATAATCAATTTGAAGACGGTTTGATAGATAAGGATAGTAAAGAAATTATAGGTGGGCATAGTTTTAGTTATGTTCCACAGATAGATAAAAATGTTGATTTTATAGATAATCAAGGTATAACATATGAAACAATAGTAAATGGTGTTAGATTTATTCAAAATATAGAGAAATGGACTCAAATAAGAAGAGTGATTGAGATAATATTTGAGAAAAATTCTAGTAGAATTACTGTGATACATAAGATACTTTCTTTAAATGCATTTGATATAAACATAGCTATATGTTCAAATACTATAGTAAGAAATGGGGGAATAGAAGTTATTCCATTTGGGCGTGGGAGTAATAGAGATGTTCCTAATAAATCTCTGATTTTTTGGCCATACTCAAATCTTAAGGATTCTAGAGTATATCTTGGAGATAAGTATGTTGCTATGAAGGTTAATGAGAATATATACGACAGATTTAGAATGGGGATAAATACTGATTTAAAATATTTATTGTATTATAATAATAATGAAATGTTTATTAAAGAATTTAGTTTGATTGAGGGAGAGTATGAGTATCCAAATATGGGTTGTAAGTATGAATCGCTGATTACACCTAATTATTTAGAGATGAAGGTTAATTCTCCAATATATAGTTTAAGCACGAATAATTATATAATCCATACAGAAGTGTGGGATATTTACAGGGATATAAACTTAGATTTTATAGATAAATTTATAGATCAGTATAATAAATAAATTTTAAACCCTTTATTTAGTTTTAAATAAAGGGTTTTTCTGTATCAAAATTTAATTATGCCCATAACATAAAAACATCAATAAATTAAATTCTAATATATTAGGAGAAATATATGTGCGGAATAACAGGATTTTCCAATTTTAATAAAGATATAACAAGTGAATTTAACAATATAGTGATGATGAATGATTCTTTGTATCATAGAGGACCAGATGAATATGATTATTATAAACATAAAAATGTAGTTTTTGGACATAGGAGGTTATCTATAGTTGATCCTGATGGAGGCAAACAGCCAATGCAAAGGGTTGTTAATTTTCATAAGTATACAATTGTATATAATGGAGAAATTTATAACACTAATGAAATTAGAGATGATTTAATTGATAAAGGGTACAGGTTTTCTACTTATTCTGATACGGAAGTTGTTTTGATAAATTATATACACTATAAAGAAAATTGTGTGAGTAGGTTAAATGGAATATTTGCATTTTGTATTTTTGATGAGGATGAGAAATGTTTATTTATAGCTAGGGATCAGCTGGGGGTTAAACCTATTTTTTATAGTTTAAAAGGTGGATATTTGATTTTTGGATCCGAGATGAAGTCTTTATTAAAACATCCTAAGGTTAGTACTGATGTTTATCGTGAGGGTATACTTGATCTTTTAAGTTTAGGACCAAGCAGAAGTCCTGGAGAAGGTATATTTAGAGATATAAAAGAGGTTCCACCAGCACACTATTTATGTGTATATGAAGATAAAGTAATTCTTAAAGAATACTGGAATCTTGAATCAAAAGAGCATAACTTGACTCTTGAAGATACCAAAGAAAAATTATCTGTAATGCTTGAGAAGGTTATAAAGAATCAAATGGTATCAGATAGGGGTATTTTCTCTTTTTTGTCAGGAGGTATAGACTCATCTCTTATATCTGCTATAGTGTCTAAGGAGCTTAGAGAAAAAGGGGAGATTTTAGATACATTTACAGTAGATTATGTTGATTATGATAAGGATTTTAAAGGTAATGAGTTTGAGGTTACAAGTGATAAATATTTTGTTAAACTCGCTAATGAATCTATAAAATCAAATAATAGAATCATTACAATTAAGAATGAAGATTTATTTTATGCACTTGAGAGGGGACTTTATGCAAGTGATATTCCTTCTATGGCTGATATTGATATTTCCTTATATTTGTTTTGTAATGTGATTAAAAATTATGGAACTGTTGGATTGTCTGGTGAGTGTGCAGATGAAATATTTGGAGGATATCCTTGGTATTTAAATGATGAGGATTTAAAATTAAATAATTTCCCTTGGAATAGATTCTCAAACATAAGAAAAGAACTTTTTAATGATAAGATTAAAAGTTTAGATTTTGATTCTCATGTTGAAAATAGAATAAATGAAACACTTAAAAGTGTTCAATTTTTAGATAGCGATAGTGAGTTTGATAAAAAAATAAGGAAAATGACTACACTAAATGTAAAATGGTTTATGGTAACTTTATTGAATCGAAAAGATAGGATGAGTATGGCAAATAGTTTAGAGATAAGAGTTCCTTTCGCAGATAGAGAGCTTGTTGAGTTTTCCTATAACATTCCAGCTAAATTTAAATTTTTAAATGGGCGTGAAAAGGGGATATTAAGAGAGGCGAGCAGAAAATTTTTGCCATACTCTATAATTGATAGAAAGAAGAGTCCTTATCCTAAAACTCAGAGCAACATATATAGAGATCTTATTATGAAAGAATTATCGAGAATTTTAGATAATAAATCTAATCCTATTTTTGAAATTATAGATGAAAAAAGTGTAAGAAGGTTAATTGAAAGTAAAGGAGATTCTTATACAAAACCTTGGTTTGGTCAACTTATGAGAGGTCCACAGCTCATGGCTTATTTAATACAAATCAATATGTGGCTTAAAAAATATAATATAAATTTATATATATAGATTTATACCCAAATGAATTATTATTTTCATTTGGGTTTTTTAATTTTTATTAGATGTGGTAAAATTCAAGTATATATTATTATTTAATAAGGAAATTTAATATGAATGATTTTGTTCATTTACATGTACATTCAGAATTTAGTTTATTGGATTCTTCGTGCAAGATTAGGAATTTAGTTGAACGAGCGAAAGAACTTGACATGACGTCTATTGCTATAACAGATCATGGGGTTATGTATGGATGCTTAGAGTTTTATAAAGTGTGTAAAATGTATGGAATTAAACCAATAATTGGGTGTGAAATTTATGTTGCAAATAAATCTATGGATATAAAAAATCCTGATGTAGATAATTTTACTACTCATTTGGTTCTTCTTGTAAAAAATGAGATTGGATATAGAAATCTTTTGAAAATAGTTAGTGATTCTTTTATTCGTGGTTTTTATTATAAGCCGAGGGTTGATATTGAATATTTGAGAAATAATTCAGATGGTTTAATTGCTCTTAGTGCTTGTTTAAGTGGGGGGGTTTCTAAATATATTTTAAAAAATGATATAAATGGTGCGAAAAATTTAACACTTACATATAAAGAAATATTTAAGGATGATTTTTATTTAGAAATTCAAGATCATGGCATAGATGATCAAAAAAAAGTTAATAGTATGCTTTTAAAGTTTTCATCGGAACTTAATATAAAATATGTTGTGACAAATGATGTTCACTATATTAAAAAGGATGATGCAAGTGCTCATGATGTGCTCATTTGTATTCAAACGGGAAGCAATGTAGATGAAGAGAAAAGGATGAAATATCATGGAGATCAATTTTATTTAAAATCGAAAGAGGAGATGTATGATACATTCTTTAGTTATAAAGAAGGGCTTTTAAACACTCTTGAAATACGTGATAAGTGTAATTTTGAGTATAAATTCAATGAAAATATACCTCCTAAATATATTATGGATAATTCTCTTGATCCATTTGAGTATTTAAAAAGATTGTGTTATTTTGGGCTTATAAATAAATATGATGAATTTTCAAATGAGAGTGAATTATTTAAAAGTGAAGATATTTTAAATGATTATAAGTTCAAAGTTTTGAAAGAAGAAATTGATAAAAACATAAAATATGATAAGAAAAAATTATTAGATAGGGTTAATTATGAGCTTGATTTGATAAATTCTATGGGATTTGTTGATTATTTTTTAATTGTATGGGATTTTATGAAATTTTGTATGGAAAAATCTATACCTACGGGACCTGGGAGAGGTAGTGTTGCTGGATCTATTGTTGCGTATGTTCTTAATATAACAAAAGTTGATCCTATAAAATATGGATTAATATTTGAGAGATTTTTAAATCCTGAGAGGATTTCCATGCCTGATATAGACTCTGATTTTTGTAATGAGAGAAGAGAGGAGGTTATACGGTATGTGAGGGAGAAATATGGAGAAAATAACGTATCGAATATTATAACTTTTGGTACGATGGCAGCAAAGGCTTGCATTAGGGATGTAGGAAGAGCTATGAACTATTCTTATTCTGAAGTTGATAAGATAGCTAAGATGGTTCCTAATATGCTAAATATAACCATAGATTTAGCGCTTCTTTATAATAAAGAGTTAAATGATTTATATAACGAAGATATTAGAGTTAAGAAATTAATTGATATATCAAAGAGGCTTGAAGGACTTCCAAGACATACGTCTATTCATGCTGCGGGTGTTATTATAAGTCCGTATAAACTTATGGATTTAATACCTGTGAAAAAAGATGGAGATATGCTTGTAACACAATTTCCTATGTCAAACCTTGAGGAACTTGGACTACTTAAAATGGACTTTTTAGGTCTTAGAACTCTAACTGTTATAAATGATTGTATTAAGATTATTCATAAGAATAAAGGTACAAAGATAGATTTAGATAAAATTGATTTTGATGATCGAAATGTATTTAATATGATTGGAGAGGGAAAAACTTGTGGTGTTTTCCAGCTAGAATCATCAGGAATGACTAGCTTTATGAAGGATTTAAAACCAAGCTCTATTGAAGATATAATAGCAGGTATTAGTTTATATAGACCAGGACCTATGGATGAGATACCAAATTACATAAAAAATAAAAATAATATTAAAGGTATAAAATATTTAACAAAAGAACTTGAGGATATATTAAACGTTACATATGGAGTTATCGTTTATCAGGAACAAGTAATGGAGATTGTTCAAAAATTATCAGGATATTCTTTAGGAAGAAGCGATATTGTACGTCGTGCTATGGCTAAAAAAAAGCACGAGGAGATGGAAAAAGAGAGAAAGAAATTTGTATATGGAAATAAAGATGGGGATGAAATAATAAATGGATGTATAAATAATGGAATTGATGAGAAGGTCGCTCATAAAATTTTTGACCAAATGGTAGATTTTGCATCTTATGCATTTAATAAGAGTCATGCTGCGGCATATGCACTTATTGCGTATGAAACTGCATATTTAATGAGGTATTATAAATCTGAGTATATATGTGCGCTCCTAAATAGTGTTATAAATAATATGGACAAGGTTTGTTATTACATAAAATTTGGAGAAGGAATGAATATAAAGATTTTTCCTCCTTGTGTAAATAATAGTCATAATAAATTTATAGTTGATGGGGAAGATATATATTTTGGATTATCAGCTATTAAAAATTTAGGTGAAGGTGCATGTGAAAAAATTGTTTATTATAGAGAAAAATATGGAAAGTTTAAAGATGAGTATGATTTTTTAAAAGCTTGTGTGAAATGTTCAATTAATAAAAGAGGGATAGAGAGTATTATAAAATCAGGAGCTTTAGATGTCTTTAATGTTTCAAGATCTCACCTTCTTATGAATTTTGAAAAAATAATAGATGGAATGCAAAAAGAATTTCGGGAAAATTTAGAAGGTCAAATGGATTTATTTAGTTTGATAGAAGATGAAGAAAATAAATTATTTAAATTCAATAATTTAAATAACTGCGATATTTCTTATGATGATAGTGAAAAGAATCTTTTATTTGAAAAAGAGGTTTTAGGTATATACATTTCGGGACATCCTATACACAAGCACAAAGAAATCTTACATAAGGTTTGTACGAATTCTATTTCTGATTTTTATGATGACAATATGGAGATTAATGATGGGGATGAAGTTATAATAGGAGGATTAGTAAGAGAATTTAAGAAAATTATAACTAAAAATAATTCTATAATGTGTTTTTTATATATTGAAGATAAGTATTCTTCGATAGAATGTGTTGTGTTTCCGAAGATATATGGGAAACGTAGTTATTTAATAAATGATAATAATATTGTTATAATAAAAGGTGTATTCAAAAAAAATGGAGATGCATTTAATGTTATAGTAAATGAAATAATAGGGATTGAAGAGTACGATAGATTTAAACTTTATATTCTGTGCGATGGTTTAAAAGAGGTAACACATTCTTTTAACAAGGCTAAGGATATTTTAATTGGTAATAAGGGACATGTTGATGTTAATTTGTACTCTTTAGATAGAAAGAAAGTTTTTAGGGTAAATGATTATAGTGTTAATTTAAGTAATAGTCTTATTTGTGAATTGAACAAAGCTTTTTCACAGAAATTTGTGAAGGTGATTATTACTAAATAAATGTTTATATATTGGAGGTTTAATTATGATAAAAAAGATAGCGATATTAACAAGTGGTGGAGATGCTCCTGGAATGAACGCAGCTGTAAGATCAGTTGTGAGATATGCATTGAGTAGAGGTATAGAGGTTCTTGGTATACATAGAGGATACCATGGACTTTTACATGGTGAGATAGAATCTCTAACTAGAAAATCTGTTTCTGATATTATAGATAGGGGAGGAACTTTTTTAAAGACCGCAAGATGTCTTGAATTTAAGCAAGAAGAGGTTAGAGCTCAGGCATATGAAATATTAAAAAGTCATAATGTTGATGGACTTGTGGTTGTAGGTGGTGATGGATCATTTACAGGAGCACATTTATTATCAAAATTTGGTATGTCCACAGTAGGTATACCAGGGACTATAGATAATGATCTTCCTTATACAGATTATACAATTGGATTTGATACAGCGCTCAATACTATATTAGATGCTGTCAGAAAATTAAGGGATACATCCAGTTCTCATGAAAGAGTTAGTATTGTTGAAGTTATGGGAAGAAATTGTGGAGATTTAGCATTATATTCTGCTCTTGCAGGTGGTGCTGAGGCTGTAATTGTACCAGAATATCCGTTTAATCGTGAAGAATTATGCAATGTCATAGTGGAATCTAAGAAAAATAAAAAGCTTCATAGTTTAATAATTTTAGCAGAAGGAGCAGGCGAGGCTGAGGAACTTAGAAGGTATATACAACAAAAAATAGGACTTGATACTAGAGCTACAGTTCTTGGGCATATACAACGTGGAGGTATACCAACTGGTCGTGATAGAGTTTTAGCATCTGTAATGGGTAGAAAAGCTGTAGATACTCTTTTGAATAATGGAATTTGTGCAAAAGTTATAGGCGTTAGAGAAAATGAAGTATTTGATATGGATATAGAAGAAGCTTTAAAAGTTGAGAAAAAATTCAATAAAGATTTATATGATCTTGTTAATAAATTAGCTTAATTTAAAATTTGTGAGGTGTATTTCAGTGAGAAAGACAAAAATAGTGTGTACAATAGGTCCTGCTAGTGAAAAATACGAAATATTAAAAGAACTTATTGAAAAGGGTATGAATGTTATGAGACTTAATTTTTCTCATGGCGATTTTGAGGAACATGGAAGCAGAATAAAATTAGTTAGAGAAATTAGCGAAGAACTAAATAAAAATGTAGGAATAATGCTTGATACAAAAGGACCTGAAATTAGGACTAAGAAATTTGAAGGAAAGGTTTTACTAAATCAAGGAGAGGAATTTATTATATATACAAAAGAAGATGTGGTTGGAGATTCAACTAGATGCTCTGTTACTTATGAAGATCTTTATAAAGATGTAGAAGTTGGAGGGAAAATACTTATAGATGATGGTTTGGTAGCCCTTGAAATCAAAAACATAGAGGAAGGTAAGATAACTTGTGTTGTTTTAAATTCTGGAGAGGTTTCAAGTAATAAGGGAGTTAATTTACCAAAATCTAAGATAAAATTACCTGCACTTACGGATAAAGATAAGAAGGATTTGTTATTTGGTATAGAAAATGATGTTGAATATGTGGCAGCTTCTTTTATAAGAAAAGCGGATGATGTTATAAAAATTAGAGAATTTTTAAATTCAAACGGAGGAGACTTTATAAAAATAATATCTAAGATAGAGAATCAGGAAGGGCTTGATAATATAGATGAAATAATAGATAGCTCTGATGGAATAATGGTTGCTAGAGGTGATTTAGGAGTTGAGATTCCTATTGAAAATTTACCACATTGGCAAAAGTTAATTATAAAGAAATGTAATGATAAAGGAAAATTTGTTATAACTGCAACTCAAATGCTTGATTCTATGATAAGGAATCCAAGGCCTACGAGAGCTGAAGCTTCAGACGTTGCAAATGCTATACATGATGGTAGTGATGCTGTTATGTTAAGTGGGGAAACAGCAAATGGGAAATATCCTGTAGAATCTTATGAAATAATGGATAAAATTATAATTACAACTGAGCAAAGTTTGGATTATGAAGGAAAACTCCAAAGGAAATTATCAAAAATAGAGTATAAAGATGTTCCTAATACGATCGCATTATTTTCTTGTACTACGGCAAATGAAGTTGGTGCAAAAGCTATACTTGCCTGTACAAAATCAGGTGCTACAGCACAGTTTGTATCTAGATTTAGGCCGGAGTGTCCAATTATTTCTATAACACAAACTAAAAAAGTAGCGAGGATGTTATCGATTTATTGGGGGGTATATACTCAAACAATAAGTGAAACGATTGATAATACAGATATGTTAATCGATTTATCAGTAGATAAAGCGAAAAAAGAGTATAGTTTTAAAAATGGGGATTTAATAGTTGTTTCAGCGAGTGTTCCTGCAAATTTCAAGGGTCATACTAATATGCTCAAAGTTCATGAAGTTTAAAAATTTACTAAAAATTAATATATATATAATAAGAAATTAACAAATTATTTATTTGTTAGGTATATAGTAGTAAGATAGGTTTTACAAATTAAATGTATTTTTATTGGGTAAACTGATTCAAAAAAACATCAGTATCTTTTGATACTGATGTTTTTTTGGTTAAGGAGGAAAAGGTTTTAGGTATGGTAGATGTTGGTAATAAGTACATAGTAAAAATTGAGGGTTATGATAGTCAGGGAAATGGTGTTTCACACATAGATAATTTGGTTGTTTTTATACCTAATACTATAGAGGGAGAGATTGTTGAAGTATGTATAGATAAGGTAAGTAAAAATTTTTTAAGAGGTAAGGTAATTGAATTGCTTTCTGTATCTGAATCGAGAGTGCTACCTGTATGCAGTATATATGAGAAGTGTGGCGGATGTAATGTTCAACACATGAATTATAGAGAGCAAGTTAGATTTAAGGAAAATAAAATAATAAATACGCTTGAGAAAATAGGGAATATAGAAGGCGTTAAGATAGAAAAGTTTTATGGAATGTCTATTCCGTATGAATATAGAAATAAGGTACAGGTTCCGTTTGGATTAAGTGATCTTGGAGTTAAGGCTGGTTTTTATGAAAAAAATACTCACAATATTATAAATATGGATTTTTGCAATATACAATTTCGTGAAGGAAGCGATATTGTTAATGAAACTCGTGAATACATAAAGAAAAATAATATAAAGCCTTATGATGAGAGTGTTCATAATAAAAAGGGTTGTGATTATGGACTTGTAAGACATTTACTCATACGAAAAGGATATAACACGAATGAAATTATGATTGTAATTGTGCTAACAAAAGATGATCAAGAATTTCTAAATGGATATGTAGAGTTTATATTAAGTAAATTTAAAGATATAAAAACAATAGTAGTTAATGTGAATGATGAAATAACAAATGTTATCCTTGGGAAATACGAGAGGGTATTATATGGAGATGGATATATAAGAGATAAAATAAATGATTTTGTATTTAGAATTCAGAGTAAATCATTTTTTCAGGTTAATACAAAACAAGCTGAGAAATTGTATTTAGCAGCTATTGAAATGTGTGATTTAAAATTTGGGGATACGCTTTTGGATGCTTATTGTGGGATTGGAACTATAGGAATATGTGCAAGTAGGAAAATAAAACAGGTTTATGGTATAGAAGAAGTTAAAGAGAGTATAGTTGATGCTAATGAAAATAAGCGTATAAACAATATTAAAAATATAGAGTTTATAGAAGGTAAAGTTGAAGAAGAAATATTTAATTTAGTAAATAGTGGAGTTAATATAAGTGCTGTTGTTTTAGATCCTCCAAGGAAGGGTGTAAAGGAAAATGTTTTACATAAGCTTAGAAGTATTAATTGTAAAAAAATAGTTTATATATCTTGTGATGTGGCAACTCTCTCGAGAGATGCGAAAATACTCACATCTCTTGGATATAAAGTCGATAAAGTTAGAGGTGTTGATATGTTTTGTCAAACTTATCATGTTGAAACTATAGTTAGATTCACTTTGTAAATATAGTTGAGATTGCATGTAAAGTGTGTTAACATTATTAACGAATTGTAAATTAATTTACTATAGTTTAAGTTTAATTTTGAGGAAAAAGATGGAATCAAAAAATAGAAATGGGTTTAAAAAGTTTGGCAGAAAAATTTTAGCTTTATCGATGTTTGCTGGAGTATCTTTTTGTGCGTTTGGGAGTAACGAAGCAAATGCTATAAATCCACCAAGACCTACAAATCCTGGAAAACCATTGGGGGGGACTTCCCCTAGTAACTCTTTAGGATCACCGTCAGGTAGAGTAAATTCTTCTGGAACAGGAAATTTTGGTCTTGATTTTTCTACGATAAATGTACCAGGTGGAGGTAATATTGGACCTTATGGTCGACTTAATAATCCTGAGTTGCTTGGATGGAAATTAGGAGAAAGATTGCAAAATTTTATAATTAAGCAATAATTATTATAAAATAGTAGGGTATTTTATAATTTACATATAGAATTTTAAATTAAGGGAGATATTTTTCTCTCTTAATTTTTTATTTGAAGGTGAAATGTGTTTTAATACAATATTTTCTATTTGTAAAAAAATTTATTTAAGGTAATAATAAGATAAAGGTAATAGTTTAGATAAGTTAATAATTTTGAAAGGTAGAAGTATGGGATATGGATAGAAAAAATTGTGATGATGTGAATATAAACGTAGAAGATTACAGTACTGATAAATTATTAGATTTTTTAAATGAGAGTGATACATATTTTATAAAGGATAATAATAGCGGAATTATTGGAAATAAAAAAACCGGTGTTATGATAGATAAGAGGACAGGTCAGAAAATTTATGATAATAAAGAGGGTTTTGAAGTTAAAAATTGTTCAGATAATATAAAGTATGATTTTTTAGATTATACGGCTTCTATAAAAATGCTTAATATTTCTGATTTGAAAAATTTTAAAGATAATTTAAATGAAAATTTAAATAAAAATGAAAAAGATACGGATACAAGTAAGCATGCTTCCCCTAAAGATACTAAGGAAAAGGTTAATTTTAATAGAGATAATTTAAAGAAATTATTATTAAATAAAGTAAAAAAAGTTAATGTCAAAGATGAGGATAATTCTAAAAAATTAGATATTCAGGAAATTGAAAGTAAGGTAAATGAATTAAATAATTTTAGTTTTAATGAAGAGAAGATTTCAGATGATCATAAAGAAGATGAAAAATTGATAAGTAATGATTTAAGTGATGAGGAGCTACTTAAGAAAATAAATTCTAAATTTAGTAATGCTGAGAATGAAATTTCAGATGTTAAAGTTCAAAATTCACCTTTGGATGATTATAATTTTTATTCCTTTGAGGAGTTTGAAAACCAAAATTCTCATGAGAAAATTTCTGATGGAGTTGTAGAAGTTAAAAGTGAGAAAAAAGAAGTTAGTGAGCTTGATAAATTTAAGAGCATTATGGATTTTGAAGATTATCTGATGATTATGAAAAGCGATGAAGAAATTTTAAAATCTCCGTTCTCAGATGAAAAAATCGAAGCTCCTAAGGTTGTTGTTAATGAAGATCCTGAAGGAGATTCATTTAATCCATTTGATACATTGTTTGAGGTTGAGGAAATTGAAAATCATTATGTAAATAATGAAAATACAATTGAAGAGGGAATGATTCCTGAGCTCAATTTAAATGAAACTATGAGTAAAAAGGTAAGCATAAGAGAAGTAATCAAAAATAAGCAGAAGAAGAAGCAAGATAAGAAGGAGATGCAGGAGAGGTTATTCTTTGAAACATTAGATGAAAGAATAGATCAGTTTAAGAACTTTAAGGAAAATAATTTAGATTCACAAGCAATCTTAAATGCTATTAATATGGATTTAAATAAAATAAACTCTGCAATTAAAGTTGAATTTAATAGTTTAAGCAAGAAAAGGAATGCAAGATCAAAAGATAGATCACAGAAGAAGGTTTTAAATTCTAAAGATGATAAATTTTCACTTCAAAATTTGCTTGAGGAGATTTATGAAGAAAAAGGCGATGAAGCTAAGGGTATTGATACAAATGAGTTAGATATAGATGCTATAAAAAAGGATTTAGCTAATAATGAGAACACAAAACAAATAGTAAATTAAAAATTGGGTTTAAATTTGTATAAATATTTACTATAATAGTTTTAATGCTAAAAATGAGAGGACCAGTTTATGGGAAAATATAAAGATGATAAAGAAAATATTTTTGATAAAAATGAATTTTATAAAGATGAAGATGAAAATGAAGATGATGAAGATGAATTGGTTGATGAATATGCCTACCTTTTAGAGGATGAAAAAGAGGATAATACTAGTTATGAAAAACAACCTCTACCTAAGAGGGCTAAAAATAGAAGGCATAGAGGTAGGCTTTTATCGACTATTTTAGAGTGGTTTATAACAATAGTTGCCGCTTTGTTGATATCTTTTTTAATAAACAAATTTTTGATATTTAAAGTTTATATACCTTCAGAGTCTATGTATCCGACTTTAATGGTTAAGGATCAATTGTTTGTAACTAAGATGTATAACAAGGATTCGATATCACGTGGAGATGTACTTGTATTTTATTCAGAAGAATTCAAGGAGTTGCTCATAAAGAGGGTTATAGGGCTTCCTGGAGATGATATAGTTGTTAAAGCGTCTGGGGAAGTGATTGTAAATGGGGAAGTACTTAAAGAAGATTATGTTGTTCAAAAAGATGAGACTGCTATATTTGATTTAAATTTTAAAGTTCCTGATAATGAGTATTTCTTCCTTGGAGATAACAGGGCGAATTCTTTAGATAGTAGGTATTGGAATGATCCTTATATAAGTTTTGAGGATATACGAGGAGAGGCAAGGATTATTGTTTATCCATTTAATAGGATTAGGTTATTGAGATAATTTTTGGTCGTTCTTTTAAATTGTGCCTTAAGAAGGTATAATTAGAAGAACGATTTTATTTTTTAAAGAGGTGGATTTTAGGGGTATGGATGTAAAATTAGATTATGAAATTGAGAAGAAATATTTAGATAATGTACTTGGTTATTTAAATGATAAGTTAAGTGAGTATGTAGAAAATAGAAAAAATATATCAGATTCTATTGTTGATTATAGGAAGAAATTTATAGAGGAATATAGAGATGATGATGATAAAATAATAGATTACTTCGATCATGAAAATTATAAGAATGAACAGATATTTATGCTTGTTGAAAAAAAGATCAAGGAGATACTCTATCTAAAAAAAACTCCTTACTTTGGGAAGATTGTTATAAGTGAGGATGGGGAAGAGGAAAAATTTTATATAGGATCTTATGGATTTGATATTGGATTAGAACTCCCTTTAATAATTGATTGGAGAGCACCTATGGCTTCTTTATTTTATCAAGGGAGGATCGGAGAACTTAGCTATAAGATACCATCTGGAGAGGAGATTTGTGTTTCTTTAAATGAGAGAATACAATTTTTGATTAGAGATGGTAAAATAATTTCGATGTTTGATTCGGATATAGATATTAAGGATGAATTTTTAAAAGAGATGCTATCTTTAAAATCCTCAAATAAATTAAAAAATATAGTTCAAACTATTCAGGTTAACCAAGATAAAATAATAAGGGAAGATAGAAACAAATCAATTGTGATAAATGGTGTAGCAGGAAGTGGGAAAACTTCTGTAGCACTTCATAGAATAGCTTATCTTTTATATAATTTTAGAGATTATTTTGAAGATAGAGTTCTAATATTGTGTCCAAATAAAATTTTTATGGAATATATATCTGCAGTTCTTCCATCTCTTGGAGAATATGGAGGAGTACATAGTTATACAAGTGAAGATTTTATTTACTTAAGCACTGGTGGAAATTTAAATTTTAATTCTTATGATTCTCATATGGAAAAGATATTAAATGATAAAGAATATCTAGATGAATTCAAATTTAAGGGAAGTTATGAGATGAAGTGTGAGATAGATAAATTTATCTCATATGTTGAGGAGAATATAAATCTCGGAGGAGATATTTATTTTAGAGATGAACTTATTATAAATTATGAAGAGTTAAATAGATTATTTTACGAATCTTTTAAGAGTCGTTCTATAGATGTAAGAATAAATCTGATAAAAAAGAGAATATTTGATAAGATAAATAAAGTTAGAAACACATTTGTGCGTCAAATAAAGGATAAGTATAAGAGCATGAATACCGATTCGGATATGGAAAATTATTATGATATGCTTATGAGAAATGAAATATATGATGTGGTAAGAGATAGTAGTGATATAAAATCATCGTTGCATTATTTGAAATTAGAATCACCCTATGAATTATATAGAGAATTTTATGAGAGTTATTTTTCAAAGGATTTGGTTAATTTAGATTTTGGGGATTTAATACTTATAAAATATATAGATATTAATATTTATAGACCTAAGAAAGATCGTGAATATAGACTTGTTGTAATTGATGAAGGTCAAGATTTTTCGTATATGTTTTATCAAGTTATAAAGATGTATACTGAGTCACCATCTTATTTAATAGTTGGAGATTTAAATCAAAGCATTATAAAATTTGAGGATAATTTTACTCATAGCACTCGTATATTTGAAAATAAAAAAGATTTTGAAATGCTTGATTCTTATAGATCGACTAAAAATATAATCGATTATTCTTTGAAATATTTAAATGATCGAATTTCTGTAAATTCAATAAGAGATGGGGAAGATGTTACATATTTTGAATGTGAGTATGATGATATAAAGAAAATATTGATTGAAGCTATAAATAATTTAAAATCCAAGAATATAGGGATAATTGTTTTAGATAAAAGAATGATAAATAAAGTACATGATATGATAAAATCTAATTTTTATATAAAGACGATTACAGATGAGGATCATGTTTATAGTGATAATGGAATATTTTTGACTACTGTATATTTTTCAAAGGGACTTGAGTTTGATTCTGTTATAGTTATTGATTCAGGGTTTGAGGATAATATTTTATATATAATGCTAACAAGAGCAATGCATGATGCTATTCATATAAAGATAAAAAATGTAATACCTTAGAGTATTACATTTTTTATTGTATTATCTATTAAATTTATAAATTTATCTTTAACAATACAATCTTTAAAATGATTATTTAATATGAGGTGTTTATCTTTAATTTCCTTACATATTAGATTAAAAATTTTAAGATGATTGTTAAGCTCTTTTTTCATAGATAGTAGTTCTTCGTTTTTAAAATCTACGAGAAAATCTTTATCGTGTATTTGAATTCCTGGTATTTTATCATTAAATAATATGTTATTTGAAATTATGCATAAGTTTAAACTTGGGACTTTTATGTGATCTATTGAGTTATCTAGAGAGTTTTTATAAATCTCATAACATAGATTTAAATTATTTGATTTGTTTAGTATCTCATCGATTAATAAATTTTTAAATATAGAGAAGTTGTCATTTAATATAAATAATTTGTTTTCCAGGGAGGGTAATTGACTTGAAAATGATTTAAAACCATTTATCCCACTTGATGAAATTAAAAACTCTAAATTAGTTTTGTTATTTTCATATTGTATATTTTTAAATGTATTATTTAATAATTCATCTTTAAAATTTTGAAGTTTATTTATATTCAGATATTTTGAGAGGGTTTTGGATATTAGTTTAAACATAGTATATATTTTATTTATCCACTCATTTAGAGTTATTAATAAAATCTCAAAATCTTCTTTTGTTTTTATTATATTGTAATTTTCCTTGTAATTAACAAATGAGTCTAGTTCAAGTAAATGAGCATCTTTACTTATAAAATTTGAAGTGCTTATCGATACATTTAAATCGGGAAGAATAATTTTGCATATGTGATTATTTATTAGTTTATCGTATAAATATAATTTTGGTGTTTTAAGATTATAGAGTTTATGGGAAATTATATTTAGAGATATATTTTTAATGTGATTATTTTTTGATTTTAAGTAAATTTTATTTTCATAATTGTCGCTTAAATTATTCAAGAATGATCTGTTTACATAGAATGTCAAGATATGATACCTCTTATAAAATTAATTACAATATTATAATAGTAAATAAAAAAAATAAGGTGTTTTAAACACCTTAATTAAATGTATTATTTTTAAATATTTTGCAATCAAAGTCCTTATATTCATTTAGTACAAGCCGTTTACATTTATCTATGATATCAAAGTCAATTTTATTGTAAAATTCTTTTTTTAATTTAATTTCAAATAAAATAGTATCTCTTCCATTTTCATTTATTATCCTAAAATCTATAATTCTGCTTATCTCAATTACATTTTCCTTAATAATAGATTTAACTTTATCATATATCTCAAGCGTTTTTTTGTTATATATATCTATTGGGTCTATATGTATAACGAGATGTATCATCATACTTTGTTCAATATCTTTCTCTATAGTATCTATTAGTGAGTGTACATCTACTAGAGTTAAATTAGAGGGTACTTCTGCATGTATGGATGCGATAGTTTTGTTCGGACCATAATTATGGACGATTAGGTCGTGTAATCCTAAAATATTTTCATAGTTTAATATCTTTTTTTTCAGTTCTTTAACAATCTCATCGCTAGGAGCTTCTCCAAGAAGAGAACTCACGGTTTCTTTTATGAGTAAAATTCCAGAATAAATTATAAATATCGATATAATAATTCCGGCATATCCGTCTAAGGATATTTTTGTAAAGTTTGACAATATAAGAGATATGCTTAAAATTGTTGTTGTTAAAGCATCGTAAAATGCATCAACAGATGTTGCCTTAAGTGATTTTGAATTTATTTTTTTAGATATCTTAAGATTTATAAAAGCGATCCATATTTTTATAAAAATTGAGATTATTAAAATTATAAATAGAATTATGTTAAAATGTGTATTTTCTTTGCTTACTATCTTTTCGATAGATGATTTTATAAAAGTAATTCCAATGAATATTACGAGGAATGAAACTATGAGAGATGATATATATTCATACCTACCATGACCTTGAGGATGCTCTTTATCAGCAGGTTTCATAGAAAATTTGAATGCTATAAGATTTATTATAGATGATGCAGAATCAGAAAGATTGTTAAATGCATCAGCTGTTATTGAAATACTTTTTAATATTAATCCTATGAATAATTTTATTAAAAATAAAATTAAGTTTAAAACTATGCTTATTAAGCTACATAAAAGACCATAAGAAGAACGAACTTTTGGATCTTTAACATTTTGATAATCTTTTATAAATGTTTTAAATAAGAAGTTTAACATGTTAGACCTTCCTAAAATTTTATTTATATTAAAGTATAACACTATATAGATTTTCCTTAAATAAAAAATTATTGACTAATATTGTTAAGAGAATATAACATTAAATTAAAAATATTTCTGAAGATGTTATTTTAAGGAGTGTATTGTGTGTCTATAGTTGTACAAAAGTATGGGGGAAGTTCCGTAAGTACGATTGAGAAAATTAAAAATATAGCGAAAAGTATAATAAAACGTGTAGAAAGTGGAAATAAAGTTGTTGTTGTTGTTTCTGCTATGGGAGATACTACAGATGATTTGTTTTCTATGGCTAAAGAGATTTGTGAAAATCCAAATAAAAGAGAGTTGGATTCGCTTTTGTCAACTGGGGAGATAGTTTCTAGTTCTCTTTTAAGTATGGCCATAAATTCATTTGGATATGATGCTATAAGCTTAAATTCATTCCAGATACAGTTGAAAACTTCTGGGTCACATGGTAAATCATTGATTGAAGATATTAATCATGAAAAGATAGTTGAGCATTTAAATCAAGACAAGATAGTTATTATAGCTGGGTTTCAAGGTGTAAATGATAAAGGGGATGTAACGACTCTTGGACGTGGGGGGTCAGATACGACTGCAGTAGCACTTGCAGCAAAATTGAAATGTGATTGTGAAATTTACACGGATGTTGATGGAATATATAGCGTTGATCCTAGAGATTATAAAGATGCAAAAAAAATTCCAGTGATAGATTATGAAGAAATTTTGGAATTATCTAGTCTTGGGGCTAAGGTTATGCATTCGAGAAGCGTTGAGCTTGCACAGAAGTATAAAATTAAGGTTTATGTTGGAAGAAGTTTGGGTGATATGAATGGAACTTATATAATGGAGGTTAAAAATATGGATATGGAGATTAAACCCGTAACAGGAATTGCAACAAGTGATGAAGACATAGCATTGAGTATAAAGAATATGAACAATGATATTAATTTGATTTCATCTATTTTTAATGAAGTTGGACTCAAAAATATAAATGTGGATATGATAAGTCAAACAACCCCTATTAATTCCAAGGTGAATTTATCTTTTACAATTCCAAGTGAAGATTTATTTGAGTGCAGAGAGGTTTTGAGTAAATATGTGAATGATATAACAATAGATGAAGGAATTTGTAAATTTTCTGTTGTAGGTATTGGAATGAGATCAACATCTGGAGTTGCAGCTAGATTATTTAAGATATTTAGTGAAAATGATATAGAAATAAAAATGATAACTACATCTGAGATTAGAATAACATGTGCAATAAATAAGAAAGATAAACTTAGGGCTATTAGTTTTGTAGCAAAAGAATTTAATTTATAAGGTTGGGATAATAAGTGAAGTTGCATGGTTCTCTAAATATAATAGGGAATGATCTTTATATAGGGGATATAAAGATTTCTGATATATCAAATAAGTTTGGTACTCCTTGCTACATAATGGATGAGAACTTAATAAGAGATAATATAAATAGGTTTAAAAAATCTATTGGAGAAGGCAATAGGGTTGTTTATGCTGGAAAAACTTTTTTAAATACTCATATGGTAAATATATTAAAAGATGAGAACGTAGGGCTTGATGTTGTTTCTGATGGTGAACTCTATATAGCATTTAATTGTGGATTTGATATGAAAAACATTATTTTTCATGGGAATAATAAAAGTTATGATGAAATTAAAATGGGAGTTGAATTTGGAGTTGGAAGATTTGTTTGTGATTCAGAAGATGAAATTTTAGAAATTTACAAAGTTTCAAAAAAGTTAAATAAGAAAAGCAAAGTATTTTTAAGGATAAATCCAGGGATAGATGCACATACGCATGATTATATAAAGACAGCTTGCATAGATTCAAAATTCGGTATATACAAAGATGTAGATAAAATATTAGAAATACTAAACAAGTATAACGGGTGTGAAAATTTAGAAATAGTTGGATTTCACTGTCATATAGGATCACAGATATTTTCAAAAGATGCATATATAGATGAAGTAGATGAAATATTTGGTTTGATGAATGAAATGAAAGTATATGGATTTGAATTTAGAGAGGTAAATTTAGGTGGAGGATTTGGAATTTATTATACAAAAGAAGATTCTCCAATTGGAATTGAGGATATTGTGAAAATTATTTTAAATAGGGTTTATTATAATTCTAATAAATTTAATTTAATTATTCCGAGAGTTTACATAGAACCAGGTAGAAGTATAACAGGAAATGCAGGAACGACTATATATAAGGTTGGAATTGTAAAGGAAATCGAAGGAGTTAGAAATTATGTATCTGTGGATGGTGGAATGACAGATAACATAAGAAATGCACTTTATAATGCAAATTATGAATGTATAATTGCAAATAAAGCTTCCGGGAGTAGAGATTATAGAGCGAGAATAAGTGGGAAATGCTGTGAATCTGGAGATGTTTTAATAAATGATACTCTTATACAAATTCCTGAGAAAGGAGATATTCTAGCTATTTTTTCAACAGGGGCTTATTGTCACTCTATGAGTAGTAATTATAATAAAATAACGAGAGCGCCAGTTGTATTTTTTTATAATAATGAAGTGACTCTCAGGAGTAGGAGAGAAAGTCTTTCTGATTTAATAAGATTAGATATTTAAATGAATAATTTTACTATATTTTCAAATAATAGAATAAGGTTTTAAAATTATTTTTTAAGGAGAAAAAATGATTAAACTTATTATATTTGATGAGGCTAGCGAGATAGTAAATATAGAGAAGTTTTTAAGAGATGATGTATGTGTTGTTGGTTATTTAAAGAGTGATACGAGTTATTTTGATGAGTGTATAAATGGTATTAAAATTTATAATTTAAATGATTTACCTAATATTTTATCAGAGCTTGAGTTTGATTATATTTTGGTAAATAGCAGGAGATATAGCGTAATTTATGATAAGATAAGGGAGATGAATATTAATCCAGGATGCATATTAGATGTATCATTCTTTTTTTATGATTTAATAAGTAGTGAGATTAAAGATAAGCTTTCATATTTTAAAAGAGTAGAGAGTTTAAATTTTGATATTGTATTTATGGGGAGAAATTATATAAAAGATAGGTTTATTTATGATCAATTTAATAATTGTATGAATATGTCTAATATTTTTTCAGATGTGCATTATGATTATCATCTTTTATACTCTCTTATAAAAAGTAACAAAATACATAACTATACTAAGATAGGGATTTTTACGAATTATTCTATGATTTATGAAAATATAGACTTAAAGGATGATAAATACGATTTTATTAAAATATTTGAGGATATATTTTCTGTACATAATAGTGTGAGTACGAGAAATACTTTTTCAGCTTTTTGTTATAAAAATTTTAAAAATAATATGATCAAGGTATTTAAAAAATTTAATTTAGATGATATTGTATTTGGTGATAATTTTGATATATCTTTTTTTGAAGATGAAAAGATTAAGTACGAAACTCAAATAGAAACTATAAATCATAAAGAAGCTAGTATTATAGCATTTAAGATGAATAAGAACATAATAACTCAAACCATAAAGATACTTAAGGATCGTGGCATAGATGTATTTTTTATAGTACCTCCAGTACATAGATTGTATAGAACGTATATAAATAAAACTCTCCAAAAAGAATTTTATATGATTTTAAATAAAAGTTTAAATGATAAGTTATGTATATTAGATTATTTTGATAGAGAATTTGATGATAGTTATTTTTCTTCACCATGTAATTTAAATTATAATGGATGTAGAGAATTTTTAAAAATTCTAAGAAAAGATATGAATAATAAATTTTTAGATATTACGGTTTGTAATAATTTATAGTCGTTTGAAGAGGAAGAGAAATTATGAAAAATAAAATTATGGAGAGATCAATTGATTTATGTAACTTTCTAGATATAAGTGGTGTTAGCGTTTATCATGCTACTCAAAATATATGCAATAGGTTATTGGAAGCTGGTTTTGAGGAAGTTTTATATGGGGATAATTGGAAATGGAAAGAAAAAGGATTTATTAGGTTTAATAATTCGGCTGTATTTGCTTTTTTATTAAATAAAGAGAGAATAAAAGATGGAATTAAGTTTATATTATCTCATTTAGATTCCCCTTCTCTTAAGATAAAGACGGGAAGTGACATTTTAAATAGAGAGGGTATTTTATATTTAAATGTGGAAGTGTATGGTGGTGCTATATTAAATACTTGGCTTGATAGAGGATTATCTATTGCGGGTAGAGTTTTTATAAAGAGCGAAGATCATAAATTTAAGGAAGTTATGATCGATTTTAAGGATGATATAGCATTTATACCTAATTGTCCAATTCATTTAAATAGAGATATAAACTCAGGGTTTTCATTAAATAAGCAAACTCATATGCTTCCTATAGTTCTTACTAATTATTCGTGTGATGGTGCATCTTTAAGAGGTATGATATCTTCATATTTAGGAGTATGTAAAGATGATATTTTAGATTTTGATCTATATTTATACGATACTCAAAAAGCAAGCATAATTGGTTTTAATAAGGAATTTATACAGAGCAAGAAAATAGATGATTTAGCTATGAGTGAGGCTAGTTTATATGCATTTATAAATTCTGGGGATTCCACAAATAAGTTTATTTGTATGTTTGATGGAGAGGAAATAGGAAGTTCCATGATCGAAGGGGCGTACTCGAATACGTTATTAAATATATTAAACAGGTTATATGAATCTATGGATATATCGAATGAGGATAAACTCATATCACTTAACAATAGTTTTGTGATTTCTGCAGACATGGCTCATGCATATAATTCGAGTTATAATGAAAAGTTTGATGAAAATAATAAGTGTGTTATAAATAAAGGAATAGTTATAAAGAGTAACTCAAACAGGAGTTATGTTACAACGGGAGAGAGCTCATCTTATATAAAATCTCTATGCAATAAAATTAAAATACCTTATCAGGTATATTATAATAGGTCGGATATACAAGGAGGATCAACGCTTGGTCCAATAGTTACAAAGTATTTATCTATAAAAGGTGTTGATATAGGAAATCCCATGTTTGCTATGCATTCTTGTAGAGAAACTTCTGGGGTTAGTGATCATTATTATATCTGCGAATTGTTTATGGAATATTTTAAATAAAAGAGGGGCTTATTGCCCCTCTTTTATTTTATTTAAAAGACATACAGCTTGACACGCAATACCTTTTTCTTTCCCCGTGAAACCTAATCTTTCTTCAGTTGTTGCTTTTATTGAGATTTTTGAAATTTCTATTTCAAGTACTTCAGATAAAGTTTTTCTCATTTTGTATATGTAAGGACTTATTTTTGGTCTTTGACAAATTATTATGCTATCTATATTTGATATTTCATATTTTTCATTTTTCATAAGTTCTCGTGTTTTTCTAAGTAATTCAAGAGAGCTTATATTTTTAAATTCATCATTTGTATCTGGAAAATATGTTCCTATATCGTAAAGTCCACATGCACCAAGTATTGAGTCTATTATAGCGTGAATTAAACAATCTCCATCGGAATGAGCTACAAGACCTTTTTCGTGAGGTATATTAACCCCCCCTAAAATAAGGTCACAATCATAATCTAATTTATGTACATCATATCCAATACCTATTCTCAAAGCTATTCCCCCTTAAATTCCTATCAATTCAAATAGTTTATTTAGTTCATCATTTGTTAAATGTCTGTATTTTCCAATCTTTAAATCCCCTAGTTTAATATTTAAAATTCTAGTTCTCTTTAAATATGAAACTTTATAATCAAGTGATTCGCACATACGTCTGATTTGTCTATTAAGCCCTTGAGTTAATATTATCCTAAATGTAAATTCATTTAATTTCCATATTTTACAAGGTTTAGTTATTTGGTTTAATATTTTTATGCCGGATCTCATTTTTGATAGGAAATCTTCGGTAATTTCTTTATTTACACGGACTAGATATTCTTTTTCATGATTGTTTTCTGATCTCAAAATTTTGTTTACAATATCCCCATTGTTTGTAAGAAGTATTAACCCATGAGAGTTTTTATCAAGCCTTCCTATTGGGAAAATTCTTTTTGGATAATTTATAAAGTCTATTATATTTGACTTATCTTTCCTATAAGTTGTTGAAGTTATACCAAGAGGCTTATTAAAAGCAATATATACAAAATCAACTTGGCTTTCAATTTCTTTTAGCTTCGAATTTTCTTTTATGTATATCTTATCATATGAGTTAACAATTGATCCAAGTGTTGCAGGGTGGTTATTTATAAAAACTTTATTTTGTTTAATGAGTTCATCAGCGACTCTTCTTGAACAATATCCATACTTAGATAAAAATTTATTAATTCTTAGTTTTTCTTGATTTAAAATTTTATCCACATCTAAACTCCTTAAAAAACACTAAGCCTATTTTATCATAGAATATTATTAAGTACTATTTATTTTTATTAAATTTCCAGAGTTATTTATAATAATGTTTAATGGTATATCTTTTAGTGATTCTTTTAACTTAATAAAGTATTTTGAGTGTAGAGGAGGACCTATTATATATATTTTTACTTCTTCTCCTGGTTTTAATATTTTGTTCTCTATACCGTAATTTATAAATGATGGAATAGAGTGATTTATTTTTTTAATTATTTGTTTATTTTGTTTGATCATTTTTTGTGCTGATTTTGTTTTGGGCATATAAGAGAGTATATAACCGTTATAATTCATTTTCATATGCATTGTTAAATTCATTTCCATGATGATATAGTTATTTGGGATATTAAATATCATGAAATATGTAATTATTAATGAAAATACGATTAAATAGATTTTATATTTAAAACTTAATGAGAATCTATTTTTGTTTTTGTAAATAAATAGTTCTCCCTTTTTATGTTTAATTTTCCTTTTGACAAAAATATTTAAATGTTCATCTAAGATTACAGAATGTTTTTGATTTTTTTCAATGATAATGCTTAAACATTCTCTGTTTTCATCTACCATTGAAAGCTTTGAATTATTGAATAAATAAAATGATAGGTGTGAGCAACTTTTATCAGTAAAAAGAATTACATAGAGCTTTATAAGTTCTATATTTTTTTTGTATATATAAAGATTGTGTTTGTTTGATGTATTTTCTTTTATTATCTTAAATAATATGGAGTTATTTATTTTATATATTTTGTTATTCTTTAAATATATTGATATATTTTTAGATAGTATTAAGCATTTACATTTTTCTAAGGATGATATATTATTTAAGTTATTAAAATCTATATTTTTTAGATATATACTTTGACTTAAGAATGCATAGAGATCTTTTAAAATGTTATATTTTGGGTTGTATTTATTCAAATTAATAATATCATTCATAAAACTATCCTCTATGGTAAACAAATCTACCAGATGTTTAAAAATTTTAATATAATTCCATTATTAAGGATTATTTTTCTATATAAAATAGTTTTTTATACCATTTAATAATGATTAAAAAGATAAATAAATATTAAAGATTTTGTTTATTATAATTAATATTAGTCAAAAATAGATATAAAGCATTTAATTTTTGGGGTTATTATAAATAGCTATTTAAGTTTTGGAAATTTTTCAAAAGGAGGAGAAATGGTTTGGAAAGTAAGAGTTTAAAAAGAAATGTGCTTTTAATCATAGGAAGTGTATTGTTATTTTTGATATTGAGTTTTTCACAGGATATTGTTCAAGCTATAAAATTTAATAGTGATAATATAAACGTAAAAACTTTGGAGATCAAAGAGGATTTAAATGGGATTAATTTTGATTTAAAGTATCCAGAAATTGAGTATGCAGATAAGTCTGTGAAAGATAAGATAAATACATCCTTAAAGGATCAAATTTTGGAGTTTAAACAGTATATAGAAGATATATATAAAGAATTTATTTCATCTGTGCCTAAGGAATTAGTGGAGAATTCTTTATCTTCAAAATTTATTGGGATGTCTGATTTTGAATATGAAATTGTAGATTGTATTTTATCTGTAAGACTTAATTTAATACAATTTACTGGTGGAGCCCATCCTATGACTTATAGAAGAGATTTTAATTTTGATCTAAGGACTGGAAATGTTTTGAAATTTGGAGATCTTTTTAATGAAGAAGGTAAGAAGACATATAAAGATAAGGTTGATTCGTTTATTAAAAATATTATAAATAATAATCCAGATGATTATTTTCCAAATGAATTTAAAGGTATTGGGGATAATGTTCAATATTATTTAACCAAAGATAATATTGTGATATTTTATCAATTGTATGAATTAGCACCATATTCTTCAGGTATACCTGAATTTAAAATACCTTATAGTTTATTTGAGGGTGATATAAAAATAAATCCTTCGAATTAGTAAGTAAATATTAGAGGTGAACAAATGAAAGCATTATTTTTAGATTATTCTAAGTGAACAAGTGTAAGAAAGGCCAAGGATTGGCTTGTTAAAAATAATATAGAAGTTGATTTTAGATCTCTTATTTCAAATACTCCAACTAAAGATGAAATTTTAGGTTGGGTATCGAAGTATAACGTTGATATAAATAAGTTTTTTAATGTCAATGGTAAGATATTTAAGGAAAACAAACTTAAAGATAAGATAAATGATTTGTCACTGGAAGAGCGTGCAAATATGTTATCAGAAGAGGGAATGCTTATTAAAAGACCTATATATATTGGTGAAGACTTTATATTATTCGGTTTCAAAGAGCAGGAATGGGAGAGTAATATATTAAAAAAATAAAGCTATGATTTCATAGCTTTATTTTTGTTTTTTGGGAGTAATATCTGAGAATTCAGATATTTTGAAACATTCTCCTGTATTTTCTATTGATAAGGTTTGCTTTAGGAGTTGAGTATATCCATCCGTATGTAATGATTTATATGTAATTTCATAGTTATAAAGAGTTTTAGATATTTTTTTTGGTTTAGATATTGTAAAAGATTGTATTATATTTTGATTTTGTTCAATGAACCATGATGGATTATCTTTGAATAAATTCTTAAGCTGATTTTTTAAATTATCATTTGAAATTATAAATAATAAAGTTCCATTCTTCTCTTTTATTCCGTTTGCCCAGAGTGTTGCCACTTCATCTTTATTTAATATTTTTACAAAATTTGAAGATTGTTCCCAAAGGGTATTTCTAAAACTTAAATTCTCAATTATTTTTAGATATATTTTTTTAATGTTTTCAAGTGTTATAAGTGGATCATCAGAGGATTCAGATTCCTCAACATTTTGTGGTTGATCCATAACTTGAGGAGGTTCTTCAATTATTGAAACCTCACAAGAATTTTTAATTTTCTTTTTGTTAGTTAAAGAGTATACTGGATTTACATTACACAAAGTATACATAACGATCATAGCAGATAAAATGAGCTTCTTCATTAATATGTACTCCTTTATAATTATGTTTTAATTTAGTTTTTCTATAAAATCAATAATTATTCTTTAAAAGATTTTTTTAAAAATAAAAACAACACACCATAAGTATGTTGTTTTTATTTACAAAAAGTATTACAATAAGTAAAGTTTGAGTTTGCGGCATCACTGCCTATAATATTTATACTTTGGGAGGAGCACATACCTGATTCGTTGAATTTGCAAGCTTTCGCATCGCACTCAATTTCTGGATACATAACTATACCAGAGTTTGTAAAAAATTGTTTAATTTCTCCGTTTATATTTAAATTAGATAAGGAGTTTATAGTGTTTTCTAAATTTTTTTCTTGAAATGTTGAGCAATGAGTATCTGGAGTTATGGATGCGTTTAATCCACTTATATGAATTTTATTTGCAGTACACATATTATTGGTATAATGGACGCAATTGTTTGCAGAGCAACTCAGGGAACCATTCATTATATATCACCTCTAATAAAAATATATTTTTTAGTATTATTAACTTATTTTCAAATAATATTCTAATTATTATTAACAAAATTAATAATAATCAAACAATTCAATATGTTTAAATAAATAATTATGAATTATAAGGTAGGAGAATTTAATGAGGATCAAGACTATATTTTATGAATTATGTATAATATGTTTTGCTTGTTTTTTGATATCTGTAGGGTTAAATTTATTTTTAGCTGATGCTAAACTTGTAAGTGGAGGACTTACTGGTATAGCTATGCTTATAGAATATATGACAGGTTTAAATTCAGGTATATTATATTTAATTTTAAATCTTCCTTTATTTATTTTGAGTTATTTTAAAGTTTCATTAAAATTTACTATATATTCCGTGATTGGTACTACTTTATTGTCTACATTTTTATATTTGACAAGTCCGCTCAAATCTGTACTTAATATAAATGATGTATTTTTAAGTGGGGTAATTGGAGGAGTTATAACAGCTATTGGGTATTCTCTTATGTTTAGGGTTAGAGCTACAACTGGTGGAATAGACATATTAGCTGTTATAATAAGGAAGAAAAACCCTGCCAAAAATATTGGAGATATTACATTTACAGTTAATTTAATTATAGTTATAGTTTCTATATTTTTATTGAAAAATATAGCAAATTCACTATACTCCCTAATATCTATGTTTGTTACTTCTACAGTTGTAAATAAGATGATATTTGGATTTAATAAGAAGTATTTAGTACTTATAATAACTAAATCTCCTGATCAAATAACTGAGTATATTTTAAATTTTATAAAAAGGGGGGTAACTTCTATAGAAGCTGAGGGATGCTATACAAAAGATAAGCAGAATATACTTTATACTGTTCTAGATATTAACCAGTATGTAAGTTTGAGAAGAAGGATACACAATTTTGATCCTAATGCATTTTTGTCTGCCATTGAAACAAAGAGTGTTACGGGTAATGGATTTAATGAGATATAAAACGAAGTTTGTAACGATTTAAAATTATTCTCATATATTAGAATTAAAAAATATTTTATAAGTTATGAATATTTTTAAAAAGTATGAGGATGCAAATATAAAATAGTTAAAATATTAGGGCAATGATCAAATATATAGAAGATGCTTCCAAATACGGGAGCATCTTATTTTTTTATCATGGTTTAGATTTACACATAAATTATTAATTTAAAAGGAGATTTTAAATTGGAAAATAGAGCTGCAACAAATACGAATTTTATATTGAATTTTATATTGTTTACACAATCTTATAATTTGCCAAATGAGCTTATACTTGATAATACAGGCTTTTATTATGCTTATGATCCATCTAAAACCTTAGTTGATAATAGTCTTATCAATTTATCGATTGGTAACGAAGGGGTTTTTATGATACTCAAAGCTTTAAATACAAATAAAACACTTACTATTAATTTATCAAATACTTCAACTCAGATAACTAATTATAATTTAAATTATAAATGTTTGGATACTCCATATGGATTTAAATTGTCAGATGTTATAAATAATTTAGGAATGGATTTTAATGATATTAGTATGAATTTCAAAGATGGGACTGGAGTAGGAGATGCAAATCTATCATTAACTCAAACAGGATTTTTTGTATTAAATGATGGTAATAGAACAGTTACATTTAATTTTATTATAGAAAATAATGGAAGCGAGGTTGCAAGAAAAGTATTATTTAAAGACATTTTGCCTGATGGAGTTAGTCTGAAACTTTCAGGTGTTTATATAAATTCAGTTTATGCGAGTAGTAGTGATGTGAAGCTTAATTCTAAGAGTTTGTTTGTTAAACTTCCTGATATAGAGATTGGAGAAACGCTTACACTTACAATTGTTTGTGCACTAAATGGTGAACCGTGTAATGAGTTTAACGTTGGAGTTATAAGTTATGTTTCAAAAGTAATTCAAGATGCAACTACTGCACAAACAGCTGATATAACAATTAAACAAATTACTAGTAATTCCAAGGAAATACAATAGTTAATAAAGTCATTTATAATTTAGTAACATTTAATAATGGATAAACATATATTTAAAATAAAAACTTAATAATTTTATTTTAGTATGTGGGTACGAAAAATAATTAATTTAATTAAAATAATAAATCTTAAAGTGCCTTTGAATTAGGGCACTTTTTTAAAAATTAAAATGGGAGCGATATTATGGATAATAATGTTTTTAAAAGAGTTAATAGAGAGGTATTTGATAATGAGGTTCCATTTTCAATATATGAAATTGAAAAAATTATTTTAGGAGATAATTTAAGTTCAAATTTTAGAGGAGGAAATGGAAGTTATTATAAAATAGAGGAAATTTTAGATAAGTAGAATGATTAAATTAAATTTATAAATTTATGTTATGAGGTTATTAAAATGGAGCAAGATAAGTTAAAAGATATAGATATAAATGAATTTAAGAATAATGGTGATTTTAGAGTAAATGCTAATATCACTGATGTAAAACTTGATATTAAGTTGGTTCATCCTTCAAATAATTTTTTTGGAATAAGTAACCAGCTTATTTTAGATAATTTAGGTAATGTGTATATATTAAAACCTCAAGGTACAAATACTTTGGATAACGGAGCATTTTCTCCTCCGCTTAATATAGAAGGACTTTTAGTAGATATTAACACGGTTAATGATGATAAAATGTTAGAACTTGATTTAGAAGCATCATCAAGTGATATTTCTGATTTAAATAAATGCATGGATACTCCATATGGATTTAAGTTATCTCAAGTTATGAATAATATAGGAGATATGAGTACACTTAATATTACAAATGGAACAAATGGAGATGCACAATTAACAGATACTATAATTAAAACAGGTGCACGTTTAATTATTAATCAGAGAGCTTTTTCAATAATAAGAGGAAATACAAAATATTTTTTATTTAATTTTAATATTAAAAATGTTGGGGAATTCATTGCTCAAAAGGTACTGTTTAAAGATATTATCCCAAATGGTTTAACTTTATGTAATAGAGGGATGTATATTAAAAACAATAATTCTCAGATGGTTAGAATATCTAGGGATAATTATACAATAAATGGAAGAGAATTATTGTTAACACTTCAAAATATCGATGAAAATGATGTTGTTTCTCTGGTTTTGGTCTGTTTTGAAAATTCATGTAATGACTCCAAGAATTTTAATGTCGGATGCATAAGTTATGTTTCTTATTATGGAGTTAATGATGAAACAAATACAACTAGTTCTAGAACTTTAGTTATAAATGATATTAGCAATACTAAAAAAATTTTCGGGTAAAGGAGTAATTCAAATATGAATGATTTCGTAGAAACTGAATCAGAGATTACTCCGCATTATTTACAAGGTAATGAAAATTTAAATAATAATACTAATCAAGATAATAAAAAATATGTAATTTATTTGGTTAACAAAGCTCCTGGTGAAAACTCAGAGATAATTAATGACCTTATTTTAGATAACTGGGGAGATTATTACTATGATTATAGATCTACAGAATTAAACTCAGTAGTTGAACCGCTTAGGTTTAATTCTAATGGATTTTCATTTATATTATCTTCTTTGAATGATGATAGATATGTAAAAATTAATTTATATAAAACTCATCAAGATAGAAATGAGAATTTAATTCCTCCAAGAGATTTAAATAAAAGATATTTATATATTGATATTTCAAATGGATTTAAGCTATCTCAAATTATGAATAATCTCTTAGATATTGACCAAATATCTTTAGATGGTAAATTAAATGGAGAAAATTTTGATAATATATCTGAACCAGAACTTACAATAACTCAAAAAATAAATTTAGAACGTTATGATTCATTTAATCGTGTAACTTTCATATTTAATATATCAAGTTTGAGTGTTCCAGCTAAAATAGTTTTACCGGCAAGAAGGGTTTTATTTAAGGATATACTTCCACAGGGTGTTTTATTTAAAGGTGTTCTTTTAAATGGTAAGCATTATGATGATGAATGTATTAATTTAAATGGTCGGAGATTATTCATAAAATTACCCGTTATAAAAGATGGAGAAAGTATTGAAATTAGCATTGTGTGTTTAATAGATAAAGTAAGAGATACCGGTTTAAATGTAGGTGCATTAACCTACGTTTCTAATAATTTATTAAATAAGCAAGATAATACATTAACAACAAATGTTTATACTCTTTTAAGTAATGCATTAAATTTAGAAGATATGATTTAAATTAAGTAACTTTTTTATTTTATTCTCATATAGTCTAAGTAAGATGGTTTATTATTTTTCTAAGGACGGAGTTTATGGATACGAATAAAATTAATGATATTAATAATGTTATGAAAATTTGTGATGAATCTTTTGAAATTGAAGGAGATTCGTTTACTTTTTTAAACATTCAAAACATTATGGAAGAAAGTCAAAATTTAAATCATGTTAATTCAGATGAATGTAGTATATGTTTTGATGTAAATTGTGATTTTAAAGAGGATAAAATTGATGTAAATTGCGATGATTCCAGTTTATTTGAAGATAAAAAATGTCTTGATATACAAAAATATTTTTTGGAAATAAACTTGAAAAAATCAGGAGAGAATCCTTACAGTATTGCAAACAACTTAATATTAGATAGTTGTGGGAATTATAGTTGTGATATTAATCAATTTTTATTAGATGGTATGAAATTTTTTCCAAATATATATAAGAAGGGAATACTTGAAAATATATATTCGATAAATAGTGATAGACATTTAGAATTTAGTTTGTGTGATATTTCAAATAATCATGTTGATTTTAAAGATGAGGAGAGGGCGGATACATCTTATGGATTTAAGTTATCTCAAATCATATCAAATTTAGGAGATTTATCACAAATCGATAAAAATTTAAATATTAACGAACTTGGAGAGATAAAATTCACTCAAAATGCTGTTATATTTAGTAAATGTAACCGAAAGCATATAATTTTTAGCTTTAAACTTAAAAACGTTGGGAATACTACTTCAAGTAAAATATTATTTAAAGATGTATTTCCAAGAAGTGTTAATATTTATGAAAATGCCATTTTCGTAAATGGGAAATATATAAATAAAGAAAGTATTAGTATATGCGGAAGAAGAGTTGTTATAAAATTTGATGATCTTTGTGCAGGTGAGGAAATTGACATTATAATGGTTGGTTCATTTAGAGAAGATTGTGATTCTATAAATTGTGGTGTAATTAGTTACGTTGATGGATTTAAGGAAAGTAATGGTATTAAGGTAATGAGTATTGTTCAAATTTTAAGTAACATTAAAACCTTGAAATTAAAAGGATGTAATTAATTACATCCTTTTTTGTATTTACATAAAAATATTTTAAACAGGGGAAAATAAATGTAACTAAGTAAATATAACTACTTATTAATATAGTGTGAATAAACTTATTATCAGAATAATTAACCAATTATTTGAAAATAATAAGTGAGTGTATAAATAGTATCAACTACATTTGTTAGGAGGATATATACATGATTTTAAAGAGAAATAGTTCTACCTTATTTGTAGTTTTTTTATTAATTTTTTCAGCTCTTATAGTTTTATTTTTATCGTCTAAAGTAGTTAAAGGTATAAAGTTTAAAAATGAAATAAATGTAAGGGTTTGTAAAGTTCAATCGGGGAATGTTCAAGAACAAATAGATGTTAAAGTATTTATAAAATCTAAAAATTATAAAGAATATTATGGCAATCAACTGAGGGTTAAAAAGTTGTATGTTAGGCATGGAGATTATGTTGAGAAGGGGCAAAAACTCCTATCTTTTGATAACAATGATATTATGACTCAGTATACTCAAGCAAAGATACAACTTGAGAATGCTATGTTGCAAAAAAATCAGATGATTATAACAAGAGATAATTTTAAAAAACAAAGGATAGCTATACAGGAAGAAATAAATAGACTTAGGGAGAGTCAAGAAGATAATGAAAGTTTTATTGCAGAGCTTGAGGAATCTTTTGAAGATAAAAAAGCTATTTCTTCAAAAAATAGTTTAACATTATCTGATTATAGCGATGAGATTGATAAGCTTGTAAAAGAGAGCGAAGGATTAAGAAAGATTTCATTAGAGCTAGAGAGACAAATGGATAATATACCTGAGATTACAGATGATCAAATAAAACTTTTGGATAATGCCATAGTTTTGGCAGAGAGCAGTTTAAAAAATATTTCAGATAAGATTGAAATTTCTAAAGATATAACAGCCGATTTTAGTGGAGTTATAACTAGTGTAAAAATAAATGAGGGAAGTTATACTCAACCGGGATCTGTTATATTGGTTCTTCAGGATCTTCAAAATGTAAAAGGAATTTCTCTAATTCCACAACAAAATATTTCGAGCGTGAAGATTGGTCAGGAGATTGTGATAAATGACCCTATTGGAGTTTATAATGGGAAAATAATCTCTATAAGTGATTTGGCGGTAAATTCTAATAGTTATTTAAATATTGTTAGTGAAGATATGAGGGATAATTATTTGGTTGCTGATATTGAGATATTAAATCCTAATGATAAGTTGAAGGTTGATTTTGATTTAAATGGGAAAATAAATTTAGACAACACCACGGATATTTTGAGGATACCTATAGAATGTGTGTTGTACGATGAATCTAATACTCCGTATGTTTTTATAGTTAAGAATGATATTGCATATAAAAATACAATATATCCTGGTAGGGTTTTTAATAATTACATAGAGATTGTTGGGGGATTAACTTTAAATGATAGTATAATTTTAAATCCTCCGAAAAATTTATCTAACAGCTCAAAGGTAAAGGTTGTATCAAATAAATGATAAATTTTAGTAACATAACAAAGTTTTATAAAAAGAGAAATTTAGAATATAGGGCTTTATATGATGTATCTTTTGATATAAATCCTGGAGATTACATCTTTATATGTGGAGATAGAGGATCTGGTAAAACTACGTTATTAAATATTTTGGGATGTGTTAGTGATTTTGATTATGGGAAGTATACATTTTATGGAATAGATATAGGAAGCAAAAATGATAGAGAATTATCTAAACTTAGAAATGAAAGATTTTGTTTTATACCTGAGGGAGATAGTTTAATACCTGAACTTAATTTATTTGAAAATGTTAGTATACCACTTTTATATTCAAAAATTTCGAGGGAAGAAAAGAGAAGTAGAGTACTTAAATATTTATCTATGCTATCTATAGATAAATATAAATATTTACATATTGATTCCCTTTGTATGAGAGATAGGAAAATGATATGCATAGCAAGAGCCCTTGTTGGAGGTGGAGATATCATTATAGCAGATGAACTTTTTGAGTATTTAGATGAAAGTGATTGTGAAATTATATTTAATATTTTATTTGGCTTAAATAAAAAAGGGGCTACTTTAATAATAAGCGGTAACAAACTCAATAAATACTCTTATGGAAGTAGGATTATAAACTTGAGGGATGGAATGAAGGTATAAAAATAGGAGAGATATATGTGATTATTGATCATATTAATTTATCTTTAAAGTTAATTTTTAAAAATAAATTTAGAATGCTTACATCAATAATTGGAATAATTACAGGGTTTATTTTACTTATAATTTCTTTTTCATTGTTAAAAATTGGGGAGATTAAGTTAACATCTAGCACAGATAAGATAGGAAAAAATATTATTAAAATAAATGTAATAAATTCTGAAAAATGTTTTAAAAATTACTTTAATTTTGATGATATAAAGTTTTTGAAGGATTCAAATTTGTCTATAAATTCAATTTCTCCAGAGCTTTATTTTAAAGGGATTGTAAATAATGAATTCTGTGATTTATCATCTTATATTATAGGTGGAACTGAAGATTATAAAGATTTTATGATGATGGATATGGTAAACGGAAGATTCTTTTCAGAACATGAGTGTTTAAATAAGGAAAATGTAATAATAATCGACAATGTTACAAGTAATAATCTATTTGGAACAGAAGATTCTATAGATAAAGAAGTTTATATAGGGCAATGCCCATCTAAATTGTATAAATATAGAGTAATTGGAGTTATTAAACATCCATCCAATATATGGAAAGATAATGAAAATACATTATCTTTTTCAGTAGTGCCTATTTCAACATACATAAAAAATTTTAACCAAGATCCATTTTTTGAGTATTTATATATTTCTCTGAAGAGTAAACAAGATATGAATTTAATTGGGGAATCAATAATTAATTTTTTGAAGGTTAAAAATAACATTAGAAAAGATATATATAAACTTGAAAACTTTTTAAGGTTAGAAGATAAAATATATGAAGTAAATAATTTAATAACAAAAATAGTAAAGATAACCGGATATATATTTATTTTCATAAGCGGAATTATAATAACAAATGTAATGATTTTTAATATTTATAGTAGAAAAAATGAAATAAGCATTAGGAAAATATGCGGTGCGAATAAATATGATATATTTATTCAATTTATACGAGAATCTTTTATATTGTCCTTAATAGGGGGGATATTTGGGGTTTTATTAGGAAGTATGGTAACTATTTTTTTATCAAGTGTGATAAATGAAAATTTAAGTACTAATTTTATAAATTTGTTTAAAATTCTGATAATTTCTTTAGTTACAGGAGTTATATTTGCTATATTTCCAGCTATTAAGAGTTGTAATCCAAATTAACAGATATTTTTAATAATGAATAAAAAACTATTAAATAGGTATAATAAGATATATTTATTTTAGGGGGAATGTTACTTTGTTATATAATGATGAATTTAATAATCATATTTCAACTGAAACAGGGAATTTAGATAATGCATATTTTGGGAATACTATAGGTGATATCAATGCTTCTCAAGACAGCATCTCAAACATTGTGCAGTATTACAATAATCGTGAATCTTATCTAAAGAATTTAGCAAGTAATTTTTCAGGGAATAATTCAGGTATAGAGAATCAAATAATTGATTTATTCAATAATGTTAGAAGTGTTTTAGAAAATAGAGATTTAAATCTTATGAAAAATTCTATAAATTCTATTTCTCAAGGAAGAGAGAATGCTATTAGATTTATAAATGATCAGAATAATTATTTAGATGAAAGCACAAAGCAAATTATGAATGTAATAATAGATGAGTATTCTAATCATTTAAATTATTTAAATAAGGCTATTGAATTTTTAGAATAATTAACTTAATAAATATTTTTACTACTGTTTAAGTTTTAAGAGGGAGATTATAGTGAACCATATAGTTAGTAGACGTAACAATACTTCGACTGTTTATATATTATTCATATCATATTTTATATTTTTATTAACTACACTTTTGGGAATAACACAACATAGTGTTAGGGAGAATTTGAATTTTTTGCAAGATAAGTACAATGAAATTAATGATAAGTATAATTATTTAATAAATAATATGTCTGTGGGAAATATAGAGGAGAATAATAGGGAAGTTATTTATTTAGATGAAATGAGGAATGAGATACTTGATAGCGTAGGTAAGGAAGGAGAATTTTGGAAGGCTGAGCTAAAAAATATAATATTACAAAAAGAGAAATTATTATCAGAGAATTTTATGAATAAAAAAGATGAACTTCATAATAAAAGTTACTTACATTTAAAAAATGAAATTGATGAGTATAATTTGTATTATAGCTTAGGTAAGAAACCTTTAGATTATCTAGATGGATTCTTTATAAGATATTTTCTCTTTCTTTTTAATAGCTTAGGTCATCAAATATTCTTAACTTGTATAGTTTTAGGAGTATGCTATTTATATATAAGTGATGTAAAATACATAGGATTTTCAAAAACGATGTTCGTTAGTTGTATACCTATATTGTGTATACAAATATTTAGTCTAATTTGTTGCATAGCATTAGATGACAAAACAGATATATACTACCCAGTTAGAATTGTGCAGGATTTTAATATTTATAATTTCAATAACAATGTATCAGCTGTAAATGACATTATTCCTCTACACATTGCTATTTTTAGAGTTTTGTTATTGGAAGTATTATATATAGCCTTTATTGTTAGTTTTATAAAAATAATTGATTTAATATTTACAAAGTATTATATGAAAATTATTGGAGCATTTATTTTTTTATTCAGTATGTTTGGTATGTTATATACTAGATATTCAAGTATATCATTTCTATCCTACGGTAAATTTTTAAATATAGTTAGAGGGTACGAAGCTATTTATAATGAAAACATGTATTTGAGTATAAATTTCTTATTCATATTTGTATTCTTTATCTTAATAGTTTTAAGTTTTATATATTTCTTAAAAAAATATTTTTTAAATGACGAATACATAGTATAGAAAATCAAATTAACTGGTGTATATGAAATTTATATTGCAGTCTTTTACCCATCCAGTTAGCTTATTTTTATCTTGATTGATTATTAAAATTTCATACCATAATACATCCATTATGTATATTTTTGAAATTATATTTAATCTGGAATTTTTAGATAAGTCCAATATTTTTGGAGAAAAATCAAATGGTGCCAGTCTTATTGGTGTAATATTTTTAATATATACATTTTTTATATTTAATGGTATTGGTTTAAGTTCAAGGTTTTTAATATGATTCATATTGTCGTAAATATTTTTTGAATCATTGATTTTTTTTAGTAATAAATGATTTTGTTTAGTTAAATATAAAATTTTTATTTTTTGTTTTTCGATTTTATTAAAAAGATATAAAATCATTACAGATATTGATATAATTAAGATAATAAATATTTTCATATTCTGAACCTCGAGATTAATTTTTATATAAATATATTGAATTAAAAATAGAAATATGAAAAAAAATAAAAAAAGTATTGACATAGGGGAGGTAAGTTTGGTACTATGAGTTAGTTGGCTGGTAGAAGCCGAGAGATATTAGATAGATCATTGACAATTGAATAGGGAAGAGGAAACGAGAAAGTCAACGTTAATTTTGAGAGAATGAGAGAAGGATAAGAGTTTGATCCTGGCTCAGGACGAACGCTGGCGGCGTGCCTAACACATGCAAGTTGAGCGGAGGTAGATGGAGCTTGCTCTATGTACCTTAGCAGCGAACGGGTGAGTAACACGTAGATAATCTGTCCTATATTGGGGGATAGCCCGATGAAAGTTGGATTAATACCGCATACAGCTATATAGTTGCATGATTATATAGTGAAAGATTTATTGATATAGGAGGAGTCTGCGGCACATTAGCTAGTAGGTGAGGTAAGAGCTTACCTAGGCGACGATGTGTAGCCGGTCTGAGAGGATGAACGGCCACAATGGAACTGAGACACGGTCCATACTCCTACGGGAGGCAGCAGTGGGGAATATTGCACAATGGGGGAAACCCTGATGCAGCAACGCCGCGTGAGTGAAGAAGGTTTTCGGATTGTAAAGCTCTGTTAGCAGGGAAGAGGAAGGACGGTACCTGCAGAGGAAGCCACGGCTAACTACGTGCCAGCAGCCGCGGTAATACGTAGGTGGCAAGCGTTGTTCGGAATAACTGGGCGTAAAGGATGCGTAGGCGGTTAAATAAGTTATATGTTAAATATATAGGCTTAACCTGTAGAAAGCATATAAAACTGTTTAACTAGAGTGCAGGAGAGGTAAGTGGAATTCCTAGTGTAGCGGTGAAATGCGTAGAGATTAGGAAGAACACCAGTGGCGAAGGCGACTTACTGGACTGTAACTGACGCTGAGGCATGAGAGCATGGGGAGCAAACAGGATTAGATACCCTGGTAGTCCATGCTGTAAACGATGGGTACTAGGTGTGGGTTGTGAATAACAATCCGTGCCGTCGCAAACGCAATAAGTACCCCGCCTGAGGAGTACGATCGCAAGATTAAAACTCAAAGGAATTGACGGGGACCCGCACAAGCAGCGGAGCATGTGGTTTAATTCGAAGCAACGCGAAGAACCTTACCTAAACTTGACATACCTTGAATTACCTTGTAATGAGGGAAGCTCGCAAGAGCAAGGATACAGGTGGTGCATGGTTGTCGTCAGCTCGTGTCGTGAGATGTTGGGTTAAGTCCCGCAACGAGCGCAACCCTTGTTGTTAATTGCTAACAGGTTAAGCTGAGCACTTTAGCGAGACAGCCTAGGTTAACTAGGAGGAAGGTGGGGATGACGTCAAATCATCATGCCCCTTACGTTTAGGGCTACACACGTGCTACAATGGTGAGAACAAAGAGAAGCAAGCTAGCGATAGTGAGCAAAACTTATAAAACTCATCTCAGTTCGGATTGCAGGCTGAAACTCGCCTGTATGAAGATGGAGTTGCTAGTAATCGCGAATCAGAATGTCGCGGTGAATACGTTCCCGGGTCTTGTACACACCGCCCGTCACACCATGAGAGTTGGCAACACCCGAAACCTGTGGGCTAACCGAAAGGAGGCAGCAGTCTAAGGTGGGGTCAGTGATTGGGGTGAAGTCGTAACAAGGTAGCCGTAGGAGAACCTGCGGCTGGATCACCTCCTTTCTAAGGAAATGAAAGAGAGAACTTTTTCCTATTCAATTGTGAGTGACCTAATAATATAGAGGTTACTTAATAAAAGAAATAAAGATCTTTGAAAATTGTATATAAATAGTAAATAATGCGAAAGGTAGCAAGTTAAATTATTAGCAATAGTAATTTAAGAGCTGGAAAAAATATATAACAAATAGGTCAAGCTACTAAGAGCGCACAGAGGATGACTTGGCATCAGGAGCTGATGAAGGACGTGATAAGCTGCGATAAGCTACGGGTAGACGCAAATAGTTATTGATCCGTAGATTTCCGAATGGGGGAACCCACATAGTGAGAGACTATGTATCTAGTAATGAATAAATAGTTATTAGAGGGTAGACGCAGGGAACTGAAACATCTAAGTACCTGTAGGAAGAGAAAGAAATATCGATTCCCTAAGTAGCGGCGAGCGAAAGGGGAAGAGCCCAAACCCAAGGAAACTTGGGGGTTGAGGGAGTCTATAATTGAGAGAGTAAGTTAGATGAATATAGATGGAAATCTAAGCCAAAGAGTGTAAAAGCCACGTAATTTAAAACTGAAATTGAGAGGGACTTACCCAGAGTACCACGAGACACGAGAAACCTTGTGGGAAGCAGGGTGGACCACCACCCAAGGCTAAATACTACCTGATGACCGATAGTGGAGTAGTACCGTGAGGGAAAGGTGAAAAGAACCCCGGAAGGGGAGTGAAATAGAACCTGAAACTGTGTGCTTACAACCGCTCAGAGCACGTAATATGTGTGATGAGGTGCTTTTTGTAGAACGAGCCAACGAGTTACGATGTGTAGCGAGATTAAGGTCTTAAGGACTGGAGTCGAAGAGAAATCGAGTGTTAATAGCGCGAATAGTTGCATGTTGTAGACCCGAAACCGGGTGACCTATCCATGATCAGGTTGAAGCGAAGGTAAAACTTCGTGGAGGACCGAACCACGTTGGTGTTGAAAAACCATGGGATGAATTGTGGATAGCGGAGAAATTCCAATCGAACTCGGAGATAGCTGGTTCTCCCCGAAATAGCTTTAGGGCTAGCGTTAATTTATAGAATATAGGAGGTAGAGCACTAAATGGGCTAGGGGCCGTAAGGTTACCGAACCTTATTAAACTCCGAATGCCTATATTTGTTTATTAGCAGTCAGTCTAAGAGTGATAAGATTCTTGGACAAAAGGGAAAAAGCCCAGATCACCAGCTAAGGTCCCAAAGTATGAGTTAAGTGGTAAAGGATGTGGAGATTCTAAGACAACTAGGATGTTGGCTTAGAAGCAGCCATTCATTTAAAGAGTGCGTAATAGCTCACTAGTCGAGAGTTTCTGCGCCGAAGATAAACGGGGCTAAAACTCATCACCGAAGCTGTGGAATGGAAACATTGGTAGGGGAGCGTTGTATAAGAGCTGAAGCTAAAGCGAGAGCAATAGTGGATTTTATACAAGAGAGAATGTTGGCATAAGTAGCGAGAATTAGGTGAGAATCCTAATGGTCGAAAGCCTAAGGTTTCCTGGGGAAGGTTCGTCCGCCCAGGGTAAGTCGGGACCTAAGCTGAGGTCGAAAGGCGTAAGTGATGGACAATCGGTAGAGATTCCGATACCACTAATTATTGATTGATCGATGGAGGGAAGCAGAAGGATAGGATAGCCAACAGATGGAGGTTGGTCTAAGAGAAGAGATAGCATATAGAGGAAAATCCATATATGTGTTTAAGTTGATTCTTTATGGGGAGACGAATGAGTCGAAGTATCTGATTTCACACTGACGAGAAAAACTTCTAGGTAGATAATTAGTGCCCGTACCACAAACCGACACAGGTAGGCGAGGTGAGAATCCAAAGACCAGCGGAAGAATTGCAGTTAAGGAACTCGGCAAATTGACCCCGTAAGTTAGCGAGAAGGGGTGCCATAGAGATATGGTCGCAGAGAATAGGCCCAAGCAACTGTTTATCAAAAACACAGGTCTCTGCAAAAGCGAAAGCTTAAGTATAGGGGCTGACGCCTGCCCGGTGCTGGAAGGTTAAGGGGAGCTGTTATCGTAAGAGAAGCGGTGAACTTAAGCCCCAGTAAACGGCGGCCGTAACTATAACGGTCCTAAGGTAGCGAAATTCCTTGTCAGGTAAGTTCTGACCCGCACGAATGGCGTAATGACTTGGGCACTGTCTCAACTGCAAATCCGGCGAAATTGTAGTGCAAGTGAAGATGCTTGCTACCCGCGATTGGACGGAAAGACCCCGTAGAGCTTTACTGTAGTTTAGCATTGAGTTTTGGTAATATTTGTACAGGATAGGTGGGAGACTGGGAATCTAGATCGCCAGATTTAGAGGAGTCGATGTTGGGATACCACCCTGATATTACTGAAATTCTAACTGGAATCCATGAACTGGGTACAGGACACTGTTAGATGGGCAGTTTGACTGGGGCGGTCGCCTCCAAAAGAGTAACGGAGGCGTTCAAAGGTTTCTTCAGAAGGGATGGAAATCCTTCGTAGAGCGTAAAGGCATAAAGAAGCTTGACTGCGACACCTACAAGTGGAGCAGGTACGAAAGTAGGACTTAGTGATCCGGTGGTACCTCGTGGGAGGGCCATCGCTCAACGGATAAAAGCTACCTCGGGGATAACAGGCTGATCTCCCCCAAGAGTTCACATCGACGGGGAGGTTTGGCACCTCGATGTCGGCTCGTCGCATCCTGGGGCTGAAGTAGGTCCCAAGGGTTGGGCTGTTCGCCCATTAAAGCGGCACGCGAGCTGGGTTCAGAACGTCGTGAGACAGTTCGGTCCCTATCCGTCGCGGGCGCAGGAGATTTGAGAGGAGCTGTCCTTAGTACGAGAGGACCGGGATGGACTAACCAATGGTGAACCAGTTGTTCCGCCAGGAGCACGGCTGGGTAGCTAAGTTAGGAAGGGATAAACGCTGAAGGCATCTAAGCGTGAAGCCCACCTCAAGATAAGATCTCCCATAGCGTAAGCTAGTAAGACCCCTTGAAGAACACAAGGTTGATAGGTAAAAGGTGTAAGTATGGTAACATATTTAGCTGATTTATACTAATAGGTCGAGGGCTTGACCAAATACTTAGCAAGTTATTATTTATATACAATTTTGAGAGATTAAAATATTTCTCAGTATCTGGTGATTATAACGTGTAGGTAACACCCCTATCCATACCGAACAGGAAGGTTAAGCTACACTGTGCTGATGGTACTTTAGGGTTACCCCTATGGAAGAGTAAGTCATTGCCAGTTTGTTTCAGAAGTAAGAGCATCGCTCTTACTTCTTTTTGTTTACTTACTATATATTATTTGGAGGAATTATGTTAAATTATAATTTAAATCATAATAATATGGATTTTAATTCAAATAATATTGGAACTGATGAGAGTAAATTTAAACCTAGGTTTTATGTTGTATTCATTATAGTACTGAGTATATATTATTTTTTTTCTCCAATATTGTCACAGATTATTAGTAATTTTCTAAAAAGTAAGTTTAATTTTAATGAATTAAATTTATTATATGAATTATTTTATAAATTGTTTTTACCTAATTTTTCTATTTTATTAATATTAATTATTTATATATTGGTGATTGAAGAGAGAAAATTAAATTTTCTATTTGTAGGAATTAAGGAAAATTTTTTATTTTCTAATATAAAGGGTTTGATACTATCAATAATTTTTTTATTTTTGTTGGTATCTGTATTTATTATAAAAGATAAGGTTTTATTTTTAAAATTTAATACTGAAATTAGTTTTATAAATCTTTTACAGCTTTTAGTAGTATTTATATTTGTTTATATACAAACATTTTTTTTAGAGATTTTATATAAATCTTGGCTTATTAATATACTTAATTTTAGATATAATATTTATTTATCTTTATTTTTGGCTTCTTTACTTTATACTTTTATATATTTTATAAATTATCAAAGAGTAGGAATATATTTGATTTATATTTTTGTTTTTAATATATTTTTATCAATTATATTTTTGATGTACAAAAATATAATTATCACAGTTTCATTGCATGCAACCTATAAATTTTTCAAGCAGTATGTACTATCAATAGAAGATAAACCAATAAAATTAAATTCTATTTTTTATACAGGGATGGATTCAAATAATTTCATTTATAATATTGAAAATAGCAAATATTCTTTAATTATAATTATTATTTTAACAATTATCGTATTTATATTGTATAATTCTAAGAAAAAATAATTAATATTTGTAGAAATTTTAAATTTTTTAGTTTTTAATTATATTTTGAATAGTTGAATTTTGTAGTAATATATGGTATAAATAAAGTGTGCTCTATAAAAATTATAGAGCATAAGATGTGTTGAATTCATAATCCCAAAGGATAGATACATCTGAAAATTCCCCTCTCTACCACATTTTTGTGGTAGAGCCCCCAATTTGTATTAATTTTATATATGATTTTTGACTTTTATATTTTAAAAAAGGTGATTAGTTATGAAGCAATATCTCTTAGTTGTTTTCGTTAATTCTTTAATAAGTAGAGATTATGATATGCTGAAAGAATTTGAAAATTTTAATTATATTATTTCCAAAGGTTCAGTTGTTAGAAAGGTTAAAAATCAGTATCCTAATTTTAAAAATCCAGTTAATACAACAATTCTTACTGGAGAATTTCCCGAAAAACATGGAATTTATTTTAATAATTATAATGTTAAAGTTAGGAAATATAGGCATAAAGAGTATGAAGATATTCAATCTCCAAATATATTAGATTTATTTAAGAGTGAAGGTAATAATGTTAGTTTGATTTCTTGGCCTAATATGGGTTATAGTAATTTTAAATATAATTTTTCTGATATTAATAATAGTGTAAATATAAAGGATTTATTTAGGGGAATTGTAAAAGGTTCTTCTTTTTATATGCTTAAAAATATATTTAAATATTCGAGTGTATTGAGAGTTGGGATACAACCAGATTCTGATAATTTTTCTTCCATTTTAGCGATGGAGATTTTAGAAAGTAAAAAATCTAATGTTATATTTATGAATCTTGATCATCTGGACTATGTAAGACAGAGATATGGAATGAATTGTGAAAAAAATTCACTAGATGCATTAAGGAATATTGATCGTAAGCTAGGGGATTTACTCGTATGGTGTGATAATAAAAATATATTAAATAATTTAACGATATCATTAGTATCAGGAGGAGGTCCATGTGAATGTAAATATATAATAAATATTAATTATATATTTCTTAAGAATGGATTAATAAGTGTTAATAAAAGAGGAAGAATTAATAATTACATAGCTTATGCACATTGTGAAGGTGGAAGTGCATTTATATATTTAAAACAACCAAATAATATAAATGATTACGGTAAAGTTAAAGTGTTTTTAGATGATATAATGAAAAAATATAGTAATTATATTAAAGCTGTTTATGAAGTATCTGAGTATGAAAGGTTTGATTTAGATGAATTTTCCTTCAGAATACAAGGAAATATTTTCTGTATTTTTAGTGAGGAACTAAATAAAAGTGAATTTATAGATGATATGACACAATCTCTATATATTAGTGATAGGATTAATAAATCATTTTATGGATATTCTAATGACTATGAGAATTCTCAAGGGATATTTATTAACCATGGTTATAGAATTAAAAAAGGTGTTGAATTAAATGAATGTAGTTTAGTGGATATTGCACCTACTATAGCTTCATTCATGAAACTTGATTTTAGAAGTAGTGGTAGGATAATTAAAGATATTCTGGAGGAGCATTGATTTGGAATTAATACATTTTTTACAGAGTTTTTCCTCTGATATATTAAATTTTATTATGCTGATTATAACATCATTAGGAAGTTTTTATATCCCAGTATTTGTTATATGTATTATTTATTGGTGTTATAATAAGGATATAGGATTTAAGCTTGCTATTATTATGTCATGTTCAGGAGTTTTGAATAATATTGTTAAAAACTTAGTGCAGTCGCCTCGTCCTATTGGAGTTGATGGTATAGAGTCGGTTGGAGAGTTTTCAGCTACAGGTTATTCTTTTCCAAGTGGGCATACACAAAATATAACGGTTTTTGGTACAAGTTTATCTATATTTACAAGAAGCAAGATGGTATTTTTTATAAGTATTATTGTTATATTTTTAGTTGGATTATCGAGAATATATTTGGGTCTTCATTGGCCTATAGATGTTTTAGGTGGAATTATATTAGCTATTATAGTTTCTATAATTTTAAATGAAGTGTTAATAAAACTTGATATATTTAAGACTAATATATTTATAGGAAGTTTGGTTTTAATATTATTTTTAGGGATATTCCTTGTTGGTAATAATGTTATAGGAGTTGATTATTATAAAACTATGGGAATATTTATAGGAGTTTTTTTGGGGCATTTATTTGAATATAGATATGTGAATTTTTCTCCTGAAGCAAGTAATGTAGATAATGTAATGAAGATTATAATAGGTGCATCTACAACAATACTATTATTTGTAGTTCTTAATTACATATTTAAAATGTTTTATTTACCATTATTTTTTTATGTTATAAAGTATCTAATATTAGGATTTTGGATGTTTGGAGCTATTCCTCTTATTTTCAAATTAAGTAATCTTTATTATAAGGAAGCTTATGAAATAACAAATACTAAATATAGAAAATAAAAACAGCTTAGAAATTTGTTCTAAGCTGTTTTTTATAATACCTTACTTAAAAATTCTTTAGCACGATCGCTTTTTGTATTATTGAAAAATTCGTTTGGTGAATTTTCTTCGATTATTTTTCCATCATCCATGAAAACTATTTTATTTGATACCTCTTTTGCAAAGTTTATTTCATGGGTAACTATAACCATAGTCATACCTTCATTAGCAAGTTCACGCATGACGTAAAGAACTTCTTTAACCATTTCTGGATCTAATGCAGAAGTAGGTTCATCAAATAATAATACATTTGGTTTATTTGCAAGAGATCTTGCTATTGCAATTCTTTGTTTTTGCCCACCAGATAATTTTGATGGATAAATATCTTTTTTGTCGACTAATCCTACTTTTTCAAGTAAATTTATTGCTAGTTTATTGGCTTCTTCTCTAGGTATATTTTTAACCTTAATAGGTCCTAAGGTTATATTTTCAAGCACAGTCATATGTGGAAATAAGTTAAAGTGTTGAAAAACCATTCCCATATTTTCTCTAATTTTATTTATATTAGTTTTTTGTATATTAGTATTTTGAAAAATAATTTCTCCACTAGTGGGTATTTCTAGTAAATTCATACATCTTAGTAAAGTGCTCTTTCCAGAACCGCTTGGACCAATAATAGATATGACATCACCTTTTTTTATGTTGTATGAAATATCTTTAAGTACATGATGTTTGCCAAAATATTTATTTAAATTTTTAATTTGAATCATTATCTCTATTTAATTTCCTTTCAAAATAATGTATAAATTTTGATAAAGTAAATGTTATTACTAAATATATTAGTGCAGCAACTAATAGAGGTTCTAAAGTTAAATAAGTTAAACTCCTTATTTGGTTTGCTTTGTACATTAAATCTGCAAGACCTATATAAGAAACAATTGCTGACTCCTTTATAAGTACTACAAATTCATTTGCAAGTGCTGGTAGTATATTTTTAATAGCTTGGGGAATTATAATAAGTTTCATTGCAGTAAATTGATTCATTCCGAGGCTTTTAGCAGCTTCCATTTGCCCTTTATTTATAGATACTATACCAGCTCTCATTATTTCAGCTATATAGGCAGCACTATTTAATGAAAGTGCAATAGAGGCTGATGTAAGTTCTGTCATATTAATTTTTAAACCATAATGTATAATAATTAATTGAACAATTAGTGGGGTTCCACGAATAATTTCAATATATATAGATCCTATTGTTCGTAATATTTTATATTTTGAAATTTTTAGTATACATAGTATAAGACCAATTATACTTCCGAATATTATTGTAATTAAAGCTAAAAGTAAAGTTATTTTAACTCCGTCTAAAAAGAATGGATAATATTTTATTAAAAAATTGAAATTCAAAAATTGTTACCTCCATTTTATATTTTACTTATTGAGTTTTTCAGCAAGTTCAATTGAATTGTTGAATAATTCGTTGATTTTATTATCTTTAATTAATCTTGTGATCGTTTTATTTATTTCATTTACTAAATCTTTATTACCTTTTTTTATACCAACAGCAGATCCTTGAATTTTATTGTTTAAACTTGGGTCATTCACTATAAATAATTCAGGATTTCTTTTTTGATATTGAAGAGCAACAGGAGTTTCTATTAATAGTGCATCAACTTTTTTAGATAATAATTCAAGAATTAGCTCAGGTATTCTCAATAATGTTTTGATTTCTGAATTTTTTAAATTATCTTGAGCAAGTCTATCTTGAATACTACCAAGTTGTACACCTACAGTTAAATTCTTTAGATCATCTATAGATTTAATGTTGGGATTTAGCGTAATTATAACATTTTCAGCTGTATAGTATATTTCTGAGAAATCTATACTTTGTTTTCTTTCCTCGGTTGGAGATATTCCAGATAATATAAAGTCTACATTATTTGAATTTAATGCATCTAATAATCCTGAGAAGTCTAGATTTTTAATAACGAGTTCTACTCCTAAATCTTTTGCAATTTCTTTTGCAATTTCTATATCAAATCCTACTATTTGTTCATTTCCATTTTCATCTATAAAAGGGAATTCATATGGAGGGTAATCTGCAGAAGTACCTAGTGTTATTTTTCCACTTTGTTTTATTGATTCTAATTTATTTGTATTTGAGTTACAGGATACAAAAAATAGTGGTAATATGAGAATTGAAAATAAACTAATTAGCATTTTATTTAATTTCATTTTTAATAACTCTCCTTAAATAATTTTAATAATAATGTATAATTATACATTATTTCATATTTTGTATTCAATTAAAATATTTTTATGTAATAAATGCTGTATAAGCTTAAAATATATATGTTATAATATTTATTACATAATTTTAAGAAATTTTAATAGGGGAAGTTTATGAGTTATTTATTGCGATTTAAGAGGAACAAAAAGGAAATAATTTGGACTTTTATTATTGTATGTGGTATAGTGTGTCTTTCGGCGTTTATGTTTTTGTATAATAGGTACATAATATATGTTAAGAATATGGAAGCTTCACAAATAAATTTAACTAATCATTTAAATTATACATACAAAGATAAATTTTATGGTGATATTGATGTTGATTACGATATCAATTCTAATACATATATTGGGACTGTTGATTTTTACATTCCAAATGAAACATATACATTTAATTTATCTTCCAGAGGGCATATTATAGGAGATGGTTATCTTCATAATAATAAGGATAATTTAATGAGTCAAAGGTTTGCGAGGCAATTAAAAGAAAGTTTAGAGCAAGATCTAAAGAATGAATTTCCAGAAATATTTAAAATATATACAGAAATGCAAATTTTAAAAGGAAAGTATGATCACAAGGCTTTTTATAATAAAAATATCGATGAACCGCATATTGTACATATATATTTAAATACAAAATTTATAATGTCTAAGAAGAGATTCGATGAAATTGTAAAGAATATAAAAAATGTTTTAATAGAGAGTGGATATACAAATTTAAATAATGTACATGTTAATTATATGGTTAGGAAAGAAGCTCCTGTACGTTATTATTCTCCAATAGATTTTAGTAATTAGAATAGAGCAGATATTATCTGCTCTATTTTTTATAGAAGGGATGAAAACAATCTTGATATATTTTCATAGAATTTTTGATATATTGATATATTTTCAAATGACTCTATATTTGCAAGTGTGCTATTTTTTATATCCTCTTCAAAGATAGATATAAATTTATCACAAATATTGTGGTCATATATTATTAAATTCATTTCATAGTTAAGTTCGAAGCTTCTTATGTCCATATTGGTGCTTCCAACAGTTACGATATAATCATCAACTATTATAAATTTGGAGTGTATAAATGAATTTTTATCATAAAAATACACTTTACACCCTATGTTTGAAAGTTCTCTTAGATATGTTTTCGATGCATAATAAACTAGTTTATGGTCAGGTTTTCCAGGAAATATTATGCTTATTTCAACACCAGATAATATTGAAATTTTTAATATATCAAGAAATCCAGCAGATGGTATAAAATATGGAGTACAAATTCTAATATTTTTTTTAGCTATGCTTATGAGTTTTATTATGGGGAGTATCATATTATCTTTTGATAAATTAGGGCCACTTCTTATTATTTGGGTTAAGAGTATATTGTTTTCTTTAGGTTTTGGGAAATAGTTTGATATATCATTTGTTATATCATCTTTTGAATAATTTTTATCTTTTAGTTTCATAAGATTTGTATAATCATCTATAAATACATCTTGTATTGCAAGAGAGCATTCTCCTTTTATCATTAAATGAGTATCTCTCCAATTTCCAATAGACGATCTCCCAAGATATTCATCTCCAATATTGATTCCACCAGTAAAACTAGTTATTCCATCTATTATAACTATTTTTCTATGGTTTCTATAATTTATTTGAGTATTTATCAGCTTTAAAAATGGTGTTGACATATAGGAATAAAATAATACTTTTATTCCATTTTGTTTTAAATCATTTATATATTTTTTAGATAATTTATGGCATCCTATTTTATCTAATATGAATCTTACTTTTACCCCTTCATTTGATTTTCTAATGAGTATGTTTTTTATTTCATTTCCAATATGGTCATCTCTAACTATAAAATATTCCATATGTATGTGATGTTTTGCAGCGTTAAGTTCATTTTTTAATGAATCAAATTTTTGTATACCATTTGAAAATATTTCAATTTTTGAATATTTAGTTATTGGAAATACATTAATTTTAGAAACTAGATCTATTGTTTGTATAATTTCATCATAATCATTATTTTTGGGTATGAGCTCTATAACAGATTCATTCGATGAATAATCAAACAAATGAAGTTTATATAATAAATTATTTTTTAAATAAGGTCTTTGTATGTCTTTGCCGAGAAATAGGTAAAATATAAATCCTATAGGACCGAAAAAAATCAATGTTAAAATCCATATTAAGCTTTTTTCAGGAGGGCGTCTTTCGTTTATTATTACAAAAAATATTATTGATAAATTTATTATGAGGAAAGAAATCATAATTAAATTTAGATAATTCATATTAATCTCCTTAATCATAAATAAAAAAGTAATGACATTAATCAATAAATATTTTATACTTAAATTTAAGTTTTAAATATATTATTATTAAGTATATTTATAAAATATTTGTAACATAATTTATAATATATCAGAACTTAGGGTGAAAATATTTTTTAATAATAGGGGGGTAATATTATGAAAAAAATGAATAAGGGAACTGCTATTGCGGCGATATCAGCAATAGGTATAGCATCAGTTGTAACTATAGCAGGAGTTGTATCTAAAACTCTAAAAAGAAATTTAATTAGAGATTTAAATGACTCTGATTTTAAAAATTTTAATTCGTATGGTGATTGTCGTTGTTCAAATCACAATGTAAAAGATGATTCTTATGATGAGGTTTTAAGATACCGCAAAGGAAGATATTATCAGAAAATGGGAATTTATTAATAAAAGTACTTGCATGTGCAAGTACTTTTTGTTTTTTAAGTAATAAAAAATAGTAGAGTGAGGTAAGCTAACCACATGCTTAGTTTTGTTATTTTGGGAAGGTGAATTTTGTTAAGTGTAAAGATAATGTTATATAAAATGTTTAAACTATTTATACTACCGCTTGGTTTTATAATAATCGGTATTTCTATATTTGTAGCTATAAATAGAGAAGTTAAAGGAGTAGTTAGTTTAAATAGTTTTGTTAAGGAGTTTCCTAAAGTTTATGCTGATTTTAATGAATGGGATGATAGAGTTGATGTGTTTCATATAAATAGGGAAATTGCTAGGAGTTTCTTTTTGCCCTATCCTAATCGTGAAATTTTGTTATCAGATGTAAAGAAAGATCCATTAAATAGTGTGAAAATAAAAGATAGTGACAATATTAAAGTATTAAATGGAAAATGGAAATTTTCACTTGATTATGCACCTAAGTATAGGAATTTGGATTTTTATAAACAGGATTATGATGTATCTAATTGGGGAGATATAAATGTACCTAGTAATTGGCAAATGGAAGGATATGATTTTCCTATATATGTAAATTTTAAGTATCCCTGGACTGGGTTTGAAAATTTGGAATTTTATAAAGCCCCTAAGAAATTTAATCCTATTGGTAATTATAGAAGAGATTTTTTTGTAGATGAATCTTGGCTTAATGATAAAGTGTATATATCATTTCAAGGAGTTGAATCGTGTTTTTATTTATGGATAAATGGGGAATTTGTTGGATATAGTGAAGATAGTTTTTCTCCGAGCGAATTTGATATCACAGATTTTTTAGTAAGTGGTAAAAATTACATATCTGTTCAAGTTTTTAGATGGTGTGATGGAAGTTTTCTTGAAGATCAGGATTTTATTCGTTTAAGTGGGATTTTTAGGGACGTATTTTTGTATAGAACACCTAAGATACATATTGCTGATTTTGAAGTTATAACTAATGCTGATGATGATTTAAAGAATTTTGATTTAATATTAAATGTAAATTTGATAAATTACCTTAATGAGAATAGAAATTATAGCATATCTACTGTTTTATTTGATGAAAAATGGAATTTAATAAGTAGTATTGAGAATATGGGGAATTTTGATAATAGTTATACGTATAAGGATGCAATAAAAGGAAATTTTAATTTATGTTTGAATATAAAAGAGCCTAAGAAATGGTCTGCAGAGGAACCTAATTTATATAACTTAGTTATTTCTCTTAAAAATGATTTACTTAATGAGACGCAATCAATACATACGAGAGTTGGATTTAGAACTTTTGAGATAAAAGGGAATAAAATGTATATAAATGGAAAGCCGATTTTGTTCAAAGGAGTAAATAGGCATGAAACACATCCAACAAAAGGTAGGGCATTATCGACTTTAGATATGGAATTTGATGTAAAAGAGATTAAGAGAAATAATATAAATTCTGTGAGAACTTCTCACTATCCTACCCATCCTTATTTTATTTCTTTATGTAATGAATATGGAGTTTATGTAATTGATGAGGGAAATATAGAAGCACACGGTGTTGAGGGTGAAATACCTGGAGATAAGGAAATATGGAGAGGGGCATGCTTTGATAGAATTAATTCACTTGTAGAGAGGGATAAAAATAATCCTAGTGTTTTGATATGGTCTCTTGGAAATGAAAGTGGAGGTGGGAGTATATTTAGAGATTTATATAATTATGTAAATCTAAGAGATGGAAGTAGAATTATTCATTATGAAGGCGAGAGAGATAAATATTATGCAAGTGATGTTGTAAGTAAGATGTATGTAAGAATAAATGATATTGAAAAACAGAGTAAATATATTCCAAATAAACCTTATATTTTATGTGAATATGCCCATTCCATGGGAAATAGTGGTGGGAGTTTAGATAAATATATCGAAAAATTTGAAAGCATTGATAACGTTCAAGGAGGATTTATATGGGATTTCATAGATCAAGGTGTTTATAGGGAAACTCCATGTATAGGAACCTTTATTACTCCTTGTAATATGTTTCACGGTGAATTTGAGGGATACATAGAAGATGGATATAAGGGGAACGGATATAAAGGAGTAATATTATATGATAATACTAAAAATTTAAAGTTTGATGAATTTACTATAGATCTTAAGGTAAAACCGAGTATATACGAAGGGGAAGGGTGTGTTTATCTAAAGAAAGGAAATGAGTTTGGAGTAAGGGAAATTACGAATTATAATAAATCTAATAATCGAGTTGTTGAATTTTATGTAAGAGATAATTCGGGAATATTTGATACAATTATATTTATAACACCTGAAGATTGGGTTAATAATTTTCATAATGTGACTGCTACATATAAAGATAATGTTATGAGATTATTTATAGATGATAATTTGGTTGGAGAGAAAATTTTTAATTATAATATAGCGTATTTTAAAGATAGAATACAAGTTGGAGGGAATAATAGTTATACACATTATGAGGGTATTAATGGAGTGATAGATGAAGTTAAACTATTTTCTAAGGGAATGGATATAGAATATTTGAGAAATAAGAATTTTTATAACATTGATGCTACGAGAATAATATTTAATGATTTTGATAATAAAAGAAATATGATTAAAAAGAAGGTACATTCACAGAGATATTTAGCAACAGGAGGAGATTTTAATGATTCTCCAAATGATTCTGCATTTTGTGCTAATGGTATATTATTGGCATCCAGGAAACTTAAACCACAAGTTACCGAGGTTAAGCATGCATATCAAAATATAGATATAAGAGATTATGATATTTTAAATGGTAAGATTCTCATTAGAAATAAAAATCTATTTAAGAATTTAAAGGATTACATGCTGAAATGGAATTATTTAGTTGATGGTAAAGTAGTGCAAGGAGATATGGCTATAGTTAATGTAGAACCTATGAGTGAAATTGTATTTAATATACATGATATTGAAAAGATCAATAATTTAAATGGTAATGAGTTTTTCTTAAATATTGGATTTGTATTAAATGAGGGTACAAATTGGGCGAATAGAGGGTTTGAAATATCAAATAATCAATTTAAAATAAATTTGGATAATTCACTTTGTGAAGTAAATGTAAATAGTAAGAAGATTCAAAATTTCATAGTAAACGATTTAGAGGATAAATTTGAAGTTAAATCTGAGGAATATTATATTGTTTTTAACAAAGCATCAGGAAATCTTAAGCATTATAGATATAAAAACGATGATTTAATAAATTCAGAGTTATTAATTGATTTTTGGAATCCACTAAATGATAATGAAAGATTATTCAACATATACGATAAAGTAGTATTTTGGAAAAATATTTCTAAGATAAATGCAAATAATAATTATAATGTTTCATATGAAAATGGATGTATAGTAATAAGGTTTTATAGATTAATATATGATTTAAATAATTCAGTTCTTATTACAACATATAGGATAAATGAATATGGAGAAATTAGTATAGATTTGTATATGGAGTTATTAAAATATGGGATACCTCACGCCAGATCAGTTGGATTTAAGGTATTTATACCAACTAATTTTAAAAATATACAGTATTATGGAAGAGGACCATTAGAAAATTATAATGATAGGAATAAAGGGAGTAATCTTGGCGAGTATAAGAGTAACATAAATAATCAATTTACGGATTATATGACTCCTCAAAGAACTGGGAATATAACAGATATTAGGTGGATAGATTTCTATAGGAATGATGGTGTAGGAATTCGGATTGAAAATATTCATGAATTTATTCAAATCAATGCCAGTTCTTATATTGATGATGAATTTGAAAAGAAGCATTCATATCAAATGAGTAAATATTCTTCAATTATAGTGAATGTTAGATCGAAAGATTATGGAAGTACATTTGAGAGTTTTGAGGATGAATGTATTAATTATATTGATAAAAATCATATATATAGTTTTTTGTTTAAATTATCACCTGTGTTTATTAATAATATATCAATTAATTAGGAATATAATTAAAAATAAAAGAACCTTGATTTAAATCAAGGTTCTTTTATTTTTAATTAAACATTTATTTGTTTTAATATATATAAGCTCTTTTTGATTTAAAAATTTTGACTTAGTTAAATAGTATACTTGTGTTAATTTACTACAATTTGGTAATGAGCCAATAAAATTGAACATCATAATATTTAATAATATGTGTTTTGATACTGAATTTGAATCTTCAACAAGAGAATATATTTTATCTATATTTGTATTGTTGAATACATAATTTAAAGTATGAAATATAGCTTCTTTCATAAAATTATTATTTCTGTAATATTTTATAATAAAATATCCAAGTTCATTAATTAAATTTTCATGTATATATCTAGGTATAATAGATATAAAACCAATTGGAGATAAATCCTTTTTTAATTTAATCACAAAATATCCCAATGAATTAAAGCAACGTATTTTATCGTTATGTAGAATAAATTTATTAATTTGATATTGAGATGCATTCTTAGGTACAAGAGTATTAAAATCATAATCAATATTTTTTAATATATAGGTTAAACTTTTTTCACAAATAGGTTCTATAATTAAAATTTGTAGTTTGAATAATTATCATAATTAATCCTCAAAGGTATTATGAATATATATTCACAATACTTAATTATAATCAATATTTTATTATGTACTAATGTAATAACTATATTATAAAAAAAAACAAAAATCAATTTTAAAATTTATAAAATATAAATATTTTTTTAATATATAGGAGAAATATTTTACACATTATTAAAGTAAAACGTTTTCAAAATATTAGATTTTGATTATATAGAAGATCTAAACAGAGTTATTTATTACTTTGATAAAATAAAAAATAATTTTTATAGAAATTAATGAAAAAATATGAGTTGATATAACTTATTGTGATATAATCAGTTTGGAGTGATTAAAAAAATTTAATTATCTTGGAGGTTATAAAAATTATGAAAAAGAGAAAACTTTTTCCTATGTTCATTTCTATAGCTGCTTCAATTTTTTTCTTAGTAGGTTGTAATTCTATTTCATCTACTCAAGAAAATACTTCTAACAACTCGGATTCTGGACAAGTAGTTGAGGGGAGGAAATTAATAGTTGGTATGATTACTGACGAAGGATCTCTTGGCGATAAATCTTTTAATGATATAACTTATAAGGGGCTGACAAAGGCTAAAGAAGATTTTGGAATTGATCTTCAGGTATTGGAACCTAAGCAGAATACAGATTTCATACCTTATATGGAGAGGTTATCAAAAAATAGCGATTTGGTTGTAGGTGTTGGATATAAGTTAAAGGAAGTTATTAGTGATGCATCTAAAAAGAATTCTAAAGTTAATTATGTTATGATAGATGATGTAGTAGAAGGGGATAATGTGTACAATATTAACTTTAAAGAAGAAGAAGGGTCGTTTTTAGCTGGGGTTTTAGCCGGTATGATGACAAAAACTAATAAAATTGGTTTTATTGGAGGAACTGATTCTCCATTAATTAAAAAATTTGAAGTTGGTTTTATTGCTGGAGTTAAGAGTGTTAATCCAGAAGCAGGAAAACTTTTAGAGGATGGCAATACTTCTAGATATGCAGGTACATTCTCGGATGTGTCTAAAGGTTATGAAATAGGTAAGTCTCTTTTTGATGATGGTGTCGATATAGTATATCATGCTGCTGGAGCTGTTGGTATAGGTATGTTTAGGGCTGCAAAGGAAACTGGAAATTATTGTATTGGTGTAGATCAAGATCAAACACTTACGCTTCCTGAATATGAAGATGTAATACTTACTTCGATGATTAAAAAATTAGATATTGCTGTATATGATGTTGTAAGGAAAACTTTGGAGAATGGATTTGTTGCTACTACAGTTGAATTAGGATTAAAAGATGGAGCTGTATCTTTAGTTGAGAATAAAAACGGAAAGGTTACTCAACAAGTATTAGATAAGGTTGAAGAGTATAGTAATAAGATAAAAAATGGAGAAATAGTTGTACCTAAAACTATTGAAGAACTTAAAAATTTTAATATATAATTTTGATCGGTTTAAAGCTACTTTTATAAGAAGAGAATAGTTTTTTTATAATAGTGGCTTTTTTTTATTAAGGGAGAATGATCTATGAAAGTTGTTGAGATGAAAAATATAACTAAAAGATTTCCTGGTATGATTGCTAATAAAAATATAAATTTTGACTTAAGGAAACAAGAGGTACATGTTCTTCTTGGAGAAAACGGGGCAGGAAAGACAACTCTTATGAATATCTTATATGGTATTTATAATCAAGATGAAGGGGATATTTTTATAAATGGTGAAAAAACAAAAATAAGTACACCTAAAGATGCTATATCTAAGGGTATTGGTATGGTTCATCAACATTTTATGTTAGTACATAATTTTACTGTTGCAGAAAATATAGTTCTTGGACATGAACCTACTAAATTTAAATTTATATTTGATAAGAGTTCTGTAAATGAGAAAGTTGAAAAATTAATTGATAAATATGATTTTAATATAGATCTAAATAGTAAAATACATGATATATCTGTGGGTCAACAACAGAAAGTAGAAATTTTGAAGATGCTTTATAGAGGAGCAGATATAATAATACTTGATGAACCAACTGCTGTATTAACTCCTGATGAGATAAAAGAGTTGGGAGATATTATGAATAATCTTGTTAATGAAGGCAAATCTATTATACTTATTACTCATAAATTAAAAGAGGTTATGAGTATGAGTGATAGAGTAACAATTATAAGAAAGGGAGAACTTATTGATACATTAAATACAGAAGATACATCTATAGAAGAACTTGCAAATCTTATGGTGGGAAGACAGGTTGATTTAAATGTGTATACTGAAAAGTCAAAGGAATTTGGAAATGTATTAAGTATTCGAAATTTAATGGCAAAAGATAATAGAGGTATAGATGCGATTAAGGGTTTAAATTTAGATGTCAAGTATGGAGAAATATTTGGAATTATTGGAGTTGATGGTAACGGACAAAGTGAACTCGTAGAAGTTTTAACTGGTATAAGGAAATGTTGTGGAGGTGAGATATTATTTAATGGAGAGGATATTAAAAATTTATCAGCAAAGGATATTATAAATAAAAATGTAGTGAGTATACCAGAGGATAGGCATAAGACGGGATTAGTACTTCAACATTCTTTGTATGAAAATTCGATTTTAGGAATGCAACACTTAAGTAAATTTTCAAAAGGGATTTTTCTTGATTATAAGAAAATAAGAGATCATGCAAAAAGAATTATAGAGGAATTTGACGTGAGAACTATAAGTGATAGTGTGAATGCTTCAATTTTATCTGGAGGTAATCAGCAAAAATTTATAATAGGTAGAGAAATTTATAAAAATCCCAAACTTATAATAGCAGTGCAACCAACTAGAGGGCTCGATGTAGGATCTATTGAATATATTCATAAGAGGCTTATAGAGGAAAGAAATAATGGCAAAGCTATTTTATTGATATCATTAGAACTTGATGAAATATTAAGTTTATCTGATAGGATAGGAGTTATATATAATGGGAATATTCCTAGAGTTTTAGATAGGAAAGAAGCAGATGAGAATAAGATCGGAATATTGATGGCTGGAGGTGTGTTTGGTGGGTGAAAATGCTAAAATTAATAATGTGTTCAAGTCTATTATTTTCTCTTTATTATCTATAGTCATATCGATATTTATAGCTATTTTCTTTGTGATGTGGTCTAAACAAAGTGGATTTATGGAATCAGTTACATTACTTTTAAAATCTTTTTGGGATGGTAGTTTTGGAAGTTTATTTAGTTTATCTGAGACCTTAGTGTATACAACAATCTATATATTTACCGGACTTGCTCATTTGGTTGCGTTTAAAACAAATTTATTTAATATAGGTGTTGAAGGACAATTTATGATGGGTATTTTGGCTGCTGTAATAATTGGAGTAATACCGGGGATACCTATGTTTATACATTTGATCTTAATTATTCTAGGAGGAACGATAGCTGGATCTTTATGGGCATTTATACCTGCGTATTTAAAGGTAAAATTAAATTCAAATGAAGTTGTTAATACTATAATGATGAATTTTATAGCTATGAACGTTTTGAATTTGTGTATAAGTACTTTTTTGAAAGAACCGGGATATGAATCAAGCTATCAAATTAGTGAATCATCAATGTTGCCAAGACTATTCAGTGATGCATCATTTAGGGCTAATTATGGATTAATTATAGGTATTGTGCTTATTGTAATTGTATATTTTTTTATAAATAATACACGTGTTGGATATGAACTTAGAAGTGTTGGATATAATAAGTATGCATCCGAATATGGTGGGATTAATATTAAAAAATCTATAATAATTTCTATGGTAATATCTGGACTTATAGCTGGATTGGGAGGATCTATATTTGTTTCAGGAATTCAGCATAGAGTACCTAAACTTTTTAATTTTTTAAATTATGGTTTTGATGGTATAGCTGTAACTTTAGTTGCTAGGAATAATCCCATAGCAATAGTTTTAACATCTTTATTGTTCGGTGCATTAAATGCATCTGCTTTAGAATTGCAGTTTAATGGGATACCTAAAGATATTATTTTTTTGGTGCAGGCAGTTATAATCTTGTTTATAGCAGGTGAATATGTATTTAAATATCTTACTAATAGGTTTAAGAAAAGGGGTGTAAAATAGTGGGAAATACATATTTTTTAGACTTTATATTTATCGTAGCTACAATGCTTAGATTTGCGACTCCACTAATATTTGCATCTATAGGAGCGGTTTTTTCTGAAAAATCTGGAGTTGTAAATATAGGAATAGAAGGAATGATGATAATGGGAGCTTTTTTTGGAGTTTGGGGAACCCATATATCGGGAAGTTCTGTTGTAGGAATTTTGATGGCTTGTTTGTTTGCTGGTATTACAGCAGCTATACATGGGGTATTGAGTATATTTTTAAGAGCAAATCAAATCATATCGGGAATTGGTATAAATTTGTTTGCGACATCTATAACAAGTTATTTAATACAAGTTTTATTTGGGTCCCAGGGACAAACGGATACAGTTAAAGTAGTACCGTATCCTAAAGAAATGTTTGAGAATATACCTATTGTAGGCAAATTATTATCTGAATTAAATTGGTTTGTAATAGGTGCGATTGTAGTTGTTGTATTATCATGGTTTATTTTATATAAGACTAGCATAGGATATAGGATTAGAGCAGTTGGTGAACATCCGAAAGCTGCAGATACCTTAGGAATAAATGTTTATAAAGTTAGATTTGTGTGTGTGGTGTTATCAGGAGTTTTGGCAGGTATTGGTGGAGCTGCACTATCTATTGCTAATATAAATTTGTTTAGAGTTGGCATGGTTAATGGAAGAGGATATATAGCATTGGCTGCTATGATATTTGGTAATTGGAAACCACATACAACTTTTATTGCATGTATGATTTTTTCTTTATCACAAACATTTGAGATATTATCTCAAAAATTTTTAGTTAATGTACCTACAGAGATATATTATATGTTACCGTATATATTGACCATGGTTGCACTTGTGTTTTTTGTAAGAAAGAGTAGTTCTCCACTATCTTTGGGAGAATTCTATGAAAAGGGTAAAAGATGATTTTATAATCGATAGAAGGGACTAATTTATGAGAAGATTATATGTATTTATTTTTATGGCAATATTTTTAATTATGAGTTCTTGTAGTTCTAATAAATACAGAGTTGTTTATGTTTATAGTGATGAATTTAAAAGTCTTGCTGAATATAGTTTTAAATATAATATGGAAAAGTCACTTGATAATTTTAAAACTTTAAATATAACTAGCGATGAAAAATTTGTAGAATATTTCGATAAATTACTATCTAAAAAGAAAAATAATAACAATGTTTACATTATATCTAAAAAGTTTTCGAATATAGATATTTCGGATAAAGTAAAAAAATTGGTTTATATAAATAGTGAAAATGTAAATACAAATAACTTATTAATAAATCAGAAATCCGTAGCTTATATATTAGGAGTAATAAGTGGAGTTGTAACGAGAAAAAATAGTATATCTATTCTTTATTCAGAGGATTATGTTGACTATAAAGAGATTATGGATTCATTTGTTGCTGGAATTAAGGAAGTTAATCTAAGAGCGTATGATTTATTATCAGATTTAGAAAATGTTAAGTATGTAACAACTAGTAATATTGATGAAGTGCAATCATTTATAAGTAGTAACAATAGCGATATTATATTTAATATATCTAAAGAAGTGATTGATGTTAATGATAAGTTTTTGTTTAATCTTAATATGGATGATATTTCCAAGGATTTATTAACTGTTTTATATGACTATGAAGGTTTTATAAATATGATTGAAGGCGATGAAATTACTGATTATTCAATTGGAGTTAAAGAAGGAAATATAAAGTTTAATTTAAGTAATATGTCTAAAGAATTAGTTGATGTGTTTAATAAGTATTTAAGTAATATTGTTTAATTAATAAAATAAGGTTCTATAGTATATCTATAGAACCTTATTTTATTATATAAAAAATTGTTATTTGTTAAAAAATAATTATTTAAAAAATTAATTTTATGTTTTATAATTTGTATTAGATAGTTATTTAAAAATAAATTAAGATTTAGTTATTTTTTAATACGTTAATTAAATAACGAAGAATATTTTTAATTAATCAGTTAAAGATATTAATATATTTAATTAGAAATTTAGGAGGAATTCTAATGATTAAAATAGGGATTAATGGTTTTGGAAGAATAGGAAGAAATGTATTTAAGGCTTTACTTGAAAATTATGGTAATGAATTACAAGTAGTTGCTATAAATGATTTAACTAATTCTAAGACTTTAGCACATTTGTTAAAATATGATTCTCTTTTTGGAAAATTTGAAGGTACAGTTGAAGTTAAGGAAGATTCTATTGTTGTAAATGGGAATGAAGTAAAAATATTTGCAGAAAGAGAACCAGCTAATATTCCTTGGTCTAGTGTTGGGTGTGAAATAGTAATTGAATCCACAGGATTCTTTACTGATGCAGAAAAGGCCAAAGTTCATATAAGTGGAAGTGTTAAAAAAGTTTTAATTTCTGCTCCAGCAAAAAATGAAGATATAACAATAGTTATGGGGGTTAATAACGATAAGTATGATCCTGTGAAGCATAATATAATTTCAAATGCTTCGTGTACTACAAATTGTTTAGCTCCATTTGCAAAGGTTCTTCATGAGAATTTTGGGATAGTTAAAGGACTTATGACAACAGTTCATTCTTATACAAATGACCAAAAAATATTGGATGCACCGCATAGTGATTTGAGAAGAGCTCGAGCTGCTGCTGAGTCTATGATACCTACAACAACAGGAGCTGCAAAAGCCGTTGCCTTAGTATTACCAGAGCTTAAAGGTAAATTAAATGGATTTGCGTTGAGAGTTCCAACTCCAACAGTTTCATGCACTGATTTGGTTGCTGAGCTTTCAAGAGAAGTTACTGTTGAGGAAGTCAATGCTGCATTTAAAAAAGCATCAGAAACAAATTTAAAAGGAATTTTAGGATATGAAGAAGAGCCACTTGTATCTATGGATTACAGACAAGATAAGAGGAGCTCAATAATTGATGCTCCATGCACAATGGTTATAGAAGGCAATATGGTTAAAGTTGTTTCTTGGTATGATAATGAATGGGGATACTCAAACAGATTAGCAGATTTAGCACAAATGGTTGCTAAAAGCTTATAAGATATTGTATTTAAAGGTTGGTTTTATTTAAGATCAACCTTTATTAATAATTAAAATGTTTAGGGGGAAAAGTATGACATTTAATAAAAAAAGTATAGAAGATGTTCAATTAAATGGTAAAAGGGTTTTGATTAGATGTGATTTTAATGTTCCTATAGTAGACGGAAAAATAACTGATGAAAATAGATTATTAGGGGCTCTTGACACAATTAAGTATGCCTATAAAAATGGTGGGAAGGTTATACTTTGCTCTCATCTAGGTAAGGTTAAAGGTCCTGATAAGTCAATGAGTTTAAAAATTGTTGCCTCAAGACTTTCAGAGCTTTTAGGAGTTAACGTAGAATTCTTACAAAGTGATTTGGTTGTTGATGACGATGTTAGAAGAAAAGTTGGTGAAATGAATAATGGAGATATAGCTCTTCTTGAGAACACAAGATTTAGAGCGGAAGAAGGTAAGTGCGAAGATGGTTTTTCGAAGGATTTAGCATCTATTTGCGATATATTTGTAAATGACGCTTTTGGTACTGCCCATAGAGCGCACTGTTCTACAGTTGGTGTAGCTAAGTTTGTAGATACTGCAGTTTGTGGATTTTTAATACAAAAAGAACTAGGATTTTTAGGTGGAGCTATTGAAAATCCTAAAAAGCCATTTTTAGCTGTTCTTGGAGGGGCTAAAGTTTCTGATAAGATAAATGTTATAAATAATTTATTAGATAAAGTTGACACTTTGGTAATAGGCGGAGGCATGGCTTATACATTCTTAAAAGCACAAGGTTATTCAGTTGGAATAAGCTTAGTTGAGGAAGATAAGTTAGAGTATGCAAAAGATATGTTAAATAAAGCTAAGGAAAAGAATGTTAGCTTATTACTTCCTATAGATCATGTTATAGCTGATAAGTTTTCAAATGATGCAACTAGAAGAGTTACTAATGATGAAAATATAGAAGATGGATTTATGGGATTAGATATTGGAGAAAAAACAAGTAAATTATTCGGAGATGCATTGAAAAATGCTAAAACTATAATTTGGAATGGTCCTATGGGTGTTTTTGAATTTTCTAACTTTAATAAGGGAACAATGGAAGTTGCTAAGGCTATGGCAGAATCTGATGCTACAACAATAATAGGTGGAGGAGATTCAGCTGCAGCTGTTAATATTTTAGGTTTTGGAGATAAAATGACTCATATATCTACAGGTGGAGGAGCGTCTCTTGAATTATTAGAAGGTAAGGTTTTACCTGGAATTGATATTTTAAATAATAAATAATGAAGTAGGTGTCTTTTTTGAGAAAGAATGTAATAATGGGAAATTGGAAAATGCATTTCACAGTTGAGGAAACAGATAAATTTTTAAATAAATTAATTCCGAAAGTTAAAGATGCTAAAACTGAGGTTGTTGTATGTGTCCCATTTACCTCTCTTGCATTAGCTTCAAATACACTTAGTGGATCAAACATAAAGTTAGGAGCTCAAAATGTACACTTTGAAGAGCAGGGAGCATTTACCGGTGAAATTTCTCCAAATATGCTTAAAAGTGTAGGAGTTTCTCATGTTTTAATAGGACATAGTGAAAGAAGGATTTACTTTGGAGAGAGTGATGAAACTGTTAATAAAAAAATTCATACTTGCTTAAAACATGGATTTGTTCCAGTTTTGTGTGTTGGAGAGAGTTTGAAGGAAAAAGAAGATGGTGATATGGAAAATATCCTAACAAATCAAATTAAAAATGCATTTTTAAATATATCAAGTGAAGATGCAAGCAAAGTTGTAATTGCGTATGAGCCAATCTGGGCTATTGGAACTGGTAAAACGGCTACAAGTATTGACGCTGATAATACAATTTCTTTCATAAGAAAGGTTGTAAGCAGTATTTATAATAAGGAAATATCTGAAAATATGATCATGCTATATGGTGGTTCAGTTAAGCCAAATACTATAAAGGAACAAATGTCTATGGAGAATATAGACGGTGCTTTAGTTGGTGGAGCTTCTATAGTTGTTGAAGATTTTGAGAGGATTGTTAATTTTTAGGAGGAGCTTCATAGTGAATAAGAATTTATGTGTTCTATTAATTTTAGATGGATTTGGTATATCTAAAGATTTATTTGGAAATTCCATAGCTAAGGCTAAAACGGATAATATAGATAGAATTAATGCTATATATCCAAATATTGGTTTACATGCAAGTGGTATGAACGTTGGATTACCAGATGGTCAAATGGGGAATTCAGAGGTTGGTCATTTAAATATAGGTACAGGAAGAATAATTTATCAAGAACTAACAAGGATAACAAAATCTATAAATGATGGAGATTTTTTCAAAAATGAAAAGTTAATAAAAGTGATGGATAATTGTATTAAAAACGATACAAACCTTCATGTTATGGGACTTGCATCAGATGGAGGGGTTCATGCTCATTATGATCATTTAAAAGCTGTTCTAAAGCTTGCAAAAGAGAAAAATGTAAAGAAAACTTATATACATTTATTTACTGATGGAAGAGATGTTTCTCCAACTTCAGGCCATATGTATATTAAAAATATTAAAGATTATATCAATCAAATATCTTATGGAATTATTTCAACTATCTCAGGAAGATATTACACAATGGATAGAGATAAAAGATGGGATAGAGTACAAAAGGCTTATGATGCTATAGTTCGTGGTATTGGAGAGGACAGAATTCATAAAGATCCAGTTGATGTTTTAAAATCATATTATAATGACGGAATAACAGATGAATTTGTACCACCAACTTTGATAGAACCAAATGGAAATATTAAAGATAAAGATTCATGCATTTTTGTTAATTTTAGGCCAGATAGAGCTAGAGAGTTAACTTATGCTATAGTTGATAAAGGGTTTAAAGAATTTGATGTTGAAAATTTAGATATTAATTTTTTATGTATGACTATGTATGATAAGAAACTTAATAATGTTTTAGTAGCATTTGAACCTGAAGTTTACCCAAATACGCTAGGAGAGTATTTGAGTAATCAGAACAAGAAACAATTAAGAATCGCAGAAACTGAGAAGTATGCACATGTTACGTTTTTCTTCAATGGTGGAATTGAACAGTCGTACAACGGAGAGGATAGAATTTTAATACCTTCTCCTAATGTTAAAACATATGATTTGAAACCTGAGATGAGTTTACCTGAGCTTACAGATACATTGATTCAATCAATAGAATCTGATAAATATGATTTTATAGTTTGTAATATAGCAAATCCTGATATGGTTGGGCATACAGGGAATTTTGAAGCTACTATTAAAGCTATTGAATCTGTTGATTTAGCTGTTGGTAAAATATCTGATAAGATTTTAAGTCTTGGACACAAATTATTTATTACGGCTGATCATGGAAATGCTGAATGTATGGTTGATGAAAATGGTGGACCTATGACTGCCCATACCTGTAATAAAGTTCCATTTATATACGTTTCAGGAGATTATGAAAGTATAGAAATAAAAGAAAGTGGAAAACTTGCAGATATAGCACCAACGATTCTAAATGTTATGGGATTAGATGTTCCACCAGAAATTACTGGGGAAAATTTAATAACAAAAAAATAATTAAAATAGGAAATTATGGAGGGTATTATTAATGAAAAATTATGTAGAAATTGTCAATATTCATGCTAGACAAATATTGGATTCAAGAGCTTTTCCTACTGTAGAGGTTGAGGTTACTCTTGAAGATGGAACAGTTGGAAGAGCTTCAGTACCATCAGGAGCGTCCACTGGTGAATATGAAGCTGTTGAGTTGAGAGATGGAGATAAGAAAAATTACTCAGGTAAGAGTGTTTTAAATGCCGTGAATAATGTTAACACAGTTATATCTCAAGCTTTAGTAGGATTAAATATATTTGATCAAGTTAAAATAGATAAAACAATGATAGATCTTGATGGAACTGATAATAAAGGAAAATTGGGAGCTAATGCAACGCTTGGAGTATCCCTTGCTTGTGCTAAGGCAGCAGCTGAGCATTTAGGTGTATCTCTTTATCAATATATTGGTGGATGTAATGCTAAGGCATTGCCAGTACCTATGATGAATATAATAAATGGCGGTAAACATGCTGATAACAATGTAGATTTACAAGAATTTATGATAATGCCAGTTGGAGCAGGAACTTTCTCTGAGGCATTACAAATGTGTTCTGAAATTTATCATTCACTTAAAAAATTACTTCATGATAAAGGTTTATCAACAGCTGTTGGAGATGAAGGTGGATTTGCACCAGATTTGAAATCAAATGAAGAAGCGATACAAATAATATTGGAAGCTACAAGAAATGCTGGATATAAGCCGGGTGAGCAAATATTTATCGCACTTGATCCAGCTTCATCAGAATTCTTCGAAGATGGAAACTATAATTTAGCAGGAGAGGGAAGAGTATTAAGTCCTGCAGAAATGGCTGATTTCTATGTTGATTTAGCTAATAAGTACCCAATTATTTCTATTGAAGATGGTATGGCTGAAAATGACTGGGAAGGATGGAGCATATTAACTAATAAATTAGGAGATAGAGTTCAACTTGTTGGAGATGATTTATTTGTTACTAATGTTAAAAGATTAAGCATGGGAATAAATAAGGGAGTTGGAAATTCTATACTTATAAAAGTTAATCAAATTGGAACTTTAACTGAAACGTTAAATTCTATTGAAATGGCTCAAAGAGCTGGATATACTGCAGTTGTTTCTCACAGATCTGGTGAAACTGAAGATACAACTATAGCTGATTTAGTTGTTGCAGTTAATGCAGGACAAATAAAAACTGGAGCTCCTGCAAGAAGTGAGAGAGTTGCTAAATATAATCAATTATTAAGAATTGAGGAAGAACTTGGATCAATGGGAGAATATAGAGGGGCAAATGCTTTCTATAATTTAAAAAAATAATTTAGTGGGGTTTATGACCCCACATTTTTATTATAGATATCATTTGTATCGAGAAATTTATATATTGAATAAAAACATATATAAATAGTTATAATTTTCATAGATATCAATAGGAATTTTAATTGCTATTTATTTTAATTGTTATTTATGATATTATTTTTTTAAGATATTAAAATATTTGTAATATAAGTATGATAGTATTTTTATAGGGAGAACATAATGAACTTTATGATTAATTATGAACAATATTCTGTTATAGGAGACCCTATACAATGTAGTGTTTCCCCATTTATACATAGAACTATTTTTAATTATTTTAATGAGGAGTATAAAATGTATTCTAAGCTCAAGATTACTTCTGACGGGCTAGTATATAATTTTAGTTTGCTAAAGAGTAATTTTCAAGGATTTAACATAACTTCTCCTCACAAGATTAACATAATAAAGTATTTAGATGAATTGGACGATTTTTCGAAACAAGTAGGGTGTGTAAATACTGTTAAGGTTTCAAATGGTAAAGCTGTGGGATATAACACTGATGTTTATGGTTTTTTAAAAGGTCTTGGAGATTACAAAGATAAGATTAGTGGAAATGATATATTGGTTTTGGGAAGTGGTGCAACTTCTAGGATAGTTATAAGCTCTTTGATTGATTTAGGGGCAAATGTATATGTTTGTGCAAGGAATCTTGAAAAATTAAATGCTCTTAAGAAGTTAATGTATGAGATACATGATGGTTATGAGATTAATACTGAAATATTAGATAAGGTGCAAGGTACATATTTTGGAGTGGTAAATACAATAAATTTAACGAGTAATTTTGATTTGTGCGGAGTGGATATTTCAAACTTTGTTTATGATGTTAATTATAATGTTGGATATATTACAAATTTTTTGAGCAAATTTTCGAATGAAAATTTAACTCTTATTGATGGTCGAGATATGGTTTTTTATCAAGCAATAAAATCTCAAGAAATTTGGAGAGGGTGTAAAATAGATCAAGAGGATGTTTCGAATATATATAAAGAATTCATAAAGATTTTCTTGGAGGAGTAATTGAAAAAGGTACTTATTATAAATGGACCTAATTTAAATTTTTTGGGTAGGCGTCAAAATTATATTTATGGAAATGAAACTTTATATGAAATAAATGAGTATATAAAATCAGAAGGAGAGAAGATTTCTATTTCTGTTGATTTTTATCAAAGCAATCATGAAGGGGATATTATAGATAAAATTTATAATGAATGTGAAAATTATGATGGCTTTGTGATAAATGCAGGAGCATTTACTCATTATAGTTATGCTATATATGATGCTATATTATCGGTAGATAAGATATTTATAGAGGTTCATTTATCTAATGTATTTTCAAGGGATGATTTTAGAAAAAAGAGTGTTATAGCTGGAGCGTGTTTTGGGCAAATTTGTGGATTTGGTAAGAACTCGTATGTTTTAGCACTTTATGCTTTAATAGAAATATTTTAGAGGTTTGGAATGGATTTAGAGGATTACAGGAGTAAAATTGTTAATTGTGATTATAGGATTTTGAAGGTACTTGAACAGAGGTACAACTGGGTTCTTAAGGTTTCCAATTATAAGGAAAAGAATAGAAAGCCGATTCTTGATAAGAAAAGAGAAGAAGGGATTAGAGCTGATTTTTTAAAAAATATGAGTCATACATATTTTAAGAGATATCACGAAGAAGAATTTATAAAGATTATAAATGCAATAATGGAAGTCAGTCGTGATATACAGTATAGGAAAATTTATAAAAAAAATATTGTGCTTATTGGTTTTATGGGATGTGGTAAGACTACACTTGGTAGGATACTTGCAAGAAAGATAGGTGTCAAGTTTTTAGATACAGATTATCAGATTGAGAAAAGGCTTATGATGAAAGTGGGAGAAATATTCTCAACTCTTGGTGAAGAATATTTTAGAAAAGTTGAGAGTGATGTGATTAAAAATATAGCTAATGGATTCCATGGAGTAGTTTCAACTGGTGGGGGTAGCGTTCTTAATAAATCAAATGTTAAATATTTAAAGTCGTCTGGGAAATTGATTTACTTAAGATCTTCTGCAGAAAATATATTTTATAATTTGAAGAGGAGTACTAAAGAGAGACCTCTTCTTAAACAAAATTTAAATATAAATTATATACAAAAATTTATAAAATCTAGACATGAGATTTATAATAAAGTTAAGGATTATGAGATAAATGTAGACAATATGTCTATGGATAAAATAATTCATTATATATATAGAATAATGTAGGAGGGGGTTTTAAAATGCAAACAGTTCTTTATGTAATTCAGTTTATACTTGTAATTGGTATTTTGATTATAGTATTAATGCAACCAAGTAAAGCTGATGGTCTTAAGGGATTTATGACAGGATCTCAAGAAACATTTTTTAATAAAAATAAGTCTAAGACGAGGGAGGCAAAGCTTGTTAAGATAACTTATTTATTAGCTATATTATTTGGATTAAATACAATTTTGATCAATATTATATTATAAAATTTTAAGACTTTATTTAGATTTTTGGATTTAAATAAAGTTTTTTTGTTTGTGGAGGAAATTATGATTGAAAAAATATTGAAGTGTATTTATATAGATAATTTAAAATTAAATTATAAAGAGATGTTAAAGAAGTTTAAGGTTTCTGATTTGAAACTGTTTAATAAGAGTTTGGATAAACTTAAGCATGATAATATTATTTTTAAGGATAAAAATGGGAGGTTTGTAAAGAGTAATAGAGATGATATTTATTTTGGAGTATATGATGGGACGAAGAAGGGATTTGGATTTTTGCTTCTTGAGGGTGAAAATGACATTTTTATATCTAGGACTTCATCAAATGGGTGTATGGATAAGGATAGCGTAATTGTTAAAGTTATAGAGGATAAGTCTAGAAGTAATCGTAAAATTGGAGAAGTTATTTATGTAATTGATCGTTATAATAAAGAAATAATTGGAGAGTATCAAGATTTAAAATCCTTTGGGTTTGTTGTTCCGAGGAATTACAATATTAACTATGATATTTATATACCAAAGAAGTATAGGATGGGTGCTAAGAATGGAGATGTTGTTTCTGTTAAGATAACTAAGTATCCAATTTTGGGAAAAAAACCTGAGGGAATAGTAAATGAAATACTTGGAAATAAGAATAGAAAAGATATAAATATGCGTGTTCTTATGAAAAAGTATAATTTGAAAGAAGACTTTCCCAAAGATGTTTTAAATGAAGCTAAGAGTTTTCGTATGAGGGTTAAAGAAGATGATTTTACAAATAGAAGAGATCTTAGAAATTTATCGATTGTTACGATTGATGGAAGTGATGCGAAAGATTTAGATGATGCCGTATATGTTAAAAAAGATGGGGAGAATTATAAATTATCTGTACATATAGCTGATGTTTCCCATTATGTAAAATATGGAAGTAAGCTTGATCGTGAAGCTCTAAAAAGGGGTACTTCTGTTTATTTAATAGATAAAGTTATACCCATGCTTCCTAAAGAGTTATCGAATGATTTGTGTTCTTTAAATTCTGGAACAGATAAGCTTACTTTAAGCTGTGAGATGGTTATAAATAGTTTTGGGGAAGTAATTTCTTATGATATATTTGAGAGTGTGATAAGAACTAAGTATAGGTTAACCTATGATAATGTTCAGGATATAATAGATGGTAAAACGCATGAGTTTTCTGATATACATGATATGATTTTTAATATGAAAGATTTGGCTGAGATATTAAATGAAAAAAGAGAGCGTAGAGGATCTATTAATTTTGATTTTCCAGAATGCAAAATATCTTTGAATGAGGATGGGGATATTTTGGATATAAGTGCTTTTGTGCGTAAATTTTCTCACAAAATAATAGAAGAGTTTATGCTTTTGTGTAATGAAACTATTGCAGAACATATGTTTTTTTTGAATTATCCATTTCCATATAGAATACATGAAGAACCGGATATGGAAAAGATTATGAATTTAATAAATATACTTCATAATTTAAATTATAATCTAAGAGTTAATGATAAGGTTTATTCAAACCAAATACAGAAGGTACTTTCTCATTTCAAAGGTAGAGATGAGGAGATGTTTTTGAGCAAATTTATTTTAAGGAGCATGTCAAAAGCTAGATATTTAAAAGAGTGTATGGGACATTTTGGGCTTTCGACTAAATATTATTGTCATTTTACATCTCCGATTCGAAGGTATCCTGATTTGGTTGCCCATAGGATTATAAAATTATCTCTAAAGGGAAGCATAGGAGATAAACTTCTTAAAAATTTATCTGAAGAGGTTTCTGTTTGTTGTGAAAATTCATCACTTAGAGAGAGGGAAGCGGAGGAATCAGAAAGAGAATTATATGATATTAAGAAGGCTGAATTTATGAAGGATAAAATAGGTGAGGAGTATACGGGAATAATATCATCTATAACGAGTTTTGGTTTTTTTGTTGATCTCCCAAATACTATAAGAGGGCTTGTTCATATTAATGATATGAATGATGACATTTATCATTTTGATGAAGAGAATATTTCTTTAATTGGGGAATGTAATAAAAATGTGTTTAAGATTGGTATGATGGTTCATGTAAAAGTTTTAAATGTTATTTTAGAAAACAATGAAATTTATTTTGGTTTAGTAGGTGAAAATCATGAGTAAAAAATCAAATGTAATATCTCAAAATAAGAAAGCATTTCACGATTATTTTATTGAGGAGAATTATGAGGCTGGAATTGTTTTGGTTGGAACTGAGGTTAAATCTATAAGGTCTCATGGAGCTAACTTAAAAGATAGTTACGGAGTTTTTAAAAATAGGGAGTTATATATAATAAACATGCATATAAGTCCCTATGAAAAGGGAAATATATTTAATAGAGATCCACTTCGTGATAGAAAGTTATTACTTCATAAAAAGGAGTTATCAGATCTTTTTATAAAAAAGAATCAGGAAGGGTATTCTCTTATACCTATTTCTCTTTATCTTAAAGATGGTATTATAAAGGTAAATTTGGGCCTTTGTCGTGGTAAGAAAAATTATGATAAAAGGGATTCGATGCTTGAGCGTGAACACAGAAGAGATATAGATAGGGCTATGAAAGAGAAATATAGGTAGCTTGTTGAAAAAATATTTTTAAGGTGGTATACTGATTTAAGGATAATTTTTATCAAGGGGGCGTATTTTGGTTTCGACGGGGGTACTGGAGTATTTAGATAGCGAGTAGAGTTTTAGTGGATTCTCTTTAAAAATTTACTAAAAAAAGTAAACGACAAAAATTATTCTTTACAAGCTGCTTAATTAATAGCTAGCTTCATCTAGTTTGCGAGTCCTACGGCGCAAATATAGGTGTCAAATTTAAGTAGGGAAACGAGCCTTAAAAAGCTTTGATTAAGGAACGGGATTTATGAAGCTACTTTGTACAAATTTTGTTTATGGAAGTTGTATAAAGGAATTTAAAACATAAACTGCACTCGGAGAGATTTAAATATGACTACTTTCGGACAGGGGTTCAACTCCCCTCGCCTCCACCATAACATCTACCATCTATTGATAAAAGTAATTTTGTCAGCAGGTGGTTTTTTGTTTGTCCAAAAGTCCAGTTATACTAGGCTTTCCTGCGTTTGTGGGATTTGCGTTGTAGCAATCAATAGTTGGTGTTTTCATAGAGGGTTTTTAGAGGACGCTTGACACGAAGCATAGCGGTTTTCGGGGCAGCCGCAGGGGCAAATCGTTAAAAGAAAGGTAATCGTTAAAAGTTGCACCGAAAATCAGGCTATCTTTTAACGATACATCGACCCGTTAAAAATAAGGGTTCAGGCAAAGAAAAACAGCCCACCGATTGGCGAGCAGGATGCCTTGATTTAGCAATGTTAATGTGTATAAAAAAGACACCCCCTTCGGAGTGTCTATAAGAGCAGTTACTTATATTCCATGTGGGATGATTATAGTTATGTCAATCCCGTTACATTTTGTTCATTTCAAAATAATATTAAATTGGTTTCCGCGTACTTTTCCAAGTATTCCAAATGCCTGTGGCTATTTCTATGATGGCAATGACGATAATTACGACAGAAGTAATCAATGCGCCTATGCCTATATATCGTAGAATGTCAGCCCCACCAGCTATTGTGCTCATATATTCGAGAAATTCAGTGCTTATCAAATCCGGCCAATTCAAGGCAGAAATAACAACGCCTGCCCATACGACATTGTAGATTGCGTTTATTACGCAAAGCGGAATATTCCATTTTGCCCAATACAACCTAAAGCCATTTACAATGAACCCTAAAACCCCAAGCATAACGAGATACGGTATAAACCTCTCCAATGCGGCCTGTGAAAGAGGAGTGATAATGTCCGCACCGCGCACAAATATAAAGAACGATTCTTCACGAATAATCATAGCGATAAATAGCACGGGGAGAAATACCGATATAATCATTCCCGCGATAGATGAGGAGCGCGAGATTTTAATACCCGTCGGCAATTGAGGTAAATCTTCGGGCTTCCACTCTTGTTTATAACCGCATTTTTCGGCAATTACAAAACCTACCGTAATCCATAGCGCAGTTTGCAGTGCCCCCTCAAACGCCATGGCAATACCGCTTGAGATAATCTGAACTATTGAGCCAGATGACAGAGCTAAAACCACTCCTATACAGCCGCAAACGACTGCTACAATTGCCGTCACCGCTTCACGCTTGATTTCACCGCGCTCATTCTCTGGCAAGCGGCGTGTAACATCATAAATATAACGCTCAATCATTTCATTCATTTCGGTTAATCCTTTCCCAACAGATTTTCCATTTCACAGGTCATGCGCCGCCATTCATCTCGCAACTGCGCGTGGAGCACCCGGCCTCGGTCGATGAGTGTATAGTATTTACGCGGACGGCTTTCGGCGGTGTCCCATTGGCTTTGTAATAAGCCCTGTGACTCTAAACGCCGTAGTAATGGATAGAGTGTATTGGCTTCAATGCGGATGCCCTGTTTTTCCATGTCCTGCAACAGCTCATATCCATATTTAGGTTGATTTATGCTGCTCAATACGGCGAGGACAAGCGTGCCTCGTCGCAAATCGACAATTAAGCCTTGAAGCAGTTCATCTTCCGACATTAGCATCACCTCCGGCTTTTATTATACTGTGCTACACACACTATTATAAATAACTTATTATGAGGTTTCCTATAATATTTATATTTTCCTTACACGCCTTTTTACATAGCTTCCGTGCGGTCATTCTTGGCAAAGAAAAACAGCCCGCCGATTGGCGAGCCGGATACCTTGGCAACCTTACAACCTTGACCGAGAAAGCCGTATGATTATTGGGTTTTTTATATGATTTAAGGTTGCCAATACCCTTGATGGATTGATAACCTTGATTTGGCGTTGTTAAGCCGTGACTTCCGAGTCGTTCTTGAACCTGAATGTCATTATGCCGTCACGGTAGACCGTCACTTGGTCGATTACGGCAAGCCACAGCTTTTCGTCGAACTCGTCGATGGCAATTGGGCGGCTCTTGATGTCTTTGATGAAACCCTCGATAATCTTTGCCTTGCCGAGGCGCTCCCGTTTGTCGGTCTCCAATTCATCAACTTGTTCGGAAGCCCTACGATGTCGGTTGAGGTAGGCGTTATTGCTCTCCGACCATTCCGTCTGATTGACAGCAGTTCAAGCATTTTCGTAAATTGCCTTTCGGGATAGCTCGGTGACAACCTCAATCTCACGGAACAATTTTGCGAGTTCCGCATCAATCGCCGTCGTATCACAAAGGACGTTTTGAGCAAGGCGGCAGTCCTCAATCAGACCATCGCGGTCATGCATCAGGTGGCTAAAAGCTGTTAAGAACCTTTCCTTTTGCTTTCAAGTCCGCTTGATGACTTACAAGGGGTGCTGTTAAAGCAATATGCTGGCTAAACAATAGATTTTTTGACGCTTTATGAAGAGCACAGCGTTGACCGCCCATATATCAAGAAAAATTATAAAGAAGTCTTACGCATGATGTTTGAGATGGGATTGATTAGTGCCGTAAATCCAAAGACCAACAAACCTCCTCGAAAAGGTTCGTTTTCGGATGAAATGCGTATAACTTTTGGAGGTGCTGTATGAGAACCACTAAGATAGAATGGACTGACAGGACGTGGAATCCAGTAACGGGCTGCACAAAGTTTTCAACTGGATGCGCTCATTGCTATGCGGAAACAATGGTAAACAGGCTTCGAGCTATGGGCGTTGCAAAGTATGCTAACGGATTTATGCCGACAATGCATGAGGCTTCGTTATACGAACCCATTAAGTGGAAACAACCCCATACCATATTTGTTTGCTCAATGGCCGACCTTTTTCACGATGAAGTGCCACTCGATTTTATTGATAGTGTTATGAATACGATAAGGCAAACACCACGTCATCGTTATCAAATCCTTACAAAACGTGCAGAACGAATGGCTGAGTATTTTACGCGGACTGATATCCCCCAAAATGTGTGGCTCGGAGTAACAGTAGAATCGTCGTCGGTTAAACATCGCATCGAATCGCTCCGCCCTTTGCAAGCCTCCGTTCGATTCCTTTCATGTGAGCCTTTGGTAGAAGATATAGGTGAACTCGACCTTGCGGATGCAGAAGAGCAAGGTGCAGCATTCTTCTTCAAACAGTGGGGCACTTGGGGTTCAGACGGAGTCAAGCGTAATAAGAAAGCTAACGGTAAAGCACTCGATGGCAAAATTATTCAAATGATGCCACAATTGAACATGCGCTAACTTAAACACGTTTTACGAGTTTGAAAATTACAGCAAACGTGTTTTTATAGAAAAGGGATATTGAAGGGTTGGTAATCCATGTAATATACTTTGTGAAGTTAATGACTATAATAAAGAATATTATTTATAAAATAGGTTAACTATATTTTATAAATATTAATTAATAGTGAATAAAATAAACAAAATAACCAATAATAATAATTGTTTATTAAGAATTTAAAATAATTTTCTTTACATAACTAAAAAAGGAGGAAAGAAGATTGGGGAAAACGGTTAGAAGGTCCAAATGGCTTTCATTATTTTTATGTTTTATATTCGTTTTTGAGTTTTTGGTTTTTAATTCAAATATAAACGTAAAAGAAGTTAAGGCACAAGAGAGAGCTGCAATACTTGATATAAATTCTATCAGAGTAATAAATTTTGATTTATCAATCAAAAATCAAGAAGCTATATTTGATTTTAATAATTTTTTAGGGAGTGGAGACAAAATTGAGGAATTTAAACTTAAAAAGGTTGAAGGCAGTAAAAAAACAGATATAGCAACAAGTGTCGTAGATGATACTAAAAGAAAGTGGAAAGCAAAATTCATTCCAATTAATGGGGATACTTATTTGATAGAGATGCTTGCAAATATTGGGGGAGCTCAGAAGAAATTAATTCAAGAGATTTTTTATAACGATTGGAGTTATGGAAAAGAGCCAATAATGAAATATACTCAAAAAAATAATAAGTATATTGCAGAAGCTGAACTTAATCATAGTTTTATAGATTCTTTCAATGATAATGAAGTAGCAACTATACGTATTGCAGGATTCTCAGTTATTAATAAAACTATTAAAGAGATTAAAGATGCTAAGTATAAAATTAGTGTAGAAGATGATAGAGACATATTGGGGAATAATAATGGATTTAATTTTTACTTTGATATTTTAGATAGAAGATATCACTGGAAATTATTTACAACTATTACTGGAGGCAAACATGACTTTGGTACGGTTGTAATTGATTTAGAGTCTGTAGGATTTAAAAATAATACAGATAATATTGATTTTAAGATTAAGTTTAAAGAACATACAACACTTAAAGATAAGACGTTTAATACAAATGATGTGTTTAGAATACCAGATTCTAGATATTCTTCATTTAGAGGAACTTATAATACTACTAAAAAAGATGTAACATTTGAGGATGTAAATTTAGGCTTAGGTGGTAAGGTTACGATTAGAATTGATCCAAATGATGAAACTAAGCAAAAATTAGAAGGTTTTTTTAGTTTGTTTGTTCCTGGAGAAATGGAGAGATTAAATTGTGATATTAGAAGTGTTACTGGAGAAGGGAATATTATTAACGTAGATTTGGAACCTATGAAGGCTTTTATACCTAAGATTGATCCAAAGAATAAACTTTATATTTATGAATTAAGTGATAGTTATTCTAAAGGAACTAAGCTTGGAGAGAAAACGTCTGGAGTGGGTTGGCAAGATTTTAATGAAATTAGATTGAGTAAGAGCTTTGAAAAAGGAAAAAGTTATTTAGTTGAATTTACAAATGGTACTAAAACAATTTCTAGCTCTTTTGTATATACTCCAATGGAGTTCACAGCATCAGATATGACAGAAACATCCGTAAAATTAAATTGGGCATATCCAAATGGATACAGACCAGTATCTGGTGATAGAGTTGAAATATTTTTGAGAGATAAAGGTAGTAATGGAACTTTTTCTGTAACTCCAAAGAAAACGTTATCTCACGGATCTAATAGTGTTAATCTTTCGAATACAACTTCAACTGTTATAACAGGAATAGCACCAAGTACCCTATATGAGGCAAAAATTGTTTTATATAATCAAAGGGGAGTTATAGATAGTTTTGTAGAGTTTAATACAAAGCATTTTGGACTTATGAATTTTATTGAAGTTGAGGGAGCTCAGTATAATGATACTTTCCATAGTGAGGCTTTACCACGTAATAGAAAGGTTAATATAAAGTGGGATTTTCAGCCTTCAAATATGCAGTTTAGTGAAGGTGATAAGGTTGAAATTTTTATAAAACCGAATGGTAATGCTTCTTTTTCAGGTTATCCAATGAATAATCAGTATTATTCTAATCCAGCGTTTACCGCTACACAGAATTTAAGTAATGTTAAAAAAGCTGAAATTACTATTCCTAGTTGGGTAAAAAATTACCATGTAGATTTGATTTACACAATAGGTGGTAAGCAGATAATAACTAGTAAAGATCAAGGACAAAATGGTGAAAATGCTTATAATAGAAGAACTGTATACGCATCACCCGGAATGCCGCCAATGCTAGAGGTTAAGGATGTTAATCAAACTTCAGCAAAGGTTTCATGGAAAGTAGACCCAGGAAATGAGGATGGTCAATACGAAGCATATAGACCAGAAGAAGGACATTTAGTTAGATTTCATTTAAAAAAGGTTGCTTCTACTAGTACAGCGACAAATACTTTTGATGATGATATGAAAGTAAAAGAATTTGTTTATGGTACAGATTGGAATTATACTGAGGAATATCAAGACTTTGATTTAACTGATCTTGAACCTGATCAGTGGTATAGATTGAGGATACAACATGTGATACAAAAAGATGGGGATTTTGGAGAGAGTGGTGAAAAGTATTCATCTAACTTTTTTAATTTCAAAACAGAGGCATTTAGTATAAAAACACTCACAGCAGAGAACCAAACAGATGATGCATCAAAAGTAAAACTTACATGGGAAACTCAAGGTGATGTTGAGTTTGGATCAGAAGATAAACTTGAAGTATTTTTGAAAGATAGTACTAGTTCAGAGTACCCAGAAACGCCTATAAGCGGTTTGAATTTAACACCAGGAACCTCAAAAGAAGCAACAATAGAAGTTCCAAATTTTAATACTTTGTATAACGCAAAAGTTGAGTATACGTTAAAAGGTAAAAAGATTAGTAAGTATGTTTTAGTTCAAGTTAATGCAGAATTGAGAGTTGAAGTTTCTGATATAAAGAGTAGTAATTCTAGAAATAGTAATAACTGGACTGCGAAAGTTAAATGGACTTATCCAAATGGATATAAAGAAAGTTCTAGACCAAATGATAAAGTTAAATTAACAGTTACAAAACAGGCGAATTCTTCTAGAACTTCGGGTTTACCAAATAATGAAGAAATAGCAGTTACGACAAGTGAAAAAGAGATAACAGGACTTGAGGAAAATGCGATCTATGATGTTACTCTTGCATTCCTAAATGGACAAAATAAAACTGAAGTTTATACCGTGTCAACTAACTTTAAAGCAACCAATGATCTACAAATTGTAGGACTTAATACATCAAATGTTAAAACTAAAACAGGTACTATAAATTGGAGCTTTGCACCAACTGAAAAAGAGTTTACTGATGGTGATAAGGTAGAAGTATTTATAAAGGATAGTTCTAAAAAGTCAAGGAGTGGAGATGATCTTACAAATTTCACTAAGATTTATACCATGAATCATGGAAGTAGTTCTAGAAGTGTAGATGAAGGTATTGTAGAACTTGCAGATGATCCACAGCACTCACAGCATGTTGAGAAAACAGGTCCTATTAAAGATTTTAAATCTCTAGATTTAAAGAATCTAGGGACTAATAAAGAGTACACTCTAAAAGTTAAATACACTATGAATGTAGCATCAACTGTATCAGAGCAAGGAATAGATGCTCAAAATGGAACACCTAAAACTTCAGAAGCAGAAGTAGTCCTTAAAACAAAAGTTGATGAGCTTAAAGCAACGGTTTATGTATCAAATCAAACTTCAGCAACCTTTGGATGGGAGTATCCGCCAGAGTATCAGCTTCAGGATGGAGATAAAATAGAAATCTTTGTTAAAGAAATTCAAAATGAAAGCCAGCAAACAAGGGATAATGGAATTACCACAGATTATGGTTCTGCACTTCTTACTTTAACTCATGCAGCAAACGTTAATGAAGATAAAGGCAAGTATGATATGAACGAGGTTACAGCAGTTGATGTATCAGGATTAACTCCAGAGAGGAAATATAAATCAAAAATTAAATTTACAATGGGTACTGGAGATGATGCTTATTCTATAGAAAAAGAAGTTGATATATCAACAAAATCATTTGAAATAAAATCATTTGAGATGGATAGCTATCAAGAATACGATATACTTGTTAACTGGGCTATAGAACCTGAAGGAATGAAATTTAACCCAGCAGATACATTGAAGATATTCGTAAAGCTTGCAAGTGAAAATGACTATCCAAGTGATCCAGAATATAGTTTATCTTATGAAGAAAATCAAGCAGGTAAGAGCATAGAGAATACGTTTAGCGATTATGTACTTGCGAAATCTCTTGGAGTAGATCAGAAAATGAAACTAGAGTATAAAGTTGGAGATAGAACTTATGAAAAAGAATTGGAGTTTAATAATAAGATAAACCCAATGAAGGCAGAAGCAACTGAAGTTAATGAAACGAGAGCTTTAGTAAGTATTACTCTTCCAGATAACTATGAATTTGTTAATGGCGATAAGTTGTTAATATATGCAAAAGATGAATTTTCTGATGGAGAAGTAATAGATGATTATAATTTAGTATTTGAGGGAGTTCAATCAGATGACAATAACATATCTGATATGACTTTAATTGAACTTAGCTATTTACTTCCTGAAGCGAGATATGACATGGCAGTTGCACTTGATTTAGAAGATGGTCAGGTAGATCCTGTTACATTTGATTTGACAACAGGAGCACTTAGTCTTTCTGATATAAAACTTGAGCAGCTTAAATATAACGATGCACTTATATCATGGAATTATGGTAAAAATAAGGTAGATTTCTTTGAAGATTCTGATTATAGCATGACAGATAAATTAATAATAGCTCATAAAGAATCAGATGGAACACCAATGCCTAATGATATTAACTTATTAAAACAATTATCAAATACAGAATATTTGGGAGAAAAAATTAGCTCTGTATCTGATGCGAGTATAAAAATTGAAGACCCATCAAAAGATTATGACGTTGCTGTTTGTTATGACCTCGGCGGACTTTTATATATGAAAACATTTAAGGCATCATATTTATCAGCATCAATTGATGAGTCTCAAATAACAAAAGATGGGGCAAAAATTACATGGAAATATCCAAGTAATATAACTTTTGGAGATAGTGATAAAACAGAAGTATTTGTAAGAAAAACAGATGAAACAAATTACCCAGATTCACCTTCTTTAACATCAAGTGGATCAGGAACAACATCAGGAGAATTAACAGGATTAGAAGGTGGAATATCTTATACAGCAAAAGTTCAAATAACTAAAGAAGGACTTCAAATAGATCCATTTGAAGTAACTTTTGAAACTGAGAAAGCATTTGAAGAAGAAATAATAATTGAAGAAATACCTAGTGATATTCAAGGAACTTCAGCAGAGTTTATAATACCAGTAGAACTCCCAGTTGATACAGGAGGAACTATTATGCTTAGTATGGGAGATGAAGCTTATCAAGGATTCACAGCTACATTTAATGCGGATGGATCAGGATTTACAATAGCACCAACAATACCGAAGAAAAAGTACACTAATATTGAATTGGAAATTCCACTTGAAGATGGATATACTCATAAAATTGTAATTCCTGAGTTTACAACTCAGCCTGAAGATGTAGCACAAGATTGGTTAAGTAACGCATATTGGTTTGCATTTGAGAGATTCCCAGATGAGGAAGGATACAATTATTGGTATGCTCATAGGATGAAACCAAAAACATTAAATGGTGAGTATTTCCTCAAAAATTTAATGTTCGCAGAAGATGAGTTTACAAATAGAAACTTATCAGATAATGATCTTATAGCAGCTTTATATCAAATAGTTGTTAACAGGGAATACGATCAAGGAGGACTTGAATTCTGGATAGGAATATATAACGAGAATCTCCAGAATGCTCAAGGAAATAAAAAGCTTGCACAAGAAGTTTTGGTTGATAGAATGGTTCACGAGCCTGAATTTGGAAAGCTTTGTGATAAAGTTGGAATATTCTGGAGACAAATGGACCAAGATGCAGCAGGAGTAGTTGCATAAAATAAAAGTGGTAGAAAGTTTCTACCACTTTTTTATATATATAAATTACTCTTTTTAAACTGTGAATTTTATATTATAATGTGATTGGTTGAACATAAAAGGAGAGTTTAATTTATTATGAACAATAGAAAACAAATATCTAAAATCGCATTACTTCTTATGACATTCTCTGCAATTTTTAATTTCTCAAATATAATAAATAATAGCATACAAATAGGACTTGCTAACATATCCGGATATTTATTCTCAACTATAGTTTATTTTATTCCGATTACATTTATGGTAGCTGAATTTGTATCTATAAATAAAGAAAGTGAATCAGGTATACATAGTTGGATAAAAACGTCTTTGGGAGATAAATGGGCTTTCTTGGGTGCTTGGTCTTACTTTTTTGCAAATTTATTTTATTTTACATCGCTAATTCCAAACACTTTAATATATGCATCATACACTTTTTTTGGAAGAAACCTCTTTGAAGGAAATAGTAAGAGTACTCTTGTTTTAGCTATATCTAGTGTTGTACTTTTCTGGATTGGAACTTATATATCAATAAGAGGAGTAAAAGTTTTATCAAAGGTTACAAACATTGCAGGTGTGGCAAAAATGCTAATGGGAATTTTGTTTATAATATTAGCTTTTGTGTTTGTATTTGCAATGAAAAAACCCCCAGCACAAGAGTTTACGGTTGAAACACTTACTCCAAAATTTGACTGGACATTTTTCATGGTTATGGCATGGATACTCCAATCACTTGGGGGATCTGAAAGCACTGGGGTATATGTTAAGGATACAAAAGGAGGAATAAAGTCCTTTATAAAGACAATAATTACAGCTGTTATTTTAGTTGGGGGAATTTATACATTAGCGTGCGTTGCTATAGGACTTGTAGTTCCGAGAGAAGTTTTAGAAAATAATTATTCAAATGGAATATTTAATGTCTTTTCTATTTTAGGAGGACATTTTGGGATATCAAATATAATAATGAATAGATTCATAGGTCTAATACTTTTGTTATCCAATCTTGGATCACTTGTTATATGGACATCTGTCCCTGTTAAAGCTCTGTTTTCTGAAATACCTGAGGGAGTGTTTGGAACTTGGGTTGCTAAGACTGATGAACTTGGAACTCCATATAATGCATTGAAAGCTCAGGCTATTATAGTTACGATTTTACTACTCATACCGGGGATTGGTATTGGATCACTTGAGAGTTTCCTTGAAACAGTTATAAATATGACGGCTGCGACTTATCTCATCCCTATACTTTTCTTACTTATTGCATATATTGTTTTAAGACTTAAGAAGAATAATATTGATAGAGAGTTTAAGATGGGAAATAGAGGATTTGGAATATTTATGGGAATAATATTATTTTTCATATTAATATTTGTTATATTCATGTCTATATTCCCAGAACCATCTTTAATTATTGATGCTATGAATGGAATTATACCAGATGGGGAAGGAAATCCTATACTTATATGTGCATATAAAGTTTTGGGTCTTTTTATATTTATATGGTTTGCACTTATATGTTGGGGTAGACATTCTAAAAATAAATTTAATAAAGGTAAAAATTAAAAAGCTATGGTGATTTTTTCATAGCTTTATTTGTTTTTAAATTAAAAATAATTTAAAATAGTGTATTAAATTAGGTTAATTAGGAAATGAATAGATTTAAGGACTAGGAGAGAGTTATGAGTAGAAAAATTATACTTAATTTAGCTATGAGCCTTGATGTATATATTGATAAAGAAAATGGAGATTATGTAATATTCATTTTATAGATGGAGATATAGTTGATTAGTATATTATAGAAATTATACTAGTTATACTTTGGAAGGGTAAGAGATTTTTTATTCAGAAAAATTATATTTCTCTCAAATTAAAATTAATTAAGTATTTTGTTGATGGTGGAATTTTGATATTAGAATATGTAAGGTGTTAAATAATTTTTAGAAAGGAAGCTTGTTTAATTGTTAAGAAGAGCAACTATTCAAGATTTGCATAAAATAGAATATGTTTTTGAGGAAGCATTAGAAGAAATGAGACAAAATGGATGTGATGACTTTCAAATTGAATATCTAGGAGAGGATGCTTTTAAATATGGAATAGAAAACGGGTATATTTATTTAAAAGGTATAGGCACGGATATAGGAGGTTTTATATTTATAAGTAGTAACGAAATATTGAATTCATCTCATATAAAATGGAGTAAGAATGTAACAGGTACCTCTTTTCATAGTATAACTATTAATAAAGATTATAAAGATAGAGGAATTGAAGAAGAATTAATATTTCTTGTGGAAGATATATCAAGAAAGTATAGATTAAATTATGTTAGAGGATGTGTATGTGAATTAAATACACATACATTAAATGTAATGGATAAACTTAATTATAGATTTGTTGGATATATTAAGGAAAATATAAAATATCCTTTTCGCTGTTATGAAAAAGTTTTGTAAAACCTGTTGAAATATTTCAATAGGTTTTTTTATATGATAAAATGGTATTAGATAAGGAGGGGTTACATTATGTCTACTATTTATATAACAATACTTCTCATTTTAATTTTATGTTTTATATTTAGGGATATAATATTTAAGGTATTAAAAGGAGAGAAAAGCAATTTTTACAAATCAAAGAATGTAAAAACACAGGAATATAATATACGTGAGGTAGAAGGTAAAAATATATTTATAGATACATTAGATACAGATGTAAAGATATTGGGAGATGAAAATGTACAAAATATTATTATACAAGTTAGTTACCTAGTTGATAAATTTTCTTATGAGATATCACATGATCAAAATAGTATAAAGATAATTAGGAATAATAAAAAGAACTTTAAAGAAATAGGGAACTGTGGACGCATTTTAATAAGAGTACCTATGAATAAAAATTTAAGCAATATTGAACTATTAGTTAACAATGGAGATATTGAAATATATGATATACATTTAAATGTTTTAAATGTTGAGTGCGGAAATGGTGCCTTAAAACTCGATTCGGGCAAAATAAAAAGTGTAAATATTTTAAAATCTAATGGAGATGTTTCTTTATTACATTTATTTAGTGATTTTATAGATCTTGATATTAAAAATGGTAATGGTGATTTTGTTGATGTGTATTCTGAAAAAGTTCATGTAAATGTTTTAAATGGAGATTTTATATATGTAAATGCAGATGAAAATTATAAGATACAGGATTTAAATGTCAACGTAGAGAATGGTAAGAAGAAATTAAATGTAAATCATTAATAAAAATAGTGCGTTTCGCACTATTTTTTTTATATCATATAAATGTCAACATTATTGATGACATTTAGGAAACTTGTTTTAATTGAAATAGTTTAAAATAAATTACTATAATTATTATAAATAATTATGGTATTAGAAGGAGAAGTTGAATGGGAAATATTAAAAATAATGTTCAAAAGTTTGGTAAGTTTTTAAGTGGTATGGTAATGCCAAATATTGGAGCATTTATTGCTTGGGGTATTATAACTGCATTTTTTATTCCATCAGGTTGGATTCCTAACGAAACTCTTGGAAATTTAGTTGACCCAATGCTCAAGTATTTATTGCCTCTTTTAATTGGGTATACTGGTGGACGAGTTGTTGGAGGCGATAGAGGAGGAGTTATTGGAGCAATATCAACGAGTGGAGTTATAGTTGGATCAGATATACCGATGTTTATTGGTGCTATGGTTGTAGGTCCTATTAGTGGATTTGTTATTAAGAAATTTGATAAATATGTAGAAGATAAAATTCCTTCAGGATTTGAGATGCTTGTAAATAATTTTTCCGTAGGGATATTAGGAGTAATACTTGCTATATTATCGTTTCTTTTTATAGGACCTGTTATAACAACTTTGACAGGATTTTTGTCAATTGGAGTTTATACTATAATTAATAAAGGATTACTTCCTTTTGTATCTATATTTGTTGAACCTGCAAAAATTTTATTTTTAAATAATGCTATAAATCATGGTATATTAGGTCCTATAGGTCTTAATCAAGTTCAAGAAACTGGAAAGTCTATATTATTTTTATTAGAATCAAATCCAGGACCAGGTCTTGGAGTTATACTAGCATATTTTATATTTAGTAAAGGTATGGTTAAACAATCGGCAGCTGGTTCAGCTATTATTCATTTATTTGGAGGAATTCATGAGATATACTTTCCTTATATATTAATGAATCCTATGTTAATACTTAGTGTTATACTTGGAGGATTTTCTGGAGTTTTAGTTTTTTCCCTATTTTCAGTAGGTCTTGTTGCTACACCATCACCTGGAAGTATATTTTCAATACTTTTTTTGGCAGCAAAAGGGGATGCCCTAAAAATACTTTTAGGGATAATAGTATCAACTATTGTTTCATTTGTAGTTAGTGGATTTTTTATCAAAAGAACATCTGAGGAAGATTTGAATAAGGCAAAATCAGGAGTAGGAGAATTGAAAAGTAATTTAAATCTACAAGAATATAAAGCAATCGATTTTTCAAATATAAATAAAATTGTGTTTTCTTGTGATGCAGGTATGGGATCTAGTGCTATGGGAGCATCAAAATTTAGAAATAGACTTAAAAAAGAGGGAATTAAGATAGATGTAGAGTATTCTTCTGTAGATAATATACCAAGAGATACGCAGATTGTTGTAACTCATGAAAATCTTAAGGACAGAGTTTTAAATACAAATAAAAATATAAATGTTATAGGAATACAAAATTTTCTTAATGACCCAAATATTGAAAATTTGTTTAAAAATATTTTAGAGAGTGGAACAAAAAATGAAAAATTCGGGAACGATCCTTTAAATAAAGAAAATAACAAAAATCAATATGATATTTTTAATGAAAACAATATTATTTTAAATGCTTCAGTTGATACAAAAGAAGAAGCGATTGAAATTGTTGGAAGACTTTTAGTTAAAAATGGATATGTTAAAGAAGAATATGTAAGTGGAATGCTTAGGCGTGAATCCCTAGTATCAACTTATATTGGTATGGGAGTTGCAATACCACATGGAGAAAATGATGTTAAAAGTAGCATTATAAGAAGTGGTATAGTATTTATGCAAGTTAAAGATGGAGTTTTATTTGGAGATGAAAAGGCTTATTTGATAGTTGGTATTGCTGGGGTTGGAGATGATCATATAAGAATACTTTCAAATCTTGCTGAAATTATTGGTGATGAAGAAAATTTAAAAAGACTTAAGGAAAGCAACAACAAGAAAGAGATATTAGATATAATTTTAAGAGAGTAGTAAATGGGCAAGATAAAGATAACTTTTAGACAAAAACAAATAATATTAATACTTATTGAAAATTTTAAAAAACCTAAAAGAATAAAAGATATATCAGAAGAGTTAAATGTGAGTTCCCGAACTATTATTAGGGAACTCTATGTTATAGATAAATTTTTCGATGAAAGAAATATATTGTTTGTTAAAAAAAGTGGGGTTGGTATATTTTTAGAGGGAGATTATGAAAGAATAAATAAATTAAGGGAAGAGTTGAATTTAGAGAATTCTTTAAGTAAATATTCAAGAAATGATAGAGTAATGTTCATACTTGAAAATATTTTATATTCACAAACTAAGAGTAATTTATTTTTAAATAAATTTAAGATATCTTATTCTACATTTTCAAAAGATTTAGAGTACATAAAAAGCAAGATTTTAATCAAGTTTAATTTAAAACTTATAACTAAAAAAGGGTTAGGCATGTATATAGAAGGAAGCGAAGAGAAGTTAAGAGAGCTCTCTTCTCATTTGTTCCGTGAAAAGTTTTCAGGTAGAAATTTATATTTAATGCTTATAAGTTCTTCTTATAATTTACAGCATGACTTTCTAAAAGTTCCCGATAATCATTTGAAAATTATAAATAATATAGTGGAAGAAACATTTCAACTATTTAATATAAAGTTATTACAAAAAGCCTATACATCCATTATGGTGCATCTTATTATTACCTTTTGCAGAATTAAAGAGTCTTATAACTGTGAATTTTCACGATATAAAATAGAGGAGTTTAAAGATAGTATAGAATTTAATATATCAAAAGTGATGTTAAATAAAATTGGAGAAGAATTTGGACTTTTTGTAGATGATTTTGATATTTGTTATATATCAATGCATCTCAAGGCGAATAATATATGTGGATATTATGGAGAATATGGTTATGATTTTAATTTTGATCGTTTAGACAAGATTAAAATTTCGGGAGATATTGTAGGTAAGGTTCAAAAGATTCTTGGAATATCTCTTATGGATTCAAGCGACCTTATAAAAAATTTAAGTATTCATCTTGGTCCTGCTATAAGCAGGTTATTTATGAATATGAACATTAGAAACTCTTTTTTAGAAATGATAAAAAGTGAGTATAGGGAAATATTTGATGCAACAAAGAAGGCGTGTTCAGTTTTAGAAAATATAATATTTAAGGAAGTCCCTGAGAGTGAAGTTGGATATATAACGATGTATATAGCTGCAGCATATGAAAAGAAGCTTCAATCAAAATTTAAATATAGGATTTTAATATATTCAGAGGGGGAAAGAGGAGTTTCTTATTTTTTAAATAATAGAATAAAAAAAGAGTTTCCAAACATAGTTATTGTAAATACTATTGATTCTTTTGATTTGCTTAAAATTTCATACGATAGAAATATAGATTTTATTATTTCGACAAGTGATATAAAAGATGATATGAATTATGTAAAAGTTGGAGTGAATCTAAGTATAAGCGATATACTTGCTATAAATGATAAGATAAAAAATATATTTAAGTTAAAGTGTAAGGATCTTAAATCATTTGGGAATAAAAATAAATCATTAGATATAGAGGGTATTTCTTATTTGGGAAATATAGTTAGATTTATAGAAGATAATTTTAAGATAGGAGAAATTGAAACATTTGGATCAATTCAAAATATAATTAAGGATTTTACAAATAAAACTCTTTCGTATAATAGAGAGGAAATATTTGATGAAATATTAAAAAAAGAGATGACTTTAAGCTCTTACGTAAAAGATCTTGGTATAATAATTCTTCATACAATAAGCAAATTTTCAAGAGAAATATTCATAGGGAGTTATATATTAAATGAGGAAATATCATTTTGTAATGGAAAATTAAATCTCATTTTTTATTTTATTATACCAGAAGCTATAAATACAAAAGTTTTAAGAGGGGTTATAGGAGAGTTAACTTCAAATTTAGTTAAGGATTATACTTTCATAGATATTTTGAAAAAACGAGATATAATACCTATTAAAGAGTATATAAAAAATATATTATCTATTTATTATGTTGAAGAATTAAAAAGAATTATAGATAAATTTGAAAATGGCGTTATAAAGGAGATGTAGAGTTATGAAAAGAGCAGTGCAGTTTGGTGCAGGAAACATAGGTAGAGGATTTATTGGGTATCTTTTGAGTAAATCTTCTTACAGCGTTTTGTTTGTTGATGTAAACAAAAATGTAATAGATAAGATAAATAGAGAAGAGAGTTATAGGGTTAAGGTTACAGACAATGTAAAAAGTGAAGAATTTGTTAAGAATATACGAGGTATGTATTCTTATGATGAAAATCTTATAGATGAGATTTCAAAGGCAGATATAATAACAACAGCAGTTGGAGTATTAATTTTACCTAAAATAGCTGAACTTATATCAAAAGGTATAGTTAAAAGGATTGAAAATGGAAATAAATCACATCTTAATATAATTGCATGTGAAAATTCTGTGAATGCAACAGATGTTTTAAAGAATGAAGTTTTTAAATACCTCACTGAAACTCATATAAATCAAATAAAAGATTTTATTGGTTTTCCAAATTGTTCTGTTGATAGAATTGTTCCTCCATGTGATGGAGATTCTATAGATGTAAGTGTTGAGGAATTTTTCGAGTGGAATGTTGAAAATGATAAGATAGTAGGAAATTTAAATATAAATGGAATGAATAAAGTATGTAATTTACATTCATATATAGAACGAAAATTATTTACATTAAACACAGCTCATTCAATGATAGCTTATTTAGGATTTAATAAGGGATATGAAACAATATTTGATAGTATAAATGACCCTTATATTTATAAAAATGTTTATAATGCTATGATTGAGAGTGGAGAGGGTCTTATATTAAAACACTCTTTTGATAGAGAAGATCATATGAAATATATAGATAAAATAATTAATAGGTTTAAGAACCCGTATTTGATTGATTCTGTGATTAGGGTTGGAAGAGAACCTATGAGAAAATTATCAAGGGATGATAGATTTATAAAACCTATATTAACATCAAGTAGTTATGGGAAAGAAGTAGACTCATTGTGTTTCGGGGCTTCATATGCTCTTAAATTCATAACAGATAAAGATGAAAATAGTTTAAAAATGAAATCTATTATAGAAGAAAAAGGAATAAGAGATGCTATAGTTTACATTTGTGGAATTGAAGATAAAAATATAATAGATAAGATTGTAAATTATTATAATAATTAAAAAATGGAGTTAATTAATAACTCCATTTTTTTTGCCTTAATAATATGTTTATAGTATTATTATTTTGTTATTGTAATTTTAGGTGAGGAATATATGAAAAAGTTAATTTTAGTAGTAGTATTTATTTCTCTAATTTTGGGCGTAACATCTCTATTTAAATACTCTCTGAGCACTAAAGAGCTAGAAGGAGTTTCACTTAAGAAAGTAGTAGTTATAGATGCAGGACATGGAGGATTTGATACTGGATCTATAGGATATAGTAAGACAAAAGAGAAGGATATAACTCTAAGTATTGCATTAAATCTTGGTGAAAAACTTAATGAGGATGGATTTATTGTTTATTATACAAGAGATAAGGACGTTTCTTTAGGTAAAAATGAACGTGATGATTTGAACGTAAGAATTAAAATGATAAATAGTTTAAAGCCAGATATATTTTTGTCTATACACTTAAATGGAAGTGATTATAAAAGTGCTAAAGGAATTGAAACATACACAAGAGAGTCAGATGATAAAAGTTATTTACTTGGAGAATCTATACAAGATGAATTGTCATCTGTAGAGTATACGACTGATAGAGGGGTAAAAACAACAAAGGATAGGAAACTTGCGATTTTAGATAGAACAAAACATGTAGGAATATTACTTGAGCTTGGATTTATAACTAATAAAAGTGATGAAGAATATTTAGTTTCAAAAAGTGGACAAAATACTGTGATTGAGTGTATATTATCAGGGATTTCTACTTATTTTAATAAAATTTTATAATGAGGTTATGTTATGAAAAAGATGGACTTTTTAAATAGTGATTTAAAGAAAATATTTATTAGCTATTTAATACCTGGTATTCTTTCTTCTTTAGCGGTTTCTCTTTATATATTTGTTGATACTATGTTTGTTGGTATAGGTGTAGGTAGAGATGGACTTACAGCTCTTAATGTAACAGTACCCATTTTTACATTATTTACATCATTATACCTATGTATAGGTATAGGTGGTGCGAATATATTTTCTTTAGATAAAGCAAGTGGAGGGAAAAACTGTAATAAGATATTTAGTATTTCAGTCTTGTTTACAACGTGTATTGGAATTTTAATATCGATTCTTGGGATTTTATTTATTGATCCAATAGGTATGTTTTTGGGAGCAACACAGGATATAATACATTTATTTAGGGATTATTTTGGAATACTTGTAGGATTTACTTGGGCATTTTTAATATCAGGGGTAATTGGATGTTTTATAAGAAATGATGGCGCACCAAAACTTGTTATGGTTGCAACGATTGTTGCGAATATTACAAATGTAATTTTAGATTATATATTTATTTTCGAGTTTAATATGGGAATTAGGGGAGCTGTAATAGCAACTGTAATTTCTCCAATTGTAAATATACTTATATTAAGCACTCATTTTTTAAAAAAGAACAACACTTTAAAATTTTGTATATTGAGGTTTGATCATAAATTATTAGGTAAAATTTTAAATAATGGATTTGGAACTTTTCTTCTTGAAATAAGTAGAGGAGTTAGTATATTTATATTTAATAACATTCTTGTAAGGCTAGGTGGTAATATATATGTTGCAGCATATGGAATAATATTAAATGTGTCATATGTTATAATCTGTATATTCTCTGGGATAGCGCAAAGTACACAACCTATAGTTAGTATGAATTATGGACATGGATTGATTGAAAGGGCTAAAAAGGTGTTTAGGTATGGATTTGTGACCTCTGTTTTTATAGGAATAGTATCTTTTTTAATTTCACTTATATTTTCTGAAAATATCTCATCATTATTTATAAATAATGATTTTGAATTATTATCGATAACAACTCAAGGAATGAAGATTTATTTTATAGGATGTATATTTATGGCATTTAATATTGTAACTATTTACTTTTTTCAATCTATACATGAGTCACAGAAATCTATATTGATTTCGTTATGTTCTGGAGTATTTTTTATAATACTTGGATTTTTGATTCTAATCCCAATGTTTAAAATTAATGGAGTTTGGTTTGTATATCCATTTTCAGAATTTTTAGGGTGTTTGGTATGTTTATTAATTCTAAAAAAGAGTAAAATTCAAAATAAAAAGGAGCTCATTCAATAGATATGAGCCCTTTTTTATTATACTAAATTTTTAAAAAATTTTAATATTATTAACTAATTGTGGAAAAATATTGTATAAACTATTAAATTAAAGTTATAAACTGTTATTATGAATATATATTCATTTACAAACATATATCTTATATTATATTATTAATATGATAAGTTACAAAATTTAGGAAAATGAAAGAGGAATAATAGCTTTATGATTATCGCGAATATTAAAGAAGTAGCAGAAATTTTAAGAGTCTTGTCTAATGAAAATAGACTTAATATAGTGTGTTATCTTTTAGAAAGACCAATGACAGTAAGTGAACTTCATAGTAAACTAAATCATGTAACCCAATCAGCATTATCTCAGCATTTATCAACGCTTAAGGCGCATAAAATATTGATTTCTAACAAATCAGGACTTGCGATTACATACTCGATAAATGATCAAAATTTGGGTAAATTAATACAGGTATTAAAAGAAAATTATGGATATTAATATTCATTATTGTTAAGTTACAGATTATAGATAGAGGTAAAATATTTATGATATATAGAAGTTTTGGAAGTTTATTTATAGTTAATAATATTTAAGGCATGTAGATTATTTTTTAAAATATACATGCCTTATTTTTTATAATAAATTTAAGTATGAGTGATTATGAATAAAATAAATAATGGAGACCTTTTGAGGGGTCTCCTATTTTTTTAGTCATTCCAGAAATTTGATTTAAAACATTGACCATTTTGGCAAGGTTCATTTTGTGGGTTAGTATTACAAACATTTTGTATATATCCATAACTTTGATTTGGATAACCATCTTGAAGTTCTTGAATATTATTACAACATCTATTATTATTTTGAGGATTATATTCAGTATTTTGATTAAATGGTGTAAAGTTGTTACAAGGATACTCAACTGTATATTCACAACTACTACATTGAGTATTAGTACAATCGTAAGAATCTGAATGGTTTTGATTATAGCAGCATGAATTTGTTGATTGATTATATAAATCTGGAACATAAGTTGTAGCTTCCATTAGTGTTTGATATGGTGTAGTTGCAACTATTTTATATTTTTTACAACCAGAAGTCCTGTTTAAAAATAGGTTAAATTCATACATTCCTCTGCAATTTGAAGTTGTGCAAGCTATGCGTTTGTATTCACAACTGCAACTACTTTTCTCGAATAGTTGAAGTGATGCATAAGGTATAGATGATCCAGTGGATGAGTTTAAAACTTCTCCTTTTATGATTAATTTTTTGTATTGACATATTGGAACATTAACCCTAATATTACAACTATTTTGTGCAGTTCCTGGAGTTACATTTACATTAACAGAACCTGAAATTGTATTTTGATTGCAACAATTATACATTTTAAATCCTCCGTGTATATAAAAATTTTTATCAAACTCTCATGTGAAAGTTTTGAATTGTTTTTATAAAATATAGTATTCATTTTTATATATTTGTGTTAATTAAATATAAGAAAATATTAAATATTTTTTTAAAAGATGTTAGAATCATTAAAATTAAAGAGAAAGTCTAATGACTTTCTCTTTAATCTATAAATGAATTGTATGAAGAGTCTGAACTCATTTTAAAATCTCCTCTTGGAGAGAGTGATATTTCAGTTATTTTTGGACCATCAGGCATAGCTGAGCGTTTAAATTGATTTTGGAAAAATCTTTTTATGAAAATATTAAGGGAATTTTTTATTACATCATAAGGATATGTGGATTTAAATGCGTGTAAAGCTAGAAACTCTATTTTTTTAAACGATGCATTGTTTTTTAAAAATTGATATAGGAAAAAGTCGTGTAACTCATATGGTCCTATGATATTTTCTGTTTTTTGAATAATTTTATCGTATTTATCTGTAGGAAGAAGCTCTGGAGATATCGGAGTATTTATTATATCTATAAGTATGTTTTTGGTACTTTCAGATACGTTATAATTTTCATAATAGTGTTTAAGTAAATGTTTTATTAATGTTTTTGGAATGGAGGAGTTTATGTTATACATACTCATATGATCTCCGTTATAAGTAGAAAATCCTAGAGCTATTTCAGATAAATCACCTGTACCTAAAAGTATTGCTCCTTCTTTATTTGATAAATCCATAAGTATTTGTGTGCGTTCCCTTGCTTGAGAATTTTCATATGTAACATCAAAAATATTTTCATCATGATTGATATCCTTAAAATGCTGTCTAACTGAATTTGTTATATCTATAGATTTAAGTGTTACATTTAATTCTTTGCATAGGCTTATTGCATTATTTTTGGTTTTATTTGATGTTCCAAATCCAGGCATTGTTACAGCAATTATATTTTTAGTATCTATGTGCATAAGATTAAAGGCATTATATGATGAAATGAGTGCAAGTGTTGAGTCCAAACCCCCACTTATACCAAGAATAATTTTAGAACTATTTACATGGGATAGTCTTTTCTCAAGAGAGCATTTCTGCATAATAAATATTTCCTCAAACAATTCCTTGTTTTTTTCTTGATTTTCGTATATAAAGGGATTTAAGTTTATTTTCCTATCAAATTTTCCATATGAAATATCATCAAATGGTATATTGATTATTTTAATATCTTGGTTATGGTATTTAAATGAATCTCTAAATGTTATGTTATTAACACGAGATGTATTTAAATATTCTATATCGATTATCCCTGAGCATACAGTATTTTCAAATAAGAATCTATCACTTTCTTTAATAAGATCACCATTTTCGTATATAGCATTGTAAGATGAGAAAACGAGATCTGTTGTTGATTCAGATGGACTTGAGTTTGCGTATAAGTATGCTGCGTTTATTTTTGAACTATGATATTTAATGAGGTTTTTTCTGTATTCGTGTTTGAAATTTGTTTCGTTTGATGCAGATAAATTACATATTATGTTTGCTCCATTTATTGATAGGTAGGAGCTTTTTGGTATTGGTGCCCAAAGATCTTCACAAATTTCTATTCCTATTTTGATATCTTTGTAACAAAACAAAATATCTGTTCCAAAGTATGTTTTATCTCCCATGAATGAAACTTCGGTACATTTTATAAATCCTTCTGTAAAATATCTTTTTTCATAAAATTCTTGGTAATTTGGGAGATATGTTTTTGGAACGATACCTAGAAGTATTCCTTTATGAATTATAAATGCTGAGTTAAAAAGAGAGTTATTATGCTCAAAAATACACCCAACGATAATTAAAATATCTTTATCTTGAGAAAAATTTAAAATTTCTTTGATACCTTCATAACTTTTTTCAAGGGTAGTTCTTTTTAAGAACATATCAAAACAGGAGTATGATGTTACTGAGAGTTCTGGAAATAAGATGAGTTTTGATTTGTCACGTAATGCTTCATTTATGCACTTTTTGATATTCGATACATTGTGAGAAATATCACATACCTTTGTATTTATACTTGATGTACTAACTCGTATAAAATTCATTTAATTCACTCCTTGAAATTAAAATATATAGTTTTTATACTAAAACTATATGGTGATAAATTTTATTTAGATTGGAGGGATTTATTTGGATTTATTAGAAGAATTTGATATTTTTAGTGTTAAAGATACGTTTAGAGAAATTATAATAAAAGAAAGTCATCATGAATATTTTAAAAGATTGATGAATGATTTAAAAGATGAATATAAAAATAATACTATTTTCCCTAAAAAGCTTGATGTGTTTAATGCTTTTAAATATAGGGATATTAATGATATAAAGTGCGTTATAATTGGACAAGATCCTTATTATAAGAAAAACGAAGCACATGGATTATCTTTCTCTATTTGTGATAAAGATTTAAAAATACCGAGTTCTTTAAGAAATATTTTTAAGGAACTTAAAGATGATTTGGGAATAAATGCTCCATGTCATGGGAATTTAAGTTCATGGTGTGAAGAGGGAGTACTTCTTATAAATTCTATATTAACTGTGCGTGAGGGATTTCCTAATTCTCATAAGGATATTGGGTGGGATATATTTACAAATAATATTATAAAAAAATTATCTGAATTTAGGAGTAATTTAGTTTTTATATTATGGGGTAATTTTGCAATAAAAAAGGAAATTTTAATAAATCATAAGAAACATTTAATAATAAAGTCATCTCATCCGAGTGGACTTTCAGCTCATAGGGGATTTTTTAAATCTAAGCCATTTTCAAGAACTAATAGTTATTTGAAAGAACATTCACTCGGTGAGATTGAATGGAAAATAAATTAAGTATGGGATTATAAAAACACTCTTGATGAAATAATATAAAAAAATATTGGGAGATATGATTTTAAGTGGAAGATTTATATTTAGAAGTTAATTTATCTAACATAGATAAAAATATTGGTATAATTAGAAATATTTTGGGGAATAAAAAACTCATAGCAGTTGTTAAAGGGGATGCATATGGACTTGGTATACATAAAATATGTGATTTTATTAAGGCAAAAGTAGATTTATTTGGTGTTTCAGATCTTTGTGAAGGTATAATACTTTATAATATGGGGATTGAAAATGAAATTTTAATATTAACTCCAATTATCAAAGAGGAATATTTCAAACACCCGCTTATAGAGAAATTTACTATAACTATAGATAATAAGGAAATTTTAAATTTTATACCTGAATATATTAATATAAATGCTCATGTATATGTGTGTACTGGAATGAATAGAAAAGGTATAAAAATTGAAGAATTACATGAATTTATAAAATACATAGAAAATAATTATAATAATATAAATATAACAGGGATATATACTCATTTGCATAATACAAAAGATGAAAATTATACATTAAAACAAATAGAAATGTTTGAGAATGTTGTATCTAAGTATAAAGGTAAATATTTGATACATGCTTTAAATTCAAAGGGATTTATAAATAAAAATATTAGGAATAGAGCAAATTTTTGCGATGGAGTAAGGGTTGGGAATTTGTTATATGGATATGATGGTGCATGTTTAGGAATATCTAAGAGCTTTGATTATTACTCAAAAGTTATATCATCTTATATGGTTAAAAAAGGAGAATTTATTGGATATGGGAATAAGGTTAAATTAAAAAAAGATACAAATATTTGTATACTTGGGATTGGTAATATACATCATATAGGATTTTATAGAGATTTTAGAAAAAATTTTATATATGATTTTTTGAGATTTATATATAGATATTTTATTAAGCCATGCGAAATATATAAGGGGGATAAGAAGGTCAAAATGCTTGGAACGAGCAATATGAATTTAACGCTTGTTGATGGAGAGGGACTTGAGGTGGGTGATTATCTAAGAGTGTGCATATCTCCTATACTTGGAGATAGTTCTATACATAAAAAATATATAAATAAGGAGTGAATGTTTTGTCTACATATTTGTTTAATAATAAAAGGGATCGAGAAACCAATAAATTGATGGGAGTAGTTATATTTTTAATTTTATCTTTAGTATTTACAATAGTGATTTCGTTATCTATATTTTTAGTTTATTTTGATGATTATATGAGCATACAAAAGCAATATTCTATACTTGAAGAAAAACTTCAAAAGATAAGTGTTGAGAATTATGAGAAGAACAGTTATTATAATCGTTTGAATGATGAACTTAATCAAGCTAAGAATGAAGTGAGTAAACTTACGTTAGAGAAAGATATATCTGATAAGAATATTAAGTTGGTTGAATATTTTATAAATGCTGTTAATTCTGGTAATTCAAAAGATATAAATAGATTTTTGGACGCTAGTAAAAATAATTCTTTTACTATACCTAAAAATTATGTATTTCCACAGGATATGGAAGCTGGAAGATTTGTGTTGAATGATGATTTAAAAAGTGGTAGTGTTACATATTTTTATACAGAAGCTGGTAAGCGTACGGATAAATATGTGTTTAATATGATTTTGAAAAATAATGTCTGGTATATAGAAAATTTTAATTTAATTGAGTATGCTCTTGAAAAGGAAGCTTTGGAATATTGATAAATCGCCATTAGGACTTTTATAATGGCGTTTTTTTGTTATAATTTTTTAAAGGAGGTAATGTTATGAGGAAGTTTTTTAAATATGAAGCTCTAGGAAATGATTACATAGTCATTGATCCAAAAAATTTTGATATTACGATGAATTCAGAAAATATAGTTAAAATTTGTCATAGAAATTTTGGATGTGGATCTGATGGAATATTGTATGGTCCAATTTTTAAGGAAGATAAGATATTTTTGAAAATATTTAATCCTGACGGCAGCGAAGCTGAGAAAAGTGGAAACGGGATAAGAATATTTTCAAAATATTTAAAAGATGAGGGATATATAAAAGATGAAAGTTTTAAACTTCAAACAAAAGGGGGAGAGGTTTTAATTAAATATTTAAATAATGATGGGAGCGTTATAAAAGTATCTATGGGTAAAGTATCTTTCAATTCAAGAGATATTGGAGTTAATGGGGATGAAAGAGAAGTTATAGAGGAGTATATACATGTGATCGATAGAAAATTTAATATAACTTCTTTAAGTATTGGTAATCCACATACAGTTTGTATATTTGATAAGCTAGATGATGAAAGCATACATAAATATGGGAAATATATTGAAAACCATGAAATGTTTATAAATAGAACTAATGTTCAATTTGTGGAAGTAATTGATAGAAATACTATTAAAATAAAAATACATGAAAGAGGTGCGGGGTATACACTAGCGTCTGGCTCAAGTAGTTGTGCTGCTGCAAGTGTTTGTTATAAATTATCTTTAGTGGATTCAGATATTTTAGTTAAGTGTGATGGAGGAGATATCAGAGTTCAGATTGATGATGATGGAGAAGTGTTTATGACAGGGGAAGTTTCTAGAGTTTATGACGGTGTTCTTAGGATGAATTTATAATGGAGTTTGATTTTTGTGGGAAAACTGTTTTAGTTACGGGGTATTTCAGTGATATAGGGTATAGTATATGCGATATGTATCTTAAGAATAATGCAAAGGTAATATCAACATATAATAAAACTTATGAAGAGAATAGGGTTAATAGTGGTATAGAATTATTTTATTTAGATTTGGAAAATTTAGAGAGTATATATAAATTTATAAATAATCTTAAGGATAGAGGTATATTCAAGATAGATATACTTGTTAATAACATAGGGGTTTGTGATATAAATCCACTAATATTTCAAAATGATCATAAAATTATATCTATAATGAATGTGAATTTGACTAATACTATAATTTTAACAAAACATATTTTAAAAGATTTTATGATTGAGAACGGGAGAGTAATAAATATATCATCAATTTGGGGTAGAGTTGGAGCATCTTGCGAGATTGCATATTCATCATCAAAAGGCGGCATTAATTTATTTACAAAATCATTATCACAAGAGATGAAATCAAGAGATATAAAGGTTATAGGTATATCACCTGGGTTTATTAAAACAAAAATGAACAAGAATTTATCAGAAGAAGATATTAAAGTTATTATAGATGAAATTCCTCTTAGATTACTTGGTGAAGTTTATCATATAGTTGATGGAGTTAAGTTTTTTTCGAGCGATTATTCAAACTTAAGTGGAGAAATTATAAATATAGATGGAGGATGGATTTTATAGGGGTGTTTTATTTTGTATATTAAAATGTTAAAATAATTTTAACATTTTAATACTTTATTATTAGGAGGATTTTTAATGAGTGCATTTGCGTTAAAATCGATAGCATTTGTTTTAATGGTTCTTGATCATATTTTTTATTACATAAAAGACACACCGATAATATTTACATATTTAGGGCGTATTGTTGCACCCATATATTTTTATCTTTTAGTTGAGAGTTTTTTTCATACAAGAAATAGAAAGAAATTTACCATACGTTTGTTTAGTTTTGCGTTTATAGTCATGTTTGTTATAAATTTTATGTTTAAGCAACCAATGAACATATTTTTATCTATGGCATTGGGAGTTTGTATGTTAAATTTAATTGAGTTTATTAAAAATAATAAAGGGAATATATGGAAAATATTGATTTCATGTATTGGCATAATTCTTATAATATGTATATCTTTATATACGGAAGCGACTTATTTGGGAATTGGTATGATGCTTATATTTTATTTCTTTAGAGATAAGAAATTTTGGATGATACTTTCCTACATTGTACTCTCGTTAATTGATATACCATTTTTAATAGGCATACCTAATTTTATCAAATACATTTTTTTAATAAATTATCAATGGATGATGGTATTTGCAATTATACCTATTATGTTATATAACGGCAAACCAGGTCTTAGAAATAATTTTTTCAAGTATTTTTTCTACATAGCATACCCTGTTCATTTAATAATTATTTTGATAATTGGAAATACAATTAATCCTTATTTAGAGTATTTTTAATTTAAATAAAACATCTTATATGATACAATTTATATAACGATTAAGAGAGTAAATATATTTGGGAAAGGTTTTGTTTGATCATGAAGCATAGGTATAGAATTAATATGCAAAATATAGACAATTTAGATGATTTACAGATAGATATAGCACCTTTTACTATTTTTACTGGTGATAATAACAGTGGTAAAAGTACTGTTATGAATATATTGTATGGTGTGGGTGCGTTATCTAAAGATATAATAAAAAATGGTGACACGAATTCAAAAGAATATTCTGTGTGTATGGATTACATAAGAGATTTAAAGGAAAATAGAGAAGGATGTATAGATAGAGAAATAGGAAATATTTTTTGTGATTTTTTTAATGTATCTTTGGTAAAAAATAAGGAAGAGTTTTTCAATAAGATATTTAATGTAAGTATTGAAAATAATTATAAGAGATTTGAAGACTCTAATATTTTTTTATCTGATTATAGAATCTTTCCAAAGGTTTATATATCTGTTGACGATTTTTGTGATGAGATTATAATTGAAGGGGATTATGTAAGAATACCTTCTAATTTTTTTGAAGATGAAGATTATATACTAAAGCTTATATGTAACAAAGTAATTGAGGATGGATTTAGCGATACGAATTCATCTAATTCTATTTTTATACCTTCAGGAAGAAGTACTTTTTTATGTTATCCTAGTATATTTAAAACCATAAAGTATCAAAATCTAAGTACGGATGATTTTATAAATCGTGTTGAGAATCTTGAGTGTGTAGAAGATGGTGTATACTCAAGTATATGTAACTTTATAGAGAGAGATATAGTTAAAGGTGTTTTTACCAATGATTCATATAAGTGTAGTTTAAACGGAATAGAAATACCAATTAGTATGGCATCTGACTCCATAAGAGAAATTGCATCTATTGTGTTATTTTTAAAATCAAAAGATAGGATCACTTCATTTTTTATAGAGGAAATTGAAAGTCATATTGATCTAAGGTTACAGAGGAGTATTGTAAGTGCTATTGTTAGAATAATAAATGCAGGTACAAAGATATTCATGTCAACTAATAGTCATGTTATATTAGATCAAATATGTAATTTTATATTGCTCAATAATTTAAATAGAAATAAGATTGAGGGATTTGGATATATAATAAATGATGTTTTAAATTCAAATGATGTAAGTATATATGAGTTTAACTATGGAGAGGACAATAGAGTTTTTGTAAATAAAATTAATGTGGATTATAATGGATTCAGGATAGATATGAGAGAAGAGGTTCTTGAAGACATATCAAAAGAGAATTTACAACTTAAGTTTGAGATGTTTGATAATAATGGAAGATAAGGCTATCTTTTTAGATAGCCTTATTTTTTTAACTTTTAATATTAAATATTAAATAATAGAAAAAATAATTAATATATGGTAAAATTTATTAACAATAATGATAGAATTGTGGAGATAAATTTTATGGGAAAGTATAATTTGAAATTGTTTAATAGTGATACGAAAGGTTGTAACAATGAGGGGAAGATTGAAAATGTTGTATTATTGCACCCTTTAGTTCAGATTAAAGAGAATAATATTTATATTTCATATAAAGAACATGATTTAAAAATGTGTGGACTTACACATATAGATAGGATTGAAATATATAAGGGTTCTTATTTTATTTGTAGCAGAGATAATGTTTCAAATTATCACATAAAATTTCCGTATTTTTCTTCTGATGGTATTTATGAAATAAGGACTATATTTTCAAATAAGGATAACACAATTAAGAAATATTGTATTAGTTCTTTTGAGTTTTTTGGATTTAAAAGAGAAGCAAAGTGTAGTAATTTAAATATAAATCTAACTCATCAAGGGAAAAATTTAAATATAACTTTTTCTAAAAAAATTGGATATATTGATTTATCAAATATAATCCTGCCAGATATAAAATTACTAGATTCAAGTGGTAAAGAAATTGAAAAGCTTGTATCTAAATTACATATAAAGGGAAATGAAATTGAGGTTTTATTTTTAGATGTATTTAATGATAATAAAACAAATAAGCTCCTTCCGAATGAGGTTTATACTTTTAAAATAAGTAGTATTTTAGGAGAATTGTGTTCCTCCTTTTCTTTTGAATATGAAAGTTTAGACGTGAAATTATTTAGTGTAGTTGATAAGGTATATGTTGAGGAGTTATCCCATAGAGAAGATGGTTTATCTATTATTAAGTTGTTTATTAAACTTAACAACTTGATAAATGTGGATAGTTACGAGTATATGATATGTAATGTATGGAACAAATTTTTGTATCTCAAATCATCAGATGGAGAAAAAAATGATACTTTAGTATTTGAATGTATAATTAAAGAAGATAAGGGATGCTTTGAGTTTAACCTTTTTAATGGAAGTAAGTTAAATAATATAATATTTGATTATGATTTTTCTTGCGAGGAAAATTATCGCATAGATGAGAGGAAATATGGAGATTTAAATTATATTAAAAAAGATAAAAATAAATATGATTTTATATTTAAAAGTGAATGTAAGCATTTAGAAGAAGGAATTAAATATTTTAAATTTCAAAATCTAGAAGGAGAGCCATTAAATATTTATATAGAAGGAATTAAGTTAAGTGGGGGTGAATTTTTATTTAAAGATATTAATCTTTCAAATAAATTTAGTGAAATTTATGGTTTAGATATAGGGAAATCGAGAATGCAATTATTTGGTATATCTAATTCTATAGGGATTAAGTTTGTAAATTTTGGTTATGAATGTAGTTTTGATAATACAAAGATAATTCTAAATGCAATTAATGATAATTTCATCCATGGTAAGGCGTTATTTAAAAATGGGCGGGAAGAGAGATTTGATATACAAGATAGAAATAGTGAGATTAGAGTTTACAACAAATTAGATAATCAGATTATATATCTTAAATGTTACGATAAGAATAATAGGGTATATTATTCAACGCTTAGCCTTTATAATGATGAGATGGAAGCGTATATAAATAACTCGATTATCGAGAGGGTTTATCTAGGTGTATCAAATGAACTATTTATTATAAGTAAAAGTTTATTTAATGATTTTGAGGGTAATTTTGAAGCTATGATCATATCTAAAAATGGAGATGTTATAAATTCTATAAAAGTAAATGGTGATGAAAACTTCAAGATGTGTTTTAGAAATATTGATTTGGAGGAAAGTGATTTATACTATCTAAAGGTAAAAGGAAATGAGAGATTTAAAACTTATTCCATATTTATAAGATCTTTAATATCTAAGGGTAACATTTATATAAGGGATTTAAATAATGAAGAGATAAATCTTTTGTCACTTAATTTTAAAAAGGATTTTGTATTAAATATAAGTTTGTTTATTGTGATTTATGGAAAGAGATATATGATTATGGAAGGTGAGTGTAATTTTAATACTCATGTATTTAAAGAGAATATTTTTAATAAGTTTATGTTTAATGGTAATGAGTATATATTTTCATATAAAATGGGAGATAAATTACATGATATACAATTTACATATATAGGAGATGGTAGAGAGGAATATATTTATGACCTTAATTATTAAAAATAAATAGAGGGGGATGTAATAATCCCTTTATTTATTTTTTAAAAGAAGCTTTAAAAATTTTAAATTATAGTTTTTGTTATTCGGGTATCTTGATTTTATATCTATCTTGTTTGATTTTATAAGCAAACTTTTATTGTAAGTAAAAGTATCAAACGAATATTTTCTATGATAATATCCTATTCCGCTATTCTTGATCCCACCAAACGGAAGGTTATTTTCACAGATATGAACGAGTGTATCGTTTATGCATCCTCCTCCAAAATGTATGTTTAAAAATCTGTTTATTATAGTTTTATTACTTGTAAATAAATAGAGTGCAAGAGGGGGTGGACTGCATTTTAGTGAATGTATTAAACCATCTAAAATATCGTAATATTTAATTTGGAGTATCGGACCAAATATTTCATGTGGAATAATTTCTTCTTTATCTATGAGTGTTGGAGAAATTTTTAGCTTATCTTTTGAGTATTCTCCACCAAATATGATTTCCTCTCTATTATCCTCAATGATTTTAATTAATCTTAAAAAATGAGATTCATTTATAATTTTTGAATAATGCTTAAAATTCAGTGGATTTTCAGAGTATAAGTCTTTAATATAAAATATCATTCTATCTATGAACTTATCTTTAATTTTACTATTTACGTACAAAATATCTGGAGCTAAACACGTTTGACCTGAATTTAAAAATTTTCCATGAATAATTCTTTTGCACGAGGTATCTATTTCACAATCACTATGAACTATACAAGGATTTTTCCCACCGAGTTCGAGTGTTACAGGTATTAAATTCTTAGATGCTTTTTCGTAAACAAGTTTTCCAAAATTTGGATTACCTGTTGCAAATATGTAATCAAAATCTAAATCTAGAAGTTTGTTTATCTCATATTCATCTTTAGATATAGTGAATACATAGCATTTTTCAAATACTTCTTTGATTATTTTTTCTATTAGTTTGTTTGTATTTGGATTTAGAGTATGGAGCTTTAGTATACAAGTATTACCTGAGGCGAGTGCTCCTATAAGAGGCATTAGTGAAATATATAGAGGGTAGTTCCAACATGAGATAATTAAACAAACTCCGTAAGGTTTTTTGTGTATATAGGCTTTGCTTTTAAAGTTAATTATGGAGGTTCTAACTCTTTTTGGTTTTGATAATGAGCGTAGATTTTTAATAAAGTAATTTATTTCATTAATGCAGTGTGAAAATTCTGATACAAATGAATCTTCTTCTGATTTTCCTAAATCTTTATGGAGAGCTGTATAAATTTCATATTCATTTTTCAATAATTCTTTTTTTAATTTTGTTAGATTTATGATTCTAAAATTTACTGAAATAGTTGCATCAGAATTAAAGAATTCCTTTTGTGCGTAGAAAATTTTTTCTATACTCATGATATCCTCCGTTTTCTTAATATACCTTAATTTTAAATTAAGTGAATAAAAATTAAAAGATTTTATTTATGGAATAATTGGAACTGATTTGGAGGAAACTACATCATGAATTTTAATTGGTGATTAGGTGATATTGTGATGAAAGTTATGATTAGATTTTTATTGTTTTTTATGATTTTATCTGGAGCTATAGGATGTAAGGTTTATGCGAATGAAGAATTTATAGATGATCCATTGGAGGAAATTTTATATAAATTTGATAAGGTAAATGAGAATGGTGAGGTTATTTATGATAAGAAGTCTCCTATAACAGTTGATGGTAAAAAGATAAAGTTAAAGAAGATATATGATTCAGATAAGGAGATGTTTAGGGGGACGTGGATAGCTACTATATCTAATATAAATTTTCCAAGTAGAAGAGATATGAATTTTGATGAGCTTAAAGGTGAGTTTGATTCTATGTTAAATAGAGTTAAAGAACTTAATTTGAATGCAATTTTTTTTCAAGTTAGTCCAGAGCTAGATGCTTTTTATGAATCATCTTTTAGGCCATGGTCTAAGTATCTTTCAGGAGAACAAGGGAAAGCTCCTTCATATGTAAATGAGGGTAAGGATTTTTTAAAGTATGCTATTTCTGAAACTAGAAAAAGGGGTATTGAGTTTCATGCGTGGTTTAATCCTTATAGAGTCACAAAAGATCCTATTATAAATAGTACAAAAGAAGATATATTACAAACACTACATGAAAATAATTTTGCAAGAATTAACAAAGATTTAGTTTATTTGTTTCAAGGTAAATTGTTCTTAGACCCTGGGAGATATGAAGTTATGGAATTTGTGAAAAACACTATACATGAATTCATAACTAAATATGATGTTGATGGTATACATTTTGATGATTATTTTTACCCTTATGGTTCTCAAACTATAAATGGTGTTAGCTATAAATTTGGAGATATGAATGAAGATTTAAAAACATTTGAGGAAAATAATAGAAGTATAACTGATATAAAAGATTGGAGAAGAGATAACGTAAGCATTTTAATAAAGGAAATTTCATCTATAATAAACCATCATAATTACATAAATGGTAAGAGTGTTCAATGGGGTATTTCTCCTTTTGGTATATATGCACATAAAGGGGAGGAATTTAAAGATGGAGTAAAGACTGGTAATTTATTAAATGGATCTAATACTCCATATGGTTCTTTATCTAGTTATAGAGATATTTATGCAGATACACTAAGGTGGATAAATAATAATTTTATAGATTATGTAATTCCTCAAATATATTGGACTTTTGGGAAAAATGAGGCACCATATGAGGAACTTATAAATTTTTGGAGTGAAGCTGTTAAAGGTAAGAGGTGTCAATTATACATAGGACATGGAAATTATTGTGTAAGGGAAGCTAAGGGAGATAAAAATTGGAATAATCCTTATGAAATAACTAATCAAATTAAATTCAATTCTAATTATGATGAAATACTTGGGAGTGTTTTTTTTAGTATTAAAGATTTATATAAGAGATTGGATTTTCCAGATAAAAGAGAAGAAGTTTATAGAAAATATATAAACCTATTAGAAAGGGAAATAGTTAAATATAAGGCTGTTGTACCTAGTAAACCTTGGCTTGATTCTAGAGATACATCAGAGGTTTTAGATCTTCGTGTATTAAGAAGTGATGAAAATAAACATTATTTATTTTTTAAAGATAAAATATCAAACGATAGTAAATTTTATATAGTTTATGGTTTTGAAAGTGAAGATAAAATTGATTTGAAAGATAGTAAAAATATATTGGGTATTTATGGTAGAGATTATAGCAAAGAGGATCAACATGTTATAGTTGAAAATTTGGGAGATAATATTAAACTTTTTGTTGTAACTGTTCAGGATAACTCTGGAACTGAAAGTTCAGGAGTGAAATATATATTTAAAATATGATAAAGAATAATTTCTAAATACGTGTTAAAATAAAAAATGAAACTTTTTATTTTATGACTTAACATGGAGGGATAATAATGAATACCATAATATTTAAAAACTCAGATGAGGCATGTAAAAAAGCGAGCGATATGATATGTTCTGTAGTAAAAGAAAAGAATGATGCGTTACTCGGTCTAGCAACAGGTGGAACAATGGAAAATGTATATAAATACATTGTAGAAGAGTATAAAAATAAGAAAGTAGATTTTAAAAGTATTAGAACTATTAATTTAGATGAGTATGTTGGGTTAAATGGAGATCACCCTCAAAGCTATAGAAAATACATGGATGATCGTTTTTTTAATCACGTTAATATATTAAAAGAAAATACGTATGTTCCAGTTACAACTGGTGATATAAATAAAGAACTTTTAAGGATTAAGGATATAATAGATGGTAATAAGGGAGCTGATGTACAGTTATTAGGTGTTGGTATAAATGGACATATTGCATTTAATGAACCTTGTGATCGCTTAAATGCAAGTGTAAGTGTTGTCGATTTGGATGAAGGAACTATAAAAGCAAATTCTAGGTATTTTTCTAGCATAGATGAGGTTCCTAAGAAGGCAGTAAGCCTTGGTATAGGAGATATATTAAAAGCTAAAAAAATAATTTTATTGGCTTTTGGTTGTGAGAAAGCAAATGCGATCAGAGAGCTTTTGAAGAATGATTTTATTACAACTAAGGTTCCATGTACATTTTTAAAAGCTCATAATGATGTTACCGTTATTATTGATGAGGCTTTGTCAAAAGAACTTTAAAATTATTTTAATTAAAAATAGGTTTAAACTTTCTGAAATTGTAAATAATTAACATATACAATATTTGTTGGGGGTTAAAAAATGTTTTTATCATTATTTACAGATAGAGAAAGAGATTTATTTTATACTTTATCTCTTCATTTAATTGAGAGTGATGGTATTATAACAGGGGAAGAGAAAACTATGCTCGAGGGTTTTAAACTTGAGAGTGGTAGAAAACTTGAGAGAATACATGGAACTCCTAATGAAATTATAAGTGAACTTAGTTTAAGTAGTGATAAGATTAAAAATTGTATATTACTTGAGCTTATATACGTAGCTCTATCAGATAATAATTATACAGAAAATGAGAGATCTATAATTTCTAAAGTTGTAAGTGAGTTTGATATATGTGACTCTAAGTTTAGAGAAATTTTTGATTGGGTTACAAATTTAAAGGGAATGTATTCAAAAATACTTGAGTTAGTTAATGTAAGGTAGTTTTTTAAACTACCTATTTTTATTTTTTAGGATATTTTAACAAAAAAAACTAAATGCTTGCTCATAAATTACTAAAATTTGAGCAAAATAGAATTAAGATGAAATGAATGAAAAATATATACTATAAAAAATTCAGATTTGGAGGAACAGATATGAGTAATTTGAGATTAAATAAGATTACTTTGTTGTTGTTATTAATTTTGGCATTAAGTTTGAAGAGTGTTGAGGGATCGAAAGCTATAGAGGTTTTTAATAATGAATCAGTAGAAGAATCTGGAAGCTTTGTATTTAAAGAGTTAGATGAGGTAAAAGATATATATAGTGATATATTAATAGATAGAATAACCAATGATAAAAATGTGATAACAGGTAAGACGTTTAAAAATTCTATAGTAAAGTTTAATATAAATAATGTTGAATATGTTTCAAACACTGATGATGATGGAAACTTTGTTGTTTTAGTTGAAGAGGGTTTGCTTATTGATATTGATCAAATACGCGTTAAGGTATGTGATTATTTAGATAATGAGTTATCTAATTTATCTTTGGTTGTTCATGATATTTTGCCTCCTGTTGATCCAAAGATTGATGGGATTGTTAATAATTCAGATTTTAAAGTTATGGGAAGTGGAGAGCCTAATTCTATTGTAAAATTAATTATTGGTGATAAGGAGTTTTTAGGATACATATTAAATGATGGAAATTTTGAAATTGAGGTTGGAGATTCTCTAAGGGATGTTGATAAATTTAGATTGATTTCTTATGATTATTTCAATAATTATTCAAATTTAGTTGAGAAATATGTGGAGGATGTTATAGCTCCAGAAAAGCCTACTATAACAAATATTGATTTTATTAATAATCTTGTGTATGGAAATGGAGAAGCTAATTGTGAGGTTGTGGTCAGCTTTGACGGTAAAAGCTATAAATCTTATATAGATGAAAATGGATATTTCTATATTCATGATGATGAAGGATTGCTTGAAAATACTGAACATATAAAAATTCATGTTGTTGATTTGAATGGTAATAGTTCTGAGGAGGTATTATTTGGACTTGAAAAGAAGAATGTGGGTGTTGTAACGCTTAGGAGTTTAGATCCAAATAATGAGATTATAAAAGATGCTATGATAAGATTAAATGGATGTGATGATTATTTACATAATGAGGATAGAGTATTTAACTTAAATAGTGAAGGTAATCTTATCATAGAAGATATACCTTTTGGGGAGTATGAACTTTTAATAAGATATAGGACGGTTAATAATCAATTAGAAGAAAATCTTGTTAATATAAGTTTAAATGAAGAAAACTCTGATATAGAAATTTTGATTGATTAATTTTTAAATTTAGATATGAGGGAATCGAATTAATGAAGATATTTAAGAGATGGTTTATCCTTAATATTGTTTTTATAATATTTATAATCCCTTTAAAAATGGTTTGTGCTTATGAAAAGAGTAGCACAAAAGAAGAGAGAATATATACTATAAATGATGATTATGTTTATAGTTTATCTAAAGATGGAATAGAGATTATAGATATAAATGATTATGAAGATATGAATTTTGTTTGTAGATTAAAAGGGTATAATATGGAAAATAATAATCTTTATATTTATAACGATAGGTTATTTATTAGTGGAATTGAAAGTTATGAGGATAAGTCATATATAAAAACGGTTGTGTATGATATTTATGATAAGAAAAACCCTATTAAACTTAAGGAGTTTAAATTTGAAGGATATGAGTATTTGTTTATCAAAAACGATGGAATTGTTTATTTAGTTATTCAAGAATCAGATAGTAAGGGTAGAATTATTTCTATAGATTCAAGTAAAGAAGATATAGATTTAAATGTAGATTATTTTGAAGGTGGAGAAATTAGCTTTATATATTCATCAGATGATAATTTATACGTTATTTGTAATGAAGACATGATTGGAAGATATTTTACAACTATACATAAATTTGATATAAGCGAAGATATTAAATATGTAAATAAAATTTCATTTGATGGTATTATATACAATGATAAATTTATACATGAGTATGATGGCAATTTAAGAGTGCTTGTGAAATGTGAAAATTTTAAAAATAAGATATATATTTTAGATAAGGATTTTAGAGATGCAAAGTGTGTAGATGTTATACTTGAGAATGAAAATATAAATAATGTATATTTTGATAAAGAAATGTGTTATATATCTGGATTTTTAAAGGAAGGATATTTTTCTATATATAATTTAAAACATAGTAATCCGAAGGAAATGGGACGAATAAAATTAACATCTTCTTCTGATTACATATATAAACTTAGTGAGGATAAATTTATAGTTGTGGGAAATGAACATAGAACAGATACATATAAAAATATGCAGAGTGATAAGGTATTTGAAGTAGTTAAGAATACGGGAATAAAAATTAATTTAATAGATGTCTTGGATAAGAATAATCCTAAAATATTTGATGAGTACTTTATAAAGGGGAAGGAAGTTTGTTTATCAGAATTTTTGGATGAAGAAAAGATGTTATTTTCCAAAGATAAAAACATATTAGCTTTTACATTAGATATATCTGGTTATACCATGGATATGGATATAAATACAGCTATGGAAGTAAATTCGGATTTCAATTGTGAAGGATTATCTAGAGGAGTTTATGTTTTTGATCTACATGATAAAGATAAAATATTTTTGAAGTTTATGGTGGAATGTGGGGATGAGTTGTTTGAAAATAAGAATGTAGAGGGGATAAAAATATATAACGAAGATATATTTATATTTTTAGATAATTGTTTTAAGGTATTTAATTTAGAAGGGAAATTGTTAGGAGAATATACATTCATAAAAAAGGAAACAAAATAATTGTTTCCTTTTATTTATTTTTACCCTCATTTATTATGTCACGAACATAGTTTGGTAAAACAAAACTAGCTTTATGAAGTTCGGTATTATAGTAATTTGTCTTAATGTTATTTAAATTCCATTTAGGAATATTGTCATTTATTGGATTTATAGATTTTGAGGCAAATCCAAACAACCAATGACCGGATGGATAAGTTGGTATAAATGATTGATAATATTTAAGTATTGGGAAGATTTTATTAATTTTTGATGCAGATCTTTTAAGCTCTTTTATATTAAATGGATAATAAGGACTTTCACTTTGATTTACAAGAATACCATCATCTCTAAGAATTCTATAGCAATTACTGTAGAATTCTAAACTAAACAATCCTTCTCCAGGACCTATAGGATCAGTAGAATCTACTATTATGAGGTCATATGATTTATCTGGAGAATTCTTAACAAATTCTATTCCATCTTCAAATAACAGCTTAACTTTACTATTTCCTTTAAGAGAGCAGGAAACATTTGGAAATAGTTCGAGAGAAACATTTACAACCTCTTCATCTATTTCAACCATAGTAATGGAGTTTATATTTTTATATCTACACAGTTCTCTAACTGTTCCTCCATCACCACCTCCAATAACAAGCACATCTTTAATATTAGGATTACTAGCCATTGGGGTGTGAACTATCATTTCATGGTATATGAATTCATCTTTTTCAGTTATCATCATAATATCATCGATAACTAAATAATTTCCAAATAAATTATTGTTATAAACGTCTATAGTTTGAAATTTACTCTTTTTATGACAAAGATGTTTATCAGCTCTATATGATATTTTAACATCATCGTCATATTTTTCTGTGAACCAATTCATTGTAAAAACCTCCTAAATATTAGGCTTGTGGTATATAGTATTTGCATTGAAGTTTCCGTGTTTAGCTATTTTTTGAGTAAGCCCTCTAGGAATCTCAGTAGATTCGCTTATATCAGCTAAAAGTTTTTCTTCTAAATAATCGAATCCAACCCATGGATCTATAGTTCCACAAGTAAATAAATCAACAGCAGCATAGCCGTATTCAGGCCATGTGTGAATTGTTAAGTGGGATTCAGAAATTATAACTGCACCGCTTACGCCATAAGGGTTAAAATGATGAAAGCAACTTTCGACTATTGTAGCCCCCATTTTAATAGCAGATTCTTTCATGTAAGTCTCGATAAGTTTTGGATCTTTTAAAATCTCATTATTACAATTATAATATTCGACTAAAATATGACGACCTAATGCATTAATAGTATGCACTTCACACCCTCCCTTGAGATACAAAAGTTTACTTAATAAACATATAAAGTTTAGTATAATTAAACTTTATATCATAAAAATTTAAGCCACTATAATATCTAATTAAGCTTAATTAAATACAATAATGACTTATATAAATTATCTAGAAATGACAATATATTAAACTTTAACTTGCAATATATCTAACTTAAAATATATAATAAATTTATTTCATAGTCAATAAAAAAATAAACTATTTGTTTATGTAAATTTACTGATTTATTATTCTTATATCGTAAATATGGGGAGAAAGTTTAATATGAATTATGAAAAAGATAGCATAGCTTCTCATTGTGAGAGTCACTTACCAATTTTTGAAAAAAAGAGCGTTAAAGAGATTGAGAAAAGTATTATAAAGAGATATAGAAAAAGAATATGGACTAAGTTTACAAAAGCTATAAATGATTATAATTTAGTAGAAGATGGAGATAGAATTGCTATTGCTATATCTGGAGGAAAAGATTCTCTTCTTTTAGCAAAATTATTTCAAGAGCTTAAGAGGCATGGGAGGAATAATTTTGAATTAGAGTTTATAACCATGGATCCTGGATATCACAAACATATACGTATGCTACTTGAAGAAAATTGTAAACACTTAGAAATACCACTTAAGATATTTGATTCAAATGTGTTTACTGTTGTTGATAAGATAGCAAGAGATTATCCGTGTTATATGTGTGCACGTATGAGAAGAGGATTTTTATATGCAAAAGCCAAGGAATTGAATTGTAATAAACTTGCACTTGGACATCATTTTAATGATGTTATAGAAACAACACTTTTAAATGTGTTTTATTCGGGTAATTTTAAAACCATGTTACCTAAATTAAAAGCTGATAATTTTAAGGATATAGAATTAATTAGACCTATGTATTATATAGAGGAGCAATCTATAATTACATTCATAAAAAATTCAGGATTAATGGCACTTAATTGTGCTTGCATGGTTGCGGCTAAACGCATAGGTAATAAGAGATATGAAATAAAAGATCTAATAACTAGTATGAAGAAAAATTATAAGTATGTAGATAAGTCTATATTTGCAGCAGCACAAAATGTAAATATGGATTCCATACTTGGATGGGTTAAAGATGGGAAAAATGTTTCATACCTAGATAAATATGGGGAATGATAAGCTTAAAATATGACTTTTTATAATAAAATTTATTAACTTATTTATTTTTAATAATAATTTTACTTAATTTTATTTGAATATTATTATATAATAAGATATGAAATTAATATTTTTTATTGATATAGTGATAGATATTACTACAAAATTGAAATAATTTTAAAAATAAATTTTTAAAATTTAATAAAGATATTTATAAAATTATAAATTAATTATATAATGTTATAGGAATTTATTTTACAAAACTTTGTAATTTGAAATTTTTATGATTATCAATTAATTTTACTTATTTAATAATATGGTTTAATTATTGTTAGGGTAAGTTTTGATTATGACTTTTTATTCTTACAAGGAAGGAGATAACTATTTTTATGAATAGTTTTAAAATTTAGATGCCAAAATCGGTTCTATGTGATAAAAAAGAAATTTGTGAAAGAGTTAAGAATTTATTTCTTGTAAATGGATACTCAGGGGTAGATATAAAGACTATTGCTCAAAAATGCAAAATGGCAGTAGGTACATTTTATAATTACTATGAAAATAAGGAAGAAATATTTTGTGAGGTTATAAGTAATAGTTGGAATTTATTTTTACAAACTCTGAAAAAAAGAAATGATTTATCGAGCTTTATAAAAGAGAGTTATTATTATATTAAGAGTAATAAAGGATTTGGATTAACATTTAAAACTATACCAATTGATAAGGCTACGAACGTAAATAGGCTGTATGAAAATATTATAAGTGATGTTGAACTACTTATTGTTAAAGTTATAGATGTAAAGTACAAAGATATTGCGAAAAGAATAGCCTTATCATTATTCATGTCTATAATACTCTTTATAGATTCTTATGAATTTAGTGATGATGATAATATTAAGTTTATTTGTAATCTATTTTTGCATTATGAAAAGTAGAAGGAACAGGCATTATTTTGCCTGTTCCTTGTGTTTAAAGAAATATATTACACAAAATATAATACTACCTACTGTATTTGCTATTATATCTGTCATTGTATCAAGTAGGCTGTTATTTTGAGTATTTAACAATAATATTTTATCTACTGAAAATTCGTATATTTCCCATAAAACTCCACATAATGCTGCAAATCCTAACATTATAAAAATTATGAATCCTGATCTTAAATTACTTATGTCTAAGTTTGATTTATAACAAAAATGTTTTATGATTGGTATTGATATTACGGAACACATAACTCCGGAGAATAGATGTAGATAAAAATCGAAGTTTGGTAATATCGAGTAAAAATTTAGCGTAGTTCCTAAAAAAATAGAAATGAAGATTTGAAATTGAAGTATATTTATTTCAAATTTGATGAAATTAATATTACATATTCTGATAAATAATATTGAAATTATTGACGCAATCAACAATGATTTTCCACCATATATCAAATTATCGTCATTTAATATTAAAGATAAGATTATGGATATTATCGATAATATTAAATTTATTAATTCAAATGATGTTAATCTTAAATCCTTTTTGATGTGCACTATGTTGATTCTCCTTTATATACTTATATATTTTTTAATATTAGAATTGTACACTAAAGATTTTAAATATGCTATAGTTAATATAGATAAGTAAAATAAGGTTTAGGGAGGGTTTTATATGATTAATGAGAATAAAGTATCGAATTTTATAAGAAATATAATAATTGATGATATTAAAAATGGAAAAAATAATTCAATAATAACTAGGTTTCCGCCAGAACCAAATGGTTATTTACATATAGGTCATGCTAAATCTTTGGAGATAAATTTTTCTTTGGCATATGAATTTAACGGAAAGGTTAATTTGAGATTTGATGATACAAATCCTGTTAAGGAAGATACGGAATATGTTGAATCGATAAAAAAGGATATTGAGTGGCTTGGATATAAATGGGATAAAATGATTTTTGCATCTGATTATTTTGAGATTATGTATGAGAAGGCAATACTCCTTATAAAAAAGGGATTGGCATATGTTTGTGATTTAAGTGGAGAGGAAATTAAAAAATATAGAGGAACTCTTCAAGAGCCTGGAGTTGAATCACCATATAGGAATAGATCGGTTGAGGAGAATTTGGATTTATTTTATAAAATGAGAAATGCAGAATTTAAAGATGGGGAGAAGGTTCTTAGAGCAAAGATCGATATGTTATCTAGCAATATTAATATGAGGGATCCTATAATATATAGAATTTCTCACACATCTCATCATAATACGGGGAATAAGTGGTGCATTTATCCTATGTATGATTTTGCTCACCCTATTGAAGATGCTATAGAAGGTATTACGTATTCCATATGCACACTTGAATTTGAAGATCATAGACCTCTTTATGATTGGTTTGTGAACGCTTGTGAGATGGAGAATATTCCAAGACAAATAGAATTTGCAAGACTTAATTTAACAAATACTGTTATGAGTAAAAGAAAGCTTAAGGCTTTAGTTGATAATAATATTGTAGATGGTTGGGATGATCCTAGAATGCCTACTATATCAGGATTTAGGAGGAGGGGATTTACTCCTGAGTCAATAAGGAATTTTTGTCGTGCCATAGGCGTATCAAAAGCGAATAGTCTGGTTGATTACCAAATGCTTGAGTATTTTTTGAGAGAAGACTTAAATCTTAAATGCAAGAGAATAATGGCTGTTATTGATCCTATTAAAGTTGTTATTACAAATTATGAAGAGGGAAAAGTTGAGGAATTATTTATAGATAATAATAAAGATGATGAGTCTATGGGTATGAGAAAAATAACATTTTCAAAATATATATACATCGATAGAGATGATTTTATGGAGAATCCTCCCCCTAAATATTTTAGACTGTTTAAAGGAAATGAAGTTAGACTTAAAGGTGCTTATTTTATAAAGTGTAATGATGTGATAAAAGATGAAAATGGAAAAATATTAGAGCTTCATTGTACCTATGATCCAGAAACTAAAAGTGGAAGTGGATTTACTGGAAGAAAGGTTAAAGGTACGATTCATTTTATTGATTCAACAACAGCTATGAAAGCTCAGTTTAGATTATTTAAACCTCTCCTTCTAGATGAAGAAAATACTTCTGATAATTTTTTAGATAATATAAATAAGGATTCTTTGGAAATATTTGATGGTTTTATTGAAAATAATGCAAGAGATAGCGTACCTTATGAAAAATATCAGATATTTAGACATGGATATTTTTCTGTTGATCCTAAGTATACAACGCAAGATAAGCTTGTATTCAATAGAGTTACTCCTCTTAAAAGTTCGTTTAAATTAGATAAATAAATTTATTTTAAAGTAGCTTAATTAAAGAATAGTTTTTCAAAAAGTGTTAAACCTATAGTTAATATTAGTTTCTTTTGTAGGTGATTTGTTTTGAAGAAGTGTTTTAAGCTACTTTTATTTTTTTTGTGTATATTGTCTCAGATTTTATTTGTACATAAGAATATTATAGCTAAAGAAATTAAATATGAGATGAGAGGGGCATACTTAAATTTAGATTTTATTGATTTAAGTGGAGAATTTGAATTAAGCGATTTTAAAAATTATATAACAAAATCATATGATGATTTTAAAGATAGTGGATTTAACACTATATTTGTTGATATATCTTGGTTTATTGATTTAAATATCACAGATAAATTTAACAATTTACATAAAAATGCATTAGAAATCATCGTAAAAGAGGGAGCTATACGCTCTTTAGATATTCATGGTAGTTTTTCAGATTTTCATCTAAAAGGTATTGAGATGGGAAATTTAGAAGAGTACTTAATTTCTCTTAGCGATAAATCGTTTATAAAAGATAAGATGGATTACATTATAAAGTTTAACGATGAGTATTATTTGGATCCAGGTATTCATGAAGTTAGAGATTATATTATAGGTGTGATTGTAGATATTGGAACTAAATATAAATTTGATGGAATTTATTTAGATGGAATTATTTATCCAAGAAATATAGAGAAGTATACTTTTAATGATTCTTATAGTTTTAATATATATAATGAAGATAAACTTTCAAAGGATAATTTTAGACGACAAAATGTAAATGATTTTGTGAAAGTTTTGGGGGATAAATTTAAAAGTTATAAAAATGAGCTTAAGTTTGGGATGGGAGTTAATTATATTTGGAGAACATTTAATGATGATTTAAATGGAATAAATTATGAAGGTTATTCCGATTATGATAAGGGAGCATTTGATTCTCTTAATATTGGAAAGATGGGATATGTTAATTACATAGTTATAAAAATTGATAACAAAATACAAGAAGTTTCGGATATAGAAAATGTCATATCTTGGTGGGAGAAAAAATTTAGAACTTATTTAATTGATGTGTTTGTTCAAGGTGAAGATAATATTTTAGATGTTATAACAACAGTGAGAAATAATAATTTTATAAATGGGTTTTTATATAAAAAATTTGAAATAATAAATGATATTAGAGGTCTTATGCCAACAAAAGCGATTGTTCCAAGATTTAAATCTTTTGATAGCTACTATACTTTATGTGATTTTAAAGTAACTCCTAAATTAAAAGGGGATAAGATAGAATTCAATATTTTAGATGAGGGGTATGAGAATACTAAAAATATTTTAGTTTACAAATTTCCATATGATGATTTAGATATAGAAAATGGAAATTATATAAAAGATATATTACCAAGTGATGGACGTAGTACTATTATAACATTAAACAAGGAAGATGGAGTTTATGCAATAACCAAATTAAATTATAATTCGGTAGAAAATAGAATTATTTGTGCTTTTATTGTGAATGAGGAATTTGGTCTTATAGAAGAGCGTTTTTTAGACGATAAGCCTAAAATCATAAATAGTAATATAGAGTTTGTGGCAAAGTCTTATAATAAAAATAATGAGTTTAAATTTGTATTAGAAAAAGATGGGGATAAAGTATTAGAGAGAGATTTTGATAAAGAGGGAGTATACAAATTTATTCCAGATGATAGCGGTGTATATAGGTTAAATGTAATAATTAGTAATTCTAAAGATAGGAAAAATGTTTTGAAGTCTTATTTAAGTTTTGAAGTTAAAGATAAGTATATAGTAGTACTTGATGCTGGACATGGAGGAGATGAACCCGGAGCTAAAACAGGCGAAAATATATTAGAGAAGGATATAAATCTTTCTATTTGTAAATATTCAACTGATTTATTAAGTAATAATGACAAAGTTTCTGTAATAAATACACGAATAAATGATATTAAGATAGATTTGAGTGATAGGGTTAAATTATGCTCTTTTTTAGGTGGAGATATATTTATATCTATTCATCAGAACGCATTTGATAATGAAACTGCAAATGGAATTGAGAGTTACCATTATTTTAAAGAAAATGATAGTAAGGGTTTATGTAATTTAATTCAAAAAAATTTAATTGATAATACCAGTGCTTTTGACAGGGGGGTAAAAACTTCGAATTTTGTCGTATTAAGAGAGAATATTGTCCCATCGGTTTTGGTAGAATGTGGATTTATTACAAATAAAAATGAGTCTAAGAATTTGATAGATGATGTGTATCAAAAGAATATATCTGAGGCTATATGTAAAAGTATAGTATCTTATTTTGAAATTTAAAAAGTTTATTTGATAGGCGTTTTTTTAAAACGTCTATTTTTATTTCGAAAAATATAAAAAAATGTCAAAAAATGAAATATACTTTTATCGAAAAATATATTATAATTAACTTCGAATTTAGTTGAAATTTTTAATTTAGGAGAATAGTTAAAATGGTAGTAGTTTCTTTAGATATGTTTTTAAATAGTATTCAAGATAATTTTGTGAAATATAGAAATGATAAATTCTGTGTAGTTAGAGGTAAAGAAAATTCTGGAAAAACAACGGCTGCAATTTTTAAAGCACTATATTTGAAAAGAAATTATTGTTTTGATTTAAATGATAAAATATTATTTTTATCAAGTGAAAATAAAATTGGACAAGTTGTAGATATATTTAACTATATAAATAGAAGTGATTTATATAAATCTATAATACCCTCTGATGATATTGAAGTGCATATTTTAACTATTGATCAATTGAATTATTTAACTATTGGAACAATTTATACTCATATAATAATCGATAATGTTGAAAAATTTACAAAAAGTGATGAGATATATAAAGTTTTTAATATGTTTAAAAACCTATCTTATTCTAAGGTTTGTCTTATACAGGATTCAAATGAAAGTATAGATGAAGTTAATGAGATTGTTGAGTATTTAAGAAGAATTATTAAATCTAGGGAAGTTTTGTATAAATTTAGGTATGTGATAGAAGAAGATGATCAAGATGAATTTACTCAAATAGATATATCTCCTGAAGTAAAATATTTAAATTATACATATAAAGATTACGTTGATTTTAATACTAAAGAGGTGTTTGGATATTACACAAATTCTAAATCTATATACAAAGATATGGGAACTTTCTTGTATGATTTGAGTTATGAGAGCAAAGATATATTTTTAATAGATAGATATTTAAATATAAAAGGTACAATTAAAATATTAAAAGATTGGATACCATATAAAGAAGGATTATATTTTGTTGAGATAGATGATGAAGGTATGAGTAAATATGATCTGTTTATAGGAGATATGGTTTTGATAGATTCTGATTGCAAAATAAATGAGGGTGATGTAGTTGTGGTATTGAAGGAAAATCATCTTTATGCAAGAAAATATACAAAAATAGGGAATGCTGTTAAGTTTGTAGCTAATTATACAATTTTTAATGATATATATTTAACTGATTGTGTTAAGATAGTTGGAAAGGTACTGGCTTATATAAGAAAATATAATAATTTTTAACTAATGATATGTACATAATTATTTTATGTTATAATATGGTATAAAATTTTTTAGATTAATATTTTGAGGTGGTTTTGTGAAGTATTTTAAATTAGGATTACTTGCTGTTACCCTATCATTGACAGCTCTTGTTATTGCACTTGATAAGAAGGAAAATAGGAAAAATGTAAATAAATCATGCAGTGAAATGGATGAGGATGTTTGCGAATCTTGTAGTTCAGTAATCATGGAATAATAATATTAGATATAACAAGTGAGAACTTCCTTAATTTATTTATAAGGGGTTCTTAATTTTTTAGATAAAGGTGAGATGAAAATGGATTTTTTAAAAATGGATAAAAATATGTTTTTTAGTATTGTTAATATGAAACTCAGAGATGAGTTTGATAGTATAGAAGAGTTTTGTAGTTATTATGATATTGATCTTGAGGATATTAAAGAGAAAATGAATTCTTTTAATATGAAATATTATAGCGATATAAATCAAATTAAAATGTTATAGGGGGAATTATGGAAAAAGTACTGAAAATAACAGGAATGACTTGTGCTGCGTGTTCATCATCGATTGAAAAGTCACTTTCTAGGAAGAAGGGAGTAAATAGTGCTGTAGTTAATTTATCAACTGAGAAGTTAACTATAAATTTTAATGAAGAGGATATAACTATTAATCAAATTGAGGCTTATATAGTTAAACTTGGTTATGGTATTGATAAATCATTAGATGATAATTATTATGAGCGTGAAAGTGATTTCATAAGAAAAATGATGATAAGATTTATTTTATCTATTGTGTTTACCATACCTCTTCTTTATATATCAATGGCCCACATGTTTTCTTATAAAGTAATAGATTTTTTCGATCATATGAAAAACCCTCTTAATTTCACAATTATTCAATTAATTCTTGTCATACCTGTTATGCTCACAGGTTTTCCATTTTTTAAAAAAGGTATCAAAAGTCTTATTTCCCTTAAGCCCAATATGGATAGTTTAATAACTATAGGTACATTTGCGGCATTTTTATATTCACTTTATGAAACTATAGGAGTTATATTGGGAGATCATAGTAAAGCAATGAATTTGTATTATGAGTCTTCTGCGACGATATTAACTTTAATTACTTTTGGTAAGTATTTAGAAGGTATAACTAAGGGTAAAACTTCAAAAGCTATAAAGAAATTAATGGGACTATCGCCTAAGACAGCTTTAATTGAGAGAGATGGAAATGAGGTTGAGGTAAGTATTGATGAAGTTAAGGTTTCAGATATAGTTATTGTAAAGTCTGGAGATAAGTTTCCAGTTGATGGTGAAATAATATATGGAAGTTGTCTAGTTGACGAGTCTATGCTTACAGGTGAAAGTATACCTGTGCAGAAGAAAAAATCAGATAGTGTAATAGGTGCAAGTATCAATAAAAATGGGTTTGTAAAATATAGGGCTACGAAGGTAGGGGATAATACTACATTATCCCAAATAATTAAGCTTGTTGAAGAAGCGCAAAATAATAAGCCTAAGATTTCAAAGCTTGCAGATACTGTATCTTATTATTTTGTACCAACAATTATATTAATTGCTACGATATCTTTTATATTTTGGATAATTTATATGAAAAACTTTGGTTTTGCATTTTCTATATTTGTATCGGTTTTAGTAATAGCGTGTCCATGTGCATTAGGACTTGCGACTCCGACATCTATAATGGTTTCAACGGGAATTGGTGCAGAAAATGGTATACTCATAAAGTCTGGAGAAGCACTTGAAGATGCACATAAAATAAATGTTGTAGTTTTAGATAAAACAGGTACTATAACTGAAGGAAAACCTAAAGTAACAGATTTAATAATAGATAAAGATGTATTTGAAAATGATGAAGATATGATAAAATATGTAACTAGTATAGAGAAAGGATCCGAGCATCCTTTAGGAGATGCTATTTTAGAGTATGGAAGAGAGAAAAATGTAGGAACTTTAAATGTAGAAAATTTTAAAGCTATAGAGGGAATGGGAGTATATGGGGAAGTCAATGGAAGGAAAATATTTATAGGTAATAAAAAACTCCTAGATGTTAATCATATAAGTACAGATAAATTTAAGGATGTAAGTGATAACTTATCAATGCATGGTAAAACTACTATGTTTGTTGTTATGGACGGAGTTGTTGGAGGAGTTTTTAGTGTTTCTGATACGGTTAAAAAAAGTTCCAAAGAGGCAATCTCGAGGCTTAAATCTATGGGGATAAAAGTAATTATGCTAACTGGAGATAATTCTAAAACGGCGATTGCTATAGGAAAACAAGTTGGCGTTGATGATGTGATTTCAGATGTATTGCCTAAAGATAAATCACATGAAGTTCAAAAGCTTAAGGATATGGGGTGTAAGGTTTGTATGGTTGGAGATGGTATTAATGATGCCCCTGCTCTTATGAATGCAAATATTGGTATAGCGATTGGATCTGGAACTGATATAGCAATTGAATCATCTTCTGTAATTTTGATGAAGAGTGATTTAATGGATATTCCAAAGTTTTTAAAGCTTTCAAAGAATACCATAGGAAATATAAAACAAAATCTATTTTGGGCATTTTTGTATAATGTGATTGGGATACCTATAGCTATGGGAGTATTTTATTTGTTTGGAGGAATTCTTCTAAATCCAATGATCGCAGCTATTGCTATGAGTTTCAGTTCTGTATCTGTTGTAATAAATGCATTGAGACTTAAATTTATAAAACTGATCTAAATTTAGGGGGTTTTTAATTGAAATTTAAGTTTGTATATTTCTTTACTCTATTATTTATTTTAGGAAGTTCTGTCATGGCTTGTTCTATTAAGGATGATAAAAAAATATATGAAGTTAAGCTTAATAAGGTTGTAGATGGGAATACAATAAAAGTTATAATAAATGAAGAATTAAAAGATGTGAGATTAATTCTCGTTGATTCTCCAGAACTTAGAGGTAATTACCCTTTTAGTGTTGAAGCAAAAAAATATTTAAATGATAAATTATTAAATGTTGATTATGTTTATTTAGAGTTAGATGGTGAAGAGGTAGATAAGTATGGCAAGATATGGGCCTATGTTTGGTATTATAATGATCAGGGTAAACTTGAGATGGTAAATGAGGATATTATAGAGGATGGATATGGAAGAGTTGCTTATGTATTTGATTCTGCTAAATATTTAGATAGACTTAATTCATCTCAAAAAAGAGCTAAGGAGAGAGGAAATGGAATATGGAGTATAGATGGATATGTTACAGAAAGAGGGTATAAGAGATCAAAATGAAGGGATGTTTATTAAATGAAAAAAATATATATAAGTGGTATGAAGTGTTCTCATTGTGAGAAAAAAGTTAGAAATGCTTTAGAGGAAATAGGAGCAACCGATATACATGTTGATTTATCTAAAAAAATAGTTACGTGTAATACGGATAAGTCGTATGATGAAATATCGGATATAATAGGTGAATATGGATTCGATGTGGATAATGTAGAATAATATTTTATATAAACTGATAATTTTATAAGAGTTTTTCTTATAAATTGTCAGTTTTTTTATATTTTATATGAGAATTTATTAGTGTAGAATTATTGAAGGGGGGAGTTGAAATAAGTGAATCGAAGAAGGTTGTATTATACATCATTTGGTATTGTTTCTTTAGTGTTTTTTATTACAATCTTTTTATTACAGATTTATTTTAAATATGGAGATGTAAGTCCGGTTAGTGGGAGGATTAGTGAATTTAAGGAAAATATAAATTTAATTGATAAAATTTATCTTGATTGGTGGGATTCTTCTATAAAAAAGATATCATCTCAGGGTGTTAAGGATATTTATGAACTCAAAAATACATATGAAAATTTAAATATTGTAATAAGCGATAGTTCTATTTTAAACGATATTATTTTAAGTGAAATAATTATAGATAGAAAACCGCTTGAAGAGTATTCGTATGAAGTTATAAATTCAAAGGATGGAAAGAGGATATTTAAGATAAGATTAGAGGAACTCGATGATTCTTCGACTAATAAGATTACAAAAGTAGTTAATATATACAATAGATATAATAATACATTTTATAATGTAGAGATTGATTCTTTTGAGTTTAGATTTAATTTGTCTAAGGATTCTGACTTTATATATTTAAATTTTGAAAATTATATATCAAACTTCTATGATAATGAGTTTAAAATAGAGGGTAATTATTACAGTGATTCTAATGAAAATTTAATTTATAATTTTGGGCATATAAATAAAAATATAAAGATTCCTATTATAAGTTCGTTAAGTGCTCAGATTGACGATAGTACTAAAAATTTGTTTTTTAAAGATAACATCAATTTTACTATTTATAATAGATTTCATACTCCTGTTATAACTTTTAGTGTTAATTCTTCAGGAGATTTAAAAATACTTAATACATATAGTTTGTCTAATGTTTATGAAAGTGAATTGAAGAATCAGGTTTTTATATTTGATTCTAAGGATGATAATATTTTTAAGATTGATAAAAGAGAAGATGGGTCGGTTGATATTATAAATTTAATTGATAACTATAAATTATATTTTGATGAAAATTTAATGAAAACATATAGGGTATATGAAGAAGAAGGTGGAAGTTCGGGTGTAAATTTTAGAATGTATAGAGATATGCGTGTAGGAAGTTATGTGTTTACCCCGAATAAGACATTTGATATATATAAATTTTATGATATTAATGAAAATAAATTTTTGTCTTATGATAAATTAAGTAATATGTTTATTTTAAATAGTAATCCTTCAAATTTCATATTGACACCTGAAAATAATTTGTTTGATATATTGAATAGGGTGTTTATGAAAAAAAACAAATCGAAAGATAAGGGTTATTATTATGTTGGAGATAATGAATTTCAAAATGGAGACATATTTAGATTTAATGATATGGCATCTTCTACTTTTAAGAAAGTTAGTTATGATGAAATAAAGGAAGAAATGGTTTCCTCAAACTATATTCAGGTAATGTTTAAAAATAAGGAAACAGGTGAATTTTTAAATGTGGATCTAAATGGTGGAAACGCAATTAATGGAGTTTTATATAATGATTCTTATCTAAATGGGTATTTTAATTATGAAAAGGGAATGAATGATTTATCCAAATTCATCTTTGAGATAAGACCTTCGAATAATGAAGAGTTTACGACATTTAATTTATATAATAAATTAATTGGAACTTCTGTAGCTGCAGAATATGGGATTTTAGATAACAAACTAGTTTTTGATAAGACTAAGGATAATAAGCTTAGGTTTGTTATTGAAAAGAATGATGGACGAGATGATGAGTTTAAGATAAAAGATGATTATGGAAGCTATTTATCTTTTAAGTCTTCAGATGATTTTGCTTGGGTAACATCTTCTGGATTTATGAAAAGATTTTTTAATATACAAGATGAGTTTGATGTGTTTGAGATTTATATGATTGATTTTAAAGAAAGTAATAACGTGAATTCGGGGGATTACGTATCTATATCATCTAAAGGAGTTGATGATAAATACTTTTTAGATAAAATAACTGTGAATAATAAACAAACTGAATCTAAAAGTATTGATGAATATATTGTGTTTAGAAATAAAGAATTTATATTTTTAGAAGGGGATTCACTTCTTGAGGATATGATTGCAATTAATAGTTTCAGAGATGTACGAGGTATAAATATTTCTATGGTTCCAACTAATAATACGGAGAATAAAGGATATAGGTTCAATATATTAAATGGGATTTATTAGATAAATTTTAACAAAAATTACAAAAAGGTTAAAAAGTATTGAATGGAAATATGAATTATTATATAATATTGTTAATATATCGTAAATAATGATTTCTTAAATATTAATAGATTATGAGGTAGGAGGGGTTACTTTAATGCTTGGAAAAGGAATTAGTATGAGTACAGTTGTAACAAGTATACTTTTAGGAACTACAGCTATTGTAGGTCTTAGTGTGGGTCTTGGAATTGAAAATAACAAGAGTGCATTAAGAGATAGTGAGCTAGATGATTTAAAAAGACAAATAAAGATTGTTGAAGATATAACTAAAGATATAAACGTAAGACCACCGAACGGATTCATTAATTAATATAAATTTGGGGGGTGAAAATATATGCAAATTCGTTATTGTTTAGTAGGAGTCGGTGTTGTTGGTGCTTTATCTCTAACTGCTGCTTTAGCTGGAGTTGGAATATCAAATCAGAGTAAATTAGATGAGATAGGTAGAAAAAAATTAGAGCTTAGTTCTAAGGAGGGTGTTTATCCACAACCTGAGTCTAGAGTTTTAAAATCTCCATCTTCTCCAGCATATCCATCGCCTGGATATGAGAATTAAATAGTTGTAAAATGCGTACATAATTGACAATTTTTGAGTATGAATTTATAATTTTAAAAAATAATGTAAAATACTTCACTTTGTTTTAGAGTGAAGTATTTTTAATTTTAATATTTAAATATTAGCTTGGAGGGTTTATGTATAAAAAGGTCGAATCTAATGTTCCTATGAATCAAATAGATAAACACATATTAGATTTTTGGGAAAAGAACAATATTGTTAAAAAGAACTTTGATAGGAATGAATATGGCGAATATTTTAGTTTTTATGACGGTCCACCAACAGCTAACGGTAAACCTCATATAGGTCATGTTATAACAAGAGTTATAAAAGATATCATACCTAGATATAAGGTTATGAAGGGTTATAGAGTTTTGAGAAAGGCTGGATGGGATACTCATGGACTTCCTGTTGAACTTGAAATTGAAAAGAAGCTTTCTATTTCAGGAAAGAAAGAAATAGAAGATTTTGGAGTAAGTAAGTTTGTATCGGAGTGCAAAAATAACGTATTTAAATATGTTGAAATGTGGGAAGAAATGTCTAAAAAGATTGGATACTGGGTAGATATGGAAAGCCCATATGTAACGTATCACAACAATTACATAGAGTCTGTTTGGTGGGCACTCAAAACAATGTGGGATAAAGATTTGCTTTATAAGGGTCATAAGATTCTTCCGTATTGTTCAAGATGTGGAACGGGTTTATCTTCTCATGAGGTTGCTCAAGGGTATAAAGATATTAAAGACAATACGGTAGTTGCTAAATTTAAGGTTCAAGGATTTGACAATAAGTACATATTAGCTTGGACAACTACTCCATGGACTCTTCCATCTAATACGGCTCTTGCGATTAATAGAGCTTATACATATGTTGAGGTTCTTGTAGATGGTGAAATTTATATACTTGCTAAGGATCTTTTAAAAATTTTAGGTGATATAGAATATGAAATAATAAATGAGTTTAAGGGAGATAAACTTGAAGGGACTCATTATGATCAATTATTTGATTATATAAAACCAGAAGAAAATGGTTTTTATGTAGTTCATGCAGATTATGTAACATTATCTGATGGAACTGGTATTGTACATATTGCTCCTGCGTTTGGAGAAGATGATAACAAGGTAGGTCAAAAATATAATTTGCCTTTTATAAATCCTGTAGATCTTCAGGGTAAGTTTACGGATGAGGTAAGCGATTTTAAGGGAATGTTTGTAAAAGATTGTGACATTAAGATAATAAAACTTTTAGAAGAAAGAGAAATGCTTTTTAAAAGTGAGAAATATACGCACTCATACCCTCATTGCTGGAGATGTGATACTCCTCTTTTATATTATCCTAAAGATAGCTGGTATATTAAAACGACTTCAATTAAGGAAAATTTACTTAAAAATAATGATAAAGTTTCATGGTATCCAGATAATATAAGGACGGGAAGGTTCGGAAATTTTTTAGAAAACGTAATAGATTGGAGTATATCAAGAGATAGATATTGGGGAACTCCACTCCCTATTTGGGAATGTGAGTGTTTGCATAGAGAGTGTATTGGATCTATAGAGGAATTGAAGGAAAAAGGAATAAATGTTTTAGAAGATATAGAGCTTCATAAGCCTTTTATAGATGAAGTTAAACTTAAATGTGAAAAGTGCGGGGGAGAGATGACTCGCACAAAGGAAGTTATAGACTGTTGGTTTGATTCAGGAAGTATGCCGTTTGCTCAGTATCATTATCCTTTTGAAAACAAAGAATTATTTGAGAAGAATTTCCCAGCACAGTTTATTTCAGAAGCGGTTGATCAAACAAGAGGATGGTTTTATACGCTTATGGCAATATCTACTGCTATTTTTGATAGAAATCCATTTGAAAATTGTATAGTTTTAGGGCATGTTTTAGATAAACATGGTAAGAAGATGTCTAAACATTTGGGTAATGTTGTTGATCCTAATGAGGTTATTGATTCTCAAGGTGCTGATGCTGTTAGATGGCATTTTTATACATCGAGTTATCCGTGGCTTCCATCTAGATTTTCTGAAAATGATGTAAAAGAGGTTCATAGGAGATTTTTATCTACATATTGGAATGTGTATTCTTTTTATGTGCTTTATGCAAATTTAGATAAGTTTAATCCGAATAATTATAAAGATTATACTGTTTCAAACATTATGGATAAATGGATATTGTCAAAATTAAATACTTTGATTAAAGATGTAGATGAAATGCTTTCGTCTTATAAAATAACTAATGCAGCTTATAAGATTGAAACGTTCGTTGATGAGCTTTCTAATTGGTATATAAGACGTAATAGATCGAGGTATTGGACAAATGGTTTTGATGAAGATAAGATAAGTGCTTTTATGACGCTTTATTTAGTAATTGTTGATTTATCAAAAATACTTGCACCATTTATACCTTTTGTAACTGAAGAAATTTATCAAAATCTTGTTAAAAATCTTGATGAAAATTCAAGAGAGAGCATACATTTATGTAATTTTCCAGAGTGTAGGTATGATTTAATAGATAAAGATCTTGAAAGTGATATGGATCTTGCGTATAAAATAGTTAAACTTGGAAGAAGTGCGAGAAATAATGCTAATATTAAAAATAGGCAACCACTCCAGAAGATACTTGTGAGTGGAGAGAATTTAGAGAATTATTATCACTCTATTATAAAAGATGAGCTTAATATAAAAGAGATAGAATTTAATTCTGATATAAGTAAATATGTAAGTTTTAATCTTAAACCGAATCTGCCAGTACTTGGGAAAGAGTATGGAAGATATATTCCAAAAATAAAAGAGTTTTTATCAAACAGTAATCAAATGGAATTGGCCTTAAATCTTAAAGCAGGTGAAAGCGTAGAAGTTTCTATATTAGATAAGAGTATTTTGTTAAATAAAGATAATGTTTTAATTACAATGGATGGATTAGAGGGTTATGCATTTTCTGGAGAAGGAACTATTGGAGTTGTGCTTGATACTAATATCACAGATACTTTAAGAGAAGAAGGATTCGTACGTGAAATAATAAGTAAGATTCAAAATTTAAGGAAAGAAAAGGGATTTGAGGTAAGCGATAAGATTAAAATTTATGTAAAAGATAGTTTTAATTTGGTAAGTATAATCGATAAATATAGGGAGATTATACAGAAAGAAACATTAACTACTAATATTTATTTTAATGATGAAATATTAAATTTAAATTATGTAGAGTTAAATATTAATAAAGAAATACTAGTTTTAGATATTGTAAGAGTATAAAATTTTTAGAAAGGATTTAGTTACCCAGTGTAGCGATTGTATTATGGCTATTTCAATTAAAGATGTTGCGAAGGAAGCGGGGGTATCTATTGCAACTGTTTCAAGAGTTTTAAATGGAATTGAAGTTGTTAATGAAGATACTCAAAAAAGAGTAAAAGAAGCAGTAGCTAAATTAGGATATAGGCCAAATATTATAGCGAGAAGTTTGAAAACACAAAGGACGAGGACAGTCGGTATTTTAATCCCTGATATATCCAATTCATTATATCCAGAGATAGTTAGAGGAATTGAAGATGTTTCTAATATTTACAATTATAATATAATACTTTGTAATTCAGATTTAAATTTGGATAAAGAAAAGGAGTACATTTATATTCTTCGAGAGAAAATGGTTGATGGTATTCTATTTATGAGTAATTCTCTTGAAGATGAGGTTTTGGATATTATACAGAAGTTAGATATGAAAACAGTTTTAATAGAAACAAATGTTTGTAATAAAAATATTCCTAATATAACAATAGATAATATTAAGGCATCAAGTGAGGCGGTAAATAAACTTATATCAAATGGTAGAAGAAGAATATTATATATAGGGGATCATAAGGATACGTTAAACGCATCTGCATATAGATACAAGGGGTATGTTAAAGCGTTAGAAGAAAATGGAATTAAAATAGATGATGAACTTATATGTTATTGTAAGCCATTTTTGAATAATGGATATGAATATATACAAAAGAAAATTAAGGAAGGCGTTTTATTTGATGGGGTATTTTGTACTTGCGATGAACTTGCTATAGGGGCTATTAATGCACTTCGTGAAAATAGAGTTGATATTCCAGAAGAATGTGAAATTATAGGATTCAATAATATTTTAATGTCAGCAGCATTTTCTCCGAAACTCACAACGATTGATACATCGAGCTATGATTTGGGTTCTATTGGTATGAGAACTCTTATAAAGATAATTAATAATGAACAAATAAATAACTTTAATTATGTAGTTCCATATAATTTAATAGAGAGGGAGAGTACAAGGTAATTGTACTCTTCTTTTTTTAACATAAAAACTTAATAAGAAAAATAAAATTATCTTAAAAAGAGCGAGGTGATTATTTGATAAATTATATTTGGTTTTTCATGATAGGATCAGGTCTTATTTATTCATTGGTAGGAAATAACGGAGATAAGATAAGTAAATCTATTTTAGATTCTACATCATCAACTGTAACACTTATTATATCCCTTGTAGGTGTTATGTGTTTGTGGTGTGGAATTATGAAAATAGCAGAAGAGAGTGGAATTACAAAAAAACTTGCAAATTTGTTGAAACCAATACTTAAGATTTTATTTAAAGAAAAGAATAATGAGAGAGTGATGGGACATGTTGTGATGAATTTAACTGCAAATATATTAGGACTTGGAAATGCAGCAACACCATTTGGAATTAAAGCTATGGAGGAGCTTGATGTTGTAAATGAAAATAAAAATGTGGCATCTAATGATATGGCTTTATTTCTGGTATTAAATGCTAATTGCATACAATTATTTCCAACGACGATTCTTTCTGTAAGAAGTATTGCTGGTTCTGTGGATCATGGTGGGGTTATTTTGGGAATTTTTATAACCACGTTTTTAACTAGTATCATATCGATAATTATATGCAAGCTACTTCAGAGAATATTTTAGGAGTGATTTAATGAATTTTTTATCATCATCGTTTATTCCGTTTATAATATTATTTATTGTTTTATATGGAATAATTAAGAAGGTTAAGGTTTATGAGGTGTTTGTTGAGGGAGCCAAAGATGGTTTGAATATTTGTAAAAACATATTTCCATATCTTTTGTGCATGCTTCTTGCTATAAAAGTTTTTAGAGATTCAGGTATGCTTGATTACATAGTAAATTTTATTAGACCTTTTCTTGACATGATTGGAATACCAGCTGAGGTTGTGACGCAGATTTTTGTGAAACCATTATCAGGAAGTGGAGCACTTGGAATATATACAGATAACATTAAGACATTTGGAGCAGACTCATATTTGGGAGTGTTGTCATCTGTGCTTATGGGCTCTACGGAAACTATATTTTATACAATAGCACTTTATTTTGGGAGTGTAAAAATTAAAAAAATAAGGCATACGTTATGGACAGCTATATTTTCTGAAATAATAGGAGTTATTATTGCGGTAAATGTAACTAAAATAATATTTTTTAATTAAACATAAAAAATAAATAAATTACATAAATTTAAGTAGGGTTTTTTAATATTGTACCAATGAAAATTAAGTTTAAGGAGATGTATTCCTTTGAAGGTAATAAAAAGTTTTCTTATGATAGTTGGATTACTTACCTGTTTTGTTGGTGTCGAACCTGTACAAGATTTTTTGATAGGGACTAGAAAACTTGTTTTAACCTTTATTATAAAGGTATTTCAAACTACAATTTCCTGTTTTTTGTTTTTAACTATGACTTCGTTTGCTATTAATGGATTTTTGGGGGCTTAGTTATGAAGAATTCAGAATTAGAAGTAATTAGAAATTATGATTATGATAAGAGTGTAGATTTAAAAAGAGAAAATGTGAAAAAGAAATATTTAGTTGGATTTTGTTTGTTTATTACTGTATTTTTATTTATATTTGGTGTAGTGTTTTTTGTAAAAAATAAAATAGATAATTATAAAAATTTGGGAGAAGATTTAAATTTTCAGAGGCAAAAAATTATTGAGGAACGTATGATTATGGAGAAGACGTTAAAAGAGGAAAGAGATAAACTTTTATCTCTTCAAATAGAATATGAGGATAAAAATAGGGAATTAGACGATAAATTAAAATATGTTAATGAAAAACAGGTAGAATTTGATACAGAGCTTAAGAAGGTTTATGAGCTTCGAGATATACTTAAGAATCAATTGGTTCAAATATATGATTTTAATATAGATAGAATTTATGAATCGACAAATGAGATAGATGGGTTAGATAAATTTACAGATGATGATAATGTAGAAAATCCTATACATACAAGTACTATTTTAGGAAAAGATGAGAATGAACCAACTGAGTATGTGGAAGATAGAATACTTGGAATTGCACATCCAGATTGGTTTATAAAATTTGATTCATTGGGAGAATTTAGATATTAATTATTAAGGTGATTTATTGATGAGTATAAAAGATATAAAAAATGATATTGAACAAGGCCTGCGTGAGATGAGTGCAAAAGAGAGATTACAATTTTATGTTACAGTTGGCATAGGAATATTCTTTATATTGGCGGTTATATTTTAAGGGCAATATTTATTGCCCTTAAATTTTTTATAAAAATATTTACTTCATTATAAATAGTTACTATGTTTTGAGGTAGGAAATAGGTTATTATATTTTGTGTGATGTTATTTCAAATTTTTATTAGGAGGAGTTTATTATATGGAAAATATTTATCTTTCAAGGAGAAAGAAGCTTTCATCTAATATGAGAAATGGTGATATGTGTATTATTTTTTCAGGGAAAGAAGTTAGAATAAGCAGAGATGAGTATTATGATTTTAATGTAGATAAGAATTTTTATTATCTTACGGGTGTTAAAGATAAGGGTATTATATTATTTTTAAGGAAGATAAATGGGGATGTTAAATCTACGCTTTTTATAGAGGATAGAGCGGAGGATATGGTTAAATGGATCGGTAAAACAATATTAAAAGATGAGGCAATTTCTATAAGTGGTGTCGATGAAGTTTTATACATAGATGAGTTTTATTCGTTTTTAAATAATATAATTCTATCAGAAGAATCACCTACTGTGTATTTTGATTTTGATAGGGATGATCATAGACATTCTTATATATATTCTGAGGAGTGCGCAAATAAATTAAGAGTGAAGTATCCACATGTAAATATAAAAAATATTTATTCTCACATTAAAAATTTGAGAGTTATAAAAGATGATTATGAAATATCAAAAATTAGAGAAGCTATTGATATAACAAAATTGGGTATTTTAAATATAATGAGGAATTTAAAGCCTAATATGTATGAGTATCAAATAGAGTCTTATTTTGATTACATGATAAAGTATAGTGGAGCAAGTGGATATGCATTTAAATCTATTGTTGCATCTGGAGATAATGCTGTAATACTCCATTACATAGAAAATAACAGTAAAATTAAAGATGGTGATTTAGTTTTATTTGATCTTGGAGCGGAGAAGGATTTTTATAGAGCGGATATATCTAGAACTTTTCCGTCAAATGGGAAATTTACAGATAGGCAAAAGGAAATATACTCTATAGTTTTAGAAGCTCAGCTTAGAGTTATTGATGCGATTTGTCCTGGAGTTTCTCAAAGTGATTTAAATGAAATTGCAAAAGAACATTTATATTTAGGGCTTAAAAGGATAGGAAAGATATCAAATAGAGATGAGTTATCTAATTATTATTATCATGGGATAGGTCATTTGCTTGGTCTTGATACTCATGATGTTGGTGGAAGAGATTTTGTATATAAAGAAGGAATGGTTGTAACTGTTGAGCCAGGGCTTTATCTAAAAGATGAAGGTATAGGAATTAGAATAGAAGATGATATTTTGGTGACAAAAGATGGGCATGAGGTTTTATCAGAAGGTATAATTAAAACTGTTGATGAGATTGAAAAATTTATGGGAGAAAATTGTAATTAACTAATGGAGGTAAGATGGATAAGATAGCATTTCCTAATCTTGGATTGGAATTTATGGTAAATAAGATTGCTTTTTCTATTTTTGGTGTAGATATTGCTTGGTATGCTATTATAATTACAATTGGTATTATAGTGGCTATGATAATTTCATATAGAAATGCAAAGAGTATTGGGTTAGATACTGAAAGATTTATGGATATGTTTTTTTATATGATAGTGTTTGGGGTAATAGGTGCGAGAATTTATTATGTGATATTTAATTTTAGTTTATATAAAGATAATCTTTTAAGTGTGTTTAATATAAGAGAAGGCGGAATTGCAATTTATGGTGCGGTATTATTCGGGGCACTTACGGTGTTTATTTATACTAAGATAAAGAAACAGAATTTTTTAGATTGTACAGATTGTATAGTTCCAGGGCTTGCAATTGCTCAAGGTATAGGAAGATGGGGTAATTTTATAAATCAAGAGGCATATGGTTATGAGACAAATTCACTCTTTGGTATGAGTATTAATGAAGGAAATAGAATTATAACAGTTCATCCGACTTTTTTGTATGAGAGCGTACTTAATATATTTGTGTTTATTGTTCTTATTATATTTTTTAACAAGTATAGGAAAAATTCTGGAGAGGTAACGTGTATATACGGAGTGCTCTATGGAATTGGAAGATTTTTTATAGAGGGAATGAGAACAGATAGTTTATATTTAGGAGCGTTTCGCGTATCGCAGATTGTATCGCTTGTATTTGTTGTAATTGGTATAGGATTATTTATGTATTTAAGATCTAATAATAAGATTAAAGAATAGCTCGCGCGTGTGAGCTATTCTTATTTTTTTGAATTATTTTACTTGAGTTATAGTTGTGTTTCCGTTTAAATTTTTAACTTGAAATTTTACAGTTGATGTTTTTTTGCCTGATGTTTTACTACCAGATGTTTTTTTTGATGAAGTAGCAAGTTGTTTTTCAAGTGTTTTCATTTGAGTTTGTGGGGCTGGATGCACTGTAACATCACTACCAGTAGTAGTAACTTTTTTTGCAGTATATACTCCATCTTGAACTTTATGTTCATTAGTGTGTTTATCAAATGCTTTGTTATCTACTTGTGTTTGGTTTTTAGGCATTCCTTGGAATGGTGTTCCGTTTGATGTAACTTTTCCAGAGTTTATTGCTCCTGTAGATCCAGTTAATCCTCTTGAAGTATTAGTTTTTGATCCATCTTTGTGAGTTTTCGTGTTGTTGGAAAATGCACTGTTATTTACTAATGATACAGTTTTAGGTGTTCCAAGGTATGATGTTCCAGTTGATGTGGATCTTCCAGTTAAAATATTTCTAAGTCCCCCAAAAATTCTCATCATTGCATTAGTTTCTTGAGCCTTTGACATGGTAGCTGCTCCTATACCTATAGCTGATACTGCTGCTAGGGTAAGTGCTATTCTCTTTTTAGCGTTTTTTTTCATAAATTATTCTCCTTTTATTTTTGGTTACCTTTATATTATCGTTTAGTAAATATTTGAGTTTGATATGAAGTTTGAAATTTATGTTAGAATAGTTCGTGTATGGATAGAAATATTTTTATTTTTTCAGATTTAAACTTTTAGAATCTTCAAGGCGTCTATCTTCAGCTCTTTTCTCTAAAGTGTTTAGCTTACTTTTAAGACCTTCATATTCTGGGAAGAATTTTTTATCATCTCTTCCTGTTGTTTCGGCACTTTTTAAAGTTTGATTGTTGCTACTTGGAGTTTGAGTTTCTTTATCTGTTTTTATAAGAGTTTGAGTGCTGTTATCTACTTTTGTAGGTGTTTGAGTGCTTTTTGTATTATTAGATTTAACTTCTGTAGAACTTGCATTGAATTTTTTAACAAGTGATTTTACGTATCCAGGAGTTTGAGTTTCCTTGTCTGTTTTTATAGGAGTTTGAGTGCTGTTATCTACTTTTGTAGGTGTTTGAGTACTTTTATCTACCTTTGTAGGAGTTTGAGTGCTTTTTGTATTATTAGATTTAACTTCTGTAGAAAGTGCATTGAATTTTGCAATAAGTGATTTTACGTGTCCAGGAGTTTGAGTTGCCTTATCGGATGTTGCGTTTGTTTGAGTTTTAACTGATACAGATGAACCCGTTTGTGTTCCTATTGAAGTTGTATTAACTGTTTGTGTTGATTTATTGGATGTATTAGGTGTTTGAGTTCCAACAGTTTTATTTTTAGATGTTACATTGAAGGCTTTGTTATTTACAAGTGATCTGTTCCCTGGTATTCCTTGGAAAGTTAGCCCGTTTGATACTTGTCTTCCAGGTTTTATAGTACTAAGTCCTCCTAGTATTCTAAGTGCTTTTGCTTCTTTTATATTTGATAAAACTACTGATCCTACACCTATAGCTGATATTGCCGCTAGAGTAAGTGCTATTGCTTTTGATGAATTTTTAATCTTTTTGTTCATAAAGATTCTCCTTTTTTATTGCGCTTACTCTCATATTATCGTTGCGTAAATATTTGGGATTAACGTTTATGTTATAAAATAAAATGTTTAAATTGTTTTATTTTATTTTTTATAGTGATAAAATAAGATATATGTTTCTTTAGGAGGTGCAAATAAGTATTTATAGATAGGTATTTATAAGTACAGTTTGTTATGGATAGGGATAATAAAATCATGGAAGAATCGTTAAATTTTAAAAAAATAAAAAAGGGATCAATATTAAAAGGGGAAGTTATATCATCATATAAAGATGAGGTTGTTGTTAATATAAATTATTTTTGTGATGGTATAATAAAGAGAGATGAGCTTTTAGGTGAAGATTATGAAAAAGGAAGTAGCATAGATGTTTATGTTGTATCTCTTGACGATGGTTTTGGTAATATAGTACTTTCTGAGAAAAAGGCGAGTTATATAAATGCTTTAAATAAACTTAAGTTTATATTGAAAAGTGGAGATAAGGTTTCTGTTTATATTAAAGACAGGGTTAACTCTGGACTTATTTGTGAATATAAGGGAATTCGAGGATTTATACCTGGATCTAGAGTGTCGACACATAAAGTTAATTTAAACGATTATATAGGTAAAAATTTAGAGGTTATACTTATAGAGCTCGATTTAAATAAAAATAGAGTTATATTTTCAGCCAAAGAAATCGAAATGGATAGGGAAGCCAAAGAGAGGGCTAAATTTTTGGAATCATTAAATGTTGGAGATAAGTTTTTAGGTAGGGTTAAGAGTGTAAAAGATTTTGGGGCTTTTATAGATATTTCAGGAGTTCAGGCATTTATACATAAATCAGAAGTTTCAAATAAACATAATTTTGATATTAATAGTATACTAAAAGTATCTGAAAAGGTTAGTGTTTCTGTATTAGAAGTCGATAAAGAAAATAATAAGATATATTTAACCATGAAAGAAAGTAACTATAATCCTTATTTAGAATATAAAAATGATTTTATCGAAGGTAACATATATGATGTAGTTGTGGTTAAAATATTAAGTTATGGTCTTATAGTATCTTTAAATGATTATCTTACAGGGTTTATTCACGTAAGTGAGATTTCGGATGAACATGTAAATTTAAATAAATTGTTTAAAATAGGAGATAGTATAAGAGCAAAAATAATATGTAAAGATGATCAGGAAAATAAAATATCTCTAAGTTGTAGGGATACAGATGAATGCACAAAAAATGAAAGTGGATATATTGATGAAAATCCACAAAATGATACTTTAGGGGAAGTTTTTAAAGATATATTTTTAAAATTAAGATAATAGGAAAGAGGAAGTTATTATTATGAGTAGGGTTTTAGATAATATTGAACCAAGAGAAGTTTTTAAGTATTTTGAAGATATAAGTATGATACCAAGACCTTCTAACGATGAAAAAAGAATAAGTGATTATTTGATGAATTTTGCAAAAGAGTTAGGGATAGAAGTTGTTCAAGATGAGAGTCTTAATATATATATGAGAAAACCTGCAACGAAAGGTTATGAAAATGGTAAAACAGTAATACTTCAAGGTCATATGGATATGGTTTGTGAGAAAAATGAGGGAATAGAGCATGACTTTTATAAAGATCCATTGAAGATTAGAGTTATTGGAGATAAGATTTATGCAACTGATACAACTCTTGGTGCCGATAACGGTATAGCTGTTGCATATATTATGGCTATAATGGCATCTAAAGATATTGATCATCCAGAATTAGAAGCTCTCATAACTGTTGGAGAGGAAACTAGTATGGTTGGGGCTAAAAATTTTAATCCTGAATTTTTTAGAGGTAAATATTTAATTAATATAGATTCTGTTGATGATTCTAATCTTTTAGTTAGTTGTGCAGGTGGTATGCGTACAACTGTTATGAAGAAAGTTACAACTGAAGAAGCAAAGGGTGTAGTTATAAGTATAAAAGTTAGAGGGCTTAAAGGTGGACATTCTGGAGTTGATATAAATAAAGAGAGAGGAAATGCAAACAAAATTTTATCAAGAATTTTGATAAATGTTGAAAAAAATTATTCTAATATAAATATTGTATCCATATCTGGAGGAGCAAAGGATAATGCTATTCCAAGGGAAGCTACATGTGAAATTAGGGTTGATCTTGAGGATATAGATAATGCAATACTTTCTATAAAATCTGCAGAGGATGTTATTAGAGGTGAGCTTGAGGGAGAAGAAGATTTTTATGTAGAGGTTTCTAAAAGAGATGTTCCATCAAGGGAAGATATGATAAGTACTAGAGATTCAAAAGATTTAATAGAACTTATGTATTTAATGCCAAATGGTATTATATCAAGCTCCGTTGATATAGAAGGATTGGTTGTAACATCAAATAATTTTGGAGTTATAGAGTATGATGGAGAAACAGTTATACTTAAAAATGCAGTTAGGAGTTCTATAGGATCTGCGATGTATAATGTCGCACGTAGTATAGATGTACTTAGTAGAGCGTTTAGGGCAGTTGTAAAAGAATCTGATCCATATCCTGGATGGAAATATGATAAAGAATCAAACTTGCGTGAAATATCACAAGAGGCATATAGAGAAATATTTGGAGAAGAAATGGGAATTTATGCAATTCATGCTGGTGTTGAATGTGGTATCATAAAGGAAAAATTACCTGAGTTAGATATGGTATCTTTTGGACCGCTTGTTAAAGATAATCATACACCAGGAGAATGGGTTTCAATATCTTCTTCAAATAAGGTGTGGATTTTATTAAAAGGAATATTGAAAAAAATAAAATAGTAATATTAGTTAAGATAGTAAAAGTGGAGGATTTTTAATGAAGACTTCAAGAATTAAGGATAGGCGAGAAAAATTTGGCATTAAAGATTTAATGTTTATAATTTCTATAGCAAATGTATTAGTTTATATTTTATCAATTTTTGGAAATATGAATTTATCGTTGGCTCTTGCACTTATTCCAGAGAAAGTTTTACAAGGAGAAATTTGGAGGCTTGTAAGTTATATTTTTATACCTCCAACATTTGATCCTATTTTCTTTATATTTGTAGTATATTTTTATGTTTTTATAGGACGTGAACTTGAAAAATATTGGGGTACATTTAAATTTAATATATATTATTTTACAGGAGTGATAATAATATCCTTAGTATCTATGATATTTAGAGTGCCTGTTGTTAGTGTTTCGAATTTAAATATGTCATTATTTTTAGCTTATGCACTTTTGAATTCTGAACATTTAGTTTATTTGTTTATGGTTATTCCGATTAAGATGAAATATATTGCAATAGTTTTTGGAACACTACTAGTATATGAATTTATAAATGCAAGTTTTTGGCAGCTTAAAATTATAGTATTAGCACCTATTATTAATCTTCTTATATTTTTTGTGCCACATTTTATTAAGAAAACATCTAGTAATGTTAGTGCAAGAAGGCGTGCGCAAGAATTTGAAAGTAAAGTTTTAAAGTTTGAAAAAAAGGAATCTTTTGCACATAAGTGCTATATTTGTGGAAAAACTGATAAAAGTGATGAGAATATGGACTTTAGATATTGTTCGAAGTGCAATGGTGAGTATGAATATTGTAGTGATCATATTTTTGATCATGAACATAAATAAAAAATAACCGGATATGATTCGGTTATTTTTTTATGTAAATTTATCATAATATAATAATATAAGTATAAATATAGGGGGATTTTGATGAGATTAAAATTTAAAAATATAAGAGTTCTAATATTTGCACTTATATTTAATTTTTTGGGAGGGTATATATCAAGTGTTTTATCAGGAGATCTTAAACTTATATATGATTCTTTGAAAAAACCGTCATTTTCTGTTCCGAGTAATTTATTTCCTATAGTTTGGGGAATACTTTATTTGCTAATTGCTATAGCAGTGTATTTGAATTATAAAAATGGTGGAAGGAATTTTATTTCATATATTTTTTCCATGCTTATTAATTTTTCTTGGAGTATTGTGTTTTTTGCACAAAGATTATATGGTATAGGATTTTTTATTATATTATTTCTTATTGTATTTTCTATATATTTAGGTATAAAATATTTTAAAAATTCAAAAATTGCATCCTTTATTATGTTTATATATATAATTTGGTTAACTTATGCAGGGGTCCTTAATTATTTTATATGGATGTATAATGAGATGTAGATGTATTATGTTTTGATAGGAGTTTGGTTTATGTTAATAAGAAATGGTAAAATTTATACTATGAGCGATCAAGGGATATTAGATAATGGAGATATTAGAATTGAAAATGGAAAGATAGTAGAAATAGGTAAAGGATTGAAAGTACATAATGAAGAAGAAGTTATAGAATTAAATTCTGAGTTTGTATATCCTGGATTTATTGATTCACATTGTCATATGGGATTGTATGAATGGGGTATGGGATTTGAAGGTGCGGATGGAAATGAGATGACAGATCCTATAACACCTCAAATGAGATCAATCGATGCTATAAATCCATTTGATGAATGTTTTAAATACGCAAGAGAAGGTGGGGTTACAACTGTAGTATCAGGACCTGGGAGTGCTAATGTTTGTGGAGGAGTGTTTGGGGCTTTTAAGACTTATGGAGAGTGTATTGATGAAATGGTAGTTAAAAATCCCATAGGGATGAAAGTTGCTTTTGGAGAAAATCCAAAAAGAGTATATAATTCAAAATCTAAAATGCCTATGACTAGAATGGGTACAGCAGCTCTTTTAAGAACACTTATAGTTAATTCTATAAATTATTTAAATAAGAAGAAAGATGCGGAGAAGGAAAATAAGTTTTTTGATATTAACTTAAAATATGAAGCTATGATACCTGTTTTAAATAAAGAAATACCACTTAAAGCTCACTGTCATAGGGCAGATGATATTTTAACAGCTATAAGGATTGCAAAAGAATTTAATCTTAATTTGACACTTGATCATTGTACTGAGGGTCATTTGGTATCAAAATACATAAAGGATTCTGGATATCCAGCAATTGTAGGTCCAACCATGACTATGGCATCTAAGATAGAACTTAATAATAAAACGTTTGATACACCTAGTGTGTTAATTAATGAGGGTATAAAAGTTGCAATAACAACCGATCATCCAGTAATAGAGCAACAATATCTTCCATTATGTGCAGGACTTGCAATGAAAGATACTGGACTTAGCGAAATGGATGCGTTACGTGCAATAACTATTAATCCAGCTGAGATAGTTAATATACATGATAGAGTTGGAAGTATTGAAACTGGAAAAGATGCTGATATAGTTATATTTGATAAGAGTGCTTTAATATCGGATTCAAAATGTTTATATACAATAATTGATGGAAAGATAGTTTATAGTGTGTAATAATTGGAAATAAAAAATGTAATACTAAGTTTGTATTACATTTTTTACTATGTTAAGATTAGGAATGATTTTTGTTGAAACGTATTGATTTTATAGATGTATTTAAGGGAATTGGAATATTTTTTGTGATACTTGGACACATGCCAATTAAACCTGAACTATTTTCGTATGTGTTCTCTTTTCAGTTATCCGTATTCTTTTTTGTTGGTGGGTTTTTATATAGAGATGCACATTATATAAATTCATTTTGGGATTATTTAAGTAAGAAGTTTAAGGGCATAATTATTCCATACATTATTCTTAGTGTAATATCTATGGTTATTTATATTTTGTATAATAATTATTTGGGCATGGAGTATGATATTTTAGATATTTTAGAAACTATATTATTATCAAAGAGAAATGAAATTTATATAAATGTTCCATTATGGTTTTTAACATCATTTTTTACTGTTGAGATACTCTATTATATATTGAAATGTTTTTTCAATAATTATTTTATCTCGTTTATAATCCTTATTTTTGGTTTTATTGGAGTGGTTATTTTTCGAACAACAGGATCTTTGAATACATTGTTCTTTAGTTTTGATGCATCGTTGTATTTTATAATTTATTATTTTATTGGGGATTTATTTGGAGGGGTAAATAAGTATTCAAATAGAAATTATAAGTATTTTTTCAAAAATTTGTTTCCTATATTCGTTATCTCAATTGTTATAAATGTGATGAATCTATTAGGGAAGATAGAACATGCGGATATTATTTATTATGATTTTGGATTTATAATTGCTTTAATATCATATTTATTTCATGTATTTATAAGTTTAACAGGTGTTTTTACATATTTGTATTTATCATATATTTTTAGGTGGGTTGGAGCAATAAAGTTCATTGGTAAAAATTCATTATATTATTTTGCATTTCATATGCCGCTATATCGAATTTTATACAATGAGGGGATATTTGATATTTTAATTGGGAAGTATTTGCCTAGTGATATTGATTTAAATTTACTTGGTATCATTTATACTATAATAATTATTTTGATTTTGACAGGTCCAGTTTTTTTAATAAATTTGTATAAGAGTTTAATATATAAAATTAAAACATCATGATAAATTAAATAATTATGTTGAATAAAAATGAATTTAATTTTATTTATCTTTTCTTTTGACTATGTTATAATACTTTCCAAGAGACTTAAGTGTTTTTTTGTTAATTTTAGATTATGCATTTAGTTTGACCATATGGGAGTAAAGTTTGTACTCTTAAGGCATCGAACTACATTTTATAACTAAGATTTATGGTTCATACATTAACTCATTTTATGTATTAAAACAAATTGCCCCTTGCCATTAGAAACTTTTAGTAGTTTGTGATAATAATACATATGAGTTTGAAAATTCCTTTGAAACATTCAAGGAGTTTTTTGTTTTTATAGGTAAAAGATTTAAAAATTTGGATAATAAAAATTCAGATTATAAAAAATTAAATATTGATAATATCTTTAATTATTGCAATCACAATAATATTGATGTACAACTATTTTTAAATTTTGAAAATAAATACACTACAGATAAAGTAGGATATGGTAATATAACATTAAATGTGTTAAATTAATTTTAAATATAGAAAAGGCATTTTACATATTATGTTTAGATTCAATATAAGTGAGGAAATTATTTTTAAATTAGAAAATAGGGATTTTGGGGAAGAAATATCTGGAGAAGATAGTTTTTTTGAAGAATTATTAACGAAGCTAAATGATGAAAAAATTTTTATATGTTATGGACTTTCAAATGAATTGAGAGAGAGGTTTTGTTTTAGAATTATATACAAGTATTTTAATGATAGATACGTAAGAGATCTAAATATAGGTGTTTTTAAAATATCTAGTGTTAGTGAGTTTGAAGAAATTTATTTAGAAAATGAGTTTCAGATTTTTTATTTTTATGATTTTTTTGGAAGTATAAAATTTAATGATATAAAATTTGAAAGTTATTTAAATAGGATAAAAAATTCTAACAATAAGATGTTAGTAGTTAATACTAGGAGTTTTTTGAAAAAGGAAATTGTAGAGAGTAAAAATTCTCTATATATAGAGGATTTAGAATTTTATAAAGATAAAATTGAAAAATTTTTAAATATAAATTGTGATATTACTAACTATTATGATTTGGATTTGGAATATCAAGACTTTGATTATATAGACAAGCTTGTTTTATTTTATGTATTTATAAACTTTTCTTGTGATGTTAATAAATGGATTGGTGTAATGGAAAAATATTTAGTACATAGAGAAATTTTTAATGATCATAGTGAGTTTAAGGAAATGTTACTTAATTCCTTTAGAAAACTAGAAGATTCGTTTATAAATATTTATTACAATAAGAAATTTAATATAAAGAATCCTATAGTATATAATTTCATATTAAGCAAGTTGAAAAATGATATCGATGTTATAAAAGATTTGTTTAATAACATTTATGGATATGAAGACTTATATTCTATATGTAACATATTGAGTCAAAACAGGGTAAAACTATGTTATACCTTAGATGAGTATGAAAATAATTTGAAAAGTAATTTATGTAATATAGTTTTTGGGAGTAATTATGTAGATGTTATTTCAATAATTAAAACAGTGTTTATGACTTTTTATGTATTGGATTTATGGGATATAGATATAATAGAGGATTTGAATTTAAAAATAACTTATTCTAAACTTAATATAGATGGTGCGATAGATTACTTTTTTTCTATAAGTGGAAATATGGAGTTTATGATTAAAAATGAAATATTTAAAAATAAACTTTTAGATTTGATATATAAATATGAGATGGAAGCTAGTTCTGAGTTTTATAACTATAGTTTTAAATATTATTTATTTGCAAGCGAGTTTTACAAGTTATATGGTAATATAGATAATGATGAATTAACGGATTTGAAATACAGGTTTAATGTATTAATAAGTATAGTTTTAAATAACATAAATTCTTATTTTAATATTGAATATTTTAATATTGGTAGTGAAATAAGAGATTCTCTATCTGATTTAAAAGAGCTTATTAGAAAATATGATGTGAGGTTTATATTTGGTATAAATGTATATGAAGTCTTTAATTTTATAGAGGATAAGTTATTGGAGCTTATATATAATGTTGATAATTTTATACCAAAAGATATGAATGATTATTATAATTTAAAATATTTTGGTAATGAGCTTGAGAGGAATGAAGGTTTTATAGAAGAGGTATTTCATAACATAAATATGAAGGGTGTTATTGAAAGAATAAATGAAAAAATTTGTTTATTTGAAGCATAAAATAACAAATTTTTTAAAGAGTATATAGTATAATAATTCCAAGGCAAGTTAAGATTAGTTGTATTTTTAAGTTATTATGATTTTAAGGGGTGTCTATGTGAACAATAACGACATAATAAACAATAATATTGATGTTATTATAAGAGGCATTTGTTGTTATGATTGTAAAAATAGAGGAGAATGTAACGAGTGCGAGATATATGGGAAGATCCCAAATAGCATTTTAAAAGAGCAGGAGGATTGTTCTTTTTTTCATAGCTAATTAAATATAACATGAGTATTTGATTACTCATGTTATTATTCAGTATAAGAAATAGATTCAATGTCCTTAAGTTTACTTTGTATTTTCTTAGTTTTATTATCAGATAAAGAAGTTAAATCATTACTCACTTGTTCCAGTTTATTTTTTGCTTTTTCTAGTATATTTGAAAAGCTATCAAATTCTTTTTTAACCTCTCCTAGTACTTTCCAGACTTTACTTGAATGTTTTTCGATTGATATTGTTTTAAATGCTAAGTTTAGGCTGCTTAACATAGCGTATAGTGTTGTTGGACCTGTTATTATTATTTTATATTCTCTTTGTATAAATTCTATTAAGTTAATTCTTTTTGATATTTCGGAGTAGAGGCTTTCTATAGGTAAAAATAATATTGCAAAGTCAGTTGTGTTATCTAGATCTATGTATTTTTCGTGTATATCTTTTGAAAATTTTTTTATAGATGTTTCTAAAAGTTTTGAATATTTTTCTATATTATCTTTGTCAGAAGATTCATACGATTCCACAAGTTTTGAGTAATTGTCTAGAGGGAATTTTGAGTCTATTGGAAGAAGTAGCTCTTTTCCTGAATTTTTTGAAGGAATTTTAAGTGCAAATTCAACACGATCTTTGGAATTATGTTTCGTAATAACGTTCTTAATATACTGGTTTTCATTTAATGTTTGAGAAATAAGGTTTTCTAACTGATATTCTCCAATTATTCCACGTGTTTTTACGTTTGATAAAATTTTTCTAAGATCGTTTATAGATAAAAATAGTGTATTTATTTCTCCTATGCCCTTATATAAAATCTCTAAACGATTACTAACTATTTCAAATGATTTTGACAACCTATTATCAAGAGTTTTTTGTAATTTTTCATCGACTGTGTCACGCATAATGTCTAATTTTTTTTCTGTAGATGAGATTAAATTATTTTGTGTTTCGGTGATATTCTTAAGTTGTTTTTCAAGAGAATTAGAGATTTTTTCAAATGATTTTGAAAGTTCATCTCTATTCATTTTAGATTCTAAAATTGATTGTTTTTTGAGAGAATCTAAAGATGTAGTTAGGTTCGTATTAACTTCATTTAAACGATTTGTAAGTAAATCTATTAAAGATATAAACTGTGTTTGGATTTCATTTCTTAAATTTTTTTCATATAATGTTAAGGTTTTATTTAACTTATTATTTATGTTATTTATTGAATGATCTATATTTATAATATTGTTTAATAAATTGTTTGATTGAAATTTGCTTATGTATTCCCTGAAGCATAGTATGAGGAATATATTTAAAAAAATTATTATCAATAGGGAAGCAATTATAATAGTATTTATCATGAATTAATCTCCTTTTAAAATAAATTTTAATTTTTAGAGAGGTGTAGATATGGAAAGGGTTTTGATATTAGATAGCAATAGCATTTTAAATAGAGCCTTTTATGCTCTTCCACTTCTTAGTTGTTCTGAAGGAATACATACTAATGGAATTCTTGGATATTTAACAATGTTTTTTAAAATGCAAGAAGAATTTAACGCTACATATGTAATTGCAACTTTTGATCGTAAAGCTAAGACATTTAGGCATTTAGAGTATGAAAATTATAAAGCTGGTAGAAAATCTATGCCTAATGAACTATTTGAGCAGATTGAACCATTAAAAGAAATATTAAGAGCAATGAATATAAATATTTTTGAGCTTGATGGATTTGAGGCAGATGATTTAATTGGGACATTGTCAAGGATATATGAAGAAAATGGATTTGAACCTATAATAGTTACGGGTGATAAAGATGCACTCCAGCTTAGCTCCTCCATAACCAAAGTAATTATAACAAAAAAAGGTATAACAGATAAAGAAGTTTATGATGAAAAAAAGATGATCGAAGTATATGGGGTAACTCCGATTGAGTTTATAGATGTTAAAGCTATTATGGGTGATAAATCAGATAACATTCCTGGGGTTCCTGGTATTGGAGAGAAGGGTGCAACTTCCTTAATAAAAGAGTTTAAAAGTATAGAAAATTTATATAAAAACTTAGAAAATTTAAAAGAGGGAAAGATTAAAAAAAATCTTATAAATGGTATGGAGTTGGCTTTCTTATCAAAAAAATTAAGTAAGATAAATAGATTTGTACCGATTGAATTCTCTATTGAAGATATAAAAGCTTATGGAGAGTTAGATTCATTAGAAGTATATGAATTATATAATAAATATGAATTAAAATCACTTTTAAATAAAATAGATATAAATAGTAATGAGGGATATGAGAAGGATATACTTTTTGATGAGGTTTCTACTTTAGGGTATTTAAGAGGTTTAATAAATAAAATTTATGGATCTGATAAGAATTTATATATTTATTGTAAGGTTTTAGGAAGTAAAGTCTCTGAAATTCGTTTAGGTGATACATATATTAATTTTGATAATGAAAATTATATAATAAAAGAGAAGTTTATATCTGAAAATTTTGATGAGGTAAGCAGGATTTTTTCATCTAAGAATAAGAAGATATGTTTTGATTCAAAGATGATATATAAAGTTATGTTCAAAAATTCAAAAGAAGTAAATAATATGGTCTTTGATTTAGTTATAGGGGATTATTTACTAAATCCAGGTAAGGAGTGTACAATTCTAAGTTTATGTAGTGATTATGTTTCGGTATATTTAGATAGGGATAAAGAGTATTTAGGGATTTCGTTTTTTGAGAAAATTTATGAAATTATTTTAGGTAAAATAAAAAATAGTAATATGATGAAACTTTATTTTGAAATTGAACATCCTTTATCATTAATTTTAGCTAGTATTGAATTATATGGATTTAGAGTGTCTATCAAGATGCTTGAGGAATTGAGGGAAAAGTTTGATATAAAGATAAAAGAGCACTCTGATAAAATATATAATTTATCAGGTGAAGTATTTAATATTAATTCGCCAAAGCAACTAGGAAAGATATTATTTGAAAAATTAGATTTACCGATTATAAAGAAAACTAAAACAGGATACTCAACTAATGCTGAGGTTTTAGAAGCTTTAATAGATAAGCATGAGATTATAGAAGAAATTATAAATTATAGGCAAATAACAAAACTTCAATCAACTTACATACTTGGACTTATGGATGTAATAGATGATGATCTTAAGGTTCATACATCATTCAATCAAACTTTGACAACTACAGGAAGATTATCAAGTGTAGAACCAAATCTTCAGAATATACCTGTTAAATATCCTTTAGGACGTGAAATAAGGAAAGCGTTTGTTGCTGAGGAAAATAGTTACATATTATCTGCTGATTATTCTCAAATTGAACTTAGAATGCTTGCACATATATCTGGAGATGAGATTATAATAAAAGCATTTAGAGAAAATTTGGATATTCATAGAATGACTGCATCAGAAATTTTTTCAGTCGATGAAAATGATGTTACAAGTGAGATGAGAAATAGGTGTAAGGCTGTTAATTTCGGAATTATATATGGAATAAGTGATTTTGCTCTATCTAATGATTTAAAAATATCTAGAAAAGAAGCTCGAGAGTATATGGATAAATATTTTAATAGATATGTTGGTGTTAAAAAATATTTAGATGAAATTATAGTTAAGGGTAAGGAAGATGGGTTTGTTACAACTATTTTTAATAGAAGAAGAGATATTCCTGAGATAAGATCATCAAATAAAATTATAAAATCTCTTGGAGAAAGACTTGCTATGAATACACCTATACAAGGTAGTGCGGCTGACATAATAAAACTTGCTATGATAAAGGTTTATAATAGATTAAATGAAGAAAATCTGAAATCTAAAATAATACTTCAGGTTCATGATGAGCTTGTTTTGAATGTGTATGAAGATGAACTTGAGAAGGTATCTTTAATAGTTAAGGAAGAAATGGAATTGTGTTATGAGGATATAAGTGTTCCACTTAGAGTGAATTTATCTTATGGTAAAAACTGGTTTGAAGCAAAGTAGTGGAGGAAGTTAATTGAAAAAGATAGGATTAACTGGAGGAATAGCTACAGGGAAGAGTACAGTAGTTAAAATGCTGATTAAAAAAGGATTCAAAATTATAGATTCAGATAAAATTGTGAGTTTTATATTAAATAATAATAAAGAAGTTTTATTATATATAAAAGAGAAATTTGGAAGCAAGTTTATTTGTGATAATAAAATTTTAAGACGGGAATTTGGTGAATATATTTTCTCAAATGATTGTGATAGGTTGAAATATGAAAATTTTATAATGCCTAAAATCTTAAAATGTATAGATGAGGAATTTAAATTTCATGAAGAGAATAATGAGCGTATTTGTATATTAGATGCACCAGTTTTAATTGAAAAGAATATCCATCTTTTTATGGATTATGTTGTATTAATATGGGCAAAGAGAGAGCAACAGATAAGTAGAATTATGCATAGAGATGGTTTGAATAAAGAAAATGCAATTAGAAGGATAAATGCTCAAATGGATATTGATATAAAAAAGAGGTTTGCTGATTACATAATTGATAATTCGAAGGAAGAAGAGCTCTTGGAGGATCAAATAAATAACTTATGTTTATTTTTAAATAAACTCTGATTTGAATGGTGGTACAATCAAAATGGTAAAAATAAGAAATATTATTTTAGTTTTAATAGGTATTGCATTAACTTTTCTTATTTCCATAAATGTTTTAAAATCTATATATACAGTTAAGTATTATAATTATATTGAGAAGTATTCTGCCATGTATGATTTGGATAAGTATTTAGTTATGTCTGTTATAAAAGCTGAGAGTAATTTTAATGAGTATGCAGTATCTAAAAAAGATGCACGGGGGTTAATGCAAATAACGCCTCTAACTGCTAATTGGATAGCAGAACAAATAAATTTAATAGAATTTTCTTTAGATAAGTTAAACGATCCTGAAACTAGTATATTTATGGGATGTTGGTATTTAAATAATTTAAGGAAAGAATTTAATGATGATTACATTTTAATTTTATCTGCATATAATGCAGGAAGGGGAAATGTAAATAAATGGTTAAAAAATAAGGAGTTTTCTAGAGATGGTAAAAAATTAGATTATATACCTTTTAAGGAAACTGAATTGTACATAAAGAAGATAAAATTGAATTATAATATTTATAAATATTTATATAAAGATAAATAGTAATGTAATTGACAAATAATAATATTATAATTATAATTTTATATGTATTTATATATTTGCAGGTATGCTGAAATTGGCAGACAGGCTAGATTGAGGGTCTAGTGTGCGATATGCACGTATGGGTTCAAGTCCCTTTACCTGCACCATTTTTAAATAGCGATTGTATTATTACATCGCTATTTTATTTTTTATATATTAGATTAATTAAGGCGGTGTTTGCTATATGAGTAAAATATTGAAATTAAAACCTTTTTATATGGGAAAAATATGGGGATATGAAAAGTGGATTTTATCAACACACAAAAATGGTATTTCTTTTGTTGAAAATGATGAGAGAAATTTATTAGAATGCATTGGTAAAGAATTATCAATTTTAATAAAAGAGATAAAGGCTAATAGTAGTTTATCTGTTCAAGTTCATCCAACGGATGATTATTCAAAAAAATATGAAAATGATTTTGGTAAAACAGAGTGTTGGTACATATTAGATACCGATGAAAATGCAACTCTTATTTGTGGTTTGAAAGATGGTGTGAGTAAGGAAGCATTTAAAAATGCATTAAAGTGTTCAAACTTAGAGAGTTTATTGAAAAGGATTCATATTAAGAAGGGGGATATGATATATATACCAGCTGGTACTGTTCATGCTATAGAAGGTGGTATAAAGATACTTGAGATACAGCAATGTAGTGATGTAACTTATAGAATATATGATTGGGGGAGAGATAGAGAAATTCATGTAGATAAGGCTATGGATGTTATAAACTTCAATAATGATACAAACTTTGGTAGAATAGAGAACTTCAATAAACTTGAATCTCCTTATTTCATAGTTGAAAAATTAAATATTTATGGTGAATACATATATAATTATAATGAAAATTATTGTGTGTATATATGTTTAAATGGAAATGGAACTATAGAAGATGAGTATGGAAATTTGATAAACATATGTGAATTAGATACAATATATGTTTATAAAAACACTAAATGTAAAATTAATGGTAATTTAGAAATGTTAAGAGTTATAGATAAAATCACCAAAGTTTAAGTGATTTTATCTATAAATATTATATTAAAAGTATTGGATTATATAAAAATAAAGTTATAATATTTTTTAAATTTGGTATAATTTACTTAATACATTAGGCTTTTAGGGTGATGTTTTAATGGAGGAGATTAGATATAAGTATAATAAGTACATAGATAATGAATTGAAAAATAAAATTTCAAATTTAAAGGTGGATGCTTTTGATTTCAAAGATATTAAGTTTACCTATAATATAAGAATATATACGGTGTTTGAAAAACTTTCTGAGATTTTACCTTATGAAGAAGAAGGAATTGAATTTTTGGACAAAATGATAGGTTATATCAAGAGTTTAGATTTGAATTCCGTCGTTAAATTATGTGATGATTATGAGTTTAGATTTTTTAAACTCTATGATTATTTAATTGATAATTTAAATCAAAATTTTTTAAATCAAGCTTTATTTAATCTATTTAGAGATGTTTTATTAAACACTAAAACTATCAATGGCGTAAATTTATCTTTATTTATTTTAAGCATTTTTAATCCTGAAGGATTGTATGAAATATGTTTTAATGATATACAAAGCAATATAGATTATTTAGAAATCGTACCATTTTTAGCATCAGATAAGAATTACTTTACTAATGAATATTTTTTTGCACTTAATTGTTTTTATCAAGGTAAAAATATAAACTATATTTTAGGTGAATTTAAAAAAAATAATATTAAAAGTTTAAATGTGCTATTATTTGTATTTTATTTATATGGTAATGATTTTCATGATTTTAACAACAAGAATTTAATTGATTTTAACGTTTTAAATTATTTAAGACTTATAAGATATAAGTTAAATTTGAATTTTAAGAAGAGTATTTGTGTAAATAGAGATAGATATTTTAAAATATTTAAAAGGGTTGAGTCTTCTATAGAAAGTTTTAAATATTTGATAAGAGATAAAGATATTTATCATGATATTAAATATATACATATTTATTTAAAATTGTTTGGGAAAGAAAGTAATATTTTAAATAGTGATGTTCAAAATTTTATAAAAAGAGAACTTATAGATGGAATTGAAAGTTTTGATGTTAAAAAATGCAAGTATATATTTGAAATATATAACATTCTAGATATAAATATTTTGAATGTTATCGGAGATTTGTTTATTAAATATTATGAAAATCTTAGATTCGTTAATTTAATATTTAGAGTGATTATAGAATATAAGTATGCAATGCATGTGATTAAATATTTTGAAGATACATTTTATATAAGTAAATTAATAAGAGATACAAAAAGTATTACAACTGTATTAAGAGCACTAATTTTGATATACGAAAAAAATGTGGTGGATGGTGAGACGGGATTAAAAATTATAAAAAGCTTGATTGTTGATAAGTATTTATATGTTAAATACAATGAATACATAAAATACTTTGTTATTAAGGTTATAGAAAGTAGGTAATATATGTCATATATAGGGTATTCTGATAAATTACCTGTATTTACAAAAATAATCTCTTTAATTAGTAAAGACAAAGAAAGTGATACTTTAAATAATAGAAATTACTCTAAATATTACAATAAAATCTGCGATTATTTGAACTTAAAGATACATGAAAATGATTTAATCTACTTTATACAATCGAATAAATTTCCAATTATTAAAACGGAATTGTTAATTTATAATTTAAACAATTTAATAAAGAAAAATATAGAGAATAAGCAAAGATTACATAAATTTATTTCAAATAATATTCATTTATTTAGCCAAAATGAAATTTTATCCATCATAGCTTTATTATTTGACGATTTTCTGGAATATTATGAATCTTGTATTTTTGCTAGTAATAATTTTTATATTTCATTATTTGGTATTTTTGTTTCTTCAAATGACGATGAATTTTTACATTCGATAAGTGTTATTTTAAAAGATACTGTAATGCAAGCAAATGAATTTTATTTTTTGATTTTATTTTTATCAGAGGTTGTTGATTTTGCTATTTATCATAAGTATTTGAAGTTTTTTGTTGACTATTATTTATTTTACAGAGAATCGAAATTACAAAATAATAATCATTTATGTGTAGTTATATACGAAATCTTTAGAATAGATTGTTTTTTTTCATCTATGTGGGAAGTTGAGCGTAAGAAATTAGTAAAAAATAGAGATTTCGTAGTAAATTTATTAAATCTATTAATTTTATATCATCAAGAATCTGCTTATGATATTTTAACTAAGCATGGTATGGATTGTATTGAAGAGTATTTTGAATTAATGTATCAATTATTGATTTGTTTGTTTGAATTTGAAGTTGATGAATCAGAATATAAGATTTCTTTAAATATTTATGAGTATATTATACTTGATTACTTAGAGTTTGATAGTGAATCAATTAAAAGGCTGAAAAATATTTTATTTTCTATATTATCTCAATGCTTAAATAATACATCTATATATTGTCGAGAAAAACTAGATATATATGATTATAATAAAAAAGTTATTTTATTTTATTTACTTAAAAAAGATTATATTTCTCTATTTGAAGAAGTGATTAAACTTGAATCAGTTAGTTATGAGTTTATGATTACTGTTTTAAAACTTATTTTTTCTGAAACACATGATAATCGATTAGCTTATTTATTGAGATTCAATAATCTTTTACTTAATAATAAAAGATTATTGAATAATAATGAAGTTAATAATGTTTTTAATTATATTTTATGGATATTGAATGATATTTTAAAATCAGATAATGATATTAAAAAAATGTCGCCGATTATACTAACAGTTTTTAAATATTCAACTTTCACAAATGATAATATCTATGAATTAATAAATAAAATATTTGACATTAAATTTAAAATTGAAAATTACTTACCATTTGAGGGTAAATCATTTTTGGATAAATTGATAGAAAATGATGGGGTAACTTATCGTAGACTTGATAGGGAATATATATATATTAAAAATATATTTATTAGGTATAGTAATGAGGTTTTAAATGAAAGAGATAAGCTTATATCTTATTTGGAGAATTATCTTTTATGTAAAAATGAAAAAAGTAAAGAGTATAGAATTAAATATTATGAATATATATTAAATTTAAAATATTTTGATTTATATAAATTTGAAGTTAGAAATTATTTTAGTTATAAGAAACATATATATGGAAAACTGAAAAGTGAGATTGATTTTTTAATTTATGATTCTGCTAATGAAGAAGGACTTAAATTAGGTATTATATTATCCTTGTTATTTAAATGTAAAAAATATTTTCATGTATATGGTAAAATAATAAATAAGGTAAATTGGGGAGATATTTATTATGAGATATATAATATTTATGGAAATAAAATATTAAAGCTTGATGAGCTTGAAAATCATAGCTGTTATATTTTTAGAGTTAAATTTAAATTAAGGTCGATTTATGGAGATAAGAGATTTAAAAACCTTAAAATAAGGAATTCCATTATAAAAGATATAGTATTTGAAGATTTAAAAACATTTACTGGGAAACTCAATTCTTACTTATTTATATATAGTATAATTTTTTCTAATTATTATTCTGATAAAACAAGTAGTATAAATATATTGACGCTGAATTTAAGGAGTATAGTTAAACTTATAAATGAAGATTTAAATAATGAGATAATATTTGATAGTTATATATATTATAAATTTATGTTTTATATTTCCATGTATTGTCATAATATTGTATCTTACACTCAAATACAAACATTAGATTATATAAAAGAAAATCTTAAAAATAAATTTTCGGATATGAATAGTTGTATAGAATTTAAAGAAATCGAAATTAACAATAAAATAAAAACAAGTCGACATATAAGTATGGAATACGAAAAGATTATATCTTTTATAGATATAATTATAAATGGAGTAAAGACAAGCGAATATTATAATGAAATTTTCTACACAGAAGATATAGATTTGATTACAAGCATATTAAATTCTGAAACAAAGTTTTATAATAAAGAAATGGAACTAATTTATAGATATATAAAAATTACAAATTTTAATACTTTAAATGATATATATTTATATAGTTTAAATAAACCTATTATAGCTAAAGTGTTTATCAAATTATTAAATAATTACCCAAAAGTGTTACGGAAAACACTAAATAGTGATAAAAATTTTTCTATTTATAAGAAAATAGTAGAAATTATATAAAGTATAATTTCTACTAAAAATTTTCAAAAGAATTTTAAAAAGATATTGACCTATTTAATTAAATCTGATATACTTATGGAAGTAGAGTAGAAATAAATAAATTCAAAGAAGATAGATCATTGACAATTGAATAGGGAAGAGGAAACGAGAAAGTCAACGTTAATTTTGAGAGAATGAGAGAAGGATAAGAGTTTGATCCTGGCTCAGGACGAACGCTGGCGGCGTGCCTAACACATGCAAGTTGAGCGGAGGTAGATGGAGCTTGCTCTATGTACCTTAGCAGCGAACGGGTGAGTAACACGTAGATAATCTGTCCTATATTGGGGGATAGCCCGATGAAAGTTGGATTAATACCGCATACAGCTATATAGTTGCATGATTATATAGTGAAAGATTTATTGATATAGGAGGAGTCTGCGGCACATTAGCTAGTAGGTGAGGTAAGAGCTTACCTAGGCGACGATGTGTAGCCGGTCTGAGAGGATGAACGGCCACAATGGAACTGAGACACGGTCCATACTCCTACGGGAGGCAGCAGTGGGGAATATTGCACAATGGGGGAAACCCTGATGCAGCAACGCCGCGTGAGTGAAGAAGGTTTTCGGATTGTAAAGCTCTGTTAGCAGGGAAGAGGAAGGACGGTACCTGCAGAGGAAGCCACGGCTAACTACGTGCCAGCAGCCGCGGTAATACGTAGGTGGCAAGCGTTGTTCGGAATAACTGGGCGTAAAGGATGCGTAGGCGGTTAAATAAGTTATATGTTAAATATATAGGCTTAACCTGTAGAAAGCATATAAAACTGTTTAACTAGAGTGCAGGAGAGGTAAGTGGAATTCCTAGTGTAGCGGTGAAATGCGTAGAGATTAGGAAGAACACCAGTGGCGAAGGCGACTTACTGGACTGTAACTGACGCTGAGGCATGAGAGCATGGGGAGCAAACAGGATTAGATACCCTGGTAGTCCATGCTGTAAACGATGGGTACTAGGTGTGGGTTGTGAATAACAATCCGTGCCGTCGCAAACGCAATAAGTACCCCGCCTGAGGAGTACGATCGCAAGATTAAAACTCAAAGGAATTGACGGGGACCCGCACAAGCAGCGGAGCATGTGGTTTAATTCGAAGCAACGCGAAGAACCTTACCTAAACTTGACATACCTTGAATTACCTTGTAATGAGGGAAGCTCGCAAGAGCAAGGATACAGGTGGTGCATGGTTGTCGTCAGCTCGTGTCGTGAGATGTTGGGTTAAGTCCCGCAACGAGCGCAACCCTTGTTGTTAATTGCTAACAGGTTAAGCTGAGCACTTTAGCGAGACAGCCTAGGTTAACTAGGAGGAAGGTGGGGATGACGTCAAATCATCATGCCCCTTACGTTTAGGGCTACACACGTGCTACAATGGTGAGAACAAAGAGAAGCAAGCTAGCGATAGTGAGCAAAACTTATAAAACTCATCTCAGTTCGGATTGCAGGCTGAAACTCGCCTGTATGAAGATGGAGTTGCTAGTAATCGCGAATCAGAATGTCGCGGTGAATACGTTCCCGGGTCTTGTACACACCGCCCGTCACACCATGAGAGTTGGCAACACCCGAAACCTGTGGGCTAACCGAAAGGAGGCAGCAGTCTAAGGTGGGGTCAGTGATTGGGGTGAAGTCGTAACAAGGTAGCCGTAGGAGAACCTGCGGCTGGATCACCTCCTTTCTAAGGAAATGAAAGAGAGAACTTTTCCCTATTCAATTGTCAATGATCTATCTTCTTTAATAATTGGCTCCGCGGAGAGGACTCGAACCTCCAACCTATCGGTTAACAGCCGAGTGCTCCACCATTGAGCTACCGCGGAACAAACTGGCAATGACTTACTCTTCCATAGGGGTAACCCTAAAGTACCATCAGCACAGTGTAGCTTAACCTTCCTGTTCGGTATGGATAGGGGTGTTACCTACACGTTATAATCACCAGATACTGAGAAATATTTTAATCTCTCAAAATTGTATATAAATAGTAAATAATGCGAAAGGTAGCAAGTTAAATTATTAGCAATAGTAATTTAAGAGCTGGAAAAAATATATAACAAATAGGTCAAGCTACTAAGAGCGCACAGAGGATGACTTGGCATCAGGAGCTGATGAAGGACGTGATAAGCTGCGATAAGCTACGGGTAGACGCAAATAGTTATTGATCCGTAGATTTCCGAATGGGGGAACCCACATAGTGAGAGACTATGTATCTAGTAATGAATAAATAGTTATTAGAGGGTAGACGCAGGGAACTGAAACATCTAAGTACCTGTAGGAAGAGAAAGAAATATCGATTCCCTAAGTAGCGGCGAGCGAAAGGGGAAGAGCCCAAACCCAAGGAAACTTGGGGGTTGAGGGAGTCTATAATTGAGAGAGTAAGTTAGATGAATATAGATGGAAATCTAAGCCAAAGAGTGTAAAAGCCACGTAATTTAAAACTGAAATTGAGAGGGACTTACCCAGAGTACCACGAGACACGAGAAACCTTGTGGGAAGCAGGGTGGACCACCACCCAAGGCTAAATACTACCTGATGACCGATAGTGGAGTAGTACCGTGAGGGAAAGGTGAAAAGAACCCCGGAAGGGGAGTGAAATAGAACCTGAAACTGTGTGCTTACAACCGCTCAGAGCACGTAATATGTGTGATGAGGTGCTTTTTGTAGAACGAGCCAACGAGTTACGATGTGTAGCGAGATTAAGGTCTTAAGGACTGGAGTCGAAGAGAAATCGAGTGTTAATAGCGCGAATAGTTGCATGTTGTAGACCCGAAACCGGGTGACCTATCCATGATCAGGTTGAAGCGAAGGTAAAACTTCGTGGAGGACCGAACCACGTTGGTGTTGAAAAACCATGGGATGAATTGTGGATAGCGGAGAAATTCCAATCGAACTCGGAGATAGCTGGTTCTCCCCGAAATAGCTTTAGGGCTAGCGTTAATTTATAGAATATAGGAGGTAGAGCACTAAATGGGCTAGGGGCCGTAAGGTTACCGAACCTTATTAAACTCCGAATGCCTATATTTGTTTATTAGCAGTCAGTCTAAGAGTGATAAGATTCTTGGACAAAAGGGAAAAAGCCCAGATCACCAGCTAAGGTCCCAAAGTATGAGTTAAGTGGTAAAGGATGTGGAGATTCTAAGACAACTAGGATGTTGGCTTAGAAGCAGCCATTCATTTAAAGAGTGCGTAATAGCTCACTAGTCGAGAGTTTCTGCGCCGAAGATAAACGGGGCTAAAACTCATCACCGAAGCTGTGGAATGGAAACATTGGTAGGGGAGCGTTGTATAAGAGCTGAAGCTAAAGCGAGAGCAATAGTGGATTTTATACAAGAGAGAATGTTGGCATAAGTAGCGAGAATTAGGTGAGAATCCTAATGGTCGAAAGCCTAAGGTTTCCTGGGGAAGGTTCGTCCGCCCAGGGTAAGTCGGGACCTAAGCTGAGGTCGAAAGGCGTAAGTGATGGACAATCGGTAGAGATTCCGATACCACTAATTATTGATTGATCGATGGAGGGAAGCAGAAGGATAGGATAGCCAACAGATGGAGGTTGGTCTAAGAGAAGAGATAGCATATAGAGGAAAATCCATATATGTGTTTAAGTTGATTCTTTATGGGGAGACGAATGAGTCGAAGTATCTGATTTCACACTGACGAGAAAAACTTCTAGGTAGATAATTAGTGCCCGTACCACAAACCGACACAGGTAGGCGAGGTGAGAATCCAAAGACCAGCGGAAGAATTGCAGTTAAGGAACTCGGCAAATTGACCCCGTAAGTTAGCGAGAAGGGGTGCCATAGAGATATGGTCGCAGAGAATAGGCCCAAGCAACTGTTTATCAAAAACACAGGTCTCTGCAAAAGCGAAAGCTTAAGTATAGGGGCTGACGCCTGCCCGGTGCTGGAAGGTTAAGGGGAGCTGTTATCGTAAGAGAAGCGGTGAACTTAAGCCCCAGTAAACGGCGGCCGTAACTATAACGGTCCTAAGGTAGCGAAATTCCTTGTCAGGTAAGTTCTGACCCGCACGAATGGCGTAATGACTTGGGCACTGTCTCAACTGCAAATCCGGCGAAATTGTAGTGCAAGTGAAGATGCTTGCTACCCGCGATTGGACGGAAAGACCCCGTAGAGCTTTACTGTAGTTTAGCATTGAGTTTTGGTAATATTTGTACAGGATAGGTGGGAGACTGGGAATCTAGATCGCCAGATTTAGAGGAGTCGATGTTGGGATACCACCCTGATATTACTGAAATTCTAACTGGAATCCATGAACTGGGTACAGGACACTGTTAGATGGGCAGTTTGACTGGGGCGGTCGCCTCCAAAAGAGTAACGGAGGCGTTCAAAGGTTTCTTCAGAAGGGATGGAAATCCTTCGTAGAGCGTAAAGGCATAAAGAAGCTTGACTGCGACACCTACAAGTGGAGCAGGTACGAAAGTAGGACTTAGTGATCCGGTGGTACCTCGTGGGAGGGCCATCGCTCAACGGATAAAAGCTACCTCGGGGATAACAGGCTGATCTCCCCCAAGAGTTCACATCGACGGGGAGGTTTGGCACCTCGATGTCGGCTCGTCGCATCCTGGGGCTGAAGTAGGTCCCAAGGGTTGGGCTGTTCGCCCATTAAAGCGGCACGCGAGCTGGGTTCAGAACGTCGTGAGACAGTTCGGTCCCTATCCGTCGCGGGCGCAGGAGATTTGAGAGGAGCTGTCCTTAGTACGAGAGGACCGGGATGGACTAACCAATGGTGAACCAGTTGTTCCGCCAGGAGCACGGCTGGGTAGCTAAGTTAGGAAGGGATAAACGCTGAAGGCATCTAAGCGTGAAGCCCACCTCAAGATAAGATCTCCCATAGCGTAAGCTAGTAAGACCCCTTGAAGAACACAAGGTTGATAGGTAAAAGGTGTAAGTATGGTAACATATTTAGCTGATTTATACTAATAGGTCGAGGGCTTGACCAAATACTTAGCAAGTTATTATTTATATACAATTTTGAGAGATTAAAATATTTCTCAGTATCTGGTGATTATAACGTGTAGGTAACACCCCTATCCATACCGAACAGGAAGGTTAAGCTACACTGTGCTGATGGTACTTTAGGGTTACCCCTATGGAAGAGTAAGTCATTGCCAGTTTGTTCCGCGGTAGCTCAATGGTGGAGCACTCGGCTGTTAACCGATAGGTTGGAGGTTCGAGTCCTCTCCGCGGAGCCAATTATTAAAGAAGATAGATCATTGACAATTGAATAGGGAAGAGGAAACGAGAAAGTCAACGTTAATTTTGAGAGAATGAGAGAAGGATAAGAGTTTGATCCTGGCTCAGGACGAACGCTGGCGGCGTGCCTAACACATGCAAGTTGAGCGGAGGTAGATGGAGCTTGCTCTATGTACCTTAGCAGCGAACGGGTGAGTAACACGTAGATAATCTGTCCTATATTGGGGGATAGCCCGATGAAAGTTGGATTAATACCGCATACAGCTATATAGTTGCATGATTATATAGTGAAAGATTTATTGATATAGGAGGAGTCTGCGGCACATTAGCTAGTAGGTGAGGTAAGAGCTTACCTAGGCGACGATGTGTAGCCGGTCTGAGAGGATGAACGGCCACAATGGAACTGAGACACGGTCCATACTCCTACGGGAGGCAGCAGTGGGGAATATTGCACAATGGGGGAAACCCTGATGCAGCAACGCCGCGTGAGTGAAGAAGGTTTTCGGATTGTAAAGCTCTGTTAGCAGGGAAGAGGAAGGACGGTACCTGCAGAGGAAGCCACGGCTAACTACGTGCCAGCAGCCGCGGTAATACGTAGGTGGCAAGCGTTGTTCGGAATAACTGGGCGTAAAGGATGCGTAGGCGGTTAAATAAGTTATATGTTAAATATATAGGCTTAACCTGTAGAAAGCATATAAAACTGTTTAACTAGAGTGCAGGAGAGGTAAGTGGAATTCCTAGTGTAGCGGTGAAATGCGTAGAGATTAGGAAGAACACCAGTGGCGAAGGCGACTTACTGGACTGTAACTGACGCTGAGGCATGAGAGCATGGGGAGCAAACAGGATTAGATACCCTGGTAGTCCATGCTGTAAACGATGGGTACTAGGTGTGGGTTGTGAATAACAATCCGTGCCGTCGCAAACGCAATAAGTACCCCGCCTGAGGAGTACGATCGCAAGATTAAAACTCAAAGGAATTGACGGGGACCCGCACAAGCAGCGGAGCATGTGGTTTAATTCGAAGCAACGCGAAGAACCTTACCTAAACTTGACATACCTTGAATTACCTTGTAATGAGGGAAGCTCGCAAGAGCAAGGATACAGGTGGTGCATGGTTGTCGTCAGCTCGTGTCGTGAGATGTTGGGTTAAGTCCCGCAACGAGCGCAACCCTTGTTGTTAATTGCTAACAGGTTAAGCTGAGCACTTTAGCGAGACAGCCTAGGTTAACTAGGAGGAAGGTGGGGATGACGTCAAATCATCATGCCCCTTACGTTTAGGGCTACACACGTGCTACAATGGTGAGAACAAAGAGAAGCAAGCTAGCGATAGTGAGCAAAACTTATAAAACTCATCTCAGTTCGGATTGCAGGCTGAAACTCGCCTGTATGAAGATGGAGTTGCTAGTAATCGCGAATCAGAATGTCGCGGTGAATACGTTCCCGGGTCTTGTACACACCGCCCGTCACACCATGAGAGTTGGCAACACCCGAAACCTGTGGGCTAACCGAAAGGAGGCAGCAGTCTAAGGTGGGGTCAGTGATTGGGGTGAAGTCGTAACAAGGTAGCCGTAGGAGAACCTGCGGCTGGATCACCTCCTTTCTAAGGAAATGAAAGAGAGAACTTTTTCCTATTCAATTGTGAGTGACCTAATAATATAGAGGTTACTTAATAAAAGAAATAAAGATCTTTGAAAATTGTATATAAATAGTAAATAATGCGAAAGGTAGCAAGTTAAATTATTAGCAATAGTAATTTAAGAGCTGGAAAAAATATATAACAAATAGGTCAAGCTACTAAGAGCGCACAGAGGATGACTTGGCATCAGGAGCTGATGAAGGACGTGATAAGCTGCGATAAGCTACGGGTAGACGCAAATAGTTATTGATCCGTAGATTTCCGAATGGGGGAACCCACATAGTGAGAGACTATGTATCTAGTAATGAATAAATAGTTATTAGAGGGTAGACGCAGGGAACTGAAACATCTAAGTACCTGTAGGAAGAGAAAGAAATATCGATTCCCTAAGTAGCGGCGAGCGAAAGGGGAAGAGCCCAAACCCAAGGAAACTTGGGGGTTGAGGGAGTCTATAATTGAGAGAGTAAGTTAGATGAATATAGATGGAAATCTAAGCCAAAGAGTGTAAAAGCCACGTAATTTAAAACTGAAATTGAGAGGGACTTACCCAGAGTACCACGAGACACGAGAAACCTTGTGGGAAGCAGGGTGGACCACCACCCAAGGCTAAATACTACCTGATGACCGATAGTGGAGTAGTACCGTGAGGGAAAGGTGAAAAGAACCCCGGAAGGGGAGTGAAATAGAACCTGAAACTGTGTGCTTACAACCGCTCAGAGCACGTAATATGTGTGATGAGGTGCTTTTTGTAGAACGAGCCAACGAGTTACGATGTGTAGCGAGATTAAGGTCTTAAGGACTGGAGTCGAAGAGAAATCGAGTGTTAATAGCGCGAATAGTTGCATGTTGTAGACCCGAAACCGGGTGACCTATCCATGATCAGGTTGAAGCGAAGGTAAAACTTCGTGGAGGACCGAACCACGTTGGTGTTGAAAAACCATGGGATGAATTGTGGATAGCGGAGAAATTCCAATCGAACTCGGAGATAGCTGGTTCTCCCCGAAATAGCTTTAGGGCTAGCGTTAATTTATAGAATATAGGAGGTAGAGCACTAAATGGGCTAGGGGCCGTAAGGTTACCGAACCTTATTAAACTCCGAATGCCTATATTTGTTTATTAGCAGTCAGTCTAAGAGTGATAAGATTCTTGGACAAAAGGGAAAAAGCCCAGATCACCAGCTAAGGTCCCAAAGTATGAGTTAAGTGGTAAAGGATGTGGAGATTCTAAGACAACTAGGATGTTGGCTTAGAAGCAGCCATTCATTTAAAGAGTGCGTAATAGCTCACTAGTCGAGAGTTTCTGCGCCGAAGATAAACGGGGCTAAAACTCATCACCGAAGCTGTGGAATGGAAACATTGGTAGGGGAGCGTTGTATAAGAGCTGAAGCTAAAGCGAGAGCAATAGTGGATTTTATACAAGAGAGAATGTTGGCATAAGTAGCGAGAATTAGGTGAGAATCCTAATGGTCGAAAGCCTAAGGTTTCCTGGGGAAGGTTCGTCCGCCCAGGGTAAGTCGGGACCTAAGCTGAGGTCGAAAGGCGTAAGTGATGGACAATCGGTAGAGATTCCGATACCACTAATTATTGATTGATCGATGGAGGGAAGCAGAAGGATAGGATAGCCAACAGATGGAGGTTGGTCTAAGAGAAGAGATAGCATATAGAGGAAAATCCATATATGTGTTTAAGTTGATTCTTTATGGGGAGACGAATGAGTCGAAGTATCTGATTTCACACTGACGAGAAAAACTTCTAGGTAGATAATTAGTGCCCGTACCACAAACCGACACAGGTAGGCGAGGTGAGAATCCAAAGACCAGCGGAAGAATTGCAGTTAAGGAACTCGGCAAATTGACCCCGTAAGTTAGCGAGAAGGGGTGCCATAGAGATATGGTCGCAGAGAATAGGCCCAAGCAACTGTTTATCAAAAACACAGGTCTCTGCAAAAGCGAAAGCTTAAGTATAGGGGCTGACGCCTGCCCGGTGCTGGAAGGTTAAGGGGAGCTGTTATCGTAAGAGAAGCGGTGAACTTAAGCCCCAGTAAACGGCGGCCGTAACTATAACGGTCCTAAGGTAGCGAAATTCCTTGTCAGGTAAGTTCTGACCCGCACGAATGGCGTAATGACTTGGGCACTGTCTCAACTGCAAATCCGGCGAAATTGTAGTGCAAGTGAAGATGCTTGCTACCCGCGATTGGACGGAAAGACCCCGTAGAGCTTTACTGTAGTTTAGCATTGAGTTTTGGTAATATTTGTACAGGATAGGTGGGAGACTGGGAATCTAGATCGCCAGATTTAGAGGAGTCGATGTTGGGATACCACCCTGATATTACTGAAATTCTAACTGGAATCCATGAACTGGGTACAGGACACTGTTAGATGGGCAGTTTGACTGGGGCGGTCGCCTCCAAAAGAGTAACGGAGGCGTTCAAAGGTTTCTTCAGAAGGGATGGAAATCCTTCGTAGAGCGTAAAGGCATAAAGAAGCTTGACTGCGACACCTACAAGTGGAGCAGGTACGAAAGTAGGACTTAGTGATCCGGTGGTACCTCGTGGGAGGGCCATCGCTCAACGGATAAAAGCTACCTCGGGGATAACAGGCTGATCTCCCCCAAGAGTTCACATCGACGGGGAGGTTTGGCACCTCGATGTCGGCTCGTCGCATCCTGGGGCTGAAGTAGGTCCCAAGGGTTGGGCTGTTCGCCCATTAAAGCGGCACGCGAGCTGGGTTCAGAACGTCGTGAGACAGTTCGGTCCCTATCCGTCGCGGGCGCAGGAGATTTGAGAGGAGCTGTCCTTAGTACGAGAGGACCGGGATGGACTAACCAATGGTGAACCAGTTGTTCCGCCAGGAGCACGGCTGGGTAGCTAAGTTAGGAAGGGATAAACGCTGAAGGCATCTAAGCGTGAAGCCCACCTCAAGATAAGATCTCCCATAGCGTAAGCTAGTAAGACCCCTTGAAGAACACAAGGTTGATAGGTAAAAGGTGTAAGTATGGTAACATATTTAGCTGATTTATACTAATAGGTCGAGGGCTTGACCAAATACTTAGCAAGTTATTATTTATATACAATTTTGAGAGATTAAAATATTTCTCAGTATCTGGTGATTATAACGTGTAGGTAACACCCCTATCCATACCGAACAGGAAGGTTAAGCTACACTGTGCTGATGGTACTTTAGGGTTACCCCTATGGAAGAGTAAGTCATTGCCAGTTTGTTTCAGAAGTAAGAGCATCGCTCTTACTTCTTTTTGTTTACTTACTATATATTATTTGGAGGAATTATGGATAATTTTTTAGGACAAGGCCTGATATTGTCTTTAGATTATTTTTATGATAACATTAACTCTTATATATTGAATAAGTTACTATTGAATATAAATAATTCTTTTACTAATGTAACAGCTATTAAAACTAGTTATTTAAATCTTATTTTAGAACTTAAGTATTCTACTGATTTACCTATTATAGGCTGTATTAATAAAGTTTATCCAGATACTATTGTTAATCTTACCCCAACTATTAATGATATTTATGAACTTGCAAAAGTAGGAGTGAACATTGTTTATTTAGACGCATCTACTAAAATGAGAGCAAATTCTATGACTATACATGAGTTTTATTATAAAATTAAGTTGTTGTTTCCTGAACTCTATTTTATTGGTGTCGTTTATACATTGGAAGATATAAAGAATATATCTTCTTTGAAATTTGATGCTATATGTATAAGAGATAATTATTCTATAATTAGTAATGTAACTAATTATGTTAGTAGTGATGTACCACTTATTTTTGATTCTGTTGTTACAGACAATTTACTGATTGATGATAAGTATATTGAATTATTTGATTCTGGGATTAATAATATAATTATTAATTCTAAAATTATTACCCCTAAACATCAATTACAAGAATTTATAGAAAATGTATTTAATTAGGAGTGTTTTATATGAAAATAAAAATATTAGTTAATAGTATTGTAGTTGCATTATTTTTTATTTGTTTTTCTGTTTCAGTTAATGGGGCAAATATGATAAGTAATTTTATTTATAGTCCAAAAGATATTATGGAAGGTCAAAATACAACAATTGAGGGTGGAAGATATTCTTATGATTCTATGAAAGTACAGAAGAATTTATTTAATAAAGAAACGATAAATAATGGTGAAAAAACAATATTTTTAACTTTTGATGATGGACCATCAATAAATAATACACCAAAAGTATTAGAGATACTTAAAAATTATGATGTTAAAGCAACTTTTTTTGTACTTGGTGTAAATTTAGATAGAGGGGAAAAATATGCAGATATTTTAAGAAAGATTGTAAATGATGGACATGCAATAGGAAATCATGGATATAGTCATAATTACTCATATTTATATCCTGACAGAGTTATAAGCTATGAGAATCTTATGGAAGATATGAATAAATCCCTTAATGTTATGAAAAGTATATTGGGTGAAGATTTTAATACTAGAGTTTTAAGGTTACCAGGTGGACTTAGATCTTGGAAGAAACAAGATGAAACACTTGCCAAATTAAATGATGAGAATTATTCAGTTATTGAGTGGAATGCTATGAGTGGAGATGCTGAGAATAGGAATATTCAAGATCCTGAGATTTTAGTTCAAAGAGCTATTAATACTGCAGGTAACTCAAAATGCGTTGTTATGTTAATGCATGATTTTGCATCAAACGCTGGTGAAGTATCGTATAAAGCATTACCTAAGATTATCGATTATTTTAAGGAAAATGGGTATCAATTTAGAACTCTCCAATAATAAAAAAGTGATAAGATGTTTTGTTCTTATCACTTTTTTTTGATATAATTAATTTTATTATATAGTGTCACAGGGGTAAAAAAATGGAAAAGAAAATTTTGTTAGTGGAGAATGAAGTAAGTATTAGACAGTTTTTAAAGATAAATTTTGATAGAGAAGGGTTTCATGTTATTGAGGCAGATAGAGGAGATACTGCTATTGAGATTGCTTTACTTGAAAAACCACAGGTTGTATTGTTGGATGTAGGACTTGAGGGAGATATGGATGGGTTTCAAGTATGTTCAAATTTAAGAAAGCATTTTCCAAAGATGGGAATAATTATGTTAACTGCTAGGTCTCAAGAAATGGAAAGAGTTATGGGACTTGAATTTGGAGCAGATGATTATGTAGTAAAGCCATTTAATCCTTTAGAGGTTATGCTTAGGGTTAAAGCACTTATTCGTAGAATAGATGAAAAGTTTAATAATGATATGATAATTAATGGACCATTTAAATTAGATTTATATTCTCAAAAAATATATAAGAATGATAAGGAAATTGATGTAACACCTAAGGAATATATGTTATTTAAGATATTTGTAGAAAATCCAGGGAAAGCATTGAGTCGTGATGAGCTTATGAATATGATATGGGGATACAATTATTTTGGAGATTTAAAGATTGTTGATGTTAACATACGTAGACTTAGGTCGAAAATTGAGGATGAGTCCTCAAAACCTAAGTACATAGAAACTGTTTGGGGAACAGGTTATCGCTGGAATAATGAAAAGTAATTTTATAAAAAAGATATTTGTAAGCTCAAGTATAAGATATAGTATTATAAAGAGTTCTATAAGTGTTTTTTTATTTATAATACTGGTTTTATCATTAAGTATATCTTACTATGTACGTAAAGCATATTACGATACTATAAGTGATAATTTATCTAGTCAAATAATTAAGGCTGTTGAAAATTATCAGAGTAATTATAAAAATTCATCACTTGAAACAAATATACTTTTAGATTTAGATAATTTTATAAGTTCTACAAGTGCTCAGGTTCAAGTTATAGATTTAGATGGGCAGGTTTTAATGGATACTATAGGTGTTACATATGATGAACCAATAGATACTTATGATTTTAAAACTGCAATATTTGGAGGGTTAGGTCAATGGATTGGAAAAGTATCTTATAGTAATTCAAAAGTAATGAGTGTATCCTATCCTATTGAAAATTATGATCAAGTTATTGGAGTACTTAGGTTTACTGTGTCGCTTGATTATGCAAATAAAAATATTACTAAAATAATATTTACGTTTATTTTAGCTGTTATTATAGCACTTATATTTTATATAATAATAATAGGTTTAGTTACGGAAAAAATTATACAACCAATAAAGACTCTTACAAATATTGCAAAAAAGATGGCGGTTGGGGATTTGGGTGTTAGATGTAGGAATTTGCCTAAAAATGAAGTTGGTGCACTTGGAGATACGCTAAATTATATGGCAGATGAGATATCTAAAAAAGATCAATTAAAGAATGAATTTATATCTACAGTATCACATGAACTTAGAACACCTCTTACTTCAATTAAAGGATGGGCAATAACGCTCCAATATGATAAGGTTAATGATCCAGATTTATTAAATGGATTAAAAATTATAGAAGGTGAAACTGAAAGACTTTCAAGCATGGTTGAGGAACTTTTAGATTTTTCAAAATTTATATCTCAAAAAGTTACATTAAAATTTGAGAAAATATATATAAAAAACATACATGAATACATAATTAATTACATAAAGCCTCGGGAAGATAGGGAAAAATTTAAATTTATAATTGATGATATAGATGAAGATATAGCATTAATATCATTGAATGTAGATTTTAATAGGATAAAACAAGTTTTAGTTAATGTTTTGGATAACGCCATAAAATTTATAAAGGAAAATGGGGAAATAACATTAAGGTATTTAGTTGATAAGAATAAAAATATTATCTATTTAGAGATAATTGATAATGGAATAGGTATACCTAGTGAAGAGCTTTCAAGAGTTAAGGAAAAATTCTTTAAGGGTAAGAGTAGTAAATCTAAGAACGGATTGGGTTTATCAATAAGTGATGAAATTATGAAACTTCATGGTGGAGAGCTTTTAATAGATAGTGTATATGGAGAATGGACTAAGGTAACTTTGGTCTTACCCATGGAATAGATAAGGGGATAATATGAAATTTAGGAAAATTATTAAGTTTAATTTTATATTACTTTTCATGTATTTAATGATTAATGTTATGTCATGCTCTACTTTTAATGCGAGTTTAGACAGTTTGCTTGTAGCACCTCGTGTTGATAATATTTTAGTTAAGGGAACATGGAATCTAGATAATTTTTATTATATGTATAATAAAAACAAGGAAACCACACCTAAAATTCCTTCAGATAGTTATTTGTTTATATCTGATAATTATTTAAGAATTAATGATTTATTGTTTGAGTATGATACGTTTAAAGTGAAGACATTTATGCTTAGTGACTACATGAGAGTTAAATTTAAAATAGATGATTTTTCATTTTTAAATCTTGAGGATAAGAAGGTAAATATTTTTACAATACAAGATGAAGATAAGAATATGCATGAATTTATAAAGTATGATGATGATACGATCTTATTTTATTATGATGATGATATTATGTATTCATTTAAAAGGATTAGTAACAAGATAGATAATGAGATTGAAGGATTTGTTAAGGAGAATTTTAAAAATAATATAATTATAAATGACAATAAGAATATAGAAGATGTTGGATTTTTAATATCATTTAGATCAGATAGGAAAGTTACGGATTATGCTATTCCTAAAAATATGTATGCTAGTGTATGGATATATCAAAAAAATGATGGGACATATGATTATTATATGTTTGATAATATAGTTTTACCTAAGGATGATAAAATACTAAATATTAGTGTTGAATCAAGTCAGAAGAATAATTTATATGAAAAAATATTAATTAGTGATTCATCCTCCGATAATTTATTTACTTTGGATGGAACTAATAATATGAATGAGGAATTTATAAATCAATTTATAGATATAACGTATGTAAATGAGAATTATATTGGTATAAACTATGATCAGAATATAGATTATTTAGGGAATATTAATATAGATAAATGTGCTATGTTATCTATTGATGATCCGACTATTGAGAGAAGACTTAAATTTTCAGATATATTTCAAAAGAGTGTGAAAATATTTTATGATAGTCACTATAAGTTTATAAACTTACTTAAAAAAGGTAGTTTTGAATTTTATGACACGGAACCCAGAGAGGATAGTTTTAGGCTTGAGAGGTATGGAGGAGATTGGTTTTTAAAAGGAAGAGTTAATACAAAATTACCAAGTGTCACACTTAAACCGCTTGATTTTGATATAGAAATATTACCTAATAAAAAACTTGTTAGTGAAAATAATATATCTGCAAATCTTGGACAAATAAAATTAAGAAACCCAGAGGCGAGGGATGCATTTATATCACCAAATAAAGATCTTATAGTTATTTTGACCTCTACAACTATGGGTGTTTATAAAATTGTTGGAGATAAGATAAGTAATAATGCAATATTAGAGCTTCCAATAGATGCAACTGATAATGTTATATTAAGTGAATGGTATACTGGAGATAAGGCAATAGAAGTAAATTCATTACTTGGAGAGTCAAAATTTAGGAGATAAAATAAATATCGGAGTGGTTTTAAATGATAGAATTAAATTTAAGAGGGAAGAACTGTCCTATTCCATTAGTTGAGATGAGGAAATTCATTAATAATAATAAAAATGTAGATTTTAAGATAATACTTAATAATGAGGCATCATTTACTAGCATTAAGAAATTTCTTGAAAATAATAAGATAAACTATTCATCTAATAAAACAGGTAGTGATTTTATATTTGAGGTTATTTTTGATGGAAATGAGAAATTATCTAAAAATAATTTTCAAATAAATAATTTTACAATACTTGTTATGAGTGAACTTTTTGGAAATGGAGAAAATGATTTTTCAAAGGCACTTATGAAATCCTATTTCTATGCATTAAGCGAGAGTATAACCCTTCCGAGTAATATCGTATTTATAAATTCGGGAGTTAAACTTCTTATAGATGAAAATATAATTAGAAATATAGATTTATTAAGAGAAAAGGGAGTAAGTATATATTATTGTGGAACTTGTATAGATTATTATGGAATTAAGGATAAGGTAAGAACTGAAGAAATAATAAATATGTATTTTATAGTTGATGTATTAAATAATAGTGATAATGTTATTAGAATATAAAAAAGTTTTAAGCAAGGATATTAATTTATCTTTGCTTAAATTGTTTTTTTAAGACATTTTTTGCATAGAATTAAGTTTGAGTTTGATATTTTTACAAAGTCATTAGTTTTTATTATATTTTCACATACATGACAAATTAAGTCATTGTTATTTGATTGTATATCACTTCTTTCTTGAGATATTCTTTTAGATTTAGATTTAGTATATATAACCTTATTTAAAGGAATAGATCTTTTTTTAATACTTATATCTATATCAAATATATGATTTTCGAAAAGAATTAGCTCAAATCTAGGGTTTTCTCTATCATAAAATTCTTCTATAAATAATTTTGTTATTTGAGAATCATTCAGTATTATACCGCTTTTTTCAATTCCATCACAAATACTCTTTGTTATGTTGTTTGTATCTGGATGTTTCTTTTCATATTTGTAAAAAACTTTAAGAATTGCTGTTAAAGACGTATTAAAAATTAAATTTGGATACTTTTTTTTAATTTCATATGCTATATGTTCCTCATAGATTCCGTATCTATCATAATAATTTCCTGTATTATTTGGAAGTATGTATCTTCCATATTTTGAATTTAATTTAAAATTTGATTTAGATATAGGAGTACCTAAAACTGTTATGCTAACTATATTATCCATATATTCTCCTTTAATAAAAGATTTAGAATAATTAATTTGATAATAAAAAAATTTTTAATTATAATATTAATATAGGATATAATAAAAATTGGAAATTTTCAAATTTTATATTTTAGAGAGGGCAACTAATGAAGGATATGCTAGTTTTATCAATAGAAACAAGTTGTGATGAAACGTCTATTGCAGTAGTTAAGAATGGAAGAGATATATTGTCAAATAAAATTTTATCTCAGATAGATATACATAATGAATTTGGTGGAGTTGTTCCTGAAATTGCATCAAGGAAGCATTTAGAAGTTATAAATATGGTTTTAGATGAAGCTTTAAAAGAGGCAAATATAAAATTAGATGATATAGATTTAATAGCTTCTACATATGGACCTGGACTTGTAGGGGCGTTATTAGTTGGACTTCAATATGCAAAAGGATTGAGTTATGCTTTAAATAAGGATTTTATTGGAGTAAATCATATAGAAGGTCATATAAGTTCTTGTTATTTGGAGCATAAGGAGTTAGAGCCTCCTTTTATGAGTTTAGTTGTATCTGGAGGACACACCATGATATTAAATGTAAAAGATTATGGAGTTTATGAAAAAATAGCTGAAACTCGTGATGATGCAATTGGGGAGGTTTTTGATAAAGTTGCAAGAAAACTTGGATTATCTTATCCAGGAGGTCCTAACATAGAGAGGCTTGCAAAACTTGGAGATGAGGATGCAATTAAATTTCCTCAAAGTAGATTTGAAGATGATACTTTGGATTTTTCATATAGTGGGATTAAATCTTCAGTACTTAATTATATAAATCAGTGTAATTCAAAGGGTATTTATATAAATAAGGAAGATGTATGTGCTTCTTTTCAAAAGACTTCTATTGATATGTTGATTAAAAATGTTGAAAAAGCTTTTGATAAATATGGTGGGAAAAAACTTTGTATTGTTGGGGGGGTTTCTTCTAATAATTATTTAAGGAATAAATTTTTAAGTTATTTTAAGGATATTGAGATATACTATCCAAGTAAAGAGTTATGTACAGATAATGGGGCAATGATTGCATCTGCTGCTTATTACTCATTTTTAAGGAATGGAAGAAGTGAATATACTCTTAATGCATCATCTAATTTAAAATTTTAGAGATAAGGTAATAAAGTATGAAGTTTATAGAGCATTCAAATTCTGTATATAAAAGCAATAAAAAATTTATAAGCCCCAAACAAAAAAAAATTAGGAGAATTATTCTAGAGCTTAGTATTTTTATTATAATATTAACTATTTTACTAGGTATTTTAAGTGAGGTTATACAGAGTAATAATCTTATTTCATCATTAAGAAAATCTCATAGGCTTAGTGGATATGGTAAATATAAAGTAGCTTACGCAGTATCTGGAAGTGGAGATAATTTAGTGTTATTTGAGTCTGATATAGGAGAAACACTTCTTGAATGGAATCCAATAGTTAGGGAATCTATAAGTGGTGTCAGAATGCTTTATTATGATAGATTTGGATATGGTGGAAGTGAAAAGTATAAAGAAAAGTTATCGATAGAAACACAGGTGGATATTTTAAATAATCTTGTGGATAATACGGGATATGATGGTAAACAAATACTTGTTAGCGAAGGATATGGTTCTCTTATACATATGGAATATTTGGATAAATATAAGGATAAAGTAGGAGGAGTTATATTTATCAATCCCACTATATTTAATTATAGTGGGATTAACGGTTTAAAGAAAATAGAGAATGAATTAGTGAGTTTATACTTTAGGATAATTTCGATGCTTAATATTCCGAAATTATTGGATAAAATTTCTTTTCTGAATAACAAATTTATAGATTTATATAGGGAATTGGCTATTTCGAGAAATTTGGATAATTATTTAAGTAGAATGATGAGTAGGGATTACTATAATACGATTCATAGTGAATCTAGAATTATGAATAGGTATTTATCAAATGTAGATTTATCTAAATTTGGTCAATATGATTTACCTGTAATAGTTGTGGAGTCAGAAAGTAATAGAAATCCTGAATATGAAAATATGCTGAAGAGTCACTTTAGTAATTTAGAGATAATATATTTTGAAACAACTGAGAATTTTACATATAATAATTCAGAGTATTTGAGAAATTTAATTAGAAATGTCAATTTAAGATTAATGGAAAATAATTAAAGAGGAGTTAATTTATGGATAATAATTTTGATGAAAGAGAGTATAGTACTTCATCTAAAGATGAAAAAGATACTATTTCTGAAGAAAGTAATGAAATAGTATTAAGAAGTAAGGAAACAAGAAAAGATAAACGTAGTTTTAGTTCTAGTTTTGTTATTTGTTTAGTTATTATATGTTTTGTGTGTAGTTCTGTATTTGGGAGTGCAATTACATTATATTTAGCTCCGAAATTTGCTTTTTTTCAAAAAACGCCACTTTATAGTCAAATAGGAGTAAGCAAGACTCAGTATATTGGTCCTACATATTTTTCTGAAGATAAGGATGTATTAAGTGTAACAGAGATTGTAAAGAGAGTTGGTCCAGCAGTAGTGGGTGTTAGTACGAAATCAATTGTTAATAGAGGATTCTTTGGATTACAACAACAAGAGGGAATAGGATCTGGATTTATTATAAATGAAGAAGGACATATCTTAACAAATTATCATGTTGTTGAAGGAGTTCAAACTGTAAAAATAATATTTTATGATGGCGTAGAAACAGATGGAAAAGTTATAAATTATGATGAATTAAATGATATTGCTTTGATTAAACTTACAGATCCAACAGTTATGGTTCCAGCAACAGTTTCACTTGGAAATTCCGATGAATTATTGGTTGGAGAATCTGTTGTTGCTATAGGATCACCACTTGGAAAAGAATTTATAGGAACAACTACTAAAGGTATAGTAAGTGCACTTGATAGAGATATTACAATTGACGGTAAAACCTTAAAGTTACTTCAAACTGATACAGCAATAAACCCAGGAAATAGTGGTGGACCACTTATAAATTCAAGGGGAGAGGTTATAGGGATAAACACAGCAAAATTTGATAATACTGGAACAACAAGTGTTGAAGGAATTGGTTTTGCAATACCTATAAATCAAGCTAAACAAAAATTAGATGAATTATCGAAACCTATTTTAAGAATTGGGATTAAAGGTAGAGTTATTGATCAGAGTATGTCTAATAATTTAAATTTGCCTCAAGGAATATATGTAGTTGAAGTTGAAAGTTTTTCGAATGCAGAGAGAGCTGGTATAAAATCTGGAGATGTTATTTTAAAATTTGGTGGAAGGGATGTTAAGACATTTGAAGATATAAATAGTGTAAAAGTTAATCATAATGCAGGAGATACTATTAGGGTTGTTGTTTATAGAAATGGGGCTAATCAAGATATTGATTTGATATTAAATGAATAGAAAAGGCATAGTACATTTGTACTATGCTTTTAAATTTTTTTAAATTAAGTTTTCCCACTCTTCATAAAGAGATGATAATATTTGTTTAAGAGAATTTATTTCCTTATTTATTTCGTTTAATTTTTCATAATTTGAGTAGATTTCTTTAAGAGTTAGCTTTTCTTGAAGAAATGAAATTTTTTCCTCAGTTTTATTGATTTCACTTTCGACTTTGAAGATTTTTCTTGTTATATCTTTTCCTTTTTTACTCTTTTCATGAACTCGATTCTTATTTTTTGATTTTGTTTTACCGTATCTTGAATTAATAGTTTCTTCTATTAGTTTTAGGGAATCTTCCTTACTCAATAAATTTTGTTTTGATATATAATAATCGTAATTTCCTAAGTATTCTATTAAGGAATTATTTTTAAATTCATATATTATGCTAGCAACTTTATTTAAGAAATATCTATCATGGGATATGATAAGACATGTTCCTTCAAAATTAATTATAGCATCTTCTAATATTTCTCTTGTATATATATCTAAATGATTTGTTGGCTCATCCATAAATAACACATTCGATTTAGATAATATTATTTTTAAAAGACTTAATCTACATTTTTCTCCCCCACTTAAAAGAGAAATTTCTTTATGTATGTCGTCATCTTTAAATAAAAAATTTGATAAATGGCGTCTTATAACTTGTGTTGTTATATTAGGGAATGAATCTCTAATTTCTTCAAATATAGTCTTATTTTTATTTAAATCCGATTGTTCTTGATCATAATATGTAATGTTTAGTCCACTCCCATAAATTATTTCTCCAGAAGTTTGATGTATTTTTTTGCATAGTATTTTAAAGAAAGTGGATTTACCTATTCCATTTTCTCCTATGAATGCTATTTTTTGATTTTTTGTAACACATAAATTTATATTTTCAAATAGTTTTCGATCATCATAATATTTTGTTAAATTTTTTACTAGTAAAATATCATTTCCTGTTTTTTCAGATAATTCAAATTCTATATTCTTTATTTTATTCGATAGTTCAGGTTTATCAATTAAACTGATTTTATTTAATCTTTTTTCACGGCTATCAGCTGCTTTAATTCTTTTTTTACTATAACATGCCCTATAGTTTTTAATAATTTCAAGTTCTTTATTAATAAATTTTTGTTGAAGATTATATTTGTTTATTAAATTTTCTATATGTATTTTTTTTAGATTTATAAATTTTGTGTAGTTTGAGTTAAATGTAAGTATTTGTTTATTTTCAAGCTCAAAAATATGAGTAACTATTTTATCAAGGAAGTATCTATCATGTGATACTACTATAATTGTACCTTTATAATTTTTTAAATAATTTTCAAACCATTCGATAGAGTCGAGATCTAGGTGATTTGTCGGCTCATCAAGAAGAAGTATATCTGGCTTTTTTAATAACAATTTAGCTAAATCAAGTCTTTTCTTTTCACCGCCGCTTAAATGTTTGGATGATTCATGCATTCTTTGATTATCAAATTTTAAATAATTGAGAATTTTTATTGTTTCAGTTTTGTATGTATATCCACCACTATTATTAAATTTATTCATCAAATCTGTATATTCAATTATTAAATCCTCATTTTGATTATTTTCAAGCATTGACTCTAAATTTTTTAATCTGTTTTCCATTTTTATAAGGTTATCAAATACATTTAAAGCATTTTCATATATGGACAAATTGGGATTTAAGTTAGAGTTTTGATTTAAATATCCAATAGTTTTATTTTTATTTATAAATATTTCACCAGAATCATAAGGTATTTCTTTTGTTAGTATTTTTAATAGTGTTGATTTACCACCACCATTTTGCCCAATTAATCCAATTTTATCACCTTCATTGATATTGAATGAAATATCTGAGAGTATTTTCTTAATACCATAACTTTTATAAATGTTTTTAAAGCTTATTATAAGCATGGTTTCACCTACAATTATATAAATTTTAGCAAACTAGATTATAATAAATTTATATATAATTTAAAATATACATTGCTTAAAAATTATATTATCTGTTATTATATCTCTATAGTAATGTTTAATTATATCAGTAAAAGTATTTATATGCAATTTTGATGAAAGGGTAGTGTAGATTTATGCTAGATAAAATAAAAGGAGGACTTGTAATATCTTGTCAGGCTTTACCAGATGAGCCGTTGCATAGTCCGTTTATTATGGGGAGAATGGCACTTGCAGCAAAAGAAGCAGGGGCAATAGGTATACGAGCACAGGGAGTTTCTGACATAATAGAGATTAAAAGAGTAACTGATTTACCTGTAATTGGAATTATAAAAAGGGATTATGAAGGTTCGGAAGTGTATATAACTCCTACAATGAAAGAGGTTAATGAACTTTTAAGTTCTGGATGTGATATGATAGCATTAGATGCAACAAATAGAGTAAGACCTAATTGTGAAAAACTTAAAGATTTAATTTTAAGTATTAAAAGAGAAAATATTTTAGTTATGGCTGATATTTCAAATTATGAGGAAGGAGTTATGGCTGAGGAGCTTGGATGTGATTGTGTATCTACAACATTATCTGGATATACATCGTATACACAAAGAGAAGATGAACCAGATTTAGAATTAATGAAAAAACTTGTTAGAGATTTGAAAATACCAGTAATTGCTGAAGGAAGGATAAATACCCCGGAAGATTTAAAAAGTGTGTATGATATAGGGATACATTCAGCTGTGGTTGGATCAGCAATAACAAGACCGCAACTAATAGCTAAAAGATTCATTGATGTTATAAATAAGTGAATCTGATAAATTTAGTGTTATATTTTATTGTTTTATTATTATTTGAAAACGTTTTATTAAGTGAGGTTTTATTTATGAAAGGTATTTATTCAGCTCTTTTAACTTCTTTTGATAAAGAAGGAAATATTAATGAGAAGGGTATAAGGGAACTTGTTAGGCACAATATAGATTGTGTTAAGGTTGATGGTATTTATGTTAATGGTAGCACTGGAGAGAACTTCATGTTATCAACAGAAGAGAAGAAGAAGATATTTCAAATTGTAAAAGATGAGGCTGATGGTAAGATTAAATTGATTGCCCAAATTGGTTCTATAAATTTAAAAGAGAGTATTGAGCTTGGAAATTATGCAACAGAATTAGGATATGACTCATTAAGTGCCGTAACACCATTTTATTACAAATTTACATTTGAAGAGATAAAAGATTATTATAACACTATAATAAAAGAAACTCAAAATAACATGATAATATATTCTATACCATATTTAACAGGAGTTGATATGGGACTTGATAATTTTGGGGAGCTTTTTAAAAATCCTAAAATAATAGGAGTTAAGTTTACAAATCCAGATTTTTATTTACTTGAGAGGATTATATATACATTTCCAGATAAATTAGTTTATTCGGGATTTGATGAAATGCTTCTACCTGCTGCAGTAGTTGGAGTAGATGGAGCAATAGGATCAACATTTAATGTAAATGGAAGAAGAGCTAAGGAAATATTTGATTTAGTTAGTAAAGGAAAATTAAAAGAGGCAAGGGAATTACAAAGTATTACAAATAATTTAATTACAGAAATTTTAAACAACGGATTATATCAAACAATTAAATTAATATTAGAAGAGTTTGGTGTAAATGCTGGTTATTGCAAGAGACCTTTTAGAGAGTCAACTGATGAAATGAAGAAAAATGCGAAAGAAATATTTAATAAGTATTTTTAATTATGAGGAATTGGATTAATTATGGGATTTAGTTTAATAGATTTTGGAGTGCTAATTGTTTATCTTATAATAGTTCTATTTATTGGTCTTTACTTTTCAAAAAAAGATATGAATGGTAAGGAATTTTTTAAAGGGGATGGCACAATACCTTGGTGGGTTACATCAGTATCAATATTTGCAACACTTTTAAGCCCTATATCATTTTTATCATTAGTTGGTAATTCCTATAATGGGACATGGATCTTATGGTTTGCACAACTTGGGGTATTTATAGCAATACCACTTACAATAAGACTATTTTTGCCAGTATTTAGTAGGCTCAATATAGATACGGCATATCATTATTTAGAGATAAGATATAAAAGTAAGGGATTACGTGTTATAGGGGCTGTTATATTTATTATTTATCAAATAGGTAGAATGTCTATAATAATGTACTTACCATCGATAGTTTTATCAAGATTATCTAACATAAATGTAAACATATTCATAATACTTATGGGAGTTATTGCAATTATATATTCATATTCTGGAGGTATAAAATCTGTTTTATGGACTGATTTTATACAGGGGGTAATTTTAATTTTAGGAGTTATTGGAACATTTATATTTATATTATTTAAACTAGAAGGTGGTTTTGGTGATATAGCAGGTGTGCTATTTAATGAACAAAAGTTTATATCAAGTAGTGATGTGTTGTTTGACCCAAATTTGCTTAAAACTAGTGTATTTATGCTTATTGTTGGAGGAGGATTAAATACATTTTCTTCATATATATCTAGTCAAGATGTTGTTCAAAGATTTACAACAACAACGGATATAAAAAAATTGAAGAAAATGACGTATGCAAATGGAATATTATCTATTGCTGCGGCTACTATATTTTATTTAATAGGTACGGCGTTATTTGTATTTTATAGACAAAATCCAAGTCTTTTGGTAGATACTGCTCAAGATCAAATTTATGCCTCATTCATAGCTTATCAATTACCAGTAGGTATAACAGGATTGTTATTAGCTGCTATATATGCTGCATCTCAATCTACTTTATCTACAGGATTAAATTCAGTTGCAACAAGTTGGACACTTGATATACAAAATTATATAACTAAAGGGCTGAGTTTTAAAACTCAAACTAAAATTGCTCAATTAGTTTCATTGGTTGTTGGTGTTGTATCTGTAATTGTTGCTATGATTCTTGCGACAAGTGAAATTAATTCGGCGTATGAGTGGTTTAATGGATTTGTTGGTGCAGTTCTTGGAGTTTTGGCAGGAATATTTGTACTTGGAATTGCGTGCAAAAATGCAACAAAATTATCTGCATATATAGGATTTATTACAGCTACGATAATCGTACTTTCACTTAAATATATGAATTTAAATATTGATGTTTCTATATGGTCATATTCGCTTATAAGTATAGTTGTTACAGTTGTAGTTGGATATATAGTTAGTTTATTTTGTCGTAAAAATAAATAAAAATAAAATTTTATGGATATTCTCTTGATATTAGAATATCCATTTTATTATTTACTAAAAAATTTTTAGAGAGTATACTAAAAAATAATTAAATTGGAGGTAATTAGTTATGGAATTGAGGTATTGTTTATCATTTGATATAGGGGGAACTTTTATAAAGTATGCTATTATTGATAATAAAGGAATGATTTATAAAAAAGATAAAATTAATACTCCATCATATCCAGCGAAAGAAACTATACCAAATACGCTTATAGATATATTTAATAAATTAAAATCAGAATTTAATATTGATTGTATAGGAGTATCTACAGCAGGGCAAGTTGATGTTGATAAATGTGAAATAAAGTATGCAACAAATAGTATACCAGGGTATATTGGTACGAATTTTAGAGAGTGTATAGGAAAGAGATTTAATATACCTGTATTTGCTGACAATGATGTTAATTCAGCAGCTATTGGTGAAATGTGGCTTGGAAATGGTAGAGGAGTTAAAAATTTTTTATGTATGACTTTAGGAACAGGAGTTGGAGGGGCTATTATAATAGATAATAAGTTACATCGTGGTAATAATTATTCGGCAGGTGAGATTGGACATTTTATTATCTTTCCTAATGGATATAAGTGTAGTTGTGGATTAAATGGATGTTATGAGAGATATGCATCTACATCAGCATTAATTAGAATTTATAAAGAAGAATTGATTAAAAATAATTTACCATGTAATGATACTTATACAGGAGAATACATAGTTGATTTATATTATAAGGGAGATAGTATAGCAAGTTTGGTATATGATAAATTTTTGGATTATATATCGTATGGTATATCAAATTTAATTCGTATTTTAGATATTGGTCTTGTATTAATTGGTGGAGGTATATCGGAACAAGGAGATCCATTTTTTAGTGAAATAAATAAAAGATTTAAAAAATATGTAATTGATGTGTATAAAGATGGTACTATAATAAAGCAAGCTGCACTCAAAAATGATGCTGGTGTTATTGGTGCGGCATATAATTCATTTTTGTATATAAATGCATTATAATTTTTAAAATTTTGGAGGTATGATGTGGAAATTTTATTTATTCCAGTAGCATTAGCTTTAGATGCTTTCGGAGTAGCATTAAGTTTGGGATTTTCAAATAAACACAAGTTTAAGCAACTTATATTATTTTGTTTGAGTTTTGGATTCTTTCAGTTTTTATTTTCATTTTTAGGTGGAATTTTTGGAGATGTAATAAATTCATATGTTTTAACTATTCCAAAAGTATTTGGAGGAATTGTTATCTTAATTGTAGGTATATTGATGTTTAAAGAGGCTTTGGGACATTGTGATGAGGATAATTATGAGGATAAAAAATTATTTAATAATTTGTATATTACTCTTGGTATATCTGTTAGTATAGATGCGTTAGTTGTAGGGTTTACAGCATACAATTTGCATAATTTAAAATTAATATTTTTAAACACACTTTTAGTTGGAGTTGTAACATTAATTTTATCATTATTTGCAGTATTTTTATCTGCTCATTTAAAGAGAATAAGAATTATAACAAAATACGCAGATTTTTTAGGGGGAGTTTTGCTTATACTATTTGGCTTGAAAATGATTTTTTTCTAGATTTATAATATATCCAATATAAAAGTAATTGAGTACATAATTAAGAGTATGGAGTAAAATTGAATAAAATGGTATAATTTATGAAATGACTAGCAATAGTTTTGAGTTAGCTAAGTTTAATGATCCAGAGGTAGTTGTTTATGGAATATATAGATATTTTAAATAGGGTAGGATTAAAAGTAACAAAACCTAGGAGTATTGTTTTAAATATATTTAAGAGTACTGATAAAATTTTGAATGTATCTGAAATTTATGATGTGTGTAAAGATAAAGGGTTTACCATAAATTTATCTACTATATATAGAACATGTGAAAAATTTTCACAAAAAAAAATTATTGATAAAGTTATTGGAAATGATAGAGTAAGTGGATATAAACTTTCTACAATATCTCATGTTCATGAGATTAAGTGTAATTTTTGTAATAAAGTTGTTCACATAAATTGTCCTTTTAATGTTTTGATACAACACATAGAAGATGATACAGGATTTACTTTGACGAAGCATAATATAGAGATAGCTGGTATATGTAATGAATGCAAAAAAAACAAGAACTATTAATTAGTTCTTGTTTTTTGTAATTATAAGGCAAATTATTAGAATTATTATTGATGTAAGGGCTATTGTACCACCTGGAGCTGTATTTAAATGATAAGATAAAAAAAGCCCTAAAAGAATGCATATTATTCCTAGAATAATTGAAATTAACACCGTTTGGGAAAATCCTTTTTTAAATCTAAATGATGCGGCAACAGGTATAATCATAATTGATGATACAACAAGAAGACCGATAACTTTTATAGACGCAGATATTGTTAAACTTAGTAATACCGAAAATAATACATTGTAAAATGACGTATTGAATTTAGATACTTTATAGAAATCTTCATCTAATATCATTAATACAAATTTTTTATAATTAAGTATTAATGTTATTAATACGATCAAGCTTGTACATATTATAAATATTAAATCGTTTCTATTTAATGTAAGGATGCTCCCAAATATTATACTTTCTATATTTATTTTGACAAGACTACTACTTGATATAATTATAGCTATACCTAAACTTAAGGTTAGAAGTATGGAAAGGGATATTTCTGAGAAATTTTTATAATATTTTCTTAAATATTCAATTAAAATAGCACAAGCTATAGTATATACAATTGATACAAGTAAGGAATTTATTCCTAGTACGTATGATAGTGCAACACCAGCAAAAGAAGCATGAGATAGAGTATCACTTATGTATGAATATCTTTTGAGGACTATAAAATTTCCTATGAATGGACATATTATAGATACAAAAAAACCAGCTATAAACGCATTGCGTATAAATTCATATTTAAACACGATATATCGAACCTTCTTTAATTAAAAATACTTTATTGGCGTAATTATTTGAAAAATCCTTATTATGTTCAATAACAACAATTGTTATATTGTTACATATATTCAATTCCTTTAAATCGTCATATATTGTATATTTACTGCATTCATCTAAGTTGTTTGTAGGTTCATCTACCATTAATAAATCTGTTTTTTTAAGAAGTGACCTTATAAGCATTAATTTTTGTAATTGCCCTCCTGACAGTTTTCCAATTAAAGAATTTATATTATCTATTAAATCATATTTTTCACATAAATAAAGGGCGTTAGAAAATGGTGTATTTAATTCTTTAGTATTATATTTTAAAAATTCTTTAACAGTTATTGGGAAATCCTTATTAAAGTTGAATATTTGGGGGATATAGGAAATGTTTTTAGTTCCTATAGATATATTCAAATTTTTGCTTTTTATTAGGTTTAGCATGAGTTTAAGAAGAGTGCTCTTTCCGCATCCATTTTTTCCAACTATGCACACAAAATCCCCTTTATTTATAGATAGGTTTGCGTTTTTAAAAATATAGTTTGAGTTATCATAACTAAAAGTTAAGTTTTCAATATTTATAATTCGATTTGAAGAATTATTTTTTTCGAGAATAAAATTATCCGTATTAGCAATGTTTAACATAAAAAACCTCATTCGTATTGTTGACACTTAATACTTTTATATGTATTATAAACTTGATGCGATTCATTTGCAATAAAAATATATGAAAATTATAAGGGGTTAATTGTTATATGAGTAAGATGAGAAATATTATTTTAGGACTTGTTGCTTTATTATTTATGTCTTGTACAAGCCAGGCTAAAAAGGAAGGAATAAATGTTGTTACAGTTTTAAATCCAAATTATAATCTTCTTAAGTACATAGCTCAAGATAAGGTAGGAGTATATAATATTACACCAAGTGGTGATTCTCATAATTTTGAATTTACTCCTCAAGATATTAAAAATATTCAAGATTCAGATGTTGTTTTTTATAATGGTTTAGGAATTGATGATAAAGTTTTAGATGTAGTTGATAATAAAGATAAATTTGTACAAACAACTAAAAATTCAAATTTAATAAGTTTAGAGGATGATCACATTCATGAAGATGATCATCATCATGAAGATTCACATAGTAATGGAGCATATGATCCACATGTATGGCTAAGTATTAATGAATACAAAACAATGGGTAAAGTTGTGCTTGATGAACTTATTACTATTGATCCTAATAATAAAGATTTCTACACTAATAATTTTAATGAATTTAGTAAAAGAATTGATAAGATATATAATTCATACATAAATGATTTTGAATCTATAGTGAATAAGGAATTTGTGAGTAATCATGCATCTTATGGTTATTTGGCAAGAGATTTTGGTTTGGTAAATAGTAGTTTACATGATGTAAATAATCATGGAGAGGTAAATCCTAAGAATTTACAAAGTATAGTTGATATAATTAGACAGAAAAATATAAAGCTTATTATTGGGGACAAGTATGAAACTAATAAAGAACTTGAAACCATATCAAATGAAACAAATATTACATATAAAGTTGTTAATAATTTAGAAAATCAGGGAGATTATTTTACTGAATATGAAGAACTGCTAAGTTCAATTTATGATGGATTAAGGTAAAAGGGAGTATTTATGGAGTTTAATAGTATATTACTTATAGATAAAGGAAGCAAGAATTTATTTGATGAAGAATTCAGAATTAATATAGAAAATTGTTTCGATAATATAATAGAGTTTTACCGAGAAAATAATAAGATATTTTTAGTTTTAGAATTAAAAGAAGATTATAGTGATTATGAATTTGATAATATAATATCCAAATTTCCATATGAAGAATTTGAAAATATAGGTGTGATTTCATATCCAAAAGATGAAGAATATTATCCTACATTTATAATGGAAATGGATAATGATGTTAGGGAGATTATACAGAATAAAATTGACGATTTGATAGATTTATTTATGGAGAAAATTGTTAAAGTTTATTGTAATAAGATATAATTTAGTATAAAATAAACTATTATGACTACCTATAACCTGATATTAATTAACTTTAGGTTATAGGTAGTTTATTTTAGGTGATTATTATGAAAAAAGTTCGAAATATAAAAAATATTTTAATATCTTATTTTGAAAAGGAGATTAATTTAAATAAATTAATATTACCTTTCGAGGAGCATAATAAGGAAATTAATATTTATATAAAAGAGATAAATGATTATATATTATGTATAAATTTCACATCATTAACTTCTTATATAAATGAAAATAGATATATAGATAGTTATTTTGGATCTAGAGGGATTAAGTGTAACATAATAAATATATTTGTAGTTGACGATTTAGAAAATGTTAAGAATACATATTTTCAGAGCGAGCTCTATGAAGAAGCGATTTTTATTAATCAAAAATCTGGAGAAATAGAGTGTTTTAATGTTCATAGTGTAGGTTTTTTAAATATTATAAAAAATGTAGTTGAAAAATCATATACTAGATTTTTTTCTAGGGGAAAGAATAATCATTTAACTATGTTTATTATTTTGATTAGTATTATAATTTACTTTATTATAGGTAATATTAATGGGAATATTGTTTCAATTCGTGATGAGGTATTACTTTGGGCAGGAGGTAAGATAGATCCGTATATACGTGATGGAGAATATATGAGGATATTTATATCGCCATTTTTACATAAAAATTTTTTGCAGTTATTAGTTGGAGTTATAACGTTGTTTTTTGCAGGGAGTATAGTTGAAAAAAATATTAGTAAGGTTAATTATATAATTCTTATAATATGTGGAATATTTTTTGGTAATTTTTCAAGTTATTTATTAAACTTTTCTAAAGTATTTGGAGTTGGATTATATGTAATAAATTATTGTTTGATAGGTGCATTATTTATTTTAGCTTTTAAATATAAATCAAGAGTAAATAGGTTGTTTTTTGTATTTATATTTTCATTTATAGTACTTAATCTTTTAAATAGTGTATTTCTAAGTAACAATATAGATAATATTGGAAGTTTAGCTTCATTTATAGTTGGTTTGGTGTTTATGAAAGGAATTGACTTGATTAATAGATAATTTACTATAAATAATAAATTCATGGGGAATAAATTGTATGGAAAATGAAAATTATAATTTAAATATTGATACTATAAAAATAGATAAAGATGATATTGTTAATAATTTAATTAAAAAAAGACCTGTATTTACGAATAACGAAGCATTTCCTTGGATGATAATAGGAAGTATAGTTATATATATATCGTTTTATATTTTGCTTGTATATGGTAAAAAAAATCTAATTGATGTGGATTTGGGTTCTCTTAACTTATTGAATGCATATACAGGGAATGATATTGTTTCAGGTAATTATTTTGGAGCTATAACAAATATTTTTATACATAGGAGTTTATGGGATTTAATAAATACTATATTTATACTAGTATTTTGTGGGTTTTTTATGGAGAGATATATAAAAAGGAGTGTAATAGTTTTTGTATATGTATTATCAATTATATCATTTAATTTAATATCGATTTTCATGTATTCAAATCAATATTATTTAGGATCATTTACTATAGTTTCTTCTTTAATTGGGATGTGTATATATTTTTGTTATAGATTTAGAAGATTTATACTTAAAATAGATATATACATATACATATCTTTAATGTTTATAGGGTTTTTTATAAGTTACATGGTAGATTTTTATAGTTTATTACAATTTTTAGCTTCATATTTAATTGGTGTATTTGTTATGTTTATTTTAGATACTAAGTGTTTAAGGAATAATAAATAAATATGTGTAACAAATATTAATTAGTTGATTTCAGGGAGTGGTATTTTGAATTTATTACAAGTTCAGGTTAAGTTAAAACCTGAGAATATCCAATCGTTTATAGATGATTTTTTAAAAGTAGATGGTATTAGTATTTCTGATATTAGATTATACGATGGTATGATTTTAATTAATAAAATTAAGTATAAATCATTTGGTACTATTTCTATAGGGCTTAAGTTCCATAGAATAGAAGATGGAGTTTTATCAATTGTTATAAAGAAGCTTAAAGCAATAAGTATACCTATTAGTATTTTTACTGTAAATTTCATATTGAAAATGGTTATTAATAAGTTAAATATCCAAGGAATTAGTTGTGATGGTAAACAAATAAAGGTAGATCTAAAAAAAGTATTTAAAGAATTTAATTTAAATTTCTTAGAATTAGATATAAAAGATATACAAATAACTGAAGAAAGTATTAATATCACATTTGGAAATTTAGATATTAATATGGTAGAACTTATTAATAACAGTAAAAAAGATACAGTACAAGACTATGTATATGAAATACAAAATGATGAAAAAGATGGAATAAATGTAGAGAGTACTATTACTGAAAATAATAAATTTATGGTGTATAATTTAGAGAATAAAAAGAATGATGATAAATATAGCGAAAAATTTTATAGTCGAGATGAAACTGGTAGTTGTGATAAAACTGGATTTTTTAGAGATCATAAGGGATATTTTTCAGAGTATTCTAGATTTAGAGATAAATTATATGATAGTAAATTTAAACAAACAAATAAGATGCTTTTAGGTAATATTGCATTTATAATACCAGATATAGGTGTATTATGTTATAGATTATTAAGAGATAGAAAAGTAAGAAATGGGGTTAAAATTTTACTTGGATTTACAATAATTTATTTGTTGAGTCCTATAGATTTTATAAATAAAAAGTTTAGCTTTTTAGATAAGATAGATGATGGTTTATTACTCGTATTTACTTTAAATAAAATATTTACATCTATTGACAAAGAGATATTAAGTTATCATTTTGATGGGGATAACGATACGCTTGATTTCTTGATAGATTCATTTGAATTGTTAAATTCAATGTTAGGTATGAATAATATAGATAGATTGTATAATGTATTTGAAAAATTTGTTAGATTTAAATAATGAATAAAAAATATAATTAAACAGATAATATGCTTATGAGAAAATATATAGCTTATTATTGGGGGTTTATTATGAAAGGTGTTATTTTAGGTACTACGGCTGGTGCTTTGATTGGTGCTATAGTTTTTTCTGCTGATTCGAGATCTAGTAAAAGATTTAAGAATAAAATTTTTAAAAATGCAAATAAATTTATTAAAATGGGTATGAAAACTAAATTTCATATAATGAGGAAAATGGCAAGAATTATATATAAATTTGCTTAAAGGCTCCTTTTTAAGGAGTCTTTTTATTTTTAAATTATCTATGATAAAAAATAAGAGATATGGAATTCCATATCTCTTAATGATACTAATTATTTTAATCCATTTTCATATTGTTCAACCATTCTTTTTACCATTTCTCCACCAACAGATCCACATTGTTTAGAAGTTAAATTACCATTATAATCAGTGAAGGGTACACCCATTTCGTTAGCAACTTGGCTTTTAAATTGTTCTAATCCATTTTTAGCATCTGGTACTAATTTACCCATATTTTTAATCCTCCCTAAAATTAAAAATTTATTTAATATCTTATTAACAATTCATTAATAAGACAATATTAGTATTAACTTATATTTTGAATATAATCGTGAAATATAATGGTAGTTATACATAGATTATCCATATAATTTAAAGATTTATAAATTATTTGATAAATATATTTTTTAAAAATAAAAAGGGGAATGCATAAAAATCAGTAAAAATAATAGAGGTAGATATAATTAATAAAATATGATATAATTTTTAATAAGCATTAAAGAAAGTAATAAGACCGAGTGTTTTATTATTGTTGTTTGTATTTTAGGAGGATAGTTTGTTGAATAGAAATAAGACACTTAGATTATTGGTGTTTTTAATAATGGTATTTATTTTTATAGCAAATACTAATGTTATAGCAAGTGTTAAAGATTCATTGGAACAACAAATACAAGAGAATAAAAATAAAATTGATAATGTTCAAAATGAAATAGATAGTATAAATAAAGAAATAGATGCTATTGATAGTGAGTTATCTAAAATTAAGGGAGAGATAGATCAAAGAAATGGAGTTATCAATGAGTATTTAGAGAATATAGAATTGCATCAAAAAAATATAGATGACAAAACAGTATTAGTAGAAGGCGTTGAGAAACAGATAGTTTCTATGGAAGAAAATATAGGAAGGCTTAATGTAGAAATTGAAAAAAATCAGTCTGAATTAATAAGATTAGAATCTATACTTGCCGATAGAATAAAAGAATTTTATAAATATTCTCAAAATAATTCTTTGGGATTAGATTTATTTTTTACAATGGTATTTGATATGAACAAGGATTTACAAGATCTAATGGATACCGTTCATAGTATGTCAAAAATAACTGAAAGCGATAGAAAATTAATAGAAAATATAAAGCAAATTAAAGATAATATAACTAGAGATATGAAAAATTTAGAGAAGGAAACTCAAAGTTTAGCTTTGTACAAGAAGGATTTAGAAACTCAGATACAAGAGATAGAGAATTCTAAGAATGAATTAGTTGTGAAGAAAAATGAGTTGGATGCAGAATTACAAGTTGTTAAAGATTTAGAAAGTGAGTATCAGTCTAGGTATGATGCTTTAGATGAAGATTCTAGAACAAAAAGAAATGAACTTGTAAATATTCAACAGGATAATGAACAATTACAGCAACAGTTGAAAGATTATTTAAATTCTGTAAATAATTCAGGTTTAGTTGGTGGAAGTAATAAGGTAAGTCCAAGTGGATACTTAAGACCATCTACAGGGCCGATTACATCTAATTATGGATGGAGAGTACATCCAGTAAGAGGTACAAAATCACTTCACACAGGCGTCGATTTTGGAGGTAAAGTTGGAGATACAATAATTGCAAGTAGGGCTGGAGATATTGCATTTGCTGGATGGTATAACAATGTTTATGGAAATGTTGTTATTATAAACCATGGAGGTGGGTATCAAACATTTTATGCTCACATGTCAAGAGTTACGGTATCTAAAGGACAAGCAGTTGATCAAGGTGTAAGAATTGGACAAATGGGATCTACTGGTATGAGTACTGGTGCTCATTTACATTTTGAAGTTAGAAAAGATGGATCTAGTTTAGACCCACTTAAATTTTTGTCATAATAGAAATTTTAAAAAGGATGCTATTAATTTAGCGTCCTTTTTATTATAATTAAATAAAAAATATGTATAAGTATGGAAAAATGGTTATAATTAAAATATAATTTTATTTTTGTATTATTTTTTATATATCTCGTTTTGAATATTGGAGGTAAGGATGAGGAGAAGTAGTATTTTCAGTAGGGAATATGAGAAGAAAATAAGAAAAAAGCGATTTATTATATTAATATTGATTTTAACTTTTTTAATTATAGGGGTATTTTACATAGTCAATTTTTCCAAAATTAATAATTATTTAAGAGATAAATATTATTCACTTATATCTAAAGAGATTTCCAATACAAATGAAATAGAAGTGGATAAGTATGATGAAAATGATACAAATAATATTAATGAAGAAACTCGTATTCCATTAGAAGAAAATATCGATAATAATGAGCTTGATAGATTGATTTACAATGTAATTTTAGGAGATAACGAATTAAAAATTTCATATATGAAGGATGAAAATAATATTAAATTTTTAGGATTAATTGATACATTAGATTCGAAATATAGTTTTGATATATCACCGAATAAACAGAAAATTTTGATAGAAAATAATATTACTCAAGATGTATATATGGTTGATTCTATACTTAATACTTTTAAATTGGATCCAGAGTTTTTTTATTCTAATTCAGCTAAAAATAGATTTTATAAAAATGATATAAGGAATACATACGAAAATTATGCTTGGTATAAATCCGCTAAATTTTTAGATGATAATACTGTGGTGTATGTTAGCAATCTTCCATGGTTTGGTAGAAATGAACAATATGTATGGAGGACGGATGTAAGTGATACACAAGATATAAAGCACTTTATGACAAGTATAGCTGGTGAAAATATTGAGTTTGGAGAGTTGACAGAGCATGGGATTAAAGTTAATATAAATAATGAAATGAAGTTATTAACATTTTCTTTTGTTCTTAATTAGTAATCTTGTGTTGATTTTAATGATTTATTGGTTTATATATTTTTAGAAATATTGGTTAATTAGGAGGAATTTTGTAATGAATGTTCAGTTAAATAATCTTGAAGATAGTAGGGTAGAATTTGTTATCAAGGTAGATAGGAAAGAATTTGATGATGCTATACATATGTCTTTTAAGAAGAATGTTTCTAAATATAATGTGCCTGGATTTAGGAAAGGTAAAATTCCTTTTAAGATCTTTGAACAAATGGTTGGAATTGAGGTGCTTTATAATGATGCTGCAAATGTTGTAATAGATAAGACTTATAAAAATGCTATTGAAGATAATAAAATCGAAGTTGTGGATTACCCTAATATAGAAATTATAAATTGCAAATTGGGTGAAGATTTTGAATATAAAGCAATTGTATATGTTAAACCTGAGGTAGTACTTGGGGAATATAAGGGATTAGGTGTTGAAGAAGTTACATATGATGTGAGCGATAGTGATATTGATCAGGAGTTGCAAAATTTAAGAGAGCAAAATGCACGTATTGTTTTAAAAGATGGAGCTATTGAAGAGGGAGATATAGCTATAATAGATTTTAAAGGATTTGTAGATAATAAGCCATTTGATGGTGGAGAAGCTAAAGATTATACTTTAGTTATAGGATCAAAGAGTTTCATAGATACTTTTGAGGATCAGCTTGTTGGAAAATCTAAAGGTGATAATGTTGATGTAAATGTGGTATTTCCAAATGATTATGGTGTTGATTCATTGAAGGGTAAGGAAGCTAAATTTGAAGTTGCTATAAAAGATGTAAAAGTAAAAGAATTAGAGGAATTGAATGATGATTTTGCAAAAAATTATTCTGAATTTACTACTTTAGATGAACTAAGAAATAGTATAAAAGAGAAAAAAAATAAAGAGAATGAAAATAAACAAAAATATGAGTTTGAGAATTCTGTTATAGAAAAAGTATGTAATAATGCTAAGGTTGACATTCCAGAACCAATGATACAGAGTGAAATTGACAGACTTATACATGATTTTGAAAATAAAGTTAAGTATCAAGGTACAACTTTAGATCAATATTGTAAATATTATGGTATAGAGTTAGAAGATATAAGAAATAATTTTAGAGATAGGGCATCTAAGCAGGTATTATCTAACTTGGTTATAGAAAAAATATCTAAGGAAGAAAATATATTATCAAATAAAGATGATATTGAAGCTAAAGCTTTAGAGTTAGCTAAGATGTATTCTCAAGATGAAAATAAAATTAATTCTATTAAAGAGAGTCTTTTAGCGACATATAATGATTCTTTAGAAAGAGATGTAATTATGTCAAAAACTATAGAATTTTTAGTAAATCATAATAAAAAGAAAAGTAATTAATAGAGTGTTAAAGGAGGAGACTTATGGCATTAGTACCTATAGTTGTTGAGCAAACAAGTAAGGGTGAACGTTCTTATGATATATATTCAAGGTTGTTAAAGGAACGTATAATCTTTTTAGGAGATGAGGTTAATGATGTTACAGCAAGTTTAATAGTTGCTCAGTTGTTATTTCTTGAGAGTGAAGATACTGATAAAGATATACATTTATATATAAATAGTCCCGGAGGGTCTATAACAGCAGGTATGGCTATATATGATACTATGCAGTATATAAAGCCTGATGTATCCACGATTTGTATAGGTATGGCTGCATCTATGGGTGCATTTTTATTATCTTCTGGAGCAAAAGGTAAGAGATTTGCATTGCCTAATAGTGAAATAATGATACATCAACCACTAGGTGGATTTAGAGGGCAGGCAACAGATATAGATATACATGCAAAGAGAATATTAAGAATGAAGAATGATTTAAACAAAATACTTAGTGAGAATACGGGAAAGCCGCTATCTCAAATAGAGTTAGATGTTGAAAGAGATTATTTTTTGGGTTCTTATGAGGCTAAAGAATATGGTTTAATAGATAATGTTATAAGTAAGAAGGTTAAATAATATTAAATCTATTTGCGGGGTGTGGTTATGGCGAAATTGGATGAAAATAAGCAATTAAAGTGTTCTTTTTGTGGGAAAAATCAAGAGCAAGTAAAAAGGTTAATTGCTGGTCCAGGGGTTTATATATGTGATGAATGTATAAATTTATGTTCGGAAATAATAACAGATGATTGTGTAGATGATCAAAAGGTAGGACTATCTAAGGTACCTAAACCTAAAGAGATAAAGGATTATTTAGATCAATATATTATAGGTCAAGATAGAGCTAAAAGATCTGTGTCGGTTGCTATATATAACCATTATAAGAGAATCAATTCACTTATAAAAGATGATAGTGTCGAGATACAGAAAAGTAATATATTGTTATTAGGACCAACGGGATCAGGTAAAACTTTAATAGCACAGACTTTAGCGAGATTTTTGAATGTACCATTTGCTATAGCTGATGCTACTACTTTAACTGAGGCTGGTTATGTTGGAGAAGATGTAGAGAATATATTACTAAAATTAATACAAAATGCTGATTATGATGTGGAGCGAGCTGAAAAAGGAATAATATACATAGATGAGATAGATAAAATTGCTAGAAAATCTGAAAATCCTTCCATAACTAGAGATGTATCTGGTGAAGGTGTACAACAAGCATTACTCAAGATATTGGAAGGTACTGTAGCATCTGTTCCACCTCAAGGTGGTAGGAAACATCCTCATCAAGAATTTATACAAATAAATACTTCTAATATATTATTTATTTGTGGTGGCGCTTTTGATGGGATGGAAAAAATTATAGAGCAAAGAATTAGCGTTAGGGGCATGGGATTTGGCGCAGATATACCCTCTAAAGAAAATAAAGAATTAGACAAGATATTTGGTAATATATTGCCAGAAGATTTATTGAAATTTGGTCTTATACCTGAGTTTATAGGTCGTTTACCTATACTTGTTTCATTAAATGCATTGACTGTAGAAGCGTTAGTTAGGATACTAAAGGAACCTAAGAATGCTATAGTTAAACAGTATAAGAAGTTATTTGAATATGATAATGTTGAATTAGAGTTTGAAGAACAAGCACTTGAATCTATATCAAAAAAAGCTATTAGTAGAAATACTGGAGCAAGAGGTCTTAGAACTATAGTTGAAGACTTGTTAATTGATGTTATGTATAATATACCTTCAGATAAAAACATAGATAAAGTTGTAGTAACTGAAAAGAGTATAGATGATAAAAAAATAGAAATTGTATATAAGAAAAATGAAAAAGGTAGTGACGATATAGAGAGTGCTTAATGAATAAAGATGTTAAGTAGGAATGAATATGTTCATATATGATAGTAAATTTATAAAATCGGTAGTAAAAAGTGAAGATTTTCCTAATGATGGATTGAAGGAAATAGCTATTGTAGGTAGATCTAATGTTGGTAAATCTAGTTTAATAAATTCGATGTTACAACGTAAAAGGCTAGCTAAAGTAAGCTCTACTCCTGGGAAAACTAGGACTTTGAATTTCTTTTTGATAAATAATTTATTTTATTTAGTAGATTTACCTGGATATGGGTATGCTAAGCTCTCTAAGAGTGAAAGAAATTCATGGAAGTATATGGTAGAGTCGTATTTTGATAATAGAGCATGTATAGATAAAGTTATACTTTTAATAGATTCAAGACACGCCCCATTTGAAAGTGATATAGTAATGTACGATTGGATTAATAGTTTAAAGTATAAATTAGATATTATAGCTACTAAATCTGATAAATTGAGCTATTCTCAGATTAAGAAAAATGAACAGGTATTTAAGAAACAATTTAGTAGATCTAATATATTATTTTATTCCTCTTTAAAAAATTATAATAGAAATGAATTACTCAACTTTGTATTTTCATAAATTAAAAAGTATATTATTTTTAATAATATACTTTTTTGTTGTAGCATATTTTATTTTTATACATAAAATTATTATATAAATTTTAATAATAGGAGATTAGCGATGGATTTTATGAATTTTATGAATCAAGCTAGTAATTGTGAGATAGGGCATAGGAATCATGCTAATGATAATTGTGGATGTTATTCATCTAATAATTTTAATAATAATGGATTCAATTATTTATTGCCACTATTTTTTCTATCTGGATTAGGACAAACAGGTTATAACTCAAATAATATGGTTTGTTATCCAAATCAACCACAACAATATGTAACTCCTACCTATTCTAATAATAATTTGAAGTATAGAACTAAAAAAGTAAGGCAAGCATATATGGAAGTTCCAGTATCAACTTATCAGGTAGCTCAACCATATTGTCAACAACAATTATCAGTAAATCCAGGTATGTTTTGTTTAAATGGAAATAGATCTCAATGTGATTTATTTAGTATGTTGTTATTTTTAATTTTTATTAGTAAATTTAGTAATAAATGTGGGAATGTATGTAATGTACAATCCAATACTAGATCATGTGGAAGCTGTTCATCTGAAATATAGTAAATAGTAGTTTTAAAATATATATTCAATTTTTATGGATTGGAATATTAGGAGGGTTATTTATTACCCTCCTAAATATATATATGGAGGTAGCTATTATGTCAAAACGTAAAAAGTATAATAATAAAATTGAATATGAAAATGGATGTTATGATAATAGGTTTATAGATAATAATTTTAATTCATATCTTTATAATAGAGGATTTCAAACAAATAATTTTAATGATATGTATAAAAATTTAAATAATATGATAGGCGTACTTAATAATATGGATATTGATAATTTGAATAATATTTTTTCGTTAATATCTAATGGATTTGATATTAATAATAATGTTAATATTCCAAATAACAAAGAAAATATATTTGATGAAATTAATAATAAAACTGAGATTGTAATTAATTTTTTAAATTCCTTAAAGCCTTTATTAGGAATTGAATTCACGCATATAATAAATAAATTCATAGATTTTTATATGGAAGAGGTAAATTCAGAAAAAGGTTATATGTAAATTATTTTAAGATATGTATAATTTTATTGAAAAAATGAAATAATATGAGTGTGAATGGAGATAATAATTTCTCCACTAATCCCCCTTAATAGGATCATCTATTTATTAATAGAAGGTCCTATTTTTTTATTTTAATATTCTAAAAATTGTTTATTAGTATTTTTTTATGATATTATATTAATAAATGAATTTTATTGTAGATATCGTAAATAATTTTATTATATGTTAAAATTGCATTACATAAATTTTAATGATGTAATTTAGATTTAATTAATTAAAAGATTTTTATGATTACTATTTAGTTGAGAAATTATATAATATATTTGGGGGAATATACGTATGGAATGTTACTTTTTATCAACTTCAGTTGAAATTGTAGAATGTTTTAAAGAATGTGTATATTATAATGGGAGTAAAGAAAATCCAACTGAAGATTGTCCTTTTGCACAAGTATTTAATGGGAAGAGCTATAAAAATTCAGATCAGCAAGTTATAAATAATTAAATAATTTGTTTACATAGTATCTAAGTATTTTTAAAATACTTAGATTTTTTATGGATAAAATCAGTTTAGTATTGTAATATTTATTTATAAATTTATTTTGGAGTTGGTTTTTTGTTTAATGGTATAGATTTTTTAGAAGATGCGAGAAAATTGAGAGATGAAATTATAAATCACAGGAGGCATTTTCATAAATATCCTGAAACTGGATTTGAGGAGTTTGAAACTTGTAAGACTATAACAAATTATTTAAATAGTTTGGGAATTGAAAATAAAATTGTATCAGGAACAGGGATTGTAGCTATTATTAGGGGGAAAAGTGAAGGAAAAACAATTGCACTTAGATCTGACTTGGATGCACTTCCTTTAGATGATTTTAAAAATGTTGAATATTCTTCGAAGATTTCTGGTAAAATGCATGCTTGTGGACATGATGCACATATATCGATTTTAATGAGCGTAGCTAAAGTGCTTCTTAAGTATAGAGATAAATTTAATGGTAATGTAAAATTAATTTTTGAGCCAGCTGAAGAAACTATAGGTGGAGCTAAATTTATGATTAAAGATGGTGTTTTGGAAGATCCTAAAGTTGATGCTATAGTTGGGTTACATGTTTCAGAGCTTATAGATTCAGGTCACATTGGAATGAAATATGGAGTTGTTAATGCTGCCTCTAATCCTTTTAAAATAATTATTAAAGGTAGAGGGGGACATGGGGCACATCCAGAAGATTGTATTGATCCTGTAGTTGTTGGATGTAATCTTGTAATGTTGCTTCAGACTATTGTAAGTAGGGAAATTAGCCCACATAATCCATCTGTTTTGACTGTAGGTAAAATTAGTGGTGGAACAGCACCTAATATTATTCCAGAGAAGGTTGAACTTGAAGGTGTTATTAGGACCTTAAGCAAAGAAGATAGAGAAATGTCAATTAAGAGATTAAAAGAGATATGTAATGGTATTGCTACATCTATGAGAGTTGATATTGATGTTGAAGTAACTGACGGATATCCATGTTTATATAATGATGATAAAATGGTATTCTTAGGAGAAAAAGTATTTAAGAAGGTAATAGGTAGCGAGAATGTAACTATGGATATAAATCCTTCTATGGGTGTTGAAAGTTTTGCATATTTTTCTCAAGAGATTCCATCACTTTTTTATTTTTTAGGTACGAGAAATGTATCAAGAGGTATTGTTCATCCAGCTCATGGAGGTTTATTTGATGTAGATGAAGAAGGGCTTGTGATTGGGGTTGCACTTCAGAGTGCAATAGCATTTAGTTATTTAAATAATTAAGATTGGAGAAATAATGAAACAAGAGATTAGAATTAGTTTTAATGAAAAGGACCAAAGATTAGATAGGTTTTTAAGGAAATTATTTAAAAATGTTGAGTTAAATCTGATATTTAAAGATATAAGAAATGGTAATATACGTGTTAATGGTAAAAAACAAAAAATAAATTATAGAATACAAGAAGATGATGTTTTGAGTATATTTGGTTATTATTATGATTTGAATAATAATAAAAGTATAGATGCAGAGGAGTATATTGGATATAATAAACCCAAAATATGTTATGAAGATTCAAATATTTTAGTTGCAATAAAAGATGTTGATACATTAGTTCATTCAGATGGGAAAAATGAAAAAGATTTAACTAGAGATGTTAATATATATTTATCAAATAAAGGAAATACAAATTTAGATGATAATTTAACTTTTAATATATCCCCAGTAAATAGATTAGATAGAAATACTTATGGACTGGTTATATTTGGAAAAAATAGAGTAGCTGCAAGGGAACTTTGTGAACTTATTAAATTTAGAAAAATTTCTAAGTATTATAAAGTACTTGTTGAAGGTAAGATAAAAGATGGTATATATACTGCATATATAAAAAAAGATAGTAAATTAAATAAATCAATAGTATACGGTTACAAAGTCCAGGATTCCAAAGAAATAAAAATGGAACTTAAGATGATTGATACAAATGGTGTAATTAGTTTGTTAGATATAAAATTAATAACTGGAAGGAGTCATCAAATAAGAAGTCACCTTAAGTTTTTAAATAATCCAGTAATTGGAGATTTAAAATATGGAAATAAGGAGTTAAAAAATTATTTTTTTAATAAATATGGTGTACAAAACCAGTTATTATTTGCATATAAATTGCATTTTAATGGAATAAATGAAAATATGATGTTAAATTATTTAAATAATAAATTAATATTATGTTCATTAACATCACAGTTTAAAAGGATTGTAAGACAAGAATTTAAAATAATTTTTTAGAGGGATATCATAGATGGAAGAACAATCTACAGGTAAGAGCTTTATATCTTTATCTTTTGCAAGTATTCTTGTAAAAATTTTATCTCTTTTATATGTTCCGATAATTATAAGGATACTTGGAGATGAAGGATATGGTATTTATTTAGCTTCTTATGATATATTTAGTTTAATATATGTTATAACAAATTCTGGAATGCAAATTGCTATAGCTAAGCAAATTGCAGAGTTTGTTGCAATTAATGAATCACAAAACGTTTTAAAAACTTTTCATATTGGAAAGAGAATTTTGTTTATTATAGGTCTTATAGGATCTATAGGTTTATTTTTAATTGCTAGACCTGTTGCATTATTGATTGGGAGTCATAGGGCGTATTTGGGAATTTTATTTTTATCACCAACTATATTTTTTACATCTATACTAGCTGCATATAGGGGATTGTTTCAAGGTATATCAAATATGGTTCCTATAGCTTTATCACAAGTAATTGAACAAGTGTGTAATATTTTAATAAGTATATTTTGTTCATTTATGTTAGTTAGTAATAGTTTGGAATTAGGGGCTGCTGGTGGAACAGTCGGTACAACAGTTGGTGCAATTATATCAATTATATTTTTATATTTAATTATGAGGAAACAAAGAATATTAGATAGTATGAGTGTATCGGTGCCTTATTTAAATTGTGAACTTGAAAGAAGAGATAGGAATTCCACAAAAAGCATAATATTTACGTTTCTTAAGTATGGTATACCTGTAATGTTAACTTCCGGAATACAATATGTAGGTGCTGTAATAGATTTGGCTCTTGTTAAAAATAGGCTTATATTTTCTGGGTTTAATAATTCAACTAGTGATATTTTGTATGGGTTACTTGGGAAATATAAAACACTTATATATGTACCACTTGCTATTATTGCAGCTTTGTCTGCGGCTGTTATACCAAGTTTAGTTAGATCTGTTGTACTCAATGATAAAAATAATTTATTTAAGAAAATAAGATTTGCATTGAAGATAAGTTTATTAATATCGATACCATCATGTGTTGCGTTAGCTATTCTTAGTAAGTATATATATCTTATTTTATTTTCAAAAGATTATAGTAGTGGATATACATTGATGTTATATGGATCAAGCCTTGTAATATTTATGTCTATCGTGCAGATTCAAACTACTATACTTCAAGGATTAAATAAATTTTATTCTATATTTACAACTTTATTTATTGGAGTATTGCTAAAATTGGTAAGTAACTATATATTGGTCGGTATACCAAGTATAAATATAAATGGAGCTGTTATTGGAAGTATCATTGGATTTTTAGTACCAATGATTATAAATAGTATTCTAATTAAAAAATATATAGGGTTTAGTAGTAGAAATTTTTTGAATAGTATAAAACCATTCATATCATCTATTATAATGGGAATTTTTATAATAGTATTTTATGAATTAAATTCATTGATATTTATGAATAGTGATTCTATTGTGATTAAATACTTAATTTTTGGCTTAGTAGTAGTATTAGGATTTATAGTTTATTTTGTATCTATAGTTTTTCTAAAATATTTCAAAAAAGAGGATTTAGAATTCATACCACCATCTATATTAAAAATTATTCCTCAAAAAATAATGAGTAAATTCTTAAGTTAGGAATTTACTCATTATTTTTTTATTTAACATTAAATGGACGGCGTCTTATATCACGTGCTAAAGTTACTGCGAATACACTAAATCCACAGAAAATTATTAATATATTTTGTATAAGATCAAATTTAGGCGGTATATAAGATTTTATTAAGTATAGAACTAATATCATAAGTATGCTTAGGAGTATATAAATGATATATTTTGATATTTCTGGTTTAATTTTAACGGTTTTTTTAATTTCTCTAATATTTAAAATTATAGATAAACATGAATCAACTATTAGTGCTATAGCATAGCTAAATATATTTATTTTTGTAAAACCAGCTAATACATATATAATTAAAATTTCTATGGTTGAGCATATTAAAGAGTTTAATAATATTTTATTTTGTTTACCAAGTCCATTTAAAATGCTATATGTAGTCATTGAAATGAAAAATGTAGGAGTTACTATACTTGCAAATCCTATATATGATCCTAAGTCAGTTCTTCTATAGAACATATATGATAATTCATCTGGGATTACAAAGCATATAACCATAGTAGCAAGTCCAAGTATAAATGATATTTTTATAACTTCACGTATTCTATTTTCGGCATATTTAATTTCGTTTTTACTTATGGATTTTGATAAATCTGGAATTAACAAGCTGGAAATAGAACTTATTATTATAAGTGGAAATAATACAATGTTTAGAGCCATACTATTGAATTTACCTATAACAGATAGTGCCTGTGTATAATTAAGACCAGATTTAATAAGTCTTCTAGGAAGTATAAGTGATGTAATGGTACTTAATGTTGTTGTAATCAATCCATTTATAGATAATGGGAATGCTATTTTAAGCATATCTTTTAATAATCTTCTCTTAGAAGTAGATACGGTTGTGCTATCCTTATGTTTATTTTTTACTTTTCTATAGTAAGAGTATAGAAAAACATAACTTAAAAATTCACCTATGCAGATTGATATATATGCGGCAGTTACAGTTGATTCTACGGTTTTTAGATTGAATGATTTGATAACTATTATTAATACCAAGATACGTATAGATTTTTCTAATATATCAATTACAGAAGGTATATTTATTTGAGATGTACCGTAAAAATATCCTTTTAGTATGTTTGAAATGGAAATAAATAGCATAGCAGGACAAATTATCTTAATAGAAGTAATTATTCTAATGTCTTTTATTATAAATTTAGCAATAATAGGTGCTAGAGTATATACAATTGTTGCAATTATTAAAGACCATATTAAAGTAAATATCATCGATGTTTTAATTGTTAGATTAGCCTTATTAAAGTGTTTATTATCGAAATATATTGATGTTAATCTTGATATTGATGCAAGTATACCTCCACACATTAAACATATGAAAAGATTGTATATAGGCATAAGGAGACCATACAGCCCTAATGCTTCAGCTCCAAGTTCTTTTGATAAAATAATTGAAAATACAAATCCAAGAATACCTGTTAATATATTTGAAGAACTTAATATAAATGATTTTTTATAGAAATTTTCTTTTTGCAAAAATTATCCCTCCTTTTACAGAACATTGTGTATATATTAAAAGTTATTATAGAAAAAAATTTTTATTCTTAATTAAATTTAGGGATAATGTTTTTATTTAATAATACGTAATAAGTATTAAAAACATATTAAATAGAATTGCGTATGAATAAACAGATATTTTAAAATAATTGTGGAGATTATTTTAGTTATTTGATATAATTTTGATGATTGTTATCAATTTGCTATTTCAAATAGTGAATTAATTTATTAAATAAATTCAAGCTTAATATATGGAAGGTAATTCATATCGAGTGAGAGGGGAAGGTTTATGGGCAGAGTTGAATTAACATATGGAAGAGCGATAAAAAAGATAATGGATATTACAAATCCTATCAAGAAAATGCTGATGAAAACCAATTGTATTACACATAAATTTATAAATAATAATTCTATACAGATATTGAATAATGAAAGTTTATATAATATTAGTATTTTTATAAAAAAATATATAGATTTTATAAATGATGGAGTTGTATGGGCAGATCAGGATTATAAAAGTAGTAACCATTTTTATAATATAGATACTTTAAAGGGATTATATGGTTTCTCTGATCTTTTAAATGAATTTAAAAAATATTATAGAACAGCTATGTATTATTTAGATAAGAATCAAATTGAGAAGTGTATGTTTTATGTAGGGGTTTGCCTACACCTTATACAAGATTCTACAGTTCCTCAACATGGGAGTGGGGATTTATTTAATGAACATAGGAATTTTGAACTTTGGATAGTATCTAAAATATATGATGAAAACAAGTTTAAGATAGAAACAGGGATTCAAAGATTTAATAGAGTTGAGGATTATATTATAAAAAATATAGCTTTTTCTCAAAAAATTAATATTATTAATAAAAATATAAAAGATAGAGAAAAAAGATATATGAATATATCTTGCGAAATTTTGAGAAGAGCACATGAAACTACAGCTGGGTTTTTAGTTGATATATATGAGAGAATAAATAATATAATTTAAATAGGAGATATTCTAATATTTATTAGGATATCTCCTATTTTGTCATATATAATGAGAATTGTATTAGAATTGTATTTTTATTTTGAGTAGTGTATTATAGTAGTTAGTTGCTTAAAATTTACTAGATTATTTAATTTATTTTTGGGTAAAAATAAATTAAAATGAATATAAAAAATCAGTAATATTACCTAAAATTATTGTATATTCTATTTCTAATATTAATTTATAAAATTGAGGTGATAATTTTATGAATATTGACATCATTCGAGAGATACAACGTGCTGAAGAACAAGCAACTTTGATTTTAGATAAATCTAGAGATGATAGTAAAAAAATACTCAATGATGCTGTGGTTAAAGCTAACGATGAGTATAATAGAATAATTGATTTAGCTAATGAAGAATACAAAAAAATAGTACAAGATTATGAAAATCAAGGTAAAAATATAGCTGAAAGTTCAGAAATGAAATGCGATGTATCGAAAATATCTAATGTTTCTGATAATAAAAAACAATTAGCTATAAATAAGATAATACAGGAGATTATTATTTATGGCGATAGTTAAAATGAAAAAATTTTCCTTATATTTTCTAGAAAAGGATAAGGAAACGGTTTTAAATGCATTACAAGCGTTTGGCGGATTAGAATTTAATGGTTTTGAAAAATATACAACAAACATTAGAGAAGATAATGAATTATTAAACACATTAGATAAATTAAAGTGCTTGGAGTTAGATAGTCAGAGTGCAATTTTTGATCAAAATTTAAATAAATTAAGGTATTGTTTAGACATTTTAAAACCTTATGCAACTAAAAAATCAATATTTAAAACATTAATAGACGATAAAATAGAAATAGAATATATTAAGCTTGTAGAGTATATGAAAAATAATAATTGGGAAAAAATATACGATGATTTAAAAAAAATAGATAGTAGAATAGCAGAGTTGGATTCAGAATATTTAAGATGTGAGACTGAAATAGATATAGCAAAGTACTGGAGAAATTTAGAGGGAAATATTAAAAATTATAACAAATTAAAGTATTCTACATGTTTTTTAGGTAGTATTTCTAAACAATTTGAGACAGAAGTATTAACTAAATTTGAACAAGATTTTGAATATTCATTTATTGATTTAATTAATTCTACACAAAAGGAGTCATACTTTTTAATCATAATTTATAATGATTTTAAGAATGAAGCATTAGAATTTTTAAAGCAAAGAGGATTTAATTTTCAGACATTTAATTATGATTGTAGTATTAACGAATGTATAAACAGACTTGAAAAAGATAAAAAAGATATATTAGTTGAAAAAAATAAATTGAAAAAAAGTATAGAAAAATATTCAAACAGTTATTTGGAATTACAGTATGCTTATGAATATTTCAATTCAAATAAAGAAAAATCGCATTTATTTCAAAAGTTTATGAGAAGTGATTTTGTTGTAATATCACAGGGATATTTAGAAAGCGATAATGTAGTAAATTTAGAGAAATGTTTATCTAATATTAAAAACTTTGATTTTTATTTAGATATTGAAGAGATAAGTGATGAAGATGTACTTGATGTACCAGTAAAGTTAAGTAATGGATGTATATCGTCACCTTTTGAGTCTGTTGTTGAAATGTATAGTTATCCTATATATAGTGAGGTAGATCCATCCCCTGTAATATCCATATTTTTTATAGTATTTTTTGGGATGATGCTTGCGGATGCAGGATATGGAATTTTAATGTTATTAATTTCAATATTTTTATATACTAAATCTAAGACTAAAGAAAAAAGGGATAGTTATAGATTATTTATATTTGCAGGTATATCTACTACTATATGGGGTGTGCTGTATGGGGCATACTTTGGCGATTTTTTAGTAAGATATTTTAACATTAATGTGCCTGTATTGCTTGATGTAAATAAAGATATAATGAAAATATTTTTGATTGCTATTGCATTTGGGTTTGTACATTTAGTTGTAGGTTTAATTATGAAAGCAATAGTATATTTTAAAAATGGGAAAATAATAGATATCTTATACGATGTTTTACCATGGATGATGATTCTTGGTGGGGTTATTATGTTTGCATTGAAAGATATTGTAATATTTATTACACCCCAAATTTCTGGTATTATTATTGTTTTAGGAATAATAATTTTACTATTTACCCAAGGAAGGGAAGCAGAAACCTTGGTTGGGAAAATAGGCGGTGGAGTATATGGAGTTTATGGAATAAGTTCTTATTTAGGAGATATAATTTCATATTCTAGATTATTAGCTTTAGGATTAGCATCTGGATTTATTGCTAATGCTTTTAATATAATGGGTGGATTAATACCATTTCCATTTAATATAGTAATAACACCAATTCTTTTAATACCACTTCATTTATTTAACTTAGGTATAAATGCATTGGGAACTTATGTACACTCGTCTAGGTTACAATATTTAGAGTTTTTTGGAAAATTCTATTCAGGTGGTGGAAGGAAATTCACACCGTTTAAATATACAGATGAATATATAAGAATTAAAAAATAATAATTGTTTAAATAGGAGGAAAAAATATGACATTTTCAGATTTTTTAGTACAATATGGGGGTTTAATATTAGCTTTATTAGGAGCAGCTTTATGTGTTGGATTATCAGGAACTGGATCAGCTAAAGGGGTGTCTATTGCAGGTCAAGCTTCTGCTGGATTATTATCTGAAGAACCAGAAAAATTTGGTCAAACAATATTATTAACAGCATTACCAGGAACTCAAGGTTTATTTGGATTTGTTATTGCATTGTTAATATTTCTTAATTCAGGTGTTTTCGATACTCAATTTCCATCAGTTTTACAAGGGTTTCAATTTTTAATGGCTGGATTACCTATGGGATTAACAGGATTGTTTTCTGGTATAGCTCAAGGTAAAGTTTGTGCAGCAGCTGTGCAAATACTAGCTAAAAATCCTAAGCATACAACTAAGGGTGTAATATATGCTACACTTGTTGAAACTTATGCTGTTTTAGGATTTGTTGCTTCATTATTTATGGTTTTATTTTTTAAATAGATTTGGAGTGATCTAAAGTATGTCAAATTGTAAAAAGTTGGTTAATAGAATTATAAATGATGCTGAAGTCAAAAAAAATGAAATAGTAAATAAGGCTAAAGAAGAAGCTGATAAAATAGTAAATAATAAACTTATTGAAGCAAATAAAGCGAAGGAAAAAATAATTTCTAAGGCTCATAATGATGGAATTCAGTTAAAAAATAATATAATTTCTAAATCTGAATCCAATATTAGAAAAAATATATTAGGGGCTAAAAAACAAATTTTGGATGAAATATTTTTTGAATCATTAGAAATATTAACAAAGCTAAATGAAATAGAGTTTAAAAAATATATTAACAATACCTTTAAAAATTTAGATTTAGAAGGGGAATATGCATTAATAATACCTTTAACTTATAATAAACATGATTTTGAAGACTTAATTAACTTTAATAGTTATAAGTTTACATTAACAAAAATAAAACCATCTGATGCTTTAAAAGGTGGTTTTATTTTAGAAAAAGATGGTAGTATTATAAATTATTCTTTTGAAGTAATAATGGAATTTGTTAGAGAAGAAATTGAATTTGAAGTATCTAAAATTTTGTTTGATTGAGGAGGTATAGTGTGTATAAATATTCGTATTTAGATGTTATGCCTAAAATCAGAGTATATGAGAAAAAGTTAATAGATAATTTAATTATAGATAGAATGCTTTCAACCAATAATATGAATGAATTATTTAGGATGCTATCTGAAACTAATTATAGTAAGAATACATCAGAAGTAATTGATCATTTAAACTATGAAAAAATACTTATGAAAGAGTTAAAAAACTTGTTTAATGAGATGAGTTATATACTTTCAAATAGTAATTTAATTGATGTTTTTACATTAAAGTATTTTTATAATAATTTAAAGGTAATGTTAAAAAGTAAGTTTCTAAATATTAATTTATCTAATTTAATATTTGAATTTAATAGTATTAATAATTTAGGTATATATGAAGCTTTATATAATGACAATTATAGATATTTAAATGAAAGAATTAAAAATATTATCAAATTTTTGGTAAACGACTTTGATCATAATAGAGATATTACTAATATAGATATTATGTTAGATAAGTTTATGTTTGAAGATCTAAAACAAAAGGTATATGAAATTGGAGATAATTTTTTAATTAATTATGCGGATAAATTAATTGATATATTTAATATTAAGACGATTTTTAGGATTAAAAAACTTAAATTAGATAAGAAAATATTAGGTAGTGTGGTTTGTGTACCGGGAAGTATAGATTTAGAAAAGATAAAATTATTATTTTTAGAAAGTAATGATAATTTATTAATAAGATTTTCTGATATTGAGATATATAAATATATTAAAAATGGAATTGAAAAATTTATTAATGATGATGACGTTGGTTTATTAGAAATAGAATTAGATAATTATTTAATGAATTTTCTTAAAAATCAAAAGATATATACATCTGGATTATCACCAATAATAGGTTATATTAATGCTAAAGAAACTGAAATAAGAAATGTTAGACTTATTATAATGGGAAAAATCAATAATATTCCTTCGGAGACTATAAAGGGGAGGTTAATATTAGGCTATGTATAAAGTTGGAGTTATAGGTGATAAAGATTCAATATTTTCTTTTAAATCTTTAGGTATTGAAACTTTTTCTTGTGAAGAAGGAGATATAGGTGAGGTTACTCAACTTATAAAAAAGATGGTAGCTAAGAATTACGGTGTTATATTTATTACTGAAAATATAGCCCAACATGTATTAGATTTAATAGATAGATATCAAAAATGTTACCTTCCAGTTATAGTTTTAATACCAAATAGTCAAGGAAGTTTAGGTATTGGTATTTCAAGGATAAATGAAAATGTTGAAAAGGCCATAGGTATAAATATTTTATAGAAAGGAGATATAAAGTTTGAGTAATGGTAAAATTATTAAAGTTGCTGGACCATTAGTTGTTGCGGAGGGTTTAGATGATGTTAAGGTTTATGATGTTGTAAAGGTTGGTAAAAAGAAACTAATAGGTGAAGTTATAGAGATTAGATATAATAACGTTTCTATACAGGTATATGAAGAAACATCTGGAATAGGTCCTGGAGATGAAGTTATATCAACTGGTGAACCACTTAGTGTTGAATTGGGACCGGGATTATTAGAGTCAATGTTTGATGGAATACAAAGACCATTGGAAGAATATGCAAATGTATCTGATTCAAGTTTTTTAGAGAGAGGTATAGAGTTATTCTCTTTAAATAGAGAAAAGATATGGGATTTTAAGCAGAGTGTTAATGTTGGTGATAAAGTTTCTACAGGAGATATAATAGGTACTGTACAGGAAACATCAGTGATATTACATAAAATAATGGTACCTTATGATGTAACAGGAGTAATTAAAGAAATAAGAACAGGTAAATTCAATATTATGGAAACCATATGTGTAATAAGTACAGATAGTGGTGACAGAGAAATAAAAATGTTACAAAAATGGCCTGTAAGGAAAGGAAGACCTTACATTAAAAAACTAAAACCTGAAGAACCGTTAATAACTGGTCAGAGGATAATAGATACGTTTTTTCCTGTTAGTAAAGGTGGTAGTGCATCAGTTCCTGGTCCATTTGGTGCAGGTAAAACTGTAGTTCAACATCAAATTGCTAAATGGGGAGATTCTGATATAGTTGTATATGTAGGATGCGGTGAAAGAGGAAATGAAATGACTGATGTTTTAATGGAATTTCCTGAACTTATAGATCCTAAGACAAATCAGAGTATTATGAAACGCACTGTTTTAATTGCAAATACATCTAATATGCCAGTTGCTGCTCGAGAAGCATGTATTTATACAGGAATAACAATAGCAGAATATTTTAGAGATATGGGATATTCTGTTTCAATTATGGCTGATTCGACCTCAAGATGGGCGGAAGCTTTAAGAGAAATGTCAGGTAGACTTGAAGAAATGCCAGGAGATGAGGGATATCCTGCATATTTAGGATCTAGATTGGCTGAGTTTTATGAGAGAGCTGGTAAAGTAGTATGTTTTGGTAGGGACGAAAGAATTGGTGCTATTACGGCTATTGGAGCAGTATCACCTCCGGGAGGAGACTTATCTGAGCCAGTTACACAAGCAACTTTAAGAATTGTTAAAGTTTTTTGGGGATTAGATGCTCAATTAGCTTATAAAAGGCATTTTCCAGCTATAAATTGGTTGAATTCATACTCTTTATACGCAGATACTGTAGGAGAATCAATTGGGAAAAATAATATTTATAGTAATTGGAATACTATGAGATCACAAGCTATGGAATTATTACAGGAAGAATCACAATTAGATGAAATAGTTAGGTTGGTCGGTATTGATGCTTTATCTGATAAAGATAGATTAAAATTAGAGTCTGCTAAATCTATTAGGGAGGATTATTTGCAGCAGAATGGTTTCCATGAAATTGATACGTTTTCATCAATTGGAAAACAATATAAAATGTTATCAGCAATATTAAAATTTAGGTTTCAGGCAGAAATAGCTTTAGATTCAGGAGTTTATTTAGAAAAAATATTAGAATTACCTATAAGAGATAGAATATCAAGATTAAAATATATACCAGAAAAAGATATAAATAAAATTGATGATGTAATTAGAGATTTAGAAATAGAGATGAAAAATTTAATTGAAAAGGAGGGACTAGTTGGTGATTAAAGAGTATAGCACTATTAGAGAAGTTGTAGGACCACTTATGATGGTAGATGGAGTATCTGGAGTAAAATATGATGAATTGGTGGATATACAACTTGGTAATGGTGAAAAAAGAAGAGGTAAGGTATTAGAAGTTAATGGATCAAAAGCTATGGTTCAGATTTTTGAAGGTTCTAGTGGGATATCTCCTTATACGGCTAAGTGTAAATTTTTAGCAAAACCACTGCAATTGGGCGTATCTGAAGATATGTTAGGTAGGATTTTTGATGGTATGGGTAAGCCGAAAGATAATGGTGCTGACATAATTCCTGAATTTAAGAGAGATATAAATGGAATAGCTATAAACCCTGTTGCTAGAGACTATCCATCGGAATTTATACAAACTGGTATATCAGCAATAGATCATTTAAATACTTTAGTTAGAGGTCAGAAATTACCAGTATTCTCTGCTTCAGGATTGCCACATTCTCAATTGGCTGCACAAATTGCTAGGCAAGCAAAAGTTCTAAATTCAGATTCTAAGTTTGCTATTGTTTTTGCAGCTATGGGTATAACATTTGAGGAAGCACAGTTTTTTATAGATGATTTTACAGAAACTGGATCTATAGATAAATCTGTATTATTTATGAATTTAGCTAATGATCCTGCTATAGAAAGAATAGCTACTCCTAAAATGGCATTAACATGTGCAGAATATCTAGCTTATGATAAAGGAATGCATGTACTTGTTATAATGACCGATATGACTAATTATGCAGAGGCTCTTAGGGAAGTATCTGCAGCTAGAAAAGAGGTCCCTGGAAGAAGAGGATATCCTGGATATTTGTATACTGATTTATCTAATATATATGAAAGAGCTGGTAGATTAAAGGGGAAGTTAGGATCGATAACTCAGATACCTATTCTTACTATGCCGGAAGAGGATAAAACCCATCCAATTCCTGATTTGACTGGGTATATAACCGAGGGACAGATAATTTTGTCTAAGGAATTATATAAAAAGGGTATATTTCCTCCTATAGATGTATTACCTTCTTTATCTAGACTTAAAGATAAGGGAATTGGTAAAGGTAAAACAAGAGAGGATCATGCAGATACTATGAATCAATTATTTTCTGCATATTCTCAAGGTAAGCAAGCTAAGGAATTATCTGCTATACTCGGAGAATCGGCATTATCAGAAGTTGATTTAAAATACGCTAAATTTGCGGAGGTATTTGAAGGTAGATATTTAAATCAAGGATTTGATGCAAATAGATCTATAGAAGAAACTTTGAAATTAGGTTGGGAATTATTGAGAATTATTCCAAAATCAGAGCTTAAAAGAATTAGAGATGAGTATTTAGATAAATACTTAGAAAAAGATCAAACTTAAGGATGATTTTGATATGAGTAGATTAAATGTTAATCCTACGAGAATGGAGTTAACGAAATTAAAAAAGAGATTATCTGTAGCTGTTAGAGGATATAAACTTTTAAAAGATAAACAAGATGAATTAATAAGAAAATTTATAATACTTGTAAAATATAATAGTGATCTTAGAAAAAAGGTTGAAAATAAATTATCTGATTCTTTTAAGTATTTTGTAATATCTCGTGGAATTTTAGGAAATGAATTTTTAGATGAAGCCATAGTATATTCATCTAATAAAGTTGAATTAGATATTGTTGTTAAAAATATAATGAGTGTTAATGTTCCAGTTTTAAAGTTTGATAATGTTTTTAATCATTTGGATTCTATTCGATATGGATTATTTAATACTAATTCTGAACTCGATAGATCTATTATAAATTTGAGATTTGTATTTTCTGAATTACTTGAGTTAGCAGAGGTAGAGAAATCAACTCAGCTTTTAGCAAATGAAATAGAAAAAACTAGACGTAGAGTAAATGCATTAGAATATAAGACTATACCAGATTTGAAAGAAACAATAAAGTACATTAGAATGAAGTTAGATGAGAATGAAAGAGGAGCACTAATAAGGTTGATGAAGGTTAAGGATATAATTAATGATAGATAACAGTAAGAGACCACTTATAAGTGGTCTCTTACTGTTATTATAAATTTTTTATGTATAGATTATTTTGAGGTTATGATAAAGATTTAGAATGGTTAATAAATTAAAATTTAATAATAGATTGATTCTTATTTTATTATGGATAATTTTTATAATTATACTACCTATTTATTTTGCTAATTTTGTGTCTAAAAATATATTTTTTATAACTGTAACTTCTAATTCTATGTATCCAACAGTTAATGAAGGTGATTGGTTGATAGTTTACAAAAATTATAGAAATATTAATCGAAATGATATGATTGTATTTTATTCAAATGAATTAAATAAAAATATTATTAAAAGAGTTGTAGCTATACCTGGGGATACTATAACTATAGATGGAAGTTTAAATCTTTTTGTTAATGGAGAAAAAGCCATTGATTCTAAATATATTGTTAATAGTAATTATCAGAGGTATGAACAATTTGTTGTTCCAGACAAATCATATTTTGTAATAGGAGATAATTTAGGAAATTCATTTGATTCTAGATTTTGGGATAATAAGTTTATATATAGTGATTTAATATTAGGACGTGTAGTTAGTTTATTTTACCCTATTAAGAGATTCAAATTATTTGGATAGATTGATTATTTGATAAAAGTTACATATGTATTTTATTTTTAATTAACTATAATATAAATTTTTCATATTATATATAAATTAATAAAAGAATTAGGGGTTATATTATGACTTATGCTTTGATATTGGCAGGAGGAAAAGGATTGCGATTATATCCGCTCTCAAGGGAAAATAGACCAAAACAGTTCTTAAATATAATAGGGAATAAAAGTTTATTATATAATACCCTTTCTAGAGTTTCTAAAATAATTAATAATGATAGAATATATATTATTACTAATAAGGATTTTAAAAAAAATATTATTTCGGAATCTTCAGATTTTATAGATGAATCTAATATAATTATAGAACCTTACAATAGAGAAACTGCTGTATGCATTGCTTTAGCTGCAGTAAATTTGTTAAAAAAAGATAAAGATGCTAATATTTTAATATTTCCTTCAGACCACTATATAGAAGAATGTGAAAAATTTTATAAAGTTATGAATTATGCTATTGATGCATCTGATAAAAAAAGAGCTATTATTATGATAGGAATTAAACCTAATATACCTAATACTGGATATGGATATATAAAAATTGGAGATAGAGTGACTTCTAAATATGATTTTAACATTCATGGAGTGGAAAATTTTATAGAAAAACCGAATTTAGAAATAGCAAAAAAGTTTATATTATCAGGTAATTATTTATGGAATAGTGGTATTTTTTGTTTTAGAGCTGATATATATTTAGGAGAGCTTGAAAAATATTTGCCTAATATATATAGTTCGATGATGGAAATATATAAAACTGATACAAAAGAAAATCAGGATACTGTTATAGATAATATTTATTCTGGATTAGAAGGTATTTCTATAGATTTTGGTATTATGCAAAAAACTAGGAAGGCATATGTTATTGAAGGATTATTTGAGTGGTATGATATAGGAAGTTTTACATCTTTTAAGAAATTTTTATCTCAATATGATACTAATTTCACTGTAGGTAATATTTTATGTGAAGAAAGTAAAAATTGTATTATTTTTGGCAATGATAATTTAACGATTACTTTTGGAGTTAAGGATCTAATCATTGTTAATACTGATGATGTTACTTTGATTTTAGATAAGAATAGAGAACAAGAAGTGAAATATATTTCAAATATTTTAAGGAATGCAAGGAATTTTGATAAATTTATATAATAATATTTATAAGAGGTAAATGAATTTGAAAAAAGAAAGGGTAGTGTTAAAAACAGCATTTAAAGATGATAAAGAAAAAACGACAATAGATATTGGAAAATTAAAGAGTTTAGCTGTAAATGAAGTAAAGATTAATTCTAGATATTTTGCATGTGTAAATGTTAATACTGATAACTTATATAGAGGTTTAATTTTAAATAATCCTATAATTGATGTTATTATCAATGACAGTTATATTCAAATAAGTGGACTTGTAGTAGGTAAAACTTATGAAAATATGATTCTAACATTAGAATATATAAATGGTAATAAAATGTATTTATTAGAAACTTTTACTTTAAGTAGTTCTGATAAATTATCTGAATATATATGTAAAAATTATAAATTAGCATTTAAAAAAGATATTGATGAGGAGGAATTTAATGATTGGTATTTTAAGATACAAAAGGATAACGGTGAAATAAAGGGGTTTATATCTAAAATATTAGATAATACTACTGCTTTAAATTTAGATGAATTTATAAATTTGATATATGGGTTAATTTTTGGCAAGGATATAGATAGTGAATCATTTAATAATTATTGGAAAGATTTCTATGAACGTGAGATTAGAGATGGTAAATCTGAAAGAAGTATTAAATTAAGCATCATGGATAAAATTTTTTATTCCAAACTCATGTAAAAATATATTTGCTATATAAAACTTATTGGAGGAAAGAAATGGATAACGTAATAAACCCATCAATTTTATCAGCAAATTTTATTAATTTAGAAAAAGATTTATATCAATTAAAAGAAAGTGGAATAAATAAGATACATGTTGATATTATGGATGGTCATTTTGTACCTAATATAGCTTTTGGTATTGATCAAATAAAACAATTAAAAGAATTTACAGATTTTTATTTAGATTGTCATATTATGGCTAGTAATCCTGAAGTTATAGTAGAAAAATTAATAGATATTTCTGTTGGATGTATAACGCTACATGAAGAATCAAGTAATCATGTTTATAAATTTATACAGGAAATAAAAAAAATAATATTGATTGTGGTGTAGCTTTAAATCCAGGCACATCTATTTATAATATTATAGATTTATTAGATATAGTTGATAAAATATTGATAATGACAGTTAATCCTGGATTTGGAGGACAAAAATTTATAGAACATATGATTAGAAAGATAACATTATTAAATGATATGATAAATGAATATAATATTAAAGATAAAATTATACAAGTAGATGGTGGAATTAAAGCCTCTAATATCGATATAATATACGATTTAGGAGTTAGGGATATAGTTGTAGGTTCAGATATTTTTAATGATAAACCAATTTATGATAATCTAAATAGATTAAAAAATAAGATAAGTCGACTTATTTAGGTTGACTTATCTTATTTTTGTATATAAAGTTTTAAAAATGAAATAATCTATATTAAAATAGGAGGTAAGTATATTTTTGACTAAATATTTTTTTGTTATAGTAATGGTTTTTTTAATTAATAAGTTATTAGTTTTTATTAGATCATATCTTGAAAATAGATTTAAAAATAACTTAAAAACAAGATCTATAATTAGTAGGAGGGATTTAATAAATTATGGGGTAGATTATTACTTATTGTTATGTAAATATATAGTATCCAAAATGAAAAACGTAGATGATATCATTATTGAAGATATTACCGGTAGGGAAGTTGTAGATATAAAGTTTAATCAAAATGGCAAAAAAGTATACTGCTCGTGCATATTGAAAGATGTATTAGAAAATGGAGATATTAATTTAGCTACATATGATGAAGTATTGGAATTAATAAATTATATGATTAGGGATAATGTAAATAAAGGTATAATATTTGTTAATTCTAATCTTATGGACGATGCAATTAGATTTGTAAATAATATAAATTTAAATTCTAATAAGTATATAATAGATATAATAAATGGATATGATATAATTAAATTTGCACGCAAACGAAATGAAGAATATACTGAGGGGAGCGTATATGCTTAATTTTTATGGAGTTTTAATATTTATATGTGTATTAATTATGTTACCAATTTTACTTAATATATTTGATAACTTACTTAATATATTTAAAATATTAAATAATAAAGTATTTATATTAAATAAGGTTTTAGAATTTAATGATTTAGAGTTCTCCGACTTTGCGTTGGATTTTTTAACTCGAGCATATAATTATAAATTTGAAATTAAAAATAATGATATATATTTATATGATGATATTTGTAAATGGTTGTTGTATTATGATAATAGAAATTCAAATATATTAAATTTACATGATATTAGAAATATAATTGCTATTTTTGAGAGTAAAGGATGTAAAAATATATTTATTTTTACGACAAGCATTATAAGCGATAGTATTAGAAGTTATTTAGATAGTATGAATGATTATAAGTTTAAGATTATTCATGGAGAAGATTTTAAATTAGATTATAATCAGTTAGTTAGTAAATTTTATTGTTAGAATATTTGTACTTATTTTATTTTTAAATAGTGTAAAATTAGTTGGTCGTATTTATGATGAATAAATTTAGAAATTGATATTTACTATTAGAGGAGGTTATATAATGATTTCTAGCAAAATATCTAAGGTAGTAATAAAAAGATTACCTAAGTATTTGAGAGTTTTAGAGGGTTTTTTGATAAGGGAGATTGAGAGGGTATCATCTAAAGAACTTGCAATTAAATTGGGTTCTACAGCATCTCAAGTTAGGCAAGATTTTAATTGTTTTGGAGATTTTGGACAACATGGATATGGATATAAAGTAAAGGAATTATATTTAAAAATTAAGGAAATATTGGGTTTAAATAAAAAGTATAGTTGTATTGTCGTAGGTGCTGGTAATATAGGACAAGCTATTATGAATTATTCTAAATTTTTTACTATGGGTTTTAATATAGAAGCTATATTTGATATAAATCCTAAGATTATTGGATTATCTTTTAGAGAAGTTGAGGTATTGGATGTAGAATTATTGATTGACTATGTAAAAAATAATAAAATTGATCTAGCTATATTATGTATACCTGAGCTTCAAGTAGAATCTATATATACAATATTAAAAGATAGAGTGACTGGGATTTGGAATTTTGCAACGGTTGATTTACTATCTACTGAAAAAACATTTGTTGAAAATGTAAATTTAAATGATAGTTTATTTACGTTGACATACTTTATAAATAATGGAGTTTAAATATAAATAATGGAGTTTAAAAATTATAGTTGTATAGATAATAGAGTAATTGTAGAGAAAATAGAAAACTTTGTATTAAAACATATATTTGAAAATGGTCAGTGTTTCAGATGGGAACGTACTGATACAGGTACATATATTGTTGTTGCAAAAGAAAGAGTTATAGAATTAGAAATGGATAATTTTAATTTAATTATACATAATTCAAATTTAGAAGATTTTGAAAATATTTGGATAGATTATTTTGATTTTGAAAGAAATTATTCGAAGTTAAAGAAAAATTTAAAGCAGGATAAATACTTATATGAAGCTATTAATTTTGGATATGGTCTTAGAATATTGAATCAAGATCCATTTGAAATGATTTTATCTTTTATAATTTCATCTAATAATAGGATACCTATGATAAAAAAGGCTATATCAAATATTAGTGAAAGATATGGTGATTCTATTTCATATAAAGGTAAAATATATTATAAATTTCCAAGTTTAGATAAATTGTCTACTGTGACTCAAGAGGAATTAAGAGAATGTGGTGTTGGATTTAGAGATAAATACTTGTATAATACTATCAAATTACTCAGTGAAGAGAATGATATTGAATATATTATGAATTTAGGTGATGATTTATGTCATAAAGAATTACAAAAATTTAATGGTGTTGGAGTCAAAGTAGCTGATTGTATAATGTTGTTTTCTATGAAAAAATATTCAGCATTTCCAGTTGATGTTTGGGTAAAAAGGGCTATGATGAAATTTTATGTAGCACCAGATACTTCATTAAAGGGTATACGTGATTTTGGAAGAAATTTATTTAAAGATTTAAGTGGGCTTGCCCAGCAATATTTATTTTATTATGTAAGAGAAAATAATATAAAAATTTAAATAATATTGCTTGTTTTAAAACTTTTTTAGATAATAAAACTGTCATTATTTATGTAAGATGATTAAATTGAGAGGTATATAAAAATGAGTAAAAGTAAAATATTATCTTTAGGGTTGGCTAGTTCCTTATTTATGTTTGGTATGAATTTAAATGCTAATGCTGTTGGTAATAGTGGAATTGTATTTGAATTAAAGGATAATAAATTGGATGAAATTGAAGGATATAGTAAAATAGATATATTAGGAAGTGAATATGATTTAGTTGATGTAAATAGTGCAGTTATACAAGCTATTGCTAAGATGTTTGATATAATAAATGAGAATAGTATACCTAGTGATAAAATTGATGAATATAAGAAAGAAATTAAGTATTTATTAGATGATTATAATAAGGATCCTAAAAAATATGAAACGTTTCCAATGACGTTAGAAATTGGTCCTGCTACTTTTTTGAGAGATGAAATAATTATTGTACAAAATAAAATTAAAGATTTAAGAATAGAACAAGATAATATAAAGATAAGTGATAATGATCAAAGTTATATAGATCAAAAAATTAATGAATTGCAAAGAATTATAGATAGTTTATCTAATTGGATAAATTATTCTGTAGTTAATTTTAAATCATCAGAATATAAGCAGACGTTTACTGAGGATTTATTTAAAACAAATGAAACTGATGTTCGACAGTTAATTAGTATAATTTGTACTGATAGAGAATATAAAGATGTTTATTCTATTAGGGTAAATTCTGATGGTAGTTTTAGTGTAGATGGAAAAGAAATTTCAGATTTGAGTGATATTATTAAAAATGGACTGGAATATGAAAATTTGAAGATAAGAAATCTTAATAAAGAAATAGAGATGGTTAAATCATCTAAAATATCTACCATTGATCAAGATAATATAATAAATGAATTAAATAAACAAATTGAAAATGTTAAAGCGTATTCTTTAGGGCAAGAGATTATATTATTAAATCTAGAGATAGATTCAATTAAGAGTTCGAAATTAAGTATAGAAGCTATTAATGCGAGAGTAGAAGAATTAATTAGTAATATTAAGGTAAAATTAGAAAGTTTGAAAAATCATAATATCAATCCTGAATATGTGATTAAAGATTTTGAGATTGGAAAAGCACCTGTGTATTTTGGTTATGTTTTAGAAGGTGAAAATGGTTTCTCTATAAAATTAAGTTTAGATTCTAATTCTAAAATATTTGTTGAAAATGTAATTGGTGATGGATATGAATTTACAGATGATCAAAGAAATATGTTAAGAAATATATTAATTCAAAAAATCGATGATAGTACAAAAAAAATTAGTGAATTTAAAAATAAGAAATTAGAAATTTTAGAAGGTTTAAATGAGAATAAGTATTATTTGGTTAATTCTATAGAAAAGGATATTGCTGTATTAGAAAATGATATTTCAAATTATAAAATAATGATTGCTCAAATTTAAATAAGACTCTTTTAGAGTCTTATTTTTTTACATAAAATTAAATTTATAAAGACAAAATACATATATAAATAATGTTTTTAAGAGGTATTTTTATGGAATTGAGTATAGATGTTTTGAATAGTAAGCTTAATTTCCTTTATATTCTTGTAGATGGTATAAGTAAACATATTAATGTTAATTTTGATTTCTTTACGTTTGTTATAAACAATAATTTGACGTGTACTGATATTGTATTGATTACGAAAGCTTTAACAATTATGAATTATAGAAGGGCTGGATTATTAGATAAAAATATTAGAGAATTTAATGGAGATGATAGGCTTAGTGGAATTTTGGTAAATAAAGATCCTAGTTTTAGTGAATTTGATAAATTTTTGTTAAGTATAAATTTAAATGTAAATGCTAAGGAGCTTTTGAGTAGTTTAATTAATCAAAAAATTGGAAGTAATATATGTGAATTTTTACTAGAAGATGGAGAATAAAATTGATATAATACACTTGTCTAAATATTTTTTAGGCAAGTTTTTTGTGTTTTAAGGGGGATATAAAATGGGAGTTTTTAGTACGTTAATGGGTAATGCTTCTAGTTCCGATCCAAATAAATTAAAAGATAAATTGTTAGATATATTATTTGAAGATGAGGAAGTAGTATTTGCATTTTCGTATGTAAGGGATATAATTTTATTTACTAGTTATAGAATAATGTTTACGGATAAACAGGGAGTTAGTGGAAAGAAAGAAAGTATTGAATCTATACCATATAGGAGTGTAGTAAGATTTTCTATTGAAACTAAGGGTGTATTTGATTTAGATTCTGAATTTAAAATTTGGATTAGTGGTAAAGATTCTCCAATAGAGAGTAAGCTTTCTGGAGATAAAAATATATTAGAGCTCCAACGATTTTTAGGAGAAAAAGTTTGCAAAAAATAGTTTTTAAGGATAAAAATATGAGTTATTATAGTAAAGATGAAAAGTTTTATATGGATTTTAAGGATGAAGATGGTAATAAATTAACTTTTGAAATTATTGCAGAGATATTTTTAGATGAGAAAAAGTATTTAATACTTGGAGATGATATTCAAGATAGTGAAGATTCTTATGTTGTGCGCGAAGATTTTTCTGATCAAGGTGTTGAGTATAATTTTATTGATAATGAGGAAGAATTTAATCGTGTAAAAAAAGAATATAAGAAGATTATATATGGTTAATATTAATTTTCTGCAGTAAACGCTAGGTTTTTATACTTAACCTACATTTCTTAATCGGGATTTCCAATATTAATATTGATGTCAAGCTTCCAGAATTTTTAAGCGAAGTAGGCAGATAGATATGATGAGGATTGCCCACCTGTTTGGAACAGGTCTTAAGTTTATGAACCAACGTCTCTGCGGATATAAAAAACACCTAATTTATTAGGTGTTTTTTTGTTTTTTATATATTATAAATGAGTATAAAGCTGTTACTATACTTGTTAAAATTAATGAAGTTATTAGTATATAATATGAGAGAGGATTAAATACGATTGTCATAATTATAGTTAATATTCCTGAAATAACAAATAGTAAACCAGCTAATCTATGTGTTTTTTTCCAGTTTTTTTCATCGTTTAATGTCCAAGGTAATCTTATTCCCATTGTGTAATTTTGTCTACATTTTGGAAGATAGTTTCCAATTAATATAAATATAATTGATACAAATATTGGGGCAATTAATGATATATTTAGTCTAATTCCAAGACTAATTAATATAGACGTTGGGATAAATATTAATGACATAATTGGTAATAAAAAACATATTAAATTTTTTATAATTTTATTATGGTTTTTTTTGTTTGGATCATTGTTAATGCCTATGTTTGTTATTAAGTTTAAAATACATAAGATTAGATGAAGGATTATACATACAAATAGTTTGCTTCCATAGGAATCTATACTGCCATTTATATTAAAATGGATTGGAATTTTATCGGGGAGTTTATTGTATATAAACATACAGAATATCATAGGTAATAAACATAATATTGATGATAAAATTAGTGATTTATTTATTTTTTTATTCATTTTTTACCTCCAAATTCTGAGAACCATAATATTACTTCTTCAAATACTGAAGTATTAATTTCATAAAATATAAAGTTTTTATATTTAGATTCAAATATAAGTCCTGATTTTTTTAGTATTGAGAGATGATATGATATTGTTGCTCCAGTTAAATCAAATTTTTCAATGATTTCTCCTACAGATAGTTTATCTTTTTTAAGTAAAGTTAGTATTTCCCGTCTAATAGGATCGGATAGGGCCTTAAATGTTTCCTTTAAACTCATAAATTCCTCCAACTATTTAGAAATTTATCTAAATATAGTATATGATTATATTCGTCAGTTAGTCAATAACTATTTAGATAATTATAAAAATAACTATAGTTAATTGAAGAAAGAAATTAAATTATATATACTTTAAATAAGATTTGTGAATTGAATTTTATTTTGGAAGGAATTATTTTAAATATGAAACAAATGATAGATAGAATAAATTATTTATATAAAAAATCTAAGGAATTTGGATTAAGTGATGAAGAAAGAATTGAGCAAGAAAAACTTAGGAAAGAATATGTAAAAATAATTAGGGGAAATTTTGAAAATCAACTTAAAAATTATAAAAAAAAGGGTGAAGAGTAAATGTATGTAACTATTAATGATTTAATTAAAACATTTAAATTTGAGGTTATTGTTGGGGGAGATTTTTCCGTACAAATTAAAACAACTCAATTAAATAGGCCAGGACTTCAACTTACAGGATATTATTCATATTTTTCAAATGATCGTATTCAGTTAATTGGAATGACTGAATGGTCATATATGAATTCTTTAGATGAGGAGAGCAGGGATAAAAAATTTAAGGAATATTTGGAGAAACATACCCCGTGCATAATAGTAACACGTGGACTTGAAATTTTTGAATCATTAGAAAAGTATGCAAAGATTTATGGAAGGACAATTTTAAGGACTAATGAGGATACAACTGGAATTATAAGCAGGCTTAAAAGATATTTAGATGAGAAACTTGCGGCAGAAACTCGTGTTCATGGGGTTTTGGTTGATATTTATGGGATTGGTATTTTGATTACGGGAGATAGCGGTATTGGTAAGAGTGAAACTGCTTTGGAACTTATAAAAAGAGGTCATAGGATGATTTCTGATGATGCTGTTGATTTTCGGGAGATTGATAGGGAGATAATAGGGTATTGTCCTAGTATAACTTTTGGAATGCTTGAAGTTCGTGGGGTTGGGATAATAGATATCACAGCTCTATATGGGTTATCTTCTGTTCTTGAAAGTAAGAAGCTTGATTTAATAATAGAACTTGAGCATTGGAAAGATGATGATTCTTATGATAGACTTGGCATTGATAATTTATATAAAGAAATTTTAGGTGTTAAGGTAAAACTCGTACGTATACCAATACGTCCTGGAAGGAATGTATCTGTTCTTGTTGAAGCTGCTGCTGCAAGTCATAGATATAAATTGACTGGTAGACTACCTGCAATAGATGTTATAGGCGAGAGAATGAAAAAAATTAGTCAAAACTAGATTACGCATTTAATTTATTTAATAAGAGATACTAACTTATATAAATTATTTAAGTTGGTGATTTATTTTGATCGTATATAATATTTCAAAGCTTTTTAAAGAAGAAGAAGAGTATGATCTTAATAAGTATTTATATTGGTTTATTTTAAGTGAGAATGAAATCTCATCAATACCTTTTGAACTTGATATGGAGTGTATATTTGATTCAAATTCAGCTAGGGGTTTTTCTCAAATTAATTTTTATAATGAATATACATTTATTGCTCTGGATGTGTTAGAATTTAACAATGATATATTGAGTTTTGAGGATCTTAATATATTTTTCGGTAAAAATTATATTATAACAGTACATAAAAGTAAATTAGATGTTATAGATGAATTAATTCTTGATTTAAGGGAAAATAAGAATTGTTTTGTTGTTAAAAATAATCCTAAAATATCAACACTTTTATATATGATAATAGACAGGGTAATACTTAAGAATTATTCAACAATAAGTTCTATAAGTTCGAAGTGTGATAAAATTGAGATAAGTATATTAAAAGAAGATTCTCGGAGGAATTTTGAGGAATTGGTTCGTCTTAGAGGTCAAGTATATAGAGTTAAGAAATATTTATACCCTCTTAGATATATTGGTGATTCTTTAATATTAAATGAGAATGGTATTATAGATGGAAATGATATTATACTATTTGAGAGAATAAATGAAAAATTTCAAAAGCTTATGGGAGCAATTGAAAGTTTGAATCAACAATTATCACTTGTTAGAGAGGCGTATGAATCTGAGCTTTCAAATAAGACAAATCAACTTATGAAGGTTTTTACACTTGTTGCATCTATTTTTCTTCCTCTTGATTTACTTACAAGTTTTTTTGGGATGAGTTTTGAGATTATGCCACTTAGGCATTCTTGTTATTCTATACATATAGTTATTTTTGTAATGATTATAATTGTATGTTTACTTATAATTTTGTTTAAAAAGAAAGATTGGTTATAAAAATTTTTAAATATTAAGGGGTGTATTATGACAGATAAAATTTCATCTAAGATTACATGGGAAAATTATAGTGGTGAAAACTTATTGGAACTTGAGGAATTATGTAATGGATATAAGAGTTTTATAAGTTCAAATAAAACAGAGAGAGAATGTGTTAATTATTTTATTAATGAGTGTATTAAACATAATTTTAAGGATTTAAGAGAGGTAATAGAAAGAGGAGAAAAACTTAAAAAAGGAGATAGGGTTTATTATTCAAAAATGGATAAAACTCTTATTTTAGCTATAATTGGTGAGGAAAATTTAGAAAATGGTTTTAATATAATAGGTTCTCATATTGATGCTCCTAGAGTTGATATAAAACAATCTCCGGTATATGAAGTGGATGGATTATGTTATTTTGATACTCATTATTATGGAGGTATTAAAAAGTATCATTGGGTTGCACGTCCTATGTGTTTAAAAGGTGTAGTAATAAAGAGTAATGGAGATAAGGTTACTATAGATATAGGTGATGGGGAAAATGATCCATATATTGGATTTTCTGACCTGTTACCGCATCTCTGGAAAGATCAAGCAATGAAAAAAGGTGTTGATGTTATTGAAGGAGAGCAGTTGAATTTGCTTGTAGGTTCTAAGCCTTCAAATTCAGAAAAAAATAAGGTTAAGAATGCCATATTATCAATATTAAATGAAAAATATGGTATATATGAAGAGGATTTAATTTCTTCAGAATTAGAGGCTGTACCAGCTGGACCTGCTAAAGATTATGGTTTAGATAGAAGTATGATAATTGGATATGGTCAAGATGATAGAGTTTGTGCATTTACTTCATTTATGGCCATGCTTAGAATAAATGAAATGCCAAAAAGAACAAGTGTATGTATACTAGTTGATAAGGAAGAAATTGGTAGTACTGGTGCAACTGGAATGGATTCAAAATTATTTGAAAATTTTTCAGCTGAAATTTTAAATTGTTGTTTAGATAATTATTCGGATTTAATTTTGAGGAGAGCTTTAGATAGATCATATATGTTGTCTGCTGATGTTACATGTGCATATGATGCAAACTTCCCAAATGAAACTCCTAAGCAGAGTACTGCATTTTTTGGAAAAGGAGTTGCAATATCTAAGTATACAGGTTCAAGAGGGAAAAGTGGATGTAACGATGCGAATCCTGAGTTTTTAGGGAAATTAAGAAATATATTTAATAAGGAAGGGGTTTATTATCAAGTAGGTGAACTTGGTAAAGTTGATCAAGGAGGAGGCGGAACAATAGCATATTTCTTATCTAGATATGGTATGGAAGTTGTGGATATTGGAGTTCCACTACAAAATATGCATGCTCCTTTTGAAGTCGCATCAAAAGCTGATATTTATGAAGCATATAGAGCGTATAGAACATTTTATAGAGATTTGGTATAAATTTTTAGAGGGTAATTTTAGGAATTACCCTCTATTTTTATATTTTATTACAAATTTGTAATAATTATTAAATTCTTGAAAACTATTAAAAAATATGCTAAAATGTTAATAATAATAAAACATATTTAAATTCATATTAATAAATTGAATAGATTTAGGAGGGGTGTAGTTGGCTAGCAATAAAAAATCTAAAAATCTAAGAAAAGGAATTGCAACTACTACAGCTGTAGCAAGCGCTGTTTTACAGGCAGGGGTAGTTGCAGGTGCTACTGTTTCGTCTGGCAATCAAGCTAATCAGAATCAATTGACTCAAGATCAAAACAACCAGAATCAAACAAATCAAAATCAAGTAAGTCAAGACCAAGTAGTTAATAATCAATTGACTCAAAATCAAGTTAATAAAACAGATTCTAATTATCCTGAAGTACCTTATTTTTATTATTGGACTACTGGGGATAGAGTTTATATAAATTGGGATTATGGTCATATAGCCAATAGACCTAGTAAAATCGAGGCTGTAATAGATAAGGATAGTAATTTTTTAAATCCAGGATACATAGAGGTTAAACCTAAAGGAGCAGAATTTACACCTAATATTCAAGGTGATTTTTATTTAAGAGTAAGATTTTTTGACTCAAAAGGAAGTGTGACTCATGAGAGTATTAGAAAAGTTTCTAGAAATTCAACTGAAACAAGAGATATAAGAGGTTTAAAATATGAGTTCGTAGGAGCGGGTGTAAAATTAAGTTGGGCAAATTTTGTTGATGGTATTAAATCTGTAAGAATATCTGTTGATGGAAAAGCTTATAAGGATTTAACAGCATCAGATGTAAGCTCGAACTCATATATTGTTGAAAATGTTAAAGATGGGTCAGAAATAAAGATCACTATTATAAACGGGAATGGGCTTGAGTATAACGGATCTGTTATTGTAAAAGAAGGTGCAATTCAACAATCTTCAGTTATGAAATTGGGATTAAGCAGTGATTTAGTAGGTATAAATGTAGATTTATCTAATTCTAACTTTAAGAGCGGAAATGAGTTTTTAGTTGATGTAGTCGAAAAAAATGGGAATACACCTGTAGTTTCTCAGTATTCGGTTGTTTTAAGTGAAGATAGTGGTTCATTTAATATATATCCAGATACTGGAAAAACTTTATTTAGTGGTGAATATTCTGTTAAAATAAAAGACGTTAAGACAGGAAATGTTTATACATACGATTATACTCATAGATTACATAATCTTTCTAATTTTGTATATTCATCTAATAATGGAGAAGTAGTAGCCTCTTGGAATAAGTTAGAACCTATGGTATATAGTGATATTGTTTGGAGTACATCAGAAGATTTTTCAAACTACAATACTGTAGAAGTTTTGGAAGGTAGAAGTGGGGTTAAGTTTAATACGGATGTAAAAACTGGTAATATTTATTTGTTACTTACAACCTATGACAAGGATAAAAGAGTACTTTCTCAAAATTATGGTGTTTTAGATATGTCACAGGTAAGATCTCAAATTAATAATTTTAAAGCATATTATAAAACTAATAATACTGTAGAGTTTACTTGGGATAAGGTAAATGCAAATATACAAAAGGCTATGATAATGGTTAATGATAATGCATTTGTTTTATCTGGAGCAGAGATAGGGATTCTAAATAGTACAAATACGTTAACAGTAGGAGGATTTGAGAAGGGTAATAAATATGATGTTACTTTGTATTTAATAGATGAAGAAGGAAAATCATATTCAGCATCTACTTCTTCTATAAGTGAATCTTCAGACTCTCAATCATCTAATGTAATTTTAGTTGCCCCAAATGGAATTAGTGGTAAGTATATATTAAATCCAGGAGTATTGTCTTTATTATTAGATCAAAATATTTATGATATTTCACAAAATTCTGCAATTTCTATAACAATAGATGGAAAAGATATATCAAGTTTAATGCCAGTATTTGTTAAAGAAACAAATGCAATCAATATAAGAGGATTAGTTCCAGGAAAGACTTATAATAATATTGTTATCGAGTATATGGATAGTAAAGGAGAAACCAAATCTATAAAGATAGATTCTCTTTTAATTAGTAAGGGAGGAAATCTAGATTCATTCCTTATCAATGCGTATAATAGAGCTTTAAGTCGTGAAACTCAAAATATTGATGAAGAAGGATATAACTATTGGAAGAACGGACTTTTAAGTAAAAATATAAGCTTGAGTTATTTTATAAAGAATTTAGGATATGTACCTGAATTTATGGACTTAGTGAAATCACCTCAAGAATTAGTTACAAGACTCTATAATGTATTAGTTTTGAGAGATCCAGAACCTCAAGGTCTTCAATTCTGGGTAAATGTATATAATGAGTTAATTGCAAATGGAGTTTCTCATACGGAATCAGTTACGAAGATACTCAGTGATATGACAACAAGCAATGAATTTGCAGATCTTGCTGCAAGGATTGGTGTAAATCCGTAAAAAATTAACTTGTTGAATGAAATGGAATATTAATTTATTATAAAGATAGAGAGTAATTCTCTATCTTTGTTTTTTTAGAATTTTTTAGGAGTGTGATGTATGAAAAAAATATTAGCATCAGATTTAGATGGTACACTTGTGTTTGGAAGTAAAATTTATAATTTTGATAAAGAAAGTATATTAAAAATGAAAAAACATGGTTATTTATTTGGTATTTCAACAGGGAGACCTTATAATGGAGTTAAATTTATTTGTGATAATTATAATATAGAGCCAGATTTTTATGTTTTATTGAATGGGGCATTAGTTATTAATAAGGGAAACTCAGTACTAAAGCATGAAGGTATACCTTATAAAATAGTGAAAGAGATTTACTCTAAATATAAAAATTATAATTTTATTGGGATTGATAATGGATATGAGAGTATAACATTGAAGGGAGATAATACTTATTATTGGGATTTTGTGAGACATGGGACAATTGATGAATTAGAGGATAATAAAAATTCTTTAATATCGATAAATTTTTCGAACATATCTGTTGAGGAAATTGATGAAATATGTAACAATGTAAATAGTGAGTTTGGGGATGAGATCATAGCATTTAGAAATTTAAATTTTATAGATATTGTACCTAAGGGATGCTCTAAAGGAAATGGAGTTAAGTTGATTTTAGAAGAACTTGGGATGAATAAAGATAATTTATATGTTATTGGAGATTCTTACAATGATATTAGTATGTTTAATGAAACAAACAATTCATTTACATTTAATAGAGTTGAGAAGAATTTAAAAAGTTATGCAAATTTTTTAGTTGATTCAGTTAGTGAATGTATAGAACAGTATATTTTATAATTGTTATAAAAAGTAAAATTTATTATGTTAATGTAAATATAATTTAAATATAAAAATTACATTTACCGAAAAAAATATTATTAGGATATTTATTGTGTATTTTGGGAATAAAAATATTATAAATATTTTAATTAATTTTTAAAAACAGTTTCACATTTTATTTTTAAAAATTTTGGATAAGTGTTGCTTGGAGAAAACGTTTTCTAGTATAATGTATGTAACGTTATGTAAAAATTAAGGGGGAATTAACTTGGTAGGAATTATTCTTGCTAGTCATGGTAAATTCGCTGATGGTATTTTACAATCTGGATCAATGATTTTCGGAGATCAAGAAAATGTAGAATCTGTTATATTATTACCAAACGAAGGACCTGATGATATAAAGCTAAAGATGGAAAATGCTATTAGTAGAATGGATAATAAAGATGAAATATTATTTTTAGTCGATATGTGGGGAGGAACGCCATTTAATCAAGCAAATAAATTAGTTAGTGAAAATAAAGGTAAGTGGGCTATAGTTACAGGTTTAAACTTACCTATGTTAATTGAAGCATATGCTTCTCGATTATCGATGGAAACTGCTTATGATATTGCAAAACATATATTATCTGAATCAAAGGAAGGAATAAAAATTCTTCCAGAAGAGTTAGAAGAGAAAATTGGAAAGAAACAATCTATCAATAAGATGGTAAATGTAAATTTAGATACTGGTAAGAGGATAGAGTATGTTTTAGCTAGGATAGATACTAGGTTATTACATGGACAAGTTGCTACATCTTGGACTAAATCAGTTAATCCAAACAGAATTATAGTTGTATCTGATAATGTTTCTAAAGATGATTTAAGAAAAAAAATGATTGAACAAGCTGCTCCTCCAGGAGTTAAAGCTCATGTTGTTCCAATTGATAAAATGGTTCAAGTTGATAAAGATACCAGATTTGGAAATACCCGAGCTATGCTTCTATTTGAAAGTGCAATTGATGCATTAAAAGCAGTTGAAAGTGGAGTTAATATAAAAGAGATTAACTTAGGTTCAATTGCACATTCAATAGGTAAGGTAGTTGTAAATAGAGCAATAGCTATGGGAAAAGACGATATTGAGGCAATCGAAAAACTAATTTCTCTTGGTATAAAATTTAATGTAAAGAAGGTACCTAGTGATTCTAGTGAAAATATAAATAATCTTTTAAAGAAAGCAAAATCAGAATTATCAAATAATTAGAGGAGGAATGATTAATGTCTGCCATTACTATAGTTTTAATTATTATAATAGCATTACTTGCTGGTATGGAGGGTATTCTTGATGAATTTCAGTTTCATCAACCACTAGTAGTTTGTACATTAATAGGTTTAGTAAGTGGTCATTTGACAGAAGGTATTATCTTGGGAGGATCGCTTCAAATGATAGCACTTGGATGGGCAAATATTGGAGCCGCAGTAGCACCAGATGCTGCACTTGCATCAGTTGCATCATCTATACTAATGGTTTTAGGTCTTCAAAATAGAGCAGTAGATACTCAAACTGTAATCTCAACATCTATTGCTGTTGCTATACCATTATCAGTTGCAGGATTATTCCTTACAATGCTTTGCAGAACGATAACAATCCCAATAGTTCACTTTATGGATAAAGCTGCCGAAAAAGGTAAAATAAGGGTAATAGAGGCTTGGCAAATTGTGAGTATATTTTTACAAGGTATACGTATAGCAATACCTGCAGCAGCACTTTGTATTATACCAGCATCAGTTGTAACAGATGCCTTGAGTGCGATGCCAAGTTGGTTATCAACAGGTATGGCAATTGGTGGAGGAATGGTAGCAGCAGTTGGTTATGCTATGGTAATTAATATGATGTCAACTAAAGAAACTTGGGCATTCTTTATATTAGGATTTGTTCTTGCAGCAATAGGACAATTAACATTAATTGCTTTAGGTGCTATCGGACTTGCATTAGCAATTATATATTTAACGCTAAAAGAGAATTCAGGAAATGGTAGAGGTGGAACTGGTTCAGGTGATCCACTTGGAGATATTTTAAATGATTATTAAAATTTTAATGGAGGATATAAGTAATGCAAGAGAAAATTAAATTATCGAAAAAAGATCGTATAAGTGTTGCTTGGCGTCACCAGTTTCTTCAGGGTTCTTGGAACTATGAGCGTATGCAAAATGGAGGATGGTGTTATTCTATAATTCCTGCCATAAAGAAACTTTATAAAACTGATGAGGAGAGAGCAGCCGCATTAAAAAGACATTTAGAATTCTATAATACACATCCGTATGTATCTGCACCAGTTATGGGTGTAACTCTTGCTCTGGAAGAGGAGAGAGCAAATGGAGCGGATGTTAATGATCAGTCTATACAAGGTGTTAAAATCGGTATGATGGGACCACTTGCAGGCGTTGGTGATCCAATATTCTGGTTTACTTTACGTCCTATACTTGGAGCTTTGGGAGCATCACTAGCATTAAGTGGGAATATTGTAGGTCCATTAATATTCTTCTTTGTTTGGAATATTATTCGTATGGGATTTTTGTGGTATACTCAAGAGTTTGGATATAAGGTTGGAAACTCGATAGCAAAAGATTTATCAGGAGGACTTTTAAGAAATATTACTCAAGGTGCATCTATATTGGGTATGTTTATTATTGGTGCTCTCGTACAAAGATGGGTTAGTATTTCGTTTACACCAGTAGTATCTAGAGTTACGCAGCAAGAAGGTGCGTATATTGACTGGAGTAAAATACAATCTGGTGCTGAAGGTATAAAGAGTGCATTAGAACAGTATAGTTCTTTGGGTGTAAATGGATTAAATATTGAGAAAGTTACAACTTTACAACAAAACTTGGATCAATTAATACCAGGTCTTGCAGCATTATTGCTAACTCTCTTATGTTGCTTTTTACTTAAAAAGAAAGTTTCTCCTATAGTAATAATAGTTGCTTTATTTGTAGTGGGTATAGTTGCACATTTACTTAACATTATGTAGTAATGTAGTGCAATTTATTTAGGAGAGTATATATGATTACATCATTAAACACAAAAGTAGATTTAACAATAAAAGGGGTATCTTACATTAACGTTCCTAGTTATGGGAATATTATGATTGGGAATAAATCGTTTGAATTTTATAATGAAAGGAACGTTAAGGATAATATACAGATTCCTTGGGGAGAGATAAGTCACATAGTTGCGTCTGTAAAATTTAATGGTAAATGGATACCGAGATTTATCATTGTAACTCGTAAAAATGGTATGTTTACTTTTTCATCAAGGAACAATAGGTTGCTTTTGAGAGAAATCAGTAAGTATGTTGACAAAGATCATATGTTTAGATCTCTTGGATTTTTCAAATCTGTGATTAGTGGTTTTAAAAAAGTATTTAAAAAGAAATAGGAACTGTGTATTAACACAGTTCCTATTTTAATTATGGGTATATTTAATTAAATGATCTATAATATTAAATAAATTAACCCTGGTATGTAAATTGGATATATTTATTAAATCTGGTTCATACGATCCATCCCATGGATAAATGATAATATATTTATCATTCAATATGTCTATAATAAAAGTGCTTTTTTCATTTGAATATACTGTGAGTCTATACTCTGGATTTTCTATGTTTATATCAGATGTTGAGTAATCTAAAAAGTAATCAGTTTTTAATGAGTTTAGGAATAAATTAATATTTTCCATATATTCTTTGGGAACTGTTTTATTTTTGCCAAGTTTAGAGTAGAAGATTGAAATTGTTAAATCATCAGAATTATTTATGGTTTTGATTAAGATATTAGTATAGTAATTTTTTGATGGTTTTATAATTTTTAAAGGAGATTTTAGAGTAGTTATAAAATTTGAGTTACAGCTTAGGGTGAATAGAGGAAACAATAAACATATTAATAAAAATTTAAAATATTTAATCATAATTTTACCTCTAATATTTTTAATTATATTAAGTATTTCTTTTATTCTAAAGTTATGTTTCAAAAAAAATATTATGATAAAAATATATAAATTATTGAAAAATAATAATTATTGTGATATAATCAGTTGTGTTATTTAGTATGCCGCTGTGGCGGAACTGGCAGACGCATACGACTCAAAATCGTACGGGAAACCATATGGGTTCGAGTCCCATCAGCGGTACCATAGTTAAAAGAGAAGACTACTTTGATAGGGTCTTCTCTTTTTTTATGTAATTATCTATTTTTGTAAATATATTGTTTGTTAACATGTCCTCCAGTAAATTAGCCATTTCTAACGAAGTCATTTCTGATTGATTTCTGATCCATCTACTTATAACTGAAATTATTGCAGATAAATAAAAATCCAGTATATATTCAGCTCTAATATTATTTTTAGGAAGATTAAATGTATCCATGCATGAATTAAATAGTTCCTTTTTTAATCGATCTTTAAAATGAGCACTATTTTGGTTGCTGAGGAGAACTTTTATATATGATTCCCAATTTTCGTAAATATTTAAAAATGTATTTATAAATTGCTTGCTAGGGTTTTCTTTTTTTATATCTATTATAATGTTTTGTTTAACATAGCGTATGCTCGAGTTTTCTATGTGATCTAAAACATCGTAGATGTCGCTGAAGTAATTATAAAATGTAGTTCTGTTATATCCAGCAGTATCTGTTAATTCACGTATTGAAATTTTCTCTATTGGTTTTTTCATATAGAGTTTACAAAAAGAAATTATAAATGAATTTTTTGTTTCGTTAGTTACATCCTGTTGTTTTTTCATATTATATTCCTCCTTAAGTTTTAAACAAAATGGACATGATTGTCCATTGATGAGATTAGGCTGATAATGTAATAATTATATATAATTAATTATGTAATTAACAGGAGGTTACAAAGTAATGTATTATTCAAGTGGAAATTATGAGGCATTTGCAAGGCCTATTAAACCTGAGGGTGTTGATAATAAATCTGCGTATCTTATTGGATCGGGTCTTGCATCTTTAGTAGCTGCATTTTATCTTGTTCGTGATGCTCAAATGAAAGGAGAAAATATCCATATACTTGAAAAAGATCCAATTCCTGGAGGAGCGTGTGATGGATTCGATTATAAAGGTATTGGATATGTAATGAGAGGAGGACGTGAAATAGATAATCATTATGAAATACTTTGGGATGTATTTAGATCCGTACCTTCTATTGAGATTGAAGGAGCATCAGTTCTAGATGAGTTCTATTGGCTTGATAAGAAAGATCCAAATTATTCTTTGAGACGTGCTACCGTAAATAGAGGTGAAGACGCAAAAATGGAGAATAAATTTGGATTATCAGATAAGGCATCATTACAAATAATGAAATTATTTTTTACTCCAGACGAAGACTTATACGATAAACCTATAACTGATTATTTTGATGATGAGGTTTTAAAATCTAATTTTTGGTTATATTGGAGAACTATGTTTGCATTTCAAAACTGGCATAGTGCATTAGAGATGAAATTATATATAAAGAGATTTATACATCATATAGGAGGAATGCCAGATTTTAAAGCTGTAAGATTTACTAGGCGTAATCAATATGAATCAATGATTCTTCCTCTTATCAAATATTTGGAGTCTCATAATGTTGATTTTCAATATAATACTAAGGTAGTTGATGTTGAATTTGATATTCAGCCGCACAAAAAGCAAGCAACTTCGATAAAAATATTGAGAGATGGTAATGAAGAAGAAATAAAATTAACTGAAAATGATTTATTGTTTATAACAAACGGTGGATGTGTTGAAAATTCATCAATTGGTTCTCAAAATACTCCAGCAGTACTTAATTCTGAGATTAAAGAAGGTGGTGGCTGGGATATGTGGAGAAGAATCTCAGTTAAAGATCCATCATTTGGTAATCCTGATAAATTTTGTTATGATGCTGAAAAAAGTAACTGGATGAGTGCAACAGTTACAGTACTTGATGATAAAATTGTTCCTTATATAAGAAATATTTGTCAACGTGATCCATTTTCAGGAAGAGTTGTAACAGGAGGAATTGTTACTGTAAAAGACTCTAAATGGTTACTTAGTTGGACATTTAATCGTCAACCTCAATTTAGAGAACAACCTAAGGGTCAATTAGTTGGGTGGATTTATGGACTATTTAGTGATGTAGCTGGAGATTATGTAAAGAAACCTATGAGAGATTGTACTGGTAAAGAAATTTGTATGGAGTGGTTATATCATTTAGGTGTTCCTGAAGATCAAATAGAGGATTTAGCTGAGAATCATGCTAATACTGTTCCTTGTATGATGCCTTATATTACTGCATTTTTCATGCCAAGATCTAAAGGAGATAGGCCTAATGTTGTACCAACGGGATCTGTAAACTTTGCATTTATTGGACAATTTGCTGAAACTGAAAGAGATACAATTTTTACGATAGAGTATTCAGCAAGAACTGGTATGGAATCTGTATATACTTTATTAAATGTTGACCGTGGGGTTCCAGAAGTTTGGGGAAGTACCTTTGATATAAGAGATTTAGTAAATGCAACTTATTGTATGAGAGATGGTAAGAAGATTACAGATATGAAATTGGGATTTAAGGAAAATATCGCATTAAAGGAATTACTTAAGAAGATATCTGGAACTGATGTTGAGAAGTTGTTGAAAGAATATAAATTAATATAGAACATATATTCTGGGTAGTACTTATGTGCTACCTTTTTTATTTTAAGATTGGAAATATATTGAAAACTATTGATTTATGTTTAAAAATAATTAAAGATATATGTAATATTAATTATAAAAATAAAGATTGAGGTATTTTGCATGAAGAACATATTGGTTACAGGTGCTACTGGTTTTATTGGTAGTCATACAAGTGTTGAACTTCTAGAAAATGGGTATAATGTAATAGGTATAGATAATTTATATAATTCATATAAAGATGTCTTATTAAAAATAGAGAAGATTACGAAAAAAAGTATCAAGTTTTATGAAGGGGATATTTTAGATTATACTCTTTTAAAAAAAATATTTAAGGAAAATAGAATAGATTGTGTTATACATTTTGCAGCACTTAAGGCTGTAGGAGAGTCTGTTGAAAAACCTATGGAATATTATTATAATAATGTTTCGGGAACTTTAAACGTTTTAAATTGCATGAAAGAATTTGATTGTAAGAATTTTATTTATTCATCTTCTGCAACTGTGTATGATAAGGATAATTCTATTCCTTATTTAGAGAATTATAAAAAATCTGCAACAAGTCCTTATGGATATACAAAAATTATGATTGAACAAGTATTAAATGATATTTATGTAGCCGATAACGATTTTAGTTGTGTTATGCTTAGGTATTTTAATCCAATTGGAGCTCATAAGAGTGCTTTAATAGGAGAAAATCCAAAAGGTATACCAAATAATTTGATGCCTTATATATGCGATGTTGCGATGTCTAAGAGGAAATTTTTGAATGTATTTGGAAATGATTATGATACTATAGATGGAACAGGTGTTCGTGATTATGTTCATGTTGTTGATGTAGCTAAGGGTCATGTGGAAGCTATGAAATATGTTTTAGTATCGAGAGGGAACATAGGCATTAATTTGGGTACAGGAAAGGGAACAAGTGTTCTTGAGCTTGTTAAGTGTTTTGAAAAAGTTAGTGGTAAGAAAATAAATTTTAAAATATGCCCAAGGAGAGATGGTGATATTGGAGAATTTTATGCAGATACAAATAAGGCTAAGGAAATTTTAGGGTGGGAATCTAAATTTGATATAGAGGATATGTGTTTAGATTCATGGAATTATATTAGATTTAATACTTAGTTTAGATATGATTTTATAATTAAGTTAAAACTATTTTAGAGGAGGAAAAAATTGGATAATATAAATAAAAAGAAGGAATTTATTATTAAATTTATATATTTTTTAATAATATTAGGTATTATATTTTTCATATTTAAATATGCTCTACCACTATTATCTCCATTTATTTTTGCATTTTTAATTTCTATGGCTCTAAAAAGGCCAGTTGATTATATATCAACTAAGTTTAAAATAAATAGGAAAATTATCGGTGTCATAATGTTATTATTTGTATATATATTCATTTGTATAATATTAATATTTTTTGGAACTAAAATATTTCAGTATATTGGAGGTATTTTCCAAAAATTACCTGATATATATACGTTTAACGTAGAGCCTGCACTGAATATTATCATATATAAAATACAAGATATAATACCTGATATAGCTAATTTCATTAATTTAGAGGATATAAATAAATATATAATGAATATTGTTAATTTAATCTCTTTATCAGCGGTTGATGCAATTACATCTATTGCAACCAAGATACCATCTTTTTTGGTAAAATTTATTTTTGCAATAATCTCATCGTTTTTATTTACTTTAGATTATTATAGATTTACTGGATTTGTAATGAGGCAATTCCCAGAGCGTATACAGCATATAATTTTAAATATAAAAAGAAATATTTTTGGTACTATATTTAGACTTATAAAGGCTTATTCTATATTATTGACGTTAACATTTATTGAGCTTAGTATAGGGCTTATTATTTTTAATATACCAAATGCTATATTACTTGCAATTGTCATAGCGATTTTAGATATTTTACCGGCGATCGGAGTTGGAGGTATACTTATACCTTGGGCTGTAATTGAATTGATGAAAGGAAATTATAATTTAGCAATAGGATTAATTGTTATTTATGCAATTATTACAATAATTAGATATATATTAGAGCCTAAAATTGTCGGCAACCAAATAGGACTTAATCCAATTGTTACTATTATAAGTATGTTTCTCGGAGCACAATTGCTTGGATTTTTAGGTATATTTATTCTTCCTATAATTGTAACGATTATAAAATATTTAAATGACACTGGAACAATTAAAGTATTTAAGTAACTTTATTAATTTTAATTTTTATTAGGGGTGGTTAGTTTTGAATAAGGATGATTCTTTGCTATTTAAGATTTTCAATTTTAAAAAAACATGCACAAATGTTGATGGATTAATTGGGAAAACGGCATTAGTTACTAAAGACATTGATAATATTCAATCGACCGGAGAAGTACGTATTAATTATGATTATTGGGGAGCCATAAATTATGATGGAGATAAAATTATAACTAAAGGAACTAAAGTTGAAATTTTAAATATAAAGGGAGTTAAACTTATAGTAAGAGAAATTAAATAAGAAGGGGTTTTAAGAAGTGGCTTTAATGGTTACTATTTTATTATTCATCGTTGTAGTAGCACTAATTTTTGGATGTGCGGTGGTAGTACCGCAGGCCTATATTTATGTAATTGAAAGATTTGGAGCATATTATAAAACTTTTGAGGTAGGTATACATTTTAGGATACCATTTATAGATAATATAGCTAAAAAAATATCAATTAAAGAGCAGGTAATAGATTTTGATCCTCAACCTGTGATAACTAAAGATAATGTAACTATGATGATTGATACTGTGGTATTTTATCAAGTTACTGACCCTAAACTTTATGTATATGGAGTGGAGCATCCTATTTTAGCAATAGAAAATTTATCTGTAACGACACTTAGGAATATAATAGGAGATCTCGAATTAGATGAAACTTTAACATCTAGAGATATTGTTAATGGTAAGATGAGATCTATATTAGATCAAGCAACGGATTCTTGGGGAATAAAGATAAATAGAGTTGAGCTTAAAAATATAATACCACCACAAGAAATACAAGATTCTATGGAAAAACAGATGAAGGCGGAACGTGAAAGAAGAGAGCTTATACTTAGAGCGGAAGGAGAAAAGAAGTCTGCAATACTAAGAGCGGAGGGAGAAAAGGATGCTGACATTCTTAGGGCAGAGGGAAAAAAACAAGCTGCAATAAAGGAAGCAGAAGGTAAAGCAGAATCGATATTACGGATTCAAAAGTCACTTGCAGAGAGTATAAAATATATGAATGAAGCAAATCCAAGCGATAAGGTATTATCACTTAAAGCATTAGAATCATTAGAAAAAGTTGCAGATGGAAAGGCAACAAAGATAATAATACCTTCAGAGATTCAGAATATAGCTTCACTTACAACTTCTTTAGCAGAAATCTATAATTCGACAAAGGAATAATAAAGTGTATTAAGTGTCAGCCTATAATTTTTATAGGTTGATATTTTTTTTGTAAAGTATTATATTTAGAGATATATTTGGAAATGAGGAATTATATTGGACGATTTAAGAAATATTTTAAACGGAATAATTTTAGGTATATCTAATATTATTCCTGGGGTTTCTGCGGGAACTATGTTAGTTATTTTAGGTATATATGATAAATTAATAAAATCTATATCGGGTATATTTAAAAATTTTAAGAAGAACTTTAGGTTTTTGTTTTTCATAGGACTTGGAATGTTATTGGGTGTATTGCTTTTCAGTAATATTATATCTTATCTTTTAAGTAGATACCCTTGGCAGATGAATTATTTATTCATAGGACTTATTTTAGGCACGTTTGGTATTTTATTTAAGGCAGTCAAACAGTTTAATCCAAATAAATCAACTTATATATTTTTTATAATAACTTTTTTGATTTTAGTGAGTATTAGGTTCGTTAAAGTACCTGAATATAGTCAAAATATTATAACTAATTTGAGCTTTGAAAATATCATTATAATTTTTATTAGCGGATTTATGGCATCGAGTGCAATGATAATTCCAGGATTAAGTGGATCGTTTATTTTAATAGTTTTTGGCATGTATAATTCTGTTATAAAAGCTGTATCTGATCTTAATATTTTGATATTAATTCCATTTGGTATTGGAGTAGTATTAGGATTTTTATTTATGATTAGAGTAGTTGAGTATCTTTTGAGGGTTTTTGAAGTTCAAACATATATGGCTATACTTGGTTTTGTTGTGGGATCACTTATATTAATTTTTCCAGGATTCGAATTTTCGGTTGTAGGGTTAACGTGTATAGCATCTTTAATTGTTGGATTTTTAATATCTTATTTTATATGTAAGATTGATAAAGGTAAGGAGCATGCAAAATAATTATATAAATGAATTTATTTTAAAAATTTAAAAAGACTACGTCAATTAGAGGCGTAGTCTTTTTTCTTTGAAGGATTTTAAAATTATAAATGATAATATTAGGCTTATCCCTACTAGTATAAAGGGCAGTTTAAACCATACGTTGAACAATAATCCGGAGAGAATTGAACCTAAAAATGATCCTATTGCTTTGAATCCATTTTGGAGTCCCAAGAGCTCGCTATGATTTTGATTTGAATTTTCGAGTAAAACTGATTGTATGGTAGGGGTTATTAGAGTTTGCGTTGCTATGAATATTAAAAGAAATATGGAGGTTATATATTGATTTTTTGTAAGCATTGAGATTATTATGCTTGATCCACATAATAATATTGCAAACATATATATTGATTTTGAGTTAAATTTTTTTACAATAATAGGGATTATTAATAAATTTGTAATTATAGTAAATGCACCTGTTGATCCAAGTATAAGTCCGTTTATGCTTGTTGGTAGATTTAAAACATCCTCAACGTAATAACTGATTGTAGATAAGTATCCTTGAATGGATAAGAAGGTTAAAATCATTATAATTAGTATTAAGTATGTGAATTTATTTGATTTTTTGATTTCTTTTAAGTATTTAAAGTTTAAGATTTTAAATTTAAATTTCAAATCATTATTTTTTATAGTATTGTCTTTAAAGAATATGATTATAAGAATTATAGAGAATACACATATTATTATTTGAACAATGAAAGTTAATCTATAGTTGGTTACACCTAAATTTCCACCAATTAAGGATCCGATTATCATACCTAAACTATTGGAAGCATTAAAGTAAGAAAACCTTTTTAACTTAAGATCATTTGGAGTTATGGATGATACATAGGACATACTTGATACAAAGTAACCTGCAATAAATATTCCTGATATGATTCTTGCAATGAGTACATTTATGGAATTTGGGAAGAATCCAAATACTATTTGTCCTATAGTATATCCTATAAGAGATATTATCATAGGAATTTTTTTACCATATATGTTGCATATTACACCAAATGTTGGGGATGTGATAAATGTTGATAGATTAAAACATCCAGTGAGCAAACCAAAATAAAATGTAGGTAAATAATTTTCATTTATAAGTTTTGGAGTTACAGGGTGTGCCATGTTTAATGCTATGTATATAATCAAATTAAGTATAGAAATTTTTACAAACTGTTTGTTATATTTATCCAATCGTGATTCCTCCTAAAATAATTATGGAAGTTATTATATATTATCATAAAAAAATTGATAACTATATGATTTTAGGAGTAATATATTTTTAAAAAATTTTTTTAAAAAGTAAAACTAATTAGTGGTTATCCTTATTTAAATATAGGATATATGCATTTACAATATATGTATATATGATGTAATATCATTGGAAGTAGAGGTTTTGATTAATATTTATAGAAATGCGAAAAATTATAGAAAAATATGGAGGTTAATTTAAATGATAGTTTCGTATCCTGCAGTATTTTATAAGCTTGAAGATGGGGCTTATAGTGTAGCATTTCCTGATTTTGGAGTTGCAACACATGGAGAAGATTTGGAAGATGCTACAAGAATGGCAATTGAATGCTTAGCATCTCGAATAAAATGTCTTAAAGAATACGATGAAGAAATTCCAAAACCAACTTTAGATTTAAATTTAGTTGAGGTTGATGAGAAGGACGGAGAGGATGATTATATAGAAGCAACTAAGCAAATAATAACAGTTGATGTAGAAGAGTATGCTAGAAAGCATTTTGATAAATCAGTAAAGAAAAATTTAACTATACCTAAGTGGATGAATGACTTAGCTTTAGAATTAAATATAAATTTTTCTAAGACGTTACAAGATGCTTTATTAGATGAGATTAATCGTAAAAGAAGAGAAATTGCGATTGATGAAGAATAGTATGTTGTTAAAAATGATAATAGATAATTTAATGGAATAAAAAAATTTGGGTGAGTGTATTTGGAAATAGAAGTTAAAATTTTAGATATAGATATTTGTGATATTAGAAAAAAAATTTTGGAAAATAATGGAGTTCTTGTTAAAAAGGAAAATCAAATTAATAAGTTATTTGATTTTCTAGATAATAGACTTTTAAAAAATAATGGGTATGCTAGAATTAGAATTATTGAAGATATGATTACGGGTAATGATTTTTATTATATGGCAACTAAAATAAAGTTATCGAAAGATGATGATGCATATAAGGTCATGGATGAGCAGGAAGTTGTGATTAATAGTTCAGAAATTGGAGAAAACATATTTAAGGTATTGGGATTATCCCTTAAAAATGAAATTAAAAAGTATAGAGAGAGTTATAAAATAGATAATGTTTTAATTGAAATTGATATAAATGATAAGGATTTCTACCCTAATCCATATATAGAAATAGAGGGAGATAATATCTCAGAAATAGAAGAAGTTGTGAAGAACTTGGGTTATAGAATGGAGGATACGACTTCAAAGAGTATTTTTGAGATTATTAGAGAATCTAAAAAATAAAATTGATTAAGAAAAAATATTTTTATATAATTATTTTGAGTAGAATATTTATATAGGTTAATCAAAAATTAGTTTTGATTATTAAAAGGGAAATAGGTTAAATTCCTATACGGTCCCGCCGCCGTGATGTGTAGCGTTTATTTGTATACCACTGGATAATTTCTGGGAAGGTTAATAAATGCGATGATACTAAGTCGGAATACCTGCCTATGTAATTGGCTTATAGCTTTACGGAGTATGAGGTTATTTGCGTAGATTCATTATAGATTATTTTTTATAGTGTATGTTTGCGTTTAAATAATATTGCCTTGTGGAGATATGGCCATGAGGCGTTTTTATTTTTTAAAAGGGGAGGATATTATGAGATTTTTAAAAAAGATTTTGTTATTTACGAGTTTTATATTTATATTTTTTTTATTTGTTTCCTGCAAGGTAAATATGAATGCAGACTTAAAACAAAATTTAGACATTAGAATTGTTTCATTAGCACCTTCAAATACAGAAATTTTAGTTGGATTAAATTTAGGAAATAATATTATTGGAATTGATCAGTATTCTAAGGGGATTAATGGATTGAATGAAAATATTCAGGTATTTGAAATTGGTGATCCTAATATTGAGGCTATACTAAAACTTAATCCTACGCATTTGATATTATCAGGATATACATCAGAATTATCTAGATATGTAGAACTTGAAAAAAGTGGAGTTAATGTTATAAATATAGATACTCCAATAAGTGTTCAAGGAATATATGATTCTATCAAGTTGATTGGTAAGAGTTTTAATAAAGATGATGAAAGTTATGAGATGATTAAATCACTTAAGAGTGATATTGAGAGTATTACAAAAGATAATAAAAATGAAAAAGTAAGTGTTTATTTTGAAATTTCAAAGGCTCCTTATCTATATAGTTTTGGAAGAAATACATATTTAAATGAAATTATTGAATTATCTGGTGGAAAAAATATATTTAAGGATTTAGAAGGATGGATTTCTCCGAACGAAGAATCTGTTATAAAAAATAATCCGCAAATAATTTTTACAAATGTAAATGATGAAAGTAATATTTATGAGATAAAAAATAGAGTTGGATGGGAAAATGTAGATGCAGTTAAAAACAATAGGATTTATTACATTGATAAGAATATGTCTTCTAGAGCATCCCAATTTTTTATAGGTGCTTTAAGGGAAATTGCGAAGTATATAAGAGATTACAGTAATGAAAAGTAATATTTTAATTAGATTTATATTTGTCATTGTGATTTCATTTATAGCTGTTACCTTAGGATTAATAATTGGAGGTGGAGCTGATAACTTAGAAAATATTTTTAGGATAATTTTACATAAATTGTTTGGTATGAATTTGAAAGAAAGTATTTCACCAACAGAAGTTAGCATTATCTGGAATATAAGGTTTCCAAGAGTATTATTAGCTTTTATGGTTGGAGGAATGTTATCTGTTAGTGGAGTTATTATTCAGTCTGTGCTTAGAAATCCATTAGCATCCTCCTATACTATGGGAATATCTTCAGGTGCTTCCCTAGGAATTGGAATTTTTACAGTAGGGAATATTTCATTTTTAGGGTATGATACATCTCCGATAGTTGGGTTTGTTTTCTCGGTTTTAAGTATATTATTTGTTATAAGTTTATGTAGAAAATTTGATAAGAGTATGTCAAATAATACAATAGTACTTGTTGGTATGGTAATGTCTTTATTTTTAAACTCAATTTTTATTCTTATAACATCTATTAGGCATGAGAGTTTATCATCTATAATTGTTTGGCAACTTGGATCATTTTCTTCAAGAGGATGGGAATATATTTTTTCAATTATTCCATGTTTAATTATAGGAGTAATTTTAGCGATATTTTATAGTAAAGAGCTTGATATTATAACTTTTGGAGATGATATGAGTAAATCTGTTGGAGTAAACGTATCTAGAATAAAAATAGTCATGTTAATACTTGTTTCCATATTAACTGGAGCGAGTATTGCAGCTAGTGGAGTTATAGGTTTTATTGATTTAATTGTTCCACATATATCGAGGAAATTATTTGGATCAAAGCATATTGTAGTTATATTATCTAGCTTATTTATTGGTGGGATTTTGATGGTGCTTTTTGATATTATATCTAGAACTATAATTTATCCGGCAGAAATTCCCATAGCTACGATTAATGCACTAATAGGTACGCCTATATTTTGTTATATTTTCTTTAGGGAATATAGGAGGTAATAAAAATTTTAGAAGTTTCAAATTTAAGTTATTCTTATGATAAAGATTTTAAAATATTAGATAATATTAGTTTTTCTCTTAAAAGTGGAGAACATTTGAGCATAATAGGATTAAATGGATGTGGTAAATCGACATTATTAAAATGCATATGTAATTTTTTGAATTATGAAGGAAGTATAAAAATTAATGAGTTAGAAGTTAAAAAATTTAAAAATAGAGAGCTTTCAAAAAATGTTACTATTTTATTCCAACAAACCGATATGTATTTTGATTATAAAGTTTTGGATGTTGTAAAGTTCGGGAGATATAGTAATTATAAAAAATGGAAATTTGTGCGAGAATATGATGAAGATTTAGACATCATATTAAAAAATATGGGAATATATCATTTGAAAAATAGATTTATGAGCGAGCTATCCGGCGGAGAGAAGCAGAGAGTTTTTATATCTAGGATTTTATACCAAGACCCATACATAATTTTATTAGATGAATTTAATAACAATATGGATTTGAAAACTCAAATTTATATTATAGAAAATTTTAAAGAAATTTTTAAAGACAAGATAATTTTATCAGTTTTTCATGATTTAAACATAGTAAGGAATTTAAATACTTTGGTAATGGTACTTAAAGATTGTAAAGTTTATAAATATGGAGATGTTGATAACATATTTAATAAAAATGTATTAAAGAGTGTATATGGAGTAGATGTTGAAAAATTTATGATAGACTCCCTTAATAAATGGAATAAAAATATATAGTTTTAATTAACGAAGGAGGTAATTAATGGTGATAGTTGTTGGTGGTATGATTGGTCTTGGTAAGACAAGCGTTTCAGAAATCATAGCAAAAGAATTAAATTCTAAGGTATTTTATGAAAGCGTGGATGATAATCCTATTTTACCACTTTTTTATAGTTCAACAGATGAGGAGATAAAATTAAATAGATATCCATTTTTGTTACAATTATTTTTTTTAAATAAGAGGTTTAAATCTATAAAAGAAGCACTTATTGGTGAAAATAATGTATTAGATAGAAGTATATATGAAGATTGGTATTTTTGTAAGAAAAATATGGAACTTGGAAGAATTTCAGAACTTGAAATGAGTGTGTATGAATCTTTATTAAATAATATGATGGAGGAACTTAAAGAACTTCCAAAGAAGAGTCCAGATTTATTTATATATTTAAAGGGAGGTTTTGATACAGTTATAAACAGGATAAACAAAAGAGGTAGAACTTATGAGCTTGATGAAAAACTTGTAGATTATTATAGATATATTTGGGAAGGGTACGATGATTGGATGTATAATATATATAAAAGTTCTCCAGTTTTAACTATTGATATGGACAAACTAGATGTTGTAAGTAGTGTTGAAGATAGAAATTATTTAATAAGTGCCGTTAAAGAAAAATTAGAATTAGTTTAGTATTTTTTTATATATTATCAAAATGATGATGAAATTGTTTTTGTATATGGACGTTTTAGATAAGATATTTTATAATGTTGTAACAACACTTATATATTTTGATTTTAGGAGGGAATTATAATGAATACTCCTCATATTAACACTGGTGGGAATAAGATTGCAGAGAGTATATTATTACCTGGAGATCCGCTTAGATGTAAGTTTATTGCAGAAAATTATTTGACTGATGTAGTACAATTTAATTCTGTAAGAAACATGCTTGGTTTTACAGGGAAGTATAAAGGTAAGGAAGTTTCAGTAATGGGGACAGGAATGGGAATGCCTAGTATAGGTATATATTCCTATGAACTTATAACTAAATTTGAAGTAAAGAATTTAATTAGAATTGGTAGTTGTGGAGCGATACAAGAGAACTTAAAATTATATGATATAGTTATAGGGCAAGGAGCATCAACTAATTCAAATTTTGCATCTCAATATGGACTTCCAGGAACATTTGCACCTATAGCATCTTATGAATTGTTATTTAAGGCTGTTGAATCTGCAAATAAGCTAGGTATCCATGTAAATATAGGGAATATACTTTCATCAGATATTTTTTATGATGATAATAAAGATTCATATTTATTATGGAAAAAGATGGGAGTATTAGCTATTGAGATGGAAGCAGCAGCATTATATATGAATGCGGCAAGACTTGGAGCCAAAGCACTTTGTATATTAACAGTAAGTGATAGTATAGTAAATCATGAGGAAACTACAGCTGAAGAAAGGCAAACTGCATTTCATAAAATGATGGAGATTTCTTTAGATATGATATAGCATTTTGTTATCAATATTAAAATACATAAATATTTTTATAGATCCCTATTTTTTAATAGAGGATCTGTTTTTTATATTTGTTATAGCTAATATAAAATATAGTGTAATAACTGGTATGACAAAATATATTAAGGAAATGAGTAATCTGATTTTATCAATAACTTTATTTTTCAAATTATATAGATGGTAATGAAATATATCATATTTTTAATTATATCTCAATAATAATTGATGTGTGCATTTTTATATAAAGAGAATATATAAGCAATAAATAGGAGCTAAATAGTTAGTGTTATATTTATGTAGTTTAATAATTGCTAATATATATATATATATATTCTTATATATTTTTAGATTTAAAGTATTGGATTTTATAAAAAAGTTTATATTTAGATTAGTACCAGAATTATTTGTAGTAATTTATATAAGTTTTTTTATGATAAGTATAATTAATTCTAAAATAATTAATTCTTTAAGTAAAACCCAAATATATAATGTTGCTAATCAAATAAATAATATATTCTTTCATAAATTTTATGATTTAACATTGTTTGATTTTATCGTAATATTATTATGTATTTATTTAATTTTTATTATTATTATGACTTGTTTTAAAAAGGGTTATATAAATAAGCTTAGGTATTTGAAATGTACAATAGTGTATAAATATTTTACTGAAATAAAGGTTGTAGTTATAATATTCTATATTGTTTATCTTGTGCTATTATATATATCAAGAGAATATTTTATATATGATTTTAGTCATTATATGGGAATATTTACGATATTTAATATATACTTTACTTTGGATTTATTTCTAATGATGATTGAGCTTGAGTTTTTGTTATTACCAGATTTATTTGAAAATAAAGTAAGCAAATTCAGTAAGAAAAGTTTTATTAAAGATGATAATTATATTATATATGATTTTAATATGATGTTTGACGAGAAGAAACATTTATTTGTAGAATTGTGTAATTATTTAAAATATTATCATAAAGAGCCATTAACTATATGTATAGATGGTGAATCAGGGGTTGGTAAAAGTACTTTTTCATGTGTATTGCAGAAAGAATTAAATAGGAATTATTACGTATTTAATATTAATAGTCTTATATTTACAGAGAATAATAAATTAAACGATTATTTTAATTATGTAATAGAAAATTTATTTAAGGCATATGGGATATATAATTCTAAATCTCTGAAAAATTATATGAATATAATAAATTATGTCATGAATGATAAAGTGTCAAATTTGGTTAATTATTTTATGAACGATAAAATTCAAAAAAATTATTTTGAAATCAAAGATGAAATAAATAGCTGTATAGTTAAGATATTTGGAAATAAATCTAAATCAAAGATGAAAAAAGGAATTATATTTATAATAGATGATTTAGAGAGGATTTATAACGATTCTCAAATAGTAAATATATTAATTTTTTCCCAATATATATTGGGATTTGATTATATAAAATTTATTTTAGTAACAAACTTAGAAATATTGAAAAATAAGATAGATAACCAGTATTTGGATATGTTTATACACAAAATATTTAAGATAGATAGTACAAGTACCAATGATATATTATCCAAATATTTTGGAGAATTAAATAAAATTAAGATACATGATAATGATAATTTAGATATATCTGTTTGGTTAACACATTTATTTGATATAGAATTTGATAAATATATTAAAGAGTTCGGAGTATATCTTTATAATAATGTGAATTTAGAATATTATATATTGAAAAAGAAATGGATAGAGTATAAGCGAATATTATTAGAAGATTTGAAAAATAGAGGATTATTAGATAGTAATAATAACATTACATTTAATTTTAAGAATTCTGGATATGAAATGATAAGTGAATATTATAATTATATATATATTAAAAAGTATTTTTTAGGTGATAATAGAGAGATAATTTTAGATAATATATATAATTTAATAAAAGATGAATGTATTAATATGAATTTATACGATGACGAACAAGTTATAGCCATATGGATATATATGGAAAAAAATAATCAATTATCGAGTTTTCTTAAATTCAATATAAATCATTATCGAGTTTATAAAAATTTAACTTTATATAAAAATAATATGAATAAAGTAAATTATTTAATAGATTTGAAATTAGATAATAGTCCTAGAAATTTGAAAAGGCAAGTTTCATTTTTCTTATATAGTTTTGAAAAATTAGATAAGTATTTATGTGAATTTAAAGATAATAAAAATTTTTGTTATATTTTAGATATAGTTAACCAAAGAGATTTTATATTATTTTTTATGGTAATATGTTTTTTTAGGGTATCGAATTTTATAGTTTATGATTCTTATGATAATAGCCGTAAATCTGATACTATAAATATTTTGAGTATATATAGATTTATTATATCAAATTATGAAATTCTTAAGGGGTATTCTGTAAAAGGTATTACATCATTTGTATATGATAATATAGATAAAATAGATATAGATAAGTATATAAATTTAAAGGGGTTTGATAAAGATATAAATTATATATATTTATGTTTTTATATACAAACCTATATATATAAGAAATTAATATTAGAAGATGTTAATGAAGAGTGTTTTGAAATATTAGTTAAGTTTATATGTAATTTAATAAGTGTTTAAAAATAAGGTAACTATATAAATTAGTTACCTTATTTATATATAATTTAAATTTTGTATTAAATTGTTAAATTATTTTTTTAAAAATTAATAAGTAGTGATGTTAAATTAGTATATAAATTCATTGATTTTCACAAAATATGTTATGAGCTTTTTAATTTTGTGGGAGAAGTATTGATTATTATGGGACTTAATATTTTAGATAGGTTAATAGAATATGCTATAATAGATATTTTTGAGGATACTAAGCTTAAAATTTTGGGGTTTCCATATAAATGTAAGTTCGTGAAGAGAAGAGAGCAAGATAATTTTTACATAAAAGATGCAGTGCTTAATTTTACTATGATGACTCAAAAAAATAAGATCATACATTTTGAATTTAAAAAAGAATATTTTTATAATGATATATATAAGTTTCTAGTATATTCATCATTTCTCATATATGAAAATAAGTATGATTATGAATTAGTTTTAGTTTACCCACAGAGATCTCGTAAAATAGTAAAAAATATGGCATTTACATCTCTAAGATTTTTTTATACAGATATGTATTTAGATTGTTTTAATGGAGATAAGATTTTAATGAAATTATCAGCTAAGGCGGCTAAAAAGAAGAAGTTTACTGATGAAGAGTATTTGATACTTTCTCTTACTCCATATATGTATTCAAAGAGAGAGAAGATAACATTGATACTTGAAGGGCTAAGGTTAGCAAATGATTTGAATACAAAAAAAAACATAGTGTTATTATAATAATTTTAATTTTAGCAGAAAGTTTTTTAGATGAGTCTGATATGTATAAGGTGAAGAAGGAGATAAAGATGTATAAGATTGGGAAGATGATATTTGAAGAGGGAATGAAGAGTGCATCTAATGATGTTGAGAGGGAAATTTCTGGTAGAATGATACGAAAAGGTAAGAATCAAGCTAAGGTAGAACTTGCTGTTGAAATGATGAAAAATAAAGAAGAATTGAATAAAATTATTAAATATACTGGATTTACTAAGAAAGAACTTGAAAAAATTTACTATACATTTAAATAATAACTTGGAATGCTTATTCCAAGTTATTTTTTATGTAAATTTAAGGTTTAAGTTATATAATTATATATATAATTTTAAAAAGGATGTTTGTTTATGAAAATATTATTGGCTGAAGATGAGAAAGAGCTTTCTAATGCTATTGTAGCTATTTTAAAACATAATTATTATTCAGTTGATTGTGTTTATAATGGGGAAGATGCTTTAGACTGGATACTTAATGACGAATATGATTTGATAATTTTAGATATTATGATGCCTAAGATTGATGGGTTGAATGTATTAAAAATTTTGAGAGAAAAAAATGTGGATGTACCTGTGTTAATATTAACAGCTAAAGGAGAAATAGATGATAGGGTTATAGGTCTTGATCTTGGTGCAGATGATTACATGTGTAAGCCTTTTGATATTAAGGAGTTTTTAGCTAGAGTTAGAGCCGTTATTAGGAGAAAGCATGGAGTTACATCAAACAATTTGGAATTTAATAATATGTTTTTAAATAAACAAAGCTTTGAATTATCATATGAGGATAAAGTTGTTAGACTTGGTAATAAAGAGTATCAAATGATTGAGATGTTTATGAGTAATCCAAATGTTATAATATCTAGTGAAAAATTTATGAATAAAATATGGGGATATGATTCTGAAGCTGAAATTAATGGGGTTTGGGTTTATATTTCTTATTTGAGGAAAAAACTTATTTCAATTGGTTCTCCTGTAGAAATTAAAGCTTTTAGAGGCATTGGATATAAACTTGAGAGTAAGAGTGATAGTTAATGGTTGATAGATTGCAACGTAAATTTATGATAATTACATCAACAACACTATTCTTTGTGTTATTTATCTTTATAATTACTGTAAATTTAATCAATATTATAAATGTTAATACTAAATCAAATACTTTGTTAGAGTTGATTACAGAATATGATGGTAATTTACCTAAGGGATTTAGGGGGGTTAATCCTTCAAATCCATATGATTTTAATGGATTTTATAAAAATGATTTTAATGGAATTGTTCCTCATAATACATATTTTTCTGCGAAAATTTTTAATGATGGACGTATTTTTGTAAACATTAAAAATACGGATTCTATAGATTTGTTAGATGTGAAGAGTTTGGCTGAAGATGTAATTAATCTAAATAAGTATAAGGGATATAAGGGGATTTATAAATTTCAGGTGTTAGATGCTTATGAATATAAGCTTGTGTCTTTTTTAGATTTAAGTAGTGATATATCTAAACTGATTGATTTTGGTATTATTTCGGTGTTTGTAGTTATTTTATTTGTTTGTATATTTGGTATTATTTTGAATTTTGTATCTAAATATGCAATTAAACCATTTGTAGATAATATGGAAAAACAAAAAATATTTATAACTAATGCGGGACATGAAATTAAAACACCTCTTGCCATAATTTTGGCTAATACTGAAGTTATGGAAATGTTTAATGGTGAAAATGAGTGGACAAAAAGTACCATAAATCAAGTTAAACGTTTAGATGGTTTAGTGAAGAGATTATTATCTTTATCAAAAATGGATGAAAATAATTTTCATATTAATAGGAAGGAAGTTCAATTTGGGAAAATTGTTTTAGAAATAATAAATGATTTTGAGGTATTCTCTAACAGTAAAAATTTGAGAATTGTCACAAATGTTAATGAAGGTTTAATTTTTAATTGTAGTGAGGAAGATATACGTGATTTAGTTTCTATTTTGATGGATAATGCTATTAAATATAGCGATGAATTTGGGGAGATTGAGGTTTTTTTGAATTATAAAAGCGGAAAGATAGAATTTTGTGTTTCTAATACTTTTAATAATAATGTAAATGGAAATATGAATTATTTATTTGATAGATTTTACAGAATGGATAATTCGAGATCACGTGAAACAGGAGGGTATGGACTTGGTTTATCTATTGCTGATTCTATAGTTAGAAATCATAAAGGAAAGATAAATGCTTTTTCAAAAGATGGAAAGATAAATTTTAAAATATTGTTTAATAAATAAGATCCACTTTATTATGAGTGGATCTTATATTATTTTTTAAATTATTTATATGTTTAAAGCTGTTTTAAGGTTTATTTTGTAAACTGTTTTATGTAAAGGAGAGGACATTATGAAAACTTTTATGAGATATGAGAAGAAGTATATGTTAACTGAAGAAAAATATTTGAGGTTAATGGATGTTTTTAAGGATAAGATGGAAGATGATATTTTCCCAAGATCTAGTATATGTAATATATATTTTGATACTTCAAATTTTCAACTTATAAGGAATTCTTTAGATAAACCTGTATATAAAGAAAAATTGAGAATGAGAAGTTATGGAGTTCCAAATAAAAATTCGTTTGTGTTTGTAGAACTTAAGAAAAAATATGATGGTGTTGTTTATAAAAGACGTGAAAAAATGCACATATGTGATGCGGAAAATTATCTTTATTTTAATAATTATCCGAAAAATGACACTCAGGTAATTAGAGAAATAGATTGGATGATGAATCATTATAAAAATGTAATACCTAGTATGTATATTTCTTATGATAGAATTGCCATGCGTGGGATTTATGATAACGATTTAAGGATAACTTTTGATAAAAATATTTTGTATAGAGATTATAATCTTGACCTTAAGAGTGGTATATGGGGAGACAGAGTTATTAGAGAAGATGAATATTTAATGGAGATAAAGATTAGTGGAGGAATGCCTTTTTGGCTTTGTAGGATTTTAACGGATTTGAGTATTTATCCTACATCTTTTTCTAAGTATGGAGTTGCTTATCAAATTAATAAAGGATATAGAGAATGTATTTGTAAAGATCTTTCATGTGGTAGTAGAGAATTTGCTTGTTAAAAAATTTAGTTTGGGGGAGTGTGTTTAAAATGTTTAATTGGGTTTTTGATTCTATTTTAATTGAAAATGCATCGTCTAATATTTTGGGTAAAAATATTTTAATTTGTATGAGTGTATCGATTATTCTTGGATTTTGTATTGCTTATATATATATGTTTAGGAATGTTTATTCAAAAGGTTTTATAGTTACACTTACGCTTATGCCAGCGGTTGTTCAATTAGTTATTATGCTTGTTAATGGTAATTTGGGTGCTGGTGTTGCTGTTACTGGAGCATTTTCACTGGTAAGATTTAGATCAGCACCTGGGAGTGCAAAGGAAATAATTAGTATATTTATAGCAATGGCAGTTGGGCTTTCAACCGGTATGGGATATATTGGGATAGCAGTTTTATTTGTTATTATTATGGGGGCTTTAAATATTTTATTAAATGCTACAAAATTTGGTGAGGGTCCCCCACGCCAAAAGACACTTAAGATAACTATACCAGAGTCATTTGATTATACAAATGTATTTAATGATATATTTGATAAATATTTAAAGAGTTGGGAAATTTATCAGGTTAGAAGTATGAACATGGGTAGTTTATTTAAGATAGAGTATAAGATAGTTATAAAAAATTCTATAAATGAAAAAGAAATGATTGATGATATTAGATGTAGAAATGGAAATTTAGAAATTATAATTGGTAAAAATTTACCTTCTAGAGAGGAGCTGTAATATTATGAAAAAATCTAAGTTATTACAGGCTGTTATTTCTGGTATTATATTATTTTCATTTAGTGGATGTGGTACAACCAATACTAGTGCAAGTCTCAATGCATCTCAAAATGTATCGAATGAAAATAATAATTCATCAGTAAATTTGAGTACGAGTTCAAATTCATCGACAGGACTTACTCAATCTGTAATAAAAAAGGAACTTAATGTTAAAGATTATGAAGTTGATTATGATGAAAATTTATCAACTAAAATTAATCTATCGGATGGTCAAATAAATTATAGTGGTACAGGGGTATTGGTTAACGATAAAACTGTTACTATTAATAAGGCTGGTACTTATGTTTTAAGTGGGAATATGGAAAATGCTCAGATAATTGTTGACGTTAATAAAACAGATGATGTTAGAATTATTTTAAATGGTATTAATATTCATAATGAAACAAGTGCAGCTATTTATGTAAAAAGTGCAGATAAGCTTATAATGACTTTGAAAGAAGGAACTACAAATATATTAAGTGGAGGAGCTAATTATGTAAATATAGATGATAATAATATTGATGGAGTTATATTTAGTAAGGATGATTTAACTATAAATGGTAATGGAGAGTTAAAAGTCACATCTAATTATAAGCATGCTATAGTATCTAAAAATGATTTAAATATTGTATCTGGTACATTTAACATAATATCTCAAGATCAAGGTCTTTCTGGAAAAGATTCCGTGAGAATTTACGGTGGTATATTTAATATAAAATCAAATGGTCAAGGGATTAGGTGTAAGAATACAGAAGAATTAGAGAAGGGGAATATTTATATTGCTGGTGGAAATTTTGAAATTGAAAGTGTACAAGATGCTATAAATGCGACAGGAAGTGTTGTTGTAGATGATGGAAATTTCAATATTAAAACAGATGATGATGGAATACGTGCAGATGTTGAGGCTATTATAAATTCTGGGGATATAAATATTTTGAAATCTTATGAAGGTATCGAGGGATATAGGGTAATTATAAATGGAGGTAATATTAATATTACGTCAAGTGATGATGGTATTAATGCATCTAACCCTAATGTAACACGTAGTGAAACTATGGATAGACATAATTTTACAACAAACAATAATGCTCCGAAACCTCCAGATGTTAATAATGATACTAATGTAGATAATACTCCTACTAATCATCCAAATAATACTACATTCAATGCAGATAATGTTCCTGCACCACCTCCTGAGGGGGATAATAATGGATTTAGTGGGAATAATCGATTACAACAACCTCCAAATGGCGGAATGATGGGAGGTAGAGGGGGCATGATTGCTGATGAAAATGTATATATAACAATTAATGGAGGGAATTTAGTTATAGATGCTAGTGGAGATGGTATTGATTCAAATGGAAATATAACTATAAATGATGGTAATATTTTAGTATCATCTAATCCTGGAAATGGAGAAAATGCTATTGATTATGATGGTAATATTACGGTTAATGGAGGAATTCTAATTGGGGTTGGGGGAACTCCTATGAACCAGAATATAAATGAAAATACTAAACAACCAGTTATATCCTATACAGCTCCAAGTGGAAATGAGAATGAAGTTAAACTTGTAAATTCAAATGGAGATGAAGTAGTATCGTGGAAGGCTCCTAAGTCATATAGTTCTGTTTTAATAACCCATCCAAATTTGAATTTAAATAATAAATATACTTTGATATCAGGTGGAAGCAGCACAGAAATTACACTTGAGAACGTATTAACAACAAATATAACACGTGGAAATGGTGGAAGAGGTCAGAGACCAAGATCTGATGGATTTGATAATCAAACAGTTGCACAATAAAGAGAGTAGTTATTACTACTCTCTATTTATTTTTTGAAAAAGGTTTTAAAAATTCATTCACAATAAATGGGATTATTGATAAAGCTATAGATGTGATCCAATCTTTTGTACTCAAGGTTTGTGTGCCAAAGAATATATTAAGTGATGGAGTTGTTATTATAATTATTTGTATAATTAAGCCTATTAATATTGAAAAAATTAGTTTCATGTTTGAAAATAATCCTATTTCTAATAAGTATTTATCTTCTGATCTCATGCTAAGTGATAAAAATAATTGAGAAAATGATAAGACGATGAATGTCATGCTTTGGGCATATACAAGGCCGATTTTTTTGTATCCAATAAGAAAAGAGATAATACTTACAATTCCAATTATTAATGCATTAAAAATTAATTTTAAAATATTTGATTTTGAAATTAAATTCTCATTACTTTTTTTAGGTTTATTATTCATTATATTTTTGTCGTGAGTATCAACTCCAAGGCTAAGAGCGGGAAGAGAATCTGTGATTAAATTTATCCACAGGAGATGTGTAGGTGATAATGGTAGTTCAAAGTTAAATAAAATTGATACAAAAATTGTTAATATTTCTCCAAGGTTACATGTTAATAGGAATATTACTGATTTTTTTATGTTGTTAAATATGTTTCGTCCTTCTTCAATAGATGTGATTATAGTTTTAAAATTGTCATCTGTAAGTATAATGTCTGAGGCATTTTTGCATACATCTGTTCCAGTTATACCCATTGATATACCAACATCTGCCATTTTTAGTGAAGGGGCATCGTTTACACCATCTCCAGTCATAGCTACTATATTTCCAAGTGATTTTAATGATCTTACAATTTTAACTTTATGTTCTGGAGAAACTCGGGCAAATACACTGATATTTTTGATTTTATCATTTAATTCATTATCTGTTAGTTTATTTATTTCGGATCCTAACATTGTTTCATCTATGTTTTCAGCTATACTGAGATTTTTAGCAATAGCAAAGGCTGTATTTCTATGGTCACCAGTTATCATTATTGTTTTTATTCCGGATTTTTTTGAAATTTCTATGGATTGTTTAACTTCTTCTCTAGGAGGATCGATCATTCCAACTATTCCAAGGAATATGAGATTATCTTCATAGTTGTCTTTAGTTAAATTTATGATTTCTTTGTATGCAAAACCGAGTGTTCTTAGTGCAGAGTCTCCCATTCTCTTAGTTTCATTTAAAATATTTTTTCTAATATCATCTGTTAACTCGTGGATATTGTCATTTATAGAAATTTTATTGCAAATTTTAAGTAGGTTATCAACTGCACCTTTTGTAAAAGAGTAGAAAATATCATGAACATTATTTACTGTGGTCATTAATTTTCTATCAGAATCGAAAGGTATTTCAGAAATTCTTTTGAAGTTATGATTTTCTATATTTTTATATGCAAATCTAAGAAGTGCAATTTCAGTAGGATCTCCAATTTCCTCATCTTTAGAATAACTTGAATCGTTACATAGAGTCATACTTCTTATGAAGAATTTTTTAGTATTATCATCATTTTTAAATTCACGTGCATCAAATTTAGAATTATTTATGAAGTATTCTATAACAGTCATTTTGTTTATTGTGAGAGTGCCTGTTTTATCAGAACAAATAACATTTACAGATCCTAAAGTTTCAACGGATGAAAGTTTACGAACAATTGCATTTTTTTTGATCATTTTTTGGACTCCAATAGCTAAAACTATTGTAACAATTGTTGAAAGACCTTCAGGTATTGCTGCAACAGCTAAGGATACTGCGATGAAAAATATATCAATTAGTTTATTTCCTTGAATGAGTCCAGTTATCATAATGATTACACATATTATAATTGTAAGAATTCCTATGTTTTTTCCGAGAATATTTAACTTTTTTTGAAGAGGAGTAATTTCATTTTTTGAATCATTTAAAAAAGAAGCTATTTTTCCTATTTCTGTATTCATTCCTGTTGAGACAACAATTCCTTCTCCACGTCCGTATGTAACTATAGTTGACATATATCCCATATTTTTTCTATCTGCTAATGGAATAGATTCATCTTTTAAAAGAGTATCTATACTTTTTTCAGACGGAACAGATTCTCCCGTTAATGCAGATTCATCTATTTTAAGATTTGCACACTCAAAAAGTCTAATATCAGCAGGTACAATTCTACCAGCATCAAGCAGAACAATATCCCCTACGACTAAATTTTCTGAATTTATTTCAATTATCTTATTATCCCGTTTAACGATGGATTTTGGAGAGGAGAGTTTTTTTAGAGATTCAAGAGATTTTTCAGATTTATATTCTTGTATGATACCTATGGACGAATTTAAAATAATAACTAAGAATATTATTATAGCTTCTTTATGGCTTCCTAGGAAAAACGATATTATGTTTGATAAAATTAAAATGTAAATAAGTATGTTGTTTATTTGATCAAATATAAGTTTGAGTAAGCTTTTTTTAATTTCTTTGTTTAATTCATTAGTGCCATTTTTTTGTAAAAGTTTAGAGGCGTAGGAAGTTGATAAACCTGTTTTTGTGTTTGTTTTCAAAGTTTTTGAAATGTATTCAATTGATTTTGAGTGCCACATCATTTTAACCTCCATTTGTTATTTAGAATATTATTATTTTATTTTGCACAAAAATTATTAGTTTTTTATAAAAAATAATTTAAATATAAATTGAAAAAAAGATAATCATAATATATGAGTTTAATTATTGAGGAGTAATAATTCTATGAGGATATCTGGATTAGAAGTTAAGGAGAACAAAAATAATTTATCAAATAATGTTAAGGTAAGCAAAAATAGAGCTGATATTTTAACGAGTCAATTAGATAACAAACTTTCAAATAGATCTAAAAAAGATTTAAAGGAACTTTTGGATTCTATAAAAAAGATAGGGAATAAAGTGGTTGTAACTAAAGAATATAGAGATGTAGTTGAATATAAAAAGTTAGTTAAGCAGTATCTAGGTAAGGTGCTTGATGATATGTATTCTTTAAACAAGTTTTCAGATGCATTTAATTCTAGATATTATTTAACAGTTGATACTATAGATCAAAAACTTAAGGATTTGACTAATCAAATAATAGGCGATGAGAAGGATAATTTAGCTATAGTTACAACTATTGATGAGATTCAAGGGCTTATAGTAGATGTTTATAAATAAATTTTTAAATTGATTTGAACAAGAAAAAATATTTTGGTAGAATTTCGACATTAACATTTAAATATTTTCGGAGGGTAATTACAAAAATGTTCAAGGGATTAAATTTAAAAGGTTTGGTATTTTTTTTTGGAGGTATGCTTCTATTAGCTTTAGGTATAAGGATTATTAGTTTATCGAGTCTAGGATTATCTTTTTCAGATGCACTTTTTCTTAGAATTTCAGATATTTTTAATATTCCGGCTTCTGTGTCTAGTTTTATAGTTGGAGTATTTACAATCATTGCAGCTAGCATTATTTTGAGGAAACGTCCAAGATTTGAATGCTTAATTACATCTTTTATAGTTGGTTTTTTTGTGGACTTTTGGATTTTAATCATAAAAGATGTTTCATTTGATGGGATTTTAATTAATATTTTGGTTTTTTTGGTAGGAATAGTTATATTGTCAATGGGAATTTCTATTTATCTACAGCCAGGGTACTCACCGCATCCTAATGATTTTTTATTTATGTCTATAAGAAATAGGTTTAATATTTCTATTTTTAAAGCAAAAATTTTAATGGATTTATCATTTGCTATTTTTTCAATATTACTTATGTCAAAAATAGGTATAGGAAGTATTTTTAATACTTTATGTTTGGGAATTTTTATAGATAAAGGTTTTAATATATTTCAGAAGATATACAACAAATAATTAATTACATATGTCAAAGTTTTTAATGATCCATATAATATATTTGGAGTTTTATATATTTTAGGAGATGTGCATTTATGGATCATATGGATATAAAAAATAAACTTAAAGGTACAAAAACTGAGAAAAATTTGTGGGAAGCTTTTATTGGAGAATGTGAAGCTCGTGTACGGTATGAATTATATGGTAATATAGCACGAAAAGAAGGATATGAGCAAATAGGTTCTATATTTGATGAAACATCTTTAAATGAGAGGGAGCATGCAGAAATTTGGTATGAGTACTTAGGACAATTATATGATACAGTTAAAAATTTAAAATCTAGTATAAAAAATGAGAATTATGAATCAATTGAAATGTATATAGAATTTTCAAATATAGCCAGAGAAGAAGGATTTTTGGAATTATCAGAAAAATTTAAGAAGGTTGCAGAAATTGAAGATGCTCATTCTAAGAGATTCTCAAAACTTGAGAATAATATATTAAATGGGGAAGTTTTTCATAAAGATAAAAATGTTATATGGCAATGTAGAGTCTGTGGATATTTAGAATATGGAGAGAATGCTCCAGAAGTTTGTCCTGTATGTGCTCATCCACAAGGATTTTATCAGTTGCAAGAAAATAATTTTTAATTTAAAGAGCAATTGAGTAAGCAGAATAAAATTCTGCTTACTTGGTTGCTTTTATTATTGTATCTTTTAATTCATATATCATTAAATAAATTAATTTCATATTTATTTTAGAATCAAATTTGATTTTTGGTTTTGAAAATTTATTTTTATCGTATAAGAAATGTATGTTTTTGCAAATTATAGGGGTTAGATTGCATTCATCCATGGTTTTGTATGATGAATGTTTGAAACATTTATCTGGTATGATGTTTTCAGTTTTATGATTAAATCCAAAGTATTTTTCACTTTCATAATTTTTCGGAATGTTTGGGAATGATGAGAAAATTTTTGAAGGTATGAGTACATTATCGTAGAATTTTTGGGATTCGCTTTTATTAAATCGAAGGAGATATAGCTCGTAGGATATTATATCATAGGTGTCTGTTATCTCATTTTTGCACAAATTTTCGTTTGAAAATATTTCATCTAAATCCCAAATGTATTCTGAAATTAACTTTTTTTGATCATGTAATGTATCATTATTTTGTTTTGATATTGTAGATTTTAATTTTATGAGTGAATTGTAGAGAAGAAATTTATCATAAGTGGAAATAGATGAGAGTGAGTATTTAGAGAAGAAATTTTCTATTATATTTAAAGACAAGTCTATGATTGAATTGTCTGGTAACGTATCTATATAAAGAGAAAAGGCATAAAGTATTTCTATAGATTTTTTACTAGGACAATTTAAGATATTATCTTTAAATTTAATAAACATATCTCTGATTTCTTTCGAAAAATTTAGAAAGGGTATTTTATATGGGCTTGTATCTTTTAAAAGATTTGAACATTTAGAGAAACAAACCATTAAATATGCCTGTGGAGAAAATTCAAAAGATGTGTCATATGAACTAAATGATACGTAATTTTTATTTTTATCATCGTATGATGCGACCATATCTACAAATAATCCAATATCATTTCTAAAATTATTAACATAGTAATTTAATTGATGTTTAGCACATGACACATAAAATTTAACGATTTCATTTCGTTTTTTCTCATTGTGTATTATTTTTTCGTAGTATTTTGCTAGGTTTAAAATGCATAATGTCATGTAAGCATTGCTTAGTATGTCGACCTTTTTTTTAATTTTATCTTGTTTCCAGTTTAATATATGTTTTTCTGATTTTATATTTGGTTTAGCTTTTTTATACAAACATGCGAGTGGATATATATGTTTTGTATTTAAAAGATCTGTAGACGGAGGTCTATCTTTAAATTCTTTCCCGTGTATAATTTCTCCACATTTTGAGTTTAATAGTATTTGTTTTAAACTTTCTTTTGAAAAATTAAAAAGCTGGTACTCTATTAATGGGTATTTAAGAGAGTTTAATTTTAAAAATTTTCCTAAATGATTTTGATCCATAAAGTCACCTCATAATTATTATATTGCTTCAACTATTTATTAAATACTAATATTAAAATTTTAATTGATATGTGTGATATAATATTTCGGAGGTGTTTTAAATGAAAATGGGAAAATTAAATTTAAAGGATTTTGATGATGTAATTAAAAATTACATGGGAATAAAAAAGAAAAGCACATTATTATCTTCAAGTATTGGTGAAGATAGTTGCATTATTGATATTAAATTAATTAAAGAGGATTTTATACTTATATCGTCAGACCCGATTACATTTACATCAAAGGATATAGGGAAATTATCTATTATAATAAATTCAAATGATATATACGCAACAGGAGGAAATGGATATGGAATTATTTTAACCATATTAATTCCAGAGAATAAAACGATGGAAGATTTTAGGTCTTTAATGGAAGAAATAAATAAAGAATGCATAGAACATGATTTGGAAATTTTGGGTGGTCACACAGAAGTTACAAATATTGTAAATGATATAGTAGTATCAGTAACCATTATAGGAGTAGCAGACAAAAAAGATATTGTAAGAACATCGACTTCTAAAAAAGGTGATTTGATCTTTTTAACAAAAACACTTGGAATAGAAGGAACAATTCTTTTATTTGATGAGGTTAAGGATAAATTGAGTTGTAATTATGATGAAGATATCGAAAAGTTTAAAACTTATCTTAGCATAAAAGATGAAAGTAGAATACTTAAAAATTTTAATATTACATCTATGCATGATATAACAGAAGGTGGACTCATTGGAGCATTACTTGAGATGAGTTATGCATCAAAGAATGGTTTTAGAATTGTGAATGAAAATATAGAAATTCACAAACTTACAAGGGAATTATGCTCTATATTAAATAAGGATGTATTGCGTATTGTATCTTCTGGGAATTTAATTTTCACATCTAATAAAATGTATAAAAACGATATATTAGATGCGTTTTATGATAAAGGAATAGAGTGTAGTGTAATAGGGGAAGTCATAGATGATGGAGATTATTTTATAAATTATAATGGTATAGATAATAGAATTTTAGCAAATATAGAAGATTCTTACTTGTTTTAAGGGGATTATATTTATGAAGATGATTGTTGCAAGTAACAATGATAACAAGGTAAAAGAAATAAAAGATATATTTAAAGATTTAAATTTTAATATTGTATCTTTAAAAGATGAGGGTATTTTTATTGATGTAGTTGAAGATGGTAAAACTATACATGAAAATTCTTATAAGAAAGCTAGGGTGATATATGATTATTTATTGAGTATTCATTATAAAGATTTTTGTGTGTTAAGTGATGATAGTGGTCTTATTATAGATTCTTTAGGAGGAGCACCTGGTATTATGAGTGCAAGGTTTTCCGGTGATGGTGCAACTGATGATGAAAATAATAATAAAGTTTTAAAATTAATGGAAAAAATAGATGATAATCATAGGACTTCAAAATTTTTGACTGTTTTAACTATAATATTAGAAACAGGAGAGGAAAAACAATTTGAAGGTGAATTAAATGGTTTTATTCTAAGAGAGAAAAGGGGCGATAATGGTTTCGGATATGATTCGATTTTTTATGTAAATAAATTTTCTAAAACACTTGGAGAAATTACAAAAGAGTGTAAGAATTCTATATCCCATAGGTATATTGCACTAAACAAATTAAGAGAATATTTAAGTAAATAAAATTTTAAATAAAAAAGTAAAAATTATATTGACAATATAATTATATCGATATATAATTGAATATGTTGAGAGCAGGAAATTAATATATTTTTAAAATGTTAGATTTCTTGAGTTAACGGGGTGTGGCGCAGATGGGAGCGCGCGTGCTTTGGGAGCATGAGGTCGCAGGTTCGAGCCCTGTCACCCCGACCATGTGCGGGTATCGTATATCGGTAATACTCCAGCCTTCCAAGCTGGCAAGGTGGGTTCGATTCCCACTACCCGCTCCAAAATGTGGTGAATGTAGTTCAGTTGGTAGAGCGCCAGATTGTGGTTCTGGTTGTCGTGGGTTCGAGTCCCATCATTCACCCCATAGATATAGGGATATAGCCAAGTTGGTAAGGCAACGGACTTTGACTCCGTCATGCGTAGGTTCGAGTCCTGCTATCCCTGCCAATATGGTTCGTTAGCTCAGGTGGTAGAGCACATGACTTTTAATCATGGTGTCCGGGGTTCGAGTCCCCGACGAATCACCAATGAATGCAGGTGTGGCGGAATTGGCAGACGCACTAGACTTAGGATCTAGCGCCTTACGGCGTGGGGGTTCGACTCCCTTCACCTGCACCATATAAAATTTGTATTTTTGTTGCGGGAGTAGCTCAGTTGGTAGAGTGCCACCTTGCCAAGGTGGATGTCGCGAGTTCGAGCCTCGTCTTCCGCTCCAAATGTGCGGGTATCGTATATCGGTAATACTCCAGCCTTCCAAGCTGGCAAGGTGGGTTCGATTCCCACTACCCGCTCCATATTATGTGTCTTTAGCTCAGCTGGATAGAGCAACGGCCTTCTAAGCCGTAGGTCAGGAGTTCGAATCTCTTAAGACACGCCAATAATTATTAATTTAGGAAAAGAAACGATATTTTATATGTATCGTTTCTTTTTGTTTAATTAAAATTAATATATAAAATTTATTGTAGTAGGAGGATTTGTTTATGCAAATAGGATTGATTGGATTAGGAAGAATGGGATTTAATCTAGCTCTAAATATGAGAGATAAAGGGCATGAAGTTGTTTGTTTCAATAGATCTAAAGAAAAGGTTGAAGAAGCTATTAAAGAGGGGTTGCATGGAGTTTCTTCAATTGAAGAATTAGTTAATAAATTAGAAGGAAGAAAAGTTATTTGGATCATGCTTCCAGCAGGTAAAATTATTGATCAAATTATTGATGTATTGGTACCTCTTTTAAATAAGAACGATATAATTATTGATGGTGGAAATTCAAATTATAAAGATACTTTAGAAAGGTATGAAACTTTAAAATTAAAAGGAATAGATTTTGTTGACGTTGGTACAAGTGGTGGAATTGATGGAGCTAGAAATGGCGCTTGCACTATGATTGGTGCTGAGGATGAAGTATTTTCATATATAGAGGAAGTAGTTCGTGATATAAGTGTTGAGAATGGATATTTACATTGTGGTGGAAATGGTTCTGGACATTTTGTAAAGATGGTTCATAATGGTGTTGAGTATGGTATGATGGCTGCTATTGGAGAAGGATTTGAAATTTTAAACAAAAGTAGATTTGATTTAAACCTTGAAAAAGTTGCTAAGGTTTGGAATCATGGTTCTGTTGTAAGAGGATGGCTTATGGAGCTTGCTCATAATGCTTTTAGTAAAGATCCTCAGTTAGATAAAATAAAAGGTGTTATGTATTCTTCAGGGGAAGGACTTTGGACTGTACAAGAAGCACTTGATTTAAAAATACCAGCGACTATAATAACTCAATCATTACTTATGAGATATAGGAGTGAACAAGATGATTCTTTAACAGGAAAGTTGGTTGCAGCACTTAGAAATGAATTTGGTGGTCATGCTGTTAAGGATAATAAATAATGTTTTTAAATTTTGGGGGGAGTATGGATCAAATAAATACTAATGAACCAAATATATTTGTTATATTTGGAGCGACAGGGGATTTGACATATAGAAAATTAATTCCGGCAATTTACAATTTATATATACAAAACTTATTACCTGAAAAATTTAATTTTATATGTGTTGGACGTAGGGAATTTTCTCAAAATGATTATAGAAATAATGCTAAGAAGGCCTTGAAGGAATTTTCAAAATCCACATTTAAAGAAGAAGAATTTGAAAAGTTCTCTGAAATTTTTAAATATTTAAGGTTGGATTTTGTTAAAGATGAAAAGTATCAATCTCTTAAAGATTTGATAAAGAGCATGTGCGAAAAATACTCACATGATGAAAACATACTTTATTACATGGCAGTATCTCCAGAATATTTTTCTGTTATAGTAGATAAACTTAAGTCAAATAATTTGGCGGATAATACTAAAGGAATTAAGAGGGTTATAATTGAAAAACCTTTTGGAGAGAATTTAGAATCTGCTAGAGAATTAAATAAAAAGATGACAGAAACATTTACAGAAAATGAAATTTATAGAATTGATCATTACTTAGGCAAAGAGATGAGCCAAAATATAATGGCTATAAGATTTGCTAATCCGATACTTGAGCACGTATGGAATAACAGATATATTGATAATATTCAAATAACTAGTAATGAGTCTTTAGGAGTTTTAACAAGAGGTAAGTATTATGAAAAATCAGGTGCTCTTAAAGATATGTTTCAAAATCATATGCTTCAATTATTAACACTTATTGCGATGGAGCCACCTGTGTCTTTAAGTACGGAAGATGTAAGAGATGAGAAGGTTAAGGTTCTTAAGGCGATGCCGATAGTTGATGAAAAATTTGTAAGAGAAAATATTGTTCGTGGCCAATATATTGAAGATAAAAAAGGTACTTTGAAGGCATATAGGTCAGAGGAAGATGTATCTTGTGATTCTATGGTTGAAACATTTGTTGCTATAAAATGTTTTATTAACAACTATAGATGGACTGGTGTTCCTTTTTATGTAAGGACAGGTAAAAGACTTAACAAAAAGATAACGGAAGTTGTTATTGAATTTAAGAATGCTCCATTTGTTTTATATAATGAAGATAATAAATTACAACCGAATCTTCTCGTTATAAGAATACATCCTGATGAGAGAATATTTTTAAATTTGAGCGTTAAAAAGCCTGGAAATGAAAATGAAATCATACCAATTCAAATGGATTTTTGCCAGAATTGTCATTCGCTTGTTTCTACAGAGGCATATGAGAAACTTATGTATGATGCTATAAGGGGAGAATCTACATTATTTACGAGATGGGATGAAACTGAGTTTTCTTGGAAGTATGTTGAGAAAATATTTGAAATATGGGATAACAATAAGGATATTCCTTTGTATAATTATCATTCTTTAAGTGAGGGACCATATGAAATGAATAAATTACTTCATAAAGAAAATATGAAATGGTGGGATATTTAGATGAGAATACATGATATATCGACTTTGATTCATCCAGATATGATTGTTTATAAAAATAAGGAGGACAAGAAACCTGTAATTACTGTTGTCAGTGATTATAATAAGGGGACTAGTTATGAAAGTAGAGCTCTTTTAGATATGCATGTTGGCACTCATATGGATGCTCCTCTTCATATGATAGAAGGTGGGGAAACTATAGATAATCAAGACTTGTACAAATGTGTTACTGATTGCAAGGTTTTTGATCTATCTCACGTTGAAGAGAAGATTGAGATGAAAGATATAGATAAATATAGTATTTCAGAAAATGATTTTATAATTTTTAAAACTAGAAATTCTTTTTTGAAAGAATTTGATTTTAAGTTTGTATTTATATCGATAGAGGTTAGCCAATTTCTTGCAAAGAAAAAGATTAAAGGTATTGGTATCGATGCTTTAAGTGTTGAGAGGGATCAACCTAGCCATGAAACTCATGAAGCTTTCCTTAAAGATGGTATTGCTGTTCTTGAAGGATTGAATCTTAAAGATATTAATGAAGGGGAATATTTTTTAGTTGCCCTTCCTCTTAAAATAAAAGGAGCTGAAGGTGCACCTTCTAGAGCGATTCTTATAGAGAGATAGGTTAATGCTATCTCTCTTTTTATTACCATAAATTACACGTCTATAAATTAAATTTAAACATAATTGATTGAACATACTAATTTATATAGATTTGCACTTTAGATTTGAGGTTATAAGGTTATGTTTGATAAATTAAAATGTTTGTTTAGTTTTAAGTGGTTTTACATTGTACTTTTTATAATCTTAAGTATTTATACATTTTGGGATGAAATTCAAATTGGAAGTGAAACAATTAAGTTTATGAGAAGCGTTCAAAAAGATGAGAGAGTGCATGAGGTTTATTCGTTTAAAGATAGTAAAGTAAATATTATTAATATTGATAAAGAGTATTTTGAAGATAGTGAGTCTATTTATGATGGTGATGTTAAATATATGTATTTTAGACCTATTCCAAATGAAAAATTATATAGCTTAGATATTAATAAGAATAAAAAATTTTATAATTCCCTTATAAGTATAGATGAGTTTAAGAGAGTTCTAGAGGAATTGTATAAAAATAATTACATGATAATTAATATTTCAGATCTATATGATCAGGTTTACAAAGAAGGAAATTTTAGAGTTAAGCGTAAGATATTAAATATTCCAAAGGGAAGGAAACCGTTTGTTTTATTTGTTGATGATTTTGGTTATAGTTCTTCAAAGCTTATCATTGATGAAGGAGATATGAAAGTTAAGATGATGAAGCTTCGAAATGGGAATGAAGAAATAACTGAAGAGGATAATGTAATAACAATTGTAAATAAGTTTGTTAGGGAAAATGAAGATTTTTCTTTTAATAATGCAAAAGGTGTACTTTCTATTGTTGATTCTGAATTTATATTTGGATATAACACAGGTAGAAATATTACTCGTAGATTGTTTATAGATAGTGTTAGGATTAAAAAATTATCAAATGATATTTATGAAGCCAAAAGGATAGCAGATAATCTTAAAGATGATGGATGGACATTTGCGTGCAATACATATGGTAATATAGATTTTAAAGATATAACCCTTAATTTGGTTAAGAATGATATGGACAATTGGTTTAGATATGTATCAAATATAATCGGATACACAAATTTATTTGTTTATCCTGCAGGTGATGTAATAGATAAAAATGATGAAAGATTTAAATATTTAAATGAGAGTGGATTTAATATTTTTTGTTCATCAATAAAGAGGAGTAATAATAAGGACTGTTTTAAAATGGAGCAGTATGTTGATATAAGTAGGGACCTTATATGTTATGATACTATAAACTTGCATCGGGAGGGTGATTATGATATATTGAAAAACATTATGGTAAATCCTAGAAAGGGTAAAAAAATACATAGGGATGGTATTTATGAGTAAGATTGTTGAGTTTAAAGATGTTTCTAAACATTACAAGGTTGGAGAAATTACTATTGATGCACTTCATGATGTTAATTTTTCTATAGATAAGGGTGAATTTGTTGTAATCCTTGGTGCGAGTGGGGCAGGTAAAACTACTATTTTAAATATTTTAGGTGGAATGGATTTGGCATCTTCTGGAGAGGTTATTGTTGATGGTGAATATATTACTAATTTTAGTAAGAATCAATTAACAAAATATAGGAGAGAACAGATTGGATTTGTGTTTCAATTTTATAATTTAATACCAAATTTAACTGCCATTGAAAATGTTGAATTTGCAACAAGTGTTTGTAAGGATTTTTTAGATGCTAAAGATATGTTAAATAGAGTTGGGTTATCTGAGAGAATAAATAATTTCCCAACACAGTTATCAGGTGGTGAACAGCAAAGGGTGGCGATTGCAAGAGCGATTGCAAAAAACCCATTACTTCTTCTCTGTGATGAGCCTACGGGAGCACTTGATTATGATACGGGAAAGAAAGTTTTAAAACTCTTATATGAGATAAATCAAACACTTAATAAGACGGTTGCTTTAATTACACATAATTCTTTAATAGCACCTATGGCTGATAAAGTTATACACGTTAAAAATGGAACTATAGAACGTATAGAATTTAACGAAAATAAGGTTCCTGTTGAGGAGATTGAGTGGTAGATGAGAGTTTTATTGTTAAAATTATTTAGAGATATTAAAACATCGCTTGGTGGATTTATTTCGATAATATTTGTTATCGGTATAGGTTCTGTGTTTTTTACGGGGCTTTCAAATTCTGTAACTTCCGTTAGAGATTTGATTGGGAATTATTATAAAAATCAAGAGTTTATGGATTATACTGCGTATTTTAGGCAAGTTTATTCAGAAGATTTGGAAGCTTATAAATCGAATAATAAAATTGATAAATTGGAATTAAGGCATACCATTAATACTACAACTAATTTAAATAATAGTGATAGTGATTTGAGGATACATACTTTAACTAAAAATATAAATGTTCCATATATTTATGACGGTACGCTTCCTTCAAACAATGAAATAATATTAGATAAACTTTATATGAAGTTAAATAAATTAAATATTGGGGATTATATTAAATTTGATTATAATGGCATAAATTTTGATCTTCGTATATCTGGGATTATGGATTCTCCAGAGTATGTTTATAAAGTAAGGGATAAATTTTCTGCAAATATTGATCCAGATGGGTTTGGAGTTGGATATATTACAGAAGATACTATTAGATTAAAATTTAATGAAAATAATATTTCTTATTTTTATACAGAGGCACTTATTAAATCAAGTGAAGTTTTAAATGGTGATGAATTTAAAGATATACAAAATTTTGTAAATATGGTTAAAAGAGAGGATCATGTTAGTTATTCATCATTTGATGGGGCGCTCAATCAAATTGATAAGGTTGTTGTAATTTTTCCCATAATATTTTTTATAGTTGCAGGAATTATAACATTTATATCAATGTCTAAGATGGTTGAAAATCAAAGACAGCAAATAGGAATTATGGGGGCACTTGGATTCTCAAGTTCTAGGATTTACTTTTCATATATAATATATTCGTTACTTGCATCTATTATAGGATCGTTCATTGGAGGGTTAATAGGGATTTTTACTCTGCCAAATATAATTTTAAAGACATTTTCATCTCAGTACACCTTTCCTATGTTTAAACTTAGAATTTATCCAGAATATATATTTTATGTAATATTAATTTCTATACTTTTTTCGATTACTTCAACTATAATTTCTTGTCATAAAACTCTTAAAGAGTCACCAGCAAATGCTTTAAGGCCAAAACCTCCTAAAAATTCGAAGCACATTTTCTTGGAAAAACTTAAAATATGGAAGAAGATTTCCTTTATTTATAAGATTATCATAAGAAATATATTTTATAATAAAACGAGAATGATACTTAGTTCTGTTGGTATGATTGGAAGTATTGCGTTTTTAATTACAGGATTTTCTTTAAAATCATCTGTTAATGAGCTTTTAAGCTATGAAACAAGAATTAGGGCATATGATTTTGAAACAAGAATGGTTAATGGGGTTAATGAGGATGAAGTTAAATCTTATCATAGATATATAGATGTTGCGGATTTGAATTTTACAACAATTGGGAATGTTTATCTTAAAAATGAAAATATAGAAATGCCTATAGTTGTTATTAAAAATGATAATTCATCTTTGAAACTTGAAGATAAGAGAGGAAATATAATAAATTTTAGTGAAAATAGTGTGGTAATTCCATCTAAACTTTTGGATGATTATAATGTGAATGTTTCAGACAACATAAATGTTGATATAAATCTTGGATTAAATTCAGTTAATTTAGATTTAAATGTTAGTGATGTTGCACAAATGTATTCAAGTCAAATGATATATGTGTCGAGTGATATATTGAAGAAGAATAATATAGAATTTCCATTTAATAGTGCATTTATAAAACTTAATAATAAAGATAATGTTACGGAAATAGTTGATGAGTTGAAGAAAAATGAAAATATAAGTTCTATAACTCTATCTAGAGATATGATGGATTTTGCAAAAGATATTTTAAAAATGATAGATAGTGTTATAATGATAATTATAGTTGGATCAGCTATTCTTGCAATATCTGTTATATATAATATTACATCTATAAATATTTTTGAGCGTATGCGTGAGATTGCGACTCTTTTGGTACTTGGATATTATGATAAAGAAATAAATAGGCTTATATTTATTGAAAATATAGTTTTAAGTGTGTTTGGTAGTATAATTGGAATACCTTTTGGTATTTTGCTATTTAAATATATGCAAGTTCTAATAGCTGATAGAGGAGCTACATTGCCTCAAAATATTTCTGGATATAGCATACTTTTATCTTTTGTAGTAGTTATGATTTTTTCAATATTTACAAATTTATTGTTAAAAAGGAAAGTTTTGAAAATTAATATGATTGAAGCACTTAAGGGTGTTGAATAAAGGTTTAAGTTTTTTACTTAAGCCTTTTTTGTTTGTAAAAAAGTTTAACATATTCTAAAACTTTTAAATAAACTAATTATTATTAATAAGTCAAGGTGAATTTATTTGGAAAAGGGTTATTTAGTTTTTGAAATTGCCAAGGATAACGGCGCGACTCCAGTTTCTAATGCTCAAATAAAAATAACTAATATCGATGGACGTGAAGTTAATAAAATACTTGGTGTAAACGAAGATGGAAGAAGTGATGAGATTGAAATTTACACAAAGAATATAAATTTGACTTTTGATAAATCAAATGAGTGTATTCCATATACGGAAGTAGATGCTGAAGTAAGGTTTGAGAATGATAAGATAGTTGAAATTAAGGGGATACAAGTTTATTCAAACACCACATCTATTCAAGAAGTTAAATTTGATAGTAGGGATCTATTTAGGAAACATCACAATAAAGATAAAAAAAGTAAGTCTAAGAAGGAACATATTTATTTAAAGAATGAAACACCTTGTGTTTTTAAATCAAAGGATAATGATGTGAAAATAAAAAATGGATTGTTAAAAGATGATAATAGCATAAAACCTATTGTTAAAAGTGGAGATGTTTGTATACCTGAATTTATAACAATACATCTCGGAGAGCCTAATGATAATGGCGAGATTATTACAATTCCATTTGTTGATTATGTAAAAAATGTTACTTGTTCAACTATTTATCCAACATGGAATGATGAAGCCATAAAGGCAAATATATACGCTATTGTATCTTTATCATTGAATAGAATTTATACAAATTGGTATAGAAGTAAGGGATATGGATTTGAAGTTACAAGTAGCCCTATTTATGATCAAATGTATGTTAAAGGTAGGAATTTATTTAGAAATGTTTGTAATATCGTAGACGACATATTTGACAAATGCATTAAAGTTAGTGGGTTTAATCAGCCACTTCTTGCAAAATGTGATAATGTAACTAGTGATTATAGAGTTTTATCAAGATGGGGAAGTTTAAGGCTTGCTGAGGATGGATTAGATGCTTTAGATATATTGAAAAAATATTTTGGGGATAATATTGAGATTGTAGAAATTCCAAATATTGAGTCTATCATTAAAAAATATCCGGATAAGGAATTGCATCATGGAAATTATGGTAAGGATGTTAAGTTTATTCAGAAAGCTTTAAACTTAATTGCAACAAAATATCCAGGTGTATCAAAGATATCAGATATTACAGGGAATTTTGGAGATGAAACAGAGAAGTCTGTAAAAGATTTTCAAAAAATATTCAATTTAAAAGTTGATGGCATAGTTGGAGAAAAAACTTGGAAGAAAATATCTTTAGTTTATTCATTAATTAAAAGATTGTTTGGAGATTATGATGATGCTGAAGAGGGAATGAGTAATAACAGAGTTTTAAGACTTGGAAGTGAAGGAGCGTTGGTTAAAGAAGTTCAAAATAATTTAAACAATATTTTAAAATATATACCTGGATATAAAAAATTAGATGAAGATGGGATTTTTGGAGAAAATACCAAAAGAGCAGTGGAATATTTTCAAAAAGTATTTGGACTTGTTGTTGATGGAATTGTTGGTAAGAATACGTTTTCTAGAATTAAATATGTTAAGGAAAATATAGAGAGTCTACAGGATTTTATAGAAAATAGTGTTAATAAAGATAGCAGGATTATGTATCAAAGGAAAGAATATGAAGATCAAAAATTTGAAGATATGTTACCAATTAAGTATGGAGATAAAGGAAGTTATGTAGAAAAACTTCAAAAGTTATTTAACATTGTGGCTAAGCATTATCATTTTTTAGATATTTTAGTTGAGGATGGAAATTTTGGAGTTAATATGGAGGAGGCTATAAAAAATTTCCAAAAAAGATTTGCTCTTATATGCGATGGTATTTTGGGAGATGAAACTTTAACTAAGTTGAAGGCACTTAAGAATGCAATAAATAACAACATGGATGGTAAATTGGAAGGAAAATTAAAAAAAGACGATATTAAAGAGAAAAGTGATAAGATAAGAGCGTATAGAGAGGAAGAAAATAAGCTTTGTAGTAAATCTCTAAGATCTGAAATTTCTATGAAATATCCAGGATTTGAATTAGAGTTTGGAGATGTATGTGGATATGTTACATTAGCCCAGCAATATATAAATTTTATAAGGAGTAATTCTAAAGGATATTTTAGAACTAATGTTGAACTTAAAGATGATGGGGTATTTGGAGAAAATACATTATCCTATATAAATGAGTTTCAAAATAAATTTATGTTTGATATAACACGCAAAATTGACAAAAATGTTTGGAATAGATTAATTTTAGAATATGAAAAAATTTATAAAGAGTAGTTAAAATTTATAAGATTTTCTATCATTGCTTTAATGTTTAGGAAATCTTTTTATTTATAATAGTTTAAGATGTTATATAATAATCTTGAATATTTAAATAGAGGGGTGTAGAATGATAAAATTTAATATTATTAAGAGAAGTTCATCGGTGTTATTTTTTATAATACTATTCTTAGTTATTTTTGTTTCATGTGGTTCAAATCAACAAAAAAAAGTAGTTATTACTTTTTTAGATTATTTAAAGAATGAAAGATTTGAAGAGAGTATGATGTACTTATATGATAATGAATCTAAAGAAACGTATCGTAAATATATAGAAAGTTTAATAAATATGGATAATTCTGATGAGGACATGAAAAAGATTCACGACATTATAAAAAATAAGGTTATGGATTTTACATATAGTGTAGGGGAAGTTAAGAAGGTTACTAATGAGATATTTAAGGTTAAAGTAACTATAAATAATTTTAATTTATATGATGCTTATAGAAAAACACTTCAACATATTTTATTGAATGGAAATGGTGAAAACTTAGAGAATACATCGGGAACATCATATATTGCAAATTTGTTTGTTTCATATGCAGATAGTATTGAAAGAAAAAGTACTGATGGAGAATTTACTGTAGTTAAACGAGATAATAAATATATTATAGAGTTAAATGATGAAATATTATATGTTTTATTTTCGAGTTATTTGGAAATTATAAGTCATTTAAATTAGTTAATCGGTTTGTTATATTGTTAGTATAATTATCAAGGTTTAATAGATACTAAAAAATATAAAAAAATTTAAGAATTATGTTTTTTAGTTAATAAAGTATGTTATATTATATAAGGAAATATGTTAAAGAATTTAGGAGGATGAAGTATTTGAGTAAAATTGTTTTTGTTGGATCTAACCATGCAGGTACGGCTGCAATTAATACTGTGTTAGATAATTATAAAGATAATGAAGTTGTAGTTTTTGATAGAAATTCAAACATAAGCTTTTTAGGATGTGGAATGGCACTTTGGATTGGAAATGTGATTGATGGACCAGAGGGATTATTTTATTCTTCCAAAGATAAAATGGAAGCTAAAGGTGCAAAAGTACACATGGAAACTGAAATAGAAGATATTGATTTTGAAAATAAGATTATAACTGGGAAAAATAAAAATGGAGAAGAAATTAAGGAAAGTTATGATAAGTTAATATTGGCTACAGGATCTCTCCCAATTTCTCCAAATATACCAGGAAAAGATCTTGAAAATGTTCAATTTGTTAAGTTATATCAAGATGCAGCTCAAACTATAGAAAGACTTAAAAATCCTGATATAAAGAAAATAACTGTTATAGGTGCAGGATATATTGGTGTTGAGCTTGCTGAAGCATTTAAAAGACATGGTAAGAGTGTGACTCTTTTAGATTTAGCATCAACATGTTTAGAGAGATATTATGATGAGCCATTTACAAAAATGATGGAACAGAATCTTTTAGATAATGGTATAGATTTGAGATTTGGTGAAAAAGTTGTTGAACTTAAAGGTAATGGAAAAGTTGAGAAGGTTGTAACAGATAAAGGTGAAATAGATACTGACATGGTAGTATTAGCAATTGGATTTTTACCAAATACATCTATTGGAAAAGGGAAAATAGAAACAATAGGAAATGGTGCGTTTAAAGTTAACTTAAAAGGTGAAACTAGTGTTAAAGATGTTTATGCTATAGGGGATTGTGCTACAATTTATGATAATTCAAAAGACCAAACTAGCTATATAGCACTTGCATCTAATGCTGTTAGAACTGGAATTGTTGCAGCTCACAATGCTTGTGGAACAGAACTTGAGTCAATTGGAGTACAAGGATCAAATGGTATTTCAATATATGGACTTAATATGGTTTCTACAGGATTAACTGTAAATACAGCTAAAATGTTTGGATTTGATCCAGAGTATACTGAGTATGAAGATTCTCAAAAGCCGGCGTTTATGAAACATGATAATAATAATGTTAAAGTTAGAATTGTGTATGATAAGAAAACAAGAAGGGTATTGGGAGCTCAAATGGCATCTAAACAAGATATATCTATGGGAATACATATGTTCTCTTTAGCTATACAAGAGAAAGTTACTATAGATAAATTAAGATTGTTAGATCTATTCTTCTTACCACACTTTAATCAACCATACAATTATATAACAATGGCTGCTCTTACAGCTAAGTAATAAATGGAAGACCTATTTTAAATAGATTTATTTATTTTATATAAAATTTAGTATGTAAAGATATAGATAAAAGTTAACTTAAATAATTTTAAAAAAAATTGTATAAAAAATTTTGAAAATGGAATTAATTAGATATCCTTAATTTTTACTATAACTTACTATACAAATTTTTAAAATCTCTAGCTATTTATGAGCTGGAGATTTTTATTTTTTATGTATCCTCAAAATAAATACACAATGTTACGAAAATTATAATATGAATATAAATTGTTAATTTTTAATTTTGAGCGGAGTTGATTGAAATGAGGAAATGTGAGTTCTGTAAAATAGAGATACCCGATAACTTAAGTTTGTGTTCTGTGTGTGATGATAAAATTAATGGACTTAGAAAAATTCTTGGTAAAGATGAATTGGTTATAGAGCAAAAAGAAGCTAATGAATGCGTTGATAATCATTTTGGAGATGATCGGAAATTTAAACGTGATTTAAGAAGTTTGGTATTTATTATCTTAATACTTATCTTTTGTATATTTTTAGTATCTTCACAAAGAGATAGTTATATAAAAGAAAACAAAGTGAATGAAAGTGTAATAAATAGTTCAAGTGATTTTGGAGATAAAAATTTAATTTTTGAAAATAGAGAATTATTTGGAGAAAGTAAATTAACACACTTATCTAATGATTTTGAAAATTTTATGTATGAAGATCCTTATATTCACACGAACTTAAAAGAGGAAGTTTTAAATACTACAAATTATAAGGATGTGTCCTATGAAGATAAAGTAAAGCTTATAAAAATAAGTAAAAGTGTAGTCAATTTATCTCATGAATTCTCAACTTTGACACAATTTCCTAATATTAAAACAAATATTGAGGATTGGATTATACAAAAAAGTGGAGATGTAATTAAGATTAATTCATATTTGACTTATGTTAATAAGAATTTATCTACTATTAGGGATAATTTTGAAGTAATCTTGAGAGAAAATGGTGATGGATATAAACTTATTGATTTATTTATAAATGATCAAAGAATTGTTAATTTGGTTTATTAAGATTAACTATTTAAATTTTATAATAATTAGTTTAAAATAAGGGTTATAATTTTTATTTTAAAAGGAGTTATTTTGTTTCATGTACGACAAAAAAAAATCAGTATTTTTAACTAAACTTGCTATTTTAATAGCTATCGAGATTATAATTGCGGTTACTCCTCTAGGATCTTTACCTGCAATAGGACCAATTGTTATGACACTTGCACATATTCCAGTTATAATTGGGGCCATTGTGCTTGGATTTAAAGGTGGATTGATAATGGGATTTGTATATGGACTTCTTAGTTTTCTTGTTTGGACGTTTATGCCACCTTCACCAATAGCTTTCTTATTTACTCCATTTTATTCACTTGGTGAAATAAGTGGAAACTTTTTTAGTTTAGTTATTTGTTTTGTTCCGAGAATATTAATTGGAGCATTAACTTATTTTTTCATAATGCTTATGTTTAAAAATGTTAAAAATTTGTTCTTTAAGACTTTTGTAGGTACTTTTATAGCTAATTTTGCTGCTTCCGTTTTGCTTCTATTATTTGTATATATATTTTTTGGACAGGAATATGCAACAGCTTTAAATGCTCCATATGAAGCTTTAATAGGAATAATATCGACTACGATAGTGACTAGTGGAATTCCTGAAAGTATACTCGGTGGGCTTGTAGCTTATGGAGTAGCAAAGATATATAAGGGTAATATAAACGAAATTAATTAATTATGAAAATAGTTTTAGGAATAGATATTGGAGCATCCACAACGAAAATTGTTGGACTTAGTGAAGATAGAAAAATTTATTCATTTCAGTTAAATGCAGAGGAAAGAAGTGTATCTGGCTTTGATATGGTGTATAAATTTTTAAATTCTTATAATTTTTCATTGAGTGATATTTCATCGATTGCATTAACTGGAGTTGGAAGTTGTGACATGAAAGATGAGATTTGTGGAATAAAGGTGTATAAAGTAGATGAGTTTAATGCGATTGGATATGGTGGACTTTATATATCAAAAAAAAATCAGCTTTAATAGTTAGTATGGGGACAGGCACTGCATATGTAAAAGCGTGCGGTGAATCTATGACCCATATAGGTGGAAGTGGGGTTGGAGGAGGAACACTTCTTGGATTATCTTCTATTTTATTAGGAACAAAAGATGTAGATATGATTGAAGAATATTTTAAATGTGGTGAACTTAGAAATGTGGATTTAAGTATAGATGATATATGTAAGGAACCTATAGCTGGCTTACCTCCTGATATTACAGCCTCAAATTTTGGAAAAATTTCGAAATTTGCAAGTAAGGGAGATTTATCACTTGGCATAATGAATATGATTTGTCAAACTATAGGTCTTATTGCTATATTTTATATAAAAAATGAAAGTATTAAGGACATTGTACTTACAGGAACATTAACTGAATTTTTTGTTATAAAAAATATATTTAGTAGACTTGAACTTCTTCACAATGTAAGATTCATAATACCAGAGAATTCTGTATTTGCAACTTCAATAGGTGCGATTATTTATCATAACAGGTTTTTAAGATAAATTTAATATTTAAATTTGTATATTTATGTAGATAAAGGAAATAATTTTTCTAAAGAGATATTATTTTCCGGGGGGAACAGTATATGGTAAAGAATATGGTGATGTTGTGCGTAAGTCTTTTGCTTTTAGTGTTTTTAATTACGAATAAAGTTTCAGCACTCAAAGATCCTACACAGGAGTATTATAATGATAGTGGAATATATTTTTTGAATAGTATTAGTATTGACAAACTTAGGGATAATTTTGTGGATAAGTTTGTTGTTTTAGATGCTGATACTGAAAAAAATAATATTTTGATAAAAGAGAATAAAGAATTAAATAATAGGATCAAAAAGAGGTTAGATGAAATAAAAGTTGATATTGGAAATAATATATGGAAAGAGATTAGAGGATATAAAAACGAAATAAATGATAAGAAGATATCTACAAGAAATAAGATTAAGCAGTTGATAAATGATCAAAAACGGATTTTAGAAAATGAAAATTATAGTGATGAGTCACTTTCTAGATTTATAAATATTCTTATAGATACTCAGAAACTTAGACGGGAGAGTATTGAATTTGAGAAGATACATTTAAATAAAATAAATGCTTTGATATTATGAGAGTAAGGGTAAATTTTTGCCATTACTCTTTTGTTTTATTAATAATTTTAATTGTGAGGAATGTAAAATATGGTGTGTATAATATCTCCTTCTCTTACTATGAAGGAAGTAGATGATAGTTACAATAATTTAACTATGCCGACCTATATTGAAAAAGCTAAGGAAATAGTTTATAAAATTAATTCGTTGAGTGATGAAGAGATTAGAAATATAATGGGGATAGATGGTGAATTATTAAAAATTAATAGATGTAGATATAAAAAATTTAAATTTGATTTAAATGGGAATCCTGCGATTTTATCTTACACAGGAACTGTATATAAGAATATTAATGCAAATGTATTTGATAATGAAGAGATAGAGTTTTGTAAAGATCATATAAGAATTTTAAGTGGAGTTTATGGGATTTTAAAACCTTATGACAGTATATACGAGTATAGATTAGAATTTAAAACTAAAGTGAAGATTGGAGAGTTTAAGGATATTTATGCATATTTTGGAAAATGTATTTATGATGATCTTGTAACGTATGATAATGAAATATTAAATTTATGTTCAAATGAATATAGTAAGGCTATAATTCCATATTTGAGTGAAAAAGATGAGTTTGTAACATGCAGTTTTAAAATTAAGAAGAATAATACCATCAAATCTTATGCTATGGACTCTAAGATAACAAGAGGTAAAATGGTTAATTTTATCGTAAAAAATAAGATTAATAGATATAAAGATTTAAGGGAATTTAATGAAAATGGGTATAGTTTTAATGAAACATTATCAAATAAGAATGAATATATATTCACAAAATAGAGGTACTCAATTATGAGTACCTCTATTTTAAAATTATGTCTAACATTAATAGTAGTAGGAAGCCGAAAACAAAACCAGCTGTACCAAAATTTTTATGTGAGTTTAAATTATATTCAGGTATGATTTCATCTACAACCGTTATTATAATTGTTCCGGCAGCAAAGGCTAATATTATAGGCATAAAATCTGAGAGTATATTTGATAGAAGTACGCCTATTATTCCACCAATGGGCTCAAGAAGTCCTGGGATAGATCCAAGTAAAAATGATTTTAGGTTTGAATATTTTTCGTTTTTAAAAGGTATTGATAGAGCAAATCCTTCTATAGAATTTTGTAATACCATGGATAAAGATAATGCAACAGCCCCTGCAAAACTTCCTAGATTTTCAGATCTAGTTAGGGAAAAAGCAATACCTATGGAAATTCCTTCTATTAAATTTCTTAAAGCAGAGGATAAGATGAGTAATACTTTCTTTTTTGAAGATATTGTTATAGGTAGTTGTATTTTTAAAATTATATTGGATATGAATCTATCTAATAACTTAAGGAAAATAGCTCCTAATATGAAACCAAAAGATATACCAAGCAAATTATTCAATTTATTTTTAGATAATTCAGTTGCTGGTATTATTAGTGACCATATAGATGATGAGATCATGATTCCAGCAGTAAAACCCAAAAATATTTTATAATACTTTATATTTAAATTGTTTTTCATAAAAAAGATGCAAGATGCACCTAATATAGTAGAAATCATCGCAAATATTGTACTTATTAATGAAAGAACTAAAGGTGAAAATGTATCCATTTCAATATTAAATACTCCCAATAATTATTTAGAAAGTTAAGAAAATAAATTTTATATTATAGTATTAATGTGGATTATATTTGTTACTTGAAGTGAGAGTTTTATATAGTGAGTATTTTGATTGAGTTTTAAATTTTGGATGTGTACAAAAAAAACATGAATAGATTAACAAAATATTAATTGGAATACAAAAATAATAATATATTATTAAAAAATATGTTTTAATAATATTGAATTATTAATTTATTGGTTTGATTTTTTAATTTATAATGTTATAGTATAAGTGGACCTTGCTAATGGTAAATGTTTTAAATAAATAATTAGATTAAAGCTAGAATCATCGTAATCATATTTATGTGATTTACTTGTTTGGTTTGTATTTAATTTGGTTTTAAATTTTTAGGAGGTTTTCATGAACAGTAGATTAAATAGGTTTTTGGGAGTAATGGTTCTTGGATGCGTTTTGACAGTTAGTTTTCCAAAAGCTGAACCGCTACTTGTTAGTGAACAAGATGGACAGTATAGTAATAATGAAGAGATTGCAGAGATTATTTATGATAAGATAGTCAATGGAGAGACGTCTATTAATATTTCAAACGATATTGATTTAGATATAAGGCCTGATATTGATGTTAAAGAAGTAGATGAAAGTAATATAGCACCTAGAAAAGTAGATTCTAATCAGGAATTAGGAAGTAAAATTGCTGATTTTGCGAAAAGTTTAGTTGGAAAGCCTTATGTATACGGTAGGACGGGACCGAATTCATTTGATTGTTCTGGATTTGCTGTGTATGTATATAAAAGTTTTGGAATTAATATTCCGAGGACTAGTCAGGCACAAGCATATGTAGGAAGTAGGGTGAGTAAGGGTGATCTTAAACCTGGAGATTTAGTATTTTGTAACACTTACTCATCTTTATCACATGTAGGAATTTATATTGGAGATGGTAAAATTGCACATGCAGCAAATACAAGTACAGGTGTTACTATTTCTGATATAATTGGTGGATATTATGGTTCTAGATATGCGTGGGCGACAAGACCTTATTAAGTTAAGTGATACTTTTTTAAAGTATCACTTTTTATTTTTTAATTATATTATAAAAAAAACCACATATATATTTTATATAAAATTTATATGGAGGGATAAAATGAGATATAGAAGAACTATTAATAGAAAAAATGCCAGGAATGGTGAGTTGGTTAAATTTGTTATATCTTTTGTTCTAGTTTTGTCATTATCGTTATTTATTTCTGCTAATATAGCTAGTTTAATATATAAAAGTAGTACATATGAAAAGTTAGAAATTAATTTTAATAACGAAGATAATAAAACTATAGTTAAAGATAGTGAAAAAATAGGAGAGGAGAAGATGGAAAATTACTCTAAGACTTTATTGAGTAATAACATAGTGTTATTTCAAGGGGGGGTATTTAATGATTTGGATAATGCGGAAGAATTCAAGAAAAAAATTGATAATAAAACACTATCGAGTATTGTAAATGATGGAAAGTATGAAAGAGTAATTTTGGGTATATCTTATAAGGATAATTTTTTAGATATGGTAGATTTTTTAAAGAGTAATAATATTCAATTTGTAAAACAAGTTTATAAAATACCTGTTAACGTTGAGTATAATGAAGAAATTTTAAAAATCTTAGAAGCATTTTCCGATTTTATTTTAGAAGAGGGCAAAAATATTTTAAAGGATAAGGTAGATATAACGAAACTTAAAGAGGTTACTAGCACTTTGGATGTAGACTATGGTAAAAGGGGATCTTATGAACTGTTTAATGAGTTGAAAGAATCAATACTTGATTTAGAAGATAGTGCAGAAAGAGAAGAATTAGAAAGTATATTTAATCTCATATATTTAAGTTTTGCTAATTATAAGTCATAGTGTAAAAAAGTGTATAATTTTGCAAAAATATATCCATTAATGTTTATTTATGCTTGTTAAAATTATTTCTAAATGATAAAATAATAATTAAATTTTGTGCTTTATACTACGTTAACATAAAGTGATGTTCTGCCAATTTTATCTAGTTATACAAAAAAATACAAAAATTGTATATGAATTGAATAATAATAAATAAAAATGTAACAATATTTAAAGAAATAATGTGATAGTGTTCTATGTAGAAATAAAAATATAGTTGTATTTTATTGAATTAAGTTTTATTAAGAATGATTGTTTTATTTGAAAGGAGATAATTTATGGGATTGTTTGGCATAAGTAAAGATATGGGAATAGATCTGGGTACTGCTAACACTCTTGTGTATGTTAAAGGGAAAGGTATAGTGCTGAGAGAACCATCAGTAGTTGCTATAAATGATGTTACAAAAAGAGCTTTAGCTGTAGGGAGAGAAGCTAAGCAGATGATCGGAAGAACCCCAGGGAATATCATAGCTATAAGACCTTTAAAAGATGGCGTTATAGCTGACTTTGAAGTTACCCAAACTATGCTTAAAAAGTTTATTGAAAAAGTAACTTCAAAAAGTATATTAGCTAGCCCAAGAATAATTGTGTGCTTCCCATCAGGTGTTACAGGAGTTGAAAAAAGGGCTATTGAGGAGGCAACAAAACAAGCAGGTGCCAGAGAGGTTGTTTTAATGGAAGAACCTATGGCTGCTGCAATAGGTGCAGGATTACCAGTCGATGATGCTACAGGTAGTATGATAGTAGACGTTGGTGGTGGAACTACTGAAGTAGCTGTTATATCATTAGGTGGTATTGTTACAAGTAAATCGTTAAGGATTGCTGGAAATGAATTAGATCAATCCATAACTAGCTATATAAAAAGAGAATTTAATTTAATGATTGGTGAAAGAACTGCCGAACAAGTAAAGATGGAAATAGGATCTGCATTTCAATTAGATGAGGTAGAAAGAGTAATAGATATAAAAGGAAGAGATCTTATTACAGGACTACCTAAAACCATAAAAGTTACAGAAGATCAAATAAGAGATGCTTTAAAAGAGCCAGTATCTGCAATAATTGATTCTATAAAAACTACTCTTGAAAAGACACCTCCTGAGTTGGCTGCGGATATTATGGAAAAAGGTATAATGTTAGCTGGAGGTGGAGCTTTATTAAGGAATTTAGATGCTTTAATAAATCATGAAACTCATATGCCAGTACATATTGCTGAGCAGCCCTTAGACTGCGTAGCATTAGGAGCAGGAAAAGCATTAGAAAATTTTGATAGAATAGCTAAAAATCAAAGAGGACATTAAGAATGAAATGAAGTTTATAAAAAATAAAATAAATCTTATAATATCATTATTAGTAATAATTATGATAGTTCTTATATTGTTTTCTTCTCAGAGAAGTAGTAAATCATATATTGAAGGTGTAACAGGAGATATAATGAATCCTGTACAGAAGGTTATATATAGCGTATCTAAATATATATCTGATACATATTATGGTATGATTCATTATTCAGAGTTAACAAATAAAGTTAAGGAATTAGTTGAAGAAAATGGGGAATTAAAATCTAAAATTATTGATTATTCTGGATTAAAGGAAGAAAATGATAAATTAAGAGATGTACTAAATTTAAAAGATAGATTAGAAGATTACACATTTATAGGAGCTAATATTATAGGAAGAAATGATGTACATTCTAATAATTACATAGTGGATGTTGGTATGGATGATGGACTTGAGAAAGGTATGATAGTTGTTGCTAATGGAGGTCTATTTGGAATGATTACATCCGTATCTAGTAATTGGAGCATTGTATCTCCTATTAATAACGGAAGTATATCAATAGGAGGTATAGTTAAGAGAACCAATGGGAGCAATGGGATAGTGAAAAAATACAAAAACTCTGTAGGAAATTATGTTTTTAAAATGGAGTATTTACCTATAGATGAAGATGTAGTTGAAGGGGATATTATAATTACTTCTGGTTTAGGGGGAGTATACCCATATGGAGTAGTTATTGGGGAAGTTATATCTATAGAAGATGACAAGAGAAATTTGAGTAAAAGTATATTAATCAAATCGCATGTAGATTTTGATTTTGTAAATAACCTGTTTATTGTAACTCCAAAGAATAAATATAAGGTAGAATATTGATAAAATGAGATTTGTGGTATTATTTGTTTTATCTGTATTTTTTTTCATATTAGATATATCATTAATCCCTATTATTGCTACAAATGGCGTATATACGAGTTTGGCTAACATATATTTTCTTATGTGCTGTATGAATATTGAAAAACATGAAGTTGTGTATTTTTCTCTTATTATAGGATTTTTTCAAGATATTTTTTTTACTAATGGATTTGGTTTTAATATATTTTTAAATATTAGTTTAGGTATATTATTTTATTATGTGGCTATGAAATGCAATAAAAATAAATATTTTTTATCTGTATCAATTATATCTATATTTTCTGCACTTAGAAGCTTGATTACAAGTATATTTTTAAGTATATTTTTAGGTATAGGTATTAATTGGTTATATTTGATTTATGAGTTAATTCATATATTTATTTTTTCAGCCTTCATATATTTATTATTAAACAAAATGTTTAAAGGGAAACTATTTAGGAAGTCATTAGAATTTTAATTAATGGAGGGATTAAGATAAATATAAAACATAGAAGTAGTACAGATTATAGATATTTGGTAATTATTATATCTATGTTTGTACTTTTTTTTATTATAATAATTAGATTATTTAACCTTCAGATTTTAGGATTTGAAGAAAATTTAAAATTAGCTACCTATTATTCCCAAAGACAAGTATCGATAAGAGCATCCAGGGGTGAAATATTAGATAAAAATGGTGAAATTCTTGCTACTAATGTTGAAAGTTATATATTAGAATATTCGAGTATAAATAATAACGATAGTTTTTTTGATGTGATTACGGAAGTATTAGATATATTGGATAAAAATGGTGAAGATTTATATAATACTTTTGAAATAAAAGTTGATCCTTTTAGATTTGAATTTTCGGGTATGTCCGATTCAGAAGTACGAATAAAGGAGCTTAGATTTAAAAATGATAGAGGATATTATGAAAAGTTAAAAAGAAACTATTTTGGATCTATTAGAGATTTAACGGATAATCAAAAAAGAGAGTTAGAAGATAATATTATAAATATAAAAGCAGAAGATATGTTTTATGATCTTGTTAAAGAATATGACTTATATAAATTATTAGATAATCAAAATGAAATGAAGTCTAGATCTGGAAAAGAAATATATGATGAATTAATTAAAAAGTTTACTGCTAAGCGTATAAGGGATTATGTTTTCATAAAAGACAGCATTAAGATGAATAGTTTTTCGGGATTTAATCCTATAATATTAGCAATTGATTTAAATAAAGAAACGGCTTTTGAAATAATGCAAAAGGAAGTTATGTTAAGTGGAATTACAGTTTCACCTAGATCTATAAGGTATTACCCGGAAGGAGAATTTGCATCTAGCATTATAGGGTATATAGGTTCTATAGATGACTCTCAAAAAGAAAAGTATCAAAAAGAAGGTTATAATACTTCTTATGATACAATTGGTAAAGCTGGTATAGAATCTATATTTGAGTCTAGTTTGAGGGGGAAACATGGAAGTAATATTATAAAGGTTGATAATAATGGAACTAAAAAAGAAGATATTATGCAAATTGATCCAATAGCTGGAGATAATATTTATTTAACTATAGATAAAAAATTACAAAAAGTAACTGAAAGAGCTTTAAATGATGTAATGCTTGGTTTGCAAAACACAGGTAATAAACATGGAACAGGACTTGATACTAGTAATGCAACACGTGGTGCTGCTGTTGTTATTGATGTTAATAATGGAGATGTACTATCATTAGTTTCATTACCCAATTATGATCCTAACGTATTTATTAATGATGAAAATATGACATCTGAGATAAGAGAGAAGTATTTTGCAACAGACCTTAAAAATTTTGGAGAAAAATACATAGAGGATAGGAAATTAGATGTAAATGTAGATGAATTATTTCCATTATTAGACAAAAACGATCCAAATAGTTTAAGGGAAGATCCAAATGATATATATCCTAAAGTGTTTTTTAATTATGCTACACAAGGTTTAATACCACCAGGATCTACATTCAAACCTTTAACGGCAATAGCTGCACTTGAAGAGGGGGTTGTTACTCCTAATGAAACTATAAAAGATAATTTAGTATTTGAGGCTTATAATAACAAATGGACAAATCTTGTTAATTATACACTTGGAGATATTGATGTTAGAGATGCATTAAGATCATCAAACAACCATTATTTTTATCAAGTTGCGTATAGAATGTATAATCAAGAAGGACTTTCAAATAAAGAAGGATTGGATATATTAGCTAATTGGGCATGGCAATTTGGATTAGGTAGACCTCCCAACACAACAAATTATGTTTCTACAACAGGTATAGAATTAATAGAGACTACGGGTCAAATATTTAATTTACAAAGCATGAAATCAAATATAGTTGCGTTATCAACATACAATATAATAGATATTTTGAATAAAGGAGAATTTGGAAGATATACATTTAAACCTATAGATATATCTAAAAAAACCACTGATAGTGAAAAATTATCAAAATTAAAGAAGGAAATTAAAGACCTTGTAAAGAACATATTAAATGAAGATTTGCCAATAGATGTAGATAAAGAGATATTAAATGAGAGAATAGAGTATTTAAATTCAAATTTAAATACGTTATTTTTAGATATAGTTAATTATTATAATGAAGAGTTTAATACTGAGTATATAGATGAAGATGTTAAAAATATGACTAATGCAATAACAGAATATACGATGTATTCGTTAAGAACTGAAATTTATACACCAGGGAATGTAATAAATGCTTCTATAGGTCAGGGAATGAGCTTGTTTACACCTATACAGCTTGCTAATTACATCGCAACTATCGTTAATGGAGGCATAAGATATAAATTAAATTTGGTAGATAAGATAGTGGATATTAATAATAATATGGTTAAAGAGTATAAACCGGAAATATTAGACAAAGTTATTTTAAAACCTGAAAATGTGGATGCTGTAATAGAGGGTATGAGGAGAGTTACTAGAAGTGGTAGCACTGCGAGTGTTTTTACTAATAATCATTATTTTCCTATTGAAACAGGTGGTAAAACGGGTACTGCAACGTTTAAAGAGAATGGTATGCAAGAAAAAGTTGGTAGAGCAGCATATGGAGTATTTGTTGGATTTGCACCTATAGATAATCCAGAAATAGCTGTATGTGTAGTAATATATGATGGTGGTCATGGGTATTTCAGTTCTTATGTAGCTAGAGCAATATTTGAAGCGTATTTTAAGGATGAATTACAAAAAAATTATCCAAAATATGTTCCGATGTTTCCTTACGCATATACTTTAATGGATTAATTTTTGGAGGGAAGTTTTATGGATAGCAATGGAGTTAAAATTAGGGGTATTAAAGAAGGATTAGAGATAATATTTGATGATGAAAGATATACATATGATAAATTAGCTGTTGAGTTAATAGATAAGATGAAAGGAAATTTAAGATTTTTTCGAGAATCTTCTATAAAGCTTATTATAGATTTTAATAAAATTGACAATGATATTCTTAAAGATATAAGGGAATTTTTTGAGAAGGATTTAAACGTAAAAGAATTTACATTAGAAGACAAAAACAGTTACTATATAGAAAATAGTACATATTTTAGTGGGATTGATGAAGGAAAGACGAAATTTATATATAAAACAATTAGAAGCGGTCAAAAAATATTTTTTAATGGGAATATAGTTGTGATAGGGGATGTAAATAGTGGCGCTGAAGTTATATCTACAGGTAATATAATAATTTTAGGTGAACTTAAGGGTAGAGTACATTCAGGATTTAATGGAAATGATAAAACAATAATTGCAGCATTTAAATTATCTCCAGAAATTTTACAGATAAGTGATATTGTTTCCACATCTCCGGATGGAGATAATCCAAGATATCCAGAAGTAGCTAAATTAAAAAATGGTTGTATTGAGGTAGAGCCATATAGTATAAATAAATATGTATATTAGCAAAAAATTCCATATTTAATTTATAATATATTAATTAAATATTTAATATTATAACGATATAGTTAGTGGGAGGTACATTATGAGCGAATCAATAGTTATAACGTCAGGGAAAGGTGGTGTTGGTAAAACTACAACAACTGCAAATATTGGAACTGCACTTGCTTCTTTTGATAAAAGTGTAGTGGTTGTTGATGGTGATACAGGGTTACGGAATTTAGATGTATTAATGGGATTGGAAAATAGGATTGTATATACATTACTGGATGTTATTGAAGGTAAGTGTAAGCTTAAACAGGCAATAATAAAAGATAAGAGATTTAATAGTTTGTATTTATTACCTACAGCTCAGACTAGAGATAAAAATGATATAACGACTAAACAAATGCAAAAGTTAGTTAATGAGTTAAAGCAAGATTTTGACTATGTTTTAATAGATTGTCCAGCAGGTATTGAACAAGGATTTGAAAATGCAGTTATAGGTGCTGATAGAGCTATAGTTGTAGTTAATCCTGAAATAACATCTGTTAGAGATGCTGATAGAGTTATAGGTAAATTAGATGCAAAAGGGTTAGATAGACATCAATTAATAATTAATAAGTTAAATTATTCTATGACTAAAAAAGGTGATATGTTAGATGTAGATGATATAATGGAAACTTTATCTATAAAGTTATTAGGAGTTGTACCTGATGATAAAAATATAACTATATCTACTAATAAAGGTGAGCCTGTGGTGTTGTCGAATAAATCTAGAGCTGGCAATGCTTATATAAATATTGCGAAAAGACTAATGGGAGAAGAAGTTCCATTTATGAATTTAGTAGAGAGTAATAATATACTAAAATCATTGATTAATATATTTAAGAAATAATATGAGTGGGGGCGACATAATTGATTAGATTACTGCATAATAGACCTTTACCAAAAGACATCGCTCGAGATAGATTGAAAGTTATAATAATAAATGACAGAGAGGGAATAACACCATATATTTTAGATATAATTAGGAGTGAGATATTAACAATAATTTCGAAATATATTAATATTGATACAAATAAGGCTACGTTTGATTTGATTAATAATTCGTATAATGATAATAAACAAAATCACTCTTCGTTAGTAGCAAAAATTCCTTTATATAGAAATAGTAAGTAAAGGTGGATTTTATTGAAACATATTTTATTTAAGTTTCGGCAAACTAGGAAAATTGACTTTATTCTTTTAATTAGCGTTATAATTTTATGTTTATATGGAGTAATAAATATATTTTATGCTACTAATTTTAGTTCGGCAAGAAAGCAATTATTATTTGTTGTTATATCGTGCATTACTTTATATATAATATTATTTATAGATTATTCTTATATTAAAAAAATTATTCCTATTATTTATTTTTTTAATATAGGTTTATTGATATTTACTAAATTATTTAGTGATAAGATTAATGGAGCTAATGCATGGATACAAATAGGTAATTTCACATTACAACCTGCAGAGTTTATGAAGATTTCTTTAATATTGATGATCTCAAAAACTATAGATGAGAGTAGCGATAAAATAAATGATAAAAAATATATGTATAAATTGGCATATTATATTTTATTACCATTGATTTCTATTATTATACAGCCTGATATGGGTATGACTATAGTTTGTTTTATAATGAGTATAGGAGTGCTATTTATATCCGGTGTAAATATAAAAATATTTTTTGCAGGTTTACTTTTGAGTATATTTTCTATTTTATTGGTCTGGGATACTAACTTATTACCTGAATATTGGAAGAGTAGGATTGTATCTTTCTTAAATCCTTCATTAGATTCTATGGGAAATGGATTACAAGTTTCTCAATCAAAAATAGGAATAGGTATAGGTGGAATTATTGGTAGAAACGGTAATAGTAGCTATGTTTCACAGTTTGTACCTGAGCCTCAGAATGATTTCATATTTTCTATTATAGGTGAATATTGGGGGTTTTTGGGTTCGATTTTATTGTTAATTGTATATGTGATTATAATAATTAGAATATTGAAAATAGCTCGTTCAGCTAAAGATAAGTTTGGTGAATTATTCTGTATAGGTATGGTTTTTTATATTTTGTACTCTGTATTTCAAAATATAGGTATGACTATAGGATTGATACCAGTAACTGGAATTAATTTACCTTTTGTAAGTTATGGAGGTAGTTCTATATTAAGTAATATGATAGGAATTGCTATAGTTTTAAATATTAATATGAGGAAACAGAGTATAGTTTTTGTAGATTAGTAATTATATTATATATTTAAAATATATTTATATAAAATAATTAATATATTTTAGGTATCTTTATGAACTATTTCAAAATGCTAAAAAAATTTTTACTTATTCTATTGCATAATTTATTTATAATAGAAAGTTATGAATATGTATTATTTTCGTTAATGGCTATATTTATACATGAAATTGCACATTTAGTGTTTTTGAAATCAAATAGAACATGTAATATTAAGCTAGATTATAATATATTAGGTTTTAATATAAAACTAGATAATGATGGGATATCGGATAATAAATTGATAATGACTTATTGTATAGGAAGTTTATCGAATATATGTTTAGGAATATTGCTGATATTAGTACAAATATTATTTAGTGTGACTATATTCGAAAAGTTTATTATAGTAAATTTAATTATTGGATTTATTAATTTTTTACCTGCATTTCCGTTAGATGGATCAAATATACTAAGGATTATTTTGTTTAAAGTTACTAATTATAAAGTATCAAATATTATAAGTATTTATATTAGTTATTTAATAGGTTTTGGTTTATTAATTTATGTATTTATTTTTAATTACTTAATAGGATTTAATATTAATTATTTGATTTTATGTATAATTATATTTTTAAGTACATCTACTGAATTTAATAAATTTAATAAATTTAATAAATTTAAGGTTAATAATAAATTTAAGGTTAATAATAAATTTAAGTGTAAAGTTACTGTAATATCATTTGAGTTATTGGATAGAACAACATTGATTGATATTATTAAATTATATATTAAGTATGATATAACTATATTTTATGTTGTTAATATGGAATCTGAAATTATAGTATTATATGTAAAAGATGTTATTGAATATTATAAAATATATGGTAATATAAGCATTTTGGAATTCTATAAATATTTAACTTGAATTTACTGTTTTAAGATAATTTTGATATTATTTTGGTAAAGTGGTATTGAATGGATATTTAAGACCACTTTTTAAATTTTTTATTTTGTGAATTAGGTATTTAATTAGGTTGCATAATATAAGGGAATATGCTATAATTAAGTATATATCCGCACTTATTTAGGTTTTTTAAAATGTACTACCTAATGAGGCGAGTCTTAGTTTATTGAGGAGGATTTTTAGTGATGCACGCTATTATAGAAACGGGTGGAAAACAGTATAGAGTTAAAGAAGGAGATACTGTATATATTGAAAAATTAGATTTGGATGCAAATTCATCTAGTGAGTTTAATAGGGTATTGGCTGTGTTTGATGATAATAGCACTAAAATTGGCAGCCCATTTGTAGAAGGGGTTAAAGTTAAGTTTACTGTTGTTGCACATGTAAAGGGTAAAAAAATAATTGTTTTTAAATATAAGGCTAAGAAGGACTATAGGAGAAAAAATGGTCATAGGCAACCATACACAAAGATTATAATTGATAAAATTGAGTGTTAATTAGTGATAAATGTAGAATTGATATATAATGAAGATAAACTTTTTGGATTTAAGGTTTATGGTCATTCGGGATATGATGTATCAGGAAGGGATATTGTTTGTGCTGCAGTTTCTTCTGTTACGCAGAGTGTTATAGTTGGATTAGATAAGGTTATTTGCAATAAGTTTTATTTACGTATTGATAATAAAAAACCATTAATTCATGTTGATGTATCTAATTATAATGAAGAAGATATGGAAAAGGCACAGATACTGTTACAAACTTTTAAATATACACTAAAAGAATTAGTTGATGAGTATAAGGATTATGTAAAAATAGAAATGAAGGAGGATAAAAAGGATGAAATTTGATATTCAATTGTTTGCATCTAAAAAAGGTGTAGGTAGTTCTAAGAATGGTAGAGAGAGTCATTCAAAGAGATTAGGAGTTAAAAGATCAGATGGTCAGTTTGTTTTAGCTGGTAATATATTGATGAGGCAAAGAGGTACTAAAATACATCCAGGTTTTAATGTAGGATTAGGTAAAGATCATACTCTTTTTGCAAAAGTTGATGGTGTTGTGAGATTTGAGACATTTGGTAAAGATAGAAAAAGAGCTAGTGTTTATCCAATTGAAGTTACTATATAGATTTAAATTGTTTGTTTAAGGGATGATTAATTGATGTTAATCATCCTAATTTTTTAATTAGAATTATTTAAAGGAAGTTAAAGGTATGTTTATAGATATAGCTAAGATTTATGTTAAGTCAGGAAAAGGGGGGGATGGCTGTGTTTCTTTTAGAAGGGAAAAATATGTTCCACTAGGTGGTCCTGATGGTGGTGATGGAGGTAAAGGTGGAGATGTTGTATTTGAAATTGATCATAACATAAATACTTTAATTAATTTTAAATATAATAGAAAATTTTTAGCAGAAAATGGGGAAAATGGAGGAACTTCTAAATGTTATGGCAAAGATGGTAAAGATGTTGTTATAAAAGTCCCAGAAGGAACAATTTTAATACATTCTGAAAGTGGTAAGGTTATAACAGATTTATCTGGTGAGAATAGGAGGTTTGTATTATTAAAAGGTGGTAAAGGTGGGAAAGGGAATTGTAAATTTTGTACTCCAACCAGACAAGCTCCAGATTTTGCTGAGCCTGGAATGCCTCATGATGAAATGAATTTGATTTTGGAGCTTAAGCTTATCGCTGATGTTGGATTGATTGGATTTCCTAATGTTGGAAAATCAACTTTAATTTCAAAGATAACTAATGCTAGACCTAAAATTGCTAATTATCATTTTACAACATTACATCCAAATTTGGGAGTTGTTGACTATAAAGGCATAAATGGATTTGTTGTTGCAGATATTCCAGGAATAATTGAAGGGGCAGCAAAGGGTATTGGTATTGGATTAGAATTTTTAAGACATATTGAGAGAACTAGGGTACTTGTACATATATTAGATGTTTCAGGAATTGAGAGAAGGGATCCTATAGAAGATTTTAAGCTTATTAATAGTGAACTTGAGGAGTATAGCAATGATTTAATTAATAGACCTCAAATTGTTGTTTTAAATAAAAGTGATATGTTGTATGAAGGGAGAGAAAAAATTCAGAAAATTAAGAAATTTCTTGAATCTCTTGGATTTAATGATGTGTTTGAAATTTCTGCACTAACTGGAGAGGGACTAGTAGATTTAGTTAGGAAAATAAAGAAATTGGTTGATGAAACACCAAAGGTTATTTTGAATTTTGAAGATGATGAAATGTATATTTTTGAACCTAAAAGGTTTAGTTATACTATTTCAAAAGAAGTTAATGAATTCGGTGATAATTATTATTTGGTTACTGGAAGTTTTGTTGATAGGTTGCTTAGTACTGTGAATATTTATAATTTCAGTTCACTTAGATATTTTCACAAGGTTCTTACTAATAAGGGGGTAATTGACGAACTTAAGTCTATGGGAGTACAGGAAGGCGATATGGTTAGATTAAATAATTTTGAATTTGAATTTATAGGATAAATATTTTAATCGGGGTGTTTGAATTGAAGATAGGGGTTTTAGGTGGTACATTTAATCCAGTACATAATGGACACATCAATATAGCTAATAAAATATATAATAAATTCAGGTTAGATAAAGTTTTATTTCTTTTAAATAAAATACCACCTCATAAAGATTGTAAAGATATTTTAAGTGATGATGTTAGGCTTGAAATGTTAAAAAGAGCTATTAAATGTTACGATTATTTTGATATTGAGTATTATGAGTTGAAAAATGATTATGTATCTTATACGTATGAAAGCCTGGAATATTTAAAAAATTGTTTTGGTAATAGCGAATTATTTTTTATAATTGGTTCGGATAATTTAATTAATTTTGGAAATTGGAAGAAAATTGATAGTATATTTAAAAGTGCAGTGATTGTGGTTTATTTGAGAGATAATAACCATCTAGAGCGTATTTTAGATATTAAAAATTATTATAAATATACTTATGATGCGCATATAGAGATTTTTTTGGGAGATATAATTGATGTATCTTCAACTGAAGTTAGAGAAAAAATCACTAAGGGTGAGGATATTTTTAAACTTGTGCCAAATAGTGTTTATGACTATATTATTTCAAAAAAATTGTATTTGGAGTGAAGTATGGATTTTTTAGCTATTGATAGATACTTAAAGAAGAGTCTTAATAATTTCAGATATGAACATACTCTAAGAGTTGTTGATATGGGTATGATTTTATGTGATAAATTTTTTTGTTGTGATAGAGAAAAGATAAAGGCTGCTTGTTATTTTCATGATGCAGGAAAGAATTTGAAAGAGGATGTAATTTTAGAAATTATACTCAATGAAGGTTATGAGCCTAATGAATATGAACTTGAAAATATACATATTTTTCATGGATTTGCTTCTATGGTGATTGCACGAGATAAATTTAATGTAAGAGATGTTGAAATATTAAATGCTATTAAGAATCATGTTACAGGTGTGGAGAATATGTCTGATATTGACAAAATTGTATTTCTTTCAGATTTCTTTGAAATGGGGAGAGATTTTGAGAGAGTTCATAAATCGAGAGATGCTGCTTTGATTGATTTAAATTTGGATAAGGCTATGTTACTTGCCTATGATTCTATAATTAGTGAGCTTTTAACAAGAGGAAGATTTATTCATGAAAATACTATAAGGGCAAGGAATTTTATTTTGAGAACTGGTGAAGGGATATTATAAAATTGGATTTTTTAAAATATGAAATTTTGGATGAAATTGATGGCGTGAAAATTAGAGATTATTTGAGATATGATAAGAAACTGAGTTCTAGGTTTATTAAGCAAGCTGCGATTGAGAGAAGAATATTTGTTAATAATTCAAGTGTTAAACTCAATTATTATTTAAAAAAGGGTGACAAGATAAAAATAGATATATATAGGAAGAATGAAATTCAAAATATTTATCCAATCAAAGTTGATTTTGAAATTGTATACGAAGATAGGTTTATTTTGGTTGTAAATAAACCTAAGGATTTAGTTGTATATCCAAGTAAGAGTCATGATATATCTTTATCCAATGGTGTAATGTATTATTTTAAGGTTAATAATATTGACTCGATCGTAAGACCTGTAAATAGGTTAGATATGAATACAACAGGTCTTTTGGTTATAGCTAAAAATCAATATTCTCATATGTTTTTATCTAATTGTATGCAGGATAATACTTTTCATAAAGAATATATTGCTATTGTTGAAGGGAATCTTAAAAATACTAGAGGAGTTATTGAAAAAAATATTTTCAGACCTTCTGAAGATTCAGTAAAAAGATCTGTACATGATACTTGTGGTAAATTTGCAAGAACTATATATGAAGTTGTAGATAGATTTGATAATTGTGATTTAGTCAGGGTTAAGATAGAAACAGGTAGGACTCATCAAATACGTGTACATATGAGTTATCTTGGGAATCCAATTGTTGGAGATGTTATGTATGGCAGTTGTATATATGTACCTCGATATTTGTTACATGCATATAAAATTAAATTTCTTCATCCATATACATTTAATATGGTTGAGTTTCGATCTTATATTCCAAGTGATATGAGTGAATATATAAAAGGTCAAAATAATCTTAATATTTAGATTATTTTGACCTTTTATTTTGATGAAATGCTTACTTTTTTAACTTTGCTAAAACCATAATTAAATAGGTTTATTATGTCTTGAAGATATTCATCTTTACTCGAGGCTTTTAATGCCACAGCTATTAAATCAACATTATTATTTCTTGCAGATGCTGCAAATGTATATTGAGCTGGCGTTGTAAAACCTGTTTTACCTAAGAGTGCATGCTTATAATAATATTTTCCATTTTTTAAGAGTAACTGGTTTTGGTTGTATATGTTAAAGGAATCTCCATTTATTCCAAGTATATCGTGTGATTTTGAAGTAGATATTTCTATAAATTTTTTGTTTTTAATAGCATAAGATAAAATTTTGCTTAAATCATATGCACATGTGTAATGTTTGTCGTTATGTAAACCGCTTGCATTTACAAAATTTGAATGATTTGCCCCTATAAGTTTAGCTTTTTTATTCATTAACTTTGAGAAATTTTCTTCAGATCCGCATGTATGTTCAGCTAAAGCTATTGCACAATCATTTCCTGAATTCAATAGTAATCCATATAATAAATCCTCAACTGTGTATAAACCATCTTGATATAGTCCAACTTTAGTACCGTTTATGTTTGAAGCTTTTTTGGAAACTCTAACTCTTTCATTTAAGTCGAGGGTTTCTAATACAACTATTGCAGTCAAAATTTTTGTTGTTGATGCGGGATAAAATTTATCGTATGCATTTTTTTCGTATATTACATTAGATGTTTGATGTGTCATAAGTATTGCAGATTTACTATTTATTATTATGTTTGTATCTATTAAAGATTTTGATTCTATTGGTAATGATACAAAATTTAATAATAGTGATATAAAAATCAACTTACATAATGTTTTCATTTAATCCTCCAGAATAAAAATTAAAAGCATTCTTTATTATTTGCAAATTAAATTTAAATTATAAATTATTACAATTATATATTTTGTAAAAAGTTTAGTATTTTTTGTTTAAATAATATTAAAAAATGGAATTAATATTAAAAATTATTTTATTGGGGTATGGTATGTTAAAAAAGGATAATTTAATTAAAATTTTATCTATGGTGATAGTAGGTATTGTATTTTTATCTGTATTTATTATTTATAATAAATCATCTGAAAATGCACATAAAGAAGTTGTTTCTTTAAATGAATTTATTCATGAAGATGAAAAACAAGATGGTGGAGATGGAGATAGTGGAGATGGAGATAGTATTGAGGCAAGTTTATATGTAGAAAATGATGAGTATATTAAGAAGAGTATTTTTGTTGAAGTGAAAGGCGAGGTCTTAAAACCAGATGTTTATAAAATGGAAGAGGGAAGTATTGTTTACGATTTGATTTCAATAGCAGGTGGTATAACAGATAAAGGAAGCCTTGATAACATTAATCAAGCACGTGAAATTAAAAATGGAGAGTGTATTGTTGTACAATCTATAGATGATATTTCAAATTTGCACAATGGTGATTTGTTAAATAACAAATTGAATACAGAAACGATAGGTGTAGAAAATAAAAAAGATGTAGTATCATCCATTATTAACATTAATACTGCATCAAAAGAAGAACTTAAGAGTTTAAATGGAATTGGGGATGTTTTGGCAGATTCGATTATAGAGTATAGGGAAGAAAATGGTGAATTTAAATCGGTTGAAGATATAAAAAATATACCTCGTATTGGGAGTAAGACTTTTGAAAAATTTAAGGATAAAATAGCTGTTTAAAATAATATTTAAAGTATGTTATAATTTAATTCACTAATGTTTAGAGGAGGGATTTTTAGGATGTATGAAAAATATAAACTCACACAACTTAGTCAAACTTCTGGATGAGGTGCTAAAATAGAACCGGGGGTTCTTTCGAATATTTTAAATAAATTACCAGTTTTTGATGATAAAAATTTAATAGTTGGATTTGAAAGTAGTGATGATGCAGCTGTATATAAGTTTGATGATAATTTGGGAATTATATCGACTTTGGATTTTTTTACTCCAATAGTTGATGATCCATATATTTTTGGGCAAATTGCTGCTGCTAATGCGTTAAGTGATGTTTATGCTATGGGTGGTGTTCCTGTACTTTGTTTAAATATTGTTGGTTTTCCTAAATCTCTTCCTATCGAAATTTTATATGAGATTTTAAGGGGCGGTGCAGATAAGGTAAAAGAAGCAGGTGCTATTGTAACTGGAGGTCATTCGATTCAGGATAATGAGCCCAAATATGGTCTTTCTATCATTGGTAAGGTACTTCCAGATCGTATTTATAAAAACTATGGTGCGAAACCTGGGGACAAACTTGTTTTAACTAAAAAGCTTGGAGTTGGAGCACTTATTAAAGCGATAAAAAAAGAGGTTTGCTCTCAGAAAGGTTACAATGATGCTGTAGAATCAATGATTATTTTAAATAAATATGCGTATGAGGCTTCTATTGGATTGAGAATAAATGCTTGTACTGATATAACAGGATTTTCTCTTTTGGGTCATGGATATGAAATGGCATCTGCATCTAAAGTTTCGTTATATTTAGATAAAAATAGTATTCCAATTATTGAAAGTTCTATTGAATATGTTAAAGATGGGATTATTCCAGGGGGTACATATACAAATAAGAAATATTTAGTTAATGATGTTTTTTGCGACTGCGAAGATTGGCTTGAAAATATACTGTTTGAACCTCAAACTTCTGGGGGATTATTATTTTCAATCGAAGCGGAAGATTTAGATAAATTTAAGAAAAATTTAGAAGAGAAACATGTGTTTTATAAAGTTATTGGTGAGGTTAGAGAGTTTAAAGATAAATTTTTATATGTAAGATAAAAGGAATGATGTGTTATTGAACGATTTATATAAGAAAATTCCTAAGATTGATGAATTATTAAGATTAGATAATGTTAAGGAAGCACTTGACTTATATCCAAGGGAAGCTATATTAAATATACTTAGAAATATTTTAAGTACATATAGAAAAATGATTAAATTTGGGAATCAACTCGATGTGAGTATTAAAACAATATCACAGACATTTGAATATGAGCTGTATAAGGAATTTAGGTATAGTATTAGAAGAGTTATTAATGCAACTGGAGTAATTATACATACAAATCTTGGAAGAAGTAAAATATGTAAAGATGGAATTAATCATATGATTGAGGTTGCAGAAAATTATTCAAATTTAGAGTATAATCTAGAAGAAGGAACAAGGGGAAATAGATATTCTCATATTGAAGAAATAATATGCAAGGTTCTTGGGTGTGAATCAGCTATTGTTGTGAATAATAATGCGGCTGCTATAATGCTTGTATTAGATACTTTATGTAAGAATACGGAGGTTATTGTTTCAAGAGGTGAACTCGTTGAGATTGGAGGATCTTTTAGAATACCTAATGTTATGAAGTTTAGTGGAGCTATATTAAAAGAGGTAGGTTGCACTAATAGAACTCATTTGTTTGATTATGAAAATGAAATAAATGATAATACAAGTGCATTTCTTAAGGTTCACACTTCTAATTATTATATTGAGGGTTTTGAGAAAAAGGTAAGTATTAAAGAGTTGAGCACTCTTAAGGAAAGGTATAATAAAATAATAATTGAAGATATTGGAAGTGGATCTATAATAGATTTGTCTAAATATGGAATTAAGTCTGAGGAGAGTTTGGTTCAAAAATCTTTATGTGATGGTGCGGATATTGTTACTTTTAGTGGGGACAAAATGCTTGGTGGACCTCAAGCAGGAATTATTGTTGGGAGAAAACATTTGATTGATAAGATGAAAAAGAATCATTTGTTAAGAGCTTTGAGGGTTGATAAATTTATTCTTGCTTCATTGGAATCTACTTTTAGGTGTTATTTAGATGAAAAATTTGCAGTTAAAAATATACCGACACTTAGAATGATTACATATAAATTTGAATTCTTAAAAAAAAATGCTTTGAAACTATTTAATAAACTTAATGGAATAGATGGATTTAATATAGAAGTTGGTGAAGGATTTTCTATTATAGGTGGGGGGTCTATGCCGAAAGAAAAGATAAAAACTTATGTTTTGATGGTAAAGCATAAATTTATGTCTGCGTATGAAGTTGAGAAAAGACTTAGATATAATATTATTCCAATTATAGTTAGAGTTGAAGATGGGTTTGTTAAGCTTGATGTTCGGACTATAGAAGAATTTGAGTTTGATGAAATTTATAATGCATTTGTTAAACTGAGGTGTTGAAGGATTGAAAAATATTATATTGGGAACGGCTGGGCATATTGATCATGGTAAGACATCGCTTATAAAATATTTAACTAACATTGATACTGATTCATTAGAAGAAGAGAAAAGAAGAGGGATATCTATAAATTTGGGATTTGCTTTTTTTGATCTACCATGTGGTAGTAGAGTTGGTGTTATAGATGTTCCAGGTCATGAAAAATTCATTAAAAATATGATAGCAGGTTCAGTTGGGATTGATATAGTTCTTTTGGTTATTGCTTGTGATGAAGGGGTAAAACCTCAAACTAGGGAACATATAGATATTTTAAATATTTTGAATGTTAATAAAGGAATAGTTGTACTAACTAAGAGAGATTTAGTTGATGATGAATGGTATGACTTTATAAAAAATGATATAGAAAATGAATTAAAGGGAACTTTTTTAAAAAATTCTACCATAATAGGATTTTCATCTAAGAGTGGACATGGGTATGATGAGCTTATAAATGAGATAGAGAGATTGATGAGATATGACGATTATAAAAGATCTCATGGAATATTTAGAATGTCAATTGATAGGTGCTTTAGTGTAAGTGGATTTGGTACTGTTATTACAGGAACTGTAATATCTGGGAAAGTATGTTTAAATGATAGTTTATTTATATATCCATTAGGAATTGAATGTAAGGTGCGAAATATTCAAGTTTATGAGGAAAATAAAAAAGAGGCATTTTCTGGACAAAGGTGTGCGATAAATTTATCTAGTGTTAAGAAGGAAATAAAGAGAGGATATGTTGTATCTACAAATCCAACATTTGACTTAAGTTATATTATAGACTGTAAATTTTATTCAGTTAAGAATTTAGATAAAAATATAATAAATGGTCAGAGGATACGTTTTCTTCATGGAACTAGTGAAGTTATTGGAAGGATGTATATTTTAGATAAACATGAGATTGTAAAAAATTCAGAGGCTTATGTTCAGATTCGTTTAGAGAAACCAGTTTTATGTTTAAAACACGATAGATATGTAATTAGGATGTATTCTCCTATGGTAACTATCGGTGGGGGTTATGTTATAAGTGCATTATCAAAAAGGGTTAATGGTAATAATGAAAAATATTTAGAGGAAGTTAAGTTAAAAGAGAAAGAAGTAAGCGAAGATTATTTGTCCTTATTAATTGAGAAGGATAGGAATTATATAATTGATCTTAATTATATTTGTAAAAATCATTTATTAATAGAAGATGAAATTTTGCCAAAACTTGATAGATTAATTGATAAAGGTGTACTGGTTTGTTTTTTTGATGGTAATAGTAAATATTTTATTCATAAAAATAATTTAAATAAGATTTATTCTAAAATTGAGGAGATACTTACTAAATATCATTCTGAAAATAAATTTAGAATTGGTTTTTTAAAAGAAGAATTAAGAGAAAAGTTAAATTTTAAGGGAATAAAATCTAAGATTTATCTACTTATGCTCAATTATTTTGAAAATATGGGATATATAAATATGACATTAAAGTATATTTCTCTTAGTAATTTTAAAATAGAATTATCGAATGATGAAAATAAAATAATTAATGGGATTATCGATGAATATAAGAGTAATAAATTTATACCACCTAAAATTAAGGATTTGGAAAATAAATTCAATTGTAGAGATTTTATGGAAATACATCATTATTTAGAGGAGATAGGAATTTTATATAAAATTAATTTGCAGATGTATCTTTTGAATGAAGATTTTATATTCGCAAAAGATGAGATAATTAATTTTATAAAGAGAAATGGATTTATTGATCTTAATTTAGTTAAGGAACTTTTAAATTCTAACAGGAAATATTCTGTATTACTTCTTGAACACTTAGATGAGTTAAAAATAACTATAAGAAAAGATAATAAAAGGATTTTAATTTAAAGGGAGTGCATTTTAATGCACCCCTTCTTTTTGTTTTTAAATAAATATTATTATATGTTTGTGTGAATTTTTAAATTTTAAATGGAGAAAATAATCTTGATATATGGATGGAGGGGATATGGTTGATATTCACTAATGTTTTTTTAGGAATAGCAATATTTTTAAACAGCATAGCCTGTTCAACTTTTAATAAAGTGTCTACTAATCAAATATCTGCAGAGAAAAGTGATGTAATGGTACTAAATTCTAATGAGGAATTTTTTGATTTACATAAAAATTCTCCGAGGTATTTTTTAGATAGTATTGTTTATGAAAATAGAGCAAAAGGTTTATTAAGTAAGAATTTTGAAAAGAATTTTGAAGAGTTTTATGATCAAATTAACGATCGATTATTATTCTTAGAAAGAGAGATAGAAAAAATTGAAAACAATGCACAAGCATTTTCAAGTGAGTACATATTTCATAGAAGAAATTATATAATGACAGGAATTCAAAATTTAAGAAATAGAATAGAGTGCATGAGTGTAAGAGATAAACGAAAACTTATATGTTATGAATATAAAAATGGAGATATTGGAAATTATGATGGGATATTAGGATTTAGCATTATATATGCCGACAAGTATAAGCCATTTTTGATTGGAAGTATAGCAATGCCTGATTATATTGGTAAAATTGAGCCGATGATTACATATAGAACTTTAAGTACATATAAATCTAAATATAAAATCACAAATGAAAAATTCTACGCTGAAGCATTGAATTATTTGGATAGATATTTTCTAGAAACAGTAGGATTTAAATAAATTATTAAATATCATATATAAACTTGTAAAATAAATTAAAATAAATTAAATTATAAATAACAAAATGTTTACAAGTATGCTTTATGAAAGGGATATTAATGAAAAAAGTTATAGAAGTTTTTGGAAATGACTTTTTGGAAGATTATTTATTGAAAGAAATTTGTTTTACTGATGGATCTCATAATAGCATTTTATTTCATGATTGTACTGTAAAAAATAGGTTATTTAAACTTATTTTAGATTACTTTAATAAGGATTCTGTCTATGTAATAAGTGGGTTTAATATGAAGCCTTATTTAAATATAGTGGAAAATATATATGATATATTAAATATTGATTTAGATGTTGACATTTATAATAATTCTATTTTTGAAAATTACTGTAGTGTTTTAGGTTTTAAAACGATTAAGTTAGATTTTTATTTTTTGACTTATATGGATAAATTAAAAAGTATGATTATTGTAGCATTATTAAGCAAGAGTAAAATCATATTATTTGACTGGAGTTATTCTGAAAATATGACAAAGTGTGCAAAAGAATTAATGAATAATATAAGTACTCTAAATTTATTTTTAGATAGAGTATTTATTGAATTTAAAAAAGCAAGTTAACTTTTAATAGTAACTTGCTTTTTGTGTTTTATAAATATTTGAGCAAAATATTGTAAGAAGGATTGATGTTAGAAATTTTGTTATTGAGTTTTTGTGCGTATCTAAAAAATTATTTTTGATTGATAAGTTTGCAAATGTTTGTACGGATTCATCATTATTTTGAAAATTATTTTTATTATATTCCTTAATAACTGATTTAATTTCTTCTAATGAAAATTCTTTATTGTAGATAACTTTTGGGGATAATTTTTTTATTTTGATAAATTCTTTATACAATTCATCTACAGAAGTTTGAGGATCATCGAATGTATCACCGTATATTTGTATTAACATACCATCATAATCTTTTAATTTAGGATTATTTTTAAAATTTTCATAGAATAAATACATTGTACCTTGTTCACTTAGGTTGAAATATTTATTATCAAGTGAACATTTCAGGTCTAAATTTGTGTTATTGATTTGTTTTAACTTATATCTTCCTTTTGGAAGATCACATATTTCTATTTTGTTCGACGCGTTATGATATAAACTTTTGATTAATTTATTATTTTGATAGAGATCGTATCTTATATTTTTTAAAATTGATTGATCATTTGTGTCAGTTGTTATAACCAATTGTTTATTAGTGTTTAAAAGTGATTTGTATAGTAAAGAGATGCAGTTTGATAAATTAGTTATTGATTTTTTTTCAATGTTATTTAATATATATTTTAAATTATCTTTGGATGAATGAATAACCATTCCGAATTCTTTATTTCTATATCTAGGATATCCAGTATTTAGATTTATATCGTCCCAACTTGTAGATTCAAAATATGCAAAAGGTATTCCTTCATATTTAAAGTAAACATGATCACTATAATCATAACAATCACCTTCTAAAATTGAGATCTTATTAATGTCACTTGATATTAATTCAGGACTAGTTTTTATATCTATGTTTTCATTTTTTGAAGTCTTAAGAATTTCATCTCTAAACCATCCCTTATTTCCGTTATTTCCATATATGTAAAGATTATCTCCAGTTAATATGCTGTCAATATTTATGTACAAGAGAGTATTTAGTTTTTCATCATTATTCATGTTTTTAACATAATATCTAGAGCCAAATAAACCTAATTCTTCTGCATCAAATGCTATAAATTTTATGCTGTAAGGTAATGTTATGTTATTTAATTTTTGTGCTAGCTCTAGAAGCACAGATACACCTGATGCGTTATCATCAGCTCCATTTGATGAAGTGGAGTCGTAATGAGCACCTATGATTATTTGGCTATTGTTTATACCTTTTTTAAAAGCGATGATATTTTTTGATGTTGTATTTTTTGAATCAATAAGAGGCCAACTAAAAACTTGTTCTTGAACTTCATAACCATATTTTTGAAATTCATTCTTGATATATTTTTGGGCGTTTATTATTGATTTTGTTCCGCTTATGCGAGGAGTTTTAGATAAATGGGAAATATGTTTTATTGCAACTTTTCCAAATGTTAATTTATTTTGTGAATAGGGGTAAGTTTTAATAAGTGTTAAATTTGAGATTGTAAATATGGAAAGCAATAATATGCTTAGAAATTTAAAAATAATTTTAAAATTTTTCATTTTAATATCTCCTTGAGGATTTATGTATTAAGTATAGTTTTAGTATTTTTTTATAAAAAATTATTTTTTATGGTAAATATTTATTGAATTTTATATTTACCATGATATTAGTTTGTGTTACCATGAAATTATTTAATTTATTGAGAGGATAATTTTTAAGTGTTTAAAAGGTTTACTTTTAAAAAAAATAAGAGCAGATTCATAGCTTATGTTTCCTTTTTAATATTGAATTTTGGATTATTGATTTTTTCTATGTTTAAAAAGGATAAAAGCATATTATTTATATCAGCTTTAATTTTAATTTTGTATTTTATATTTTTGATTAAAAATTTATATAAAAAGTAATATGGAGGTTTATAGTATGAACAAAAATCCTGTTGGAGTTATTAAAATAAAAAATTTTGGGGAAGTTAAATTTGAATTATACCCAGAAGTTGCACCAATTACGGTTACAAACTTTATAGATCTAGTAAATAATGGATATTATACCGGTTTAACTTTTCACAGAATTATAAAAGGGTTTGTAATTCAAGGAGGATGTCCATTAGGATCAGGAATAGGAGGACCAGGTTACTCAATAAAAGGTGAATTTAAGATAAATGGAGTTGAAAATAATATAAAGCATGAACTTGGAGTCTTGTCTATGGCAAGGGCGAATGATCCGAATTCTGGAGGAAGTCAATTTTTTATAATGCTAGGTAATGCTCCGCATTTAGATGGAAGTTATGCAGCATTTGGAAAAGTTATTGATGGAATAGATATTATTTTAAATATTGGAGATGAGGAAGTGTTTGGTGATACTCCCAAAAATAAACCAGTTATTGATAAGATAGAGATCGACACTTTTGGGGTAGATTACGTATTATCTAAGGAACAAAAAATTAAGTAATATAGAGGTGTTAGTTTATGATAGAAATTATTCTTAAGGATGGATCCAAGAAAGAAATAGATACTCCTATAAGTGTAATTGATTTTGCAAGATCTATTAGTAATGGATTAGCAAATGCTGCCACATGTGCTGAAGTTGACGGGAAAATTGTAGATTTGAGATATATAATTGAAAGAAATTGTAGTTTGAATATATTAACATTTAATGATGAAAATGGGAAGCAAGCATTTTGGCATACAACAAGTCATGTATTAGCACAAGCAGTTAAAAGATTGTTTACTAATGTAAAAATTGCGATAGGACCTAGTATTGATAATGGATTTTACTATGATTTTGATATAGATACTCCTTTCACGCAAGAGGATTTAAATAAAATCGAAGAAGAAATGAAAAAGATAGTTAAGGAAGGTTTATCGATCGATAGGTTTGTTTTAAATAAGGATGAAGCAATTGACAAGATGAGTAAATGTAATGAAACTTATAAAGTTGAACTTATAAATGATATAAGCTCTGATTGTGAAATTTCTTTCTATAGACAAGGTGAGTTTGAGGATTTATGTTCAGGACCTCATTTATTATCTACAAAACATATTAAAGCAATTAAGCTATTAAGTTCTACTGGAGCTTATTGGAGAGGGAATGAAAAAAATAAAATGCTTACTCGTGTTTATGGTATATCATTTCCTAAAGCTAGTATGTTGACGGAGTATTTAGAAAAACTTGAGGATGCGAAGAGGAGAGATCATAACAAAATAGGAAGAGAACTTGAATTTTTTACTACAAATGAATTTATAGGTCAAGGATTACCACTTCTTATGCCTAAAGGGGCAAAACTTATGCAAATTCTTCAAAGATTTGTTGAAGATGAGGAGGAGAAGAGAGGGTATGTTCTCACAAGGACTCCTACATTTGCTAAGAGTGATTTATATAAAATATCTGGACATTGGGATCATTATAGAGATGGAATGTTTATTTTGGGAGATGAAGAAAAAGATACAGAAGTGTTTGCTTTAAGACCAATGACTTGTCCATTTCAATTTATGATATATAAAGCATCTCCTAAAAGTTATAGGGATCTTCCTATAAGATATGGTGAAACTGCAGTTCTTAGTAGAAATGAGTCATCCGGAGAAATGCATGGACTTATACGTGTTAGACAATTTACTTTATCAGATGGACATATAGTCTGCACAAATGATCAGCTTGAGGATGAATTTAGAGCAGCTGTAGATTTAGTAAAATATATAATGGAATGCCTTGGTATTAGTGAAGATGTTAGCTATAGATTTTCAAAATGGGATAGTAAAAATAAAGATAAGTATATAGGCGAGGAAGAGGTATGGGAAGAAACTCAGCGTAATATGAAGCAAATACTTGATAATTTGAATTTAAACTATAAAGAACAAGAAGGAGAAGCGGCATTTTATGGACCGAAGCTTGATATACAATTTAAGAATGTTCATGGTAAGGAAGATACAATAATAACAATTCAGATAGATTTTAGCTTAGCAGAGAGATTTGGAATGTTTTACATAGATTCAGATGGCAAGAAAAAACATCCAATGATAATACATAGAAGTTCCATAGGATGTTATGAGAGAACAATTGCTATGCTTATTGAAAAATATGCAGGAGCTCTTCCAGCTTGGTTGAGCCCAACTCAAGTTAAGGTATTACCAATATCTGAAAAATTTAATGATTATGCAAAGGAAGTTACAGATAAACTCAAGAATTTTGGAATTAGAGTTGGATGTGATTACAGGTATGAAAAAATAGGATATAAAATAAGGGAAGCAAGGATGGAGAAGATTCCGTATTTATTAATAGTTGGGGAAAAAGAGCAAGAATCTGGAGGCGTATCTGTCAGAGATAGAGTTAATGGAGATATAGGTATTTTAAAATTAGATGAATTTATAAATAATATAAATGAGGAAATAGTTAATAAAAAATAGTAAAATATATTTTTAGATTTATAATTTTATTAATTATATTTAAAATAGTATAAAACTTGAGTAAAATATTGAAAATATGTAATAATTTTAAAAAAATAACTAATTTTGGTATTTAAATTAATTTGTAATTTTTGATTTATTTAATTATATTAATATCATACTTTAGCACACTTGGTAAATGAGTGCTAATTGATTATGTTTATAATAGGAGGTTGTATTTTATGAATATAAGACCACTTGCGGATAGAGTTGTTCTTAAGAGATTAGAAGCTGAAGAGAAAACAAAATCAGGAATAGTTTTAGCAGGAAGTGCTAAGGAAAAGCCGCAGGAAGCAGAAGTTATAGCTGTTGGATCAGGAGGATTTACAACAGATGGTAAAGAGATAAAAATGGAAGTTAAAGTTGGAGATAAAGTTTTGATTTCCAAGTATTCAGGGACTGAAGTTAAAGTTGATAAAGAAGAATATATAATAGTTAAACAAGAGGATATATTGGCTGTTGTTGAATAAATTTTTGGAGGTAATTTATAATGGCAAAAACTATTTTATTTAGTGCTGAAGCTAGAAGATCTATGCAAAATGGTGTAGATATACTAGCTGATACTGTAAAAGTTACACTTGGACCAAAAGGTAGAAATGTTGTTTTAGATAAGAAATTTGGATCTCCTTTAATAACAAATGATGGGGTGACAATAGCAAGAGAAATTGAACTTGAGGATCCATTTGAGAATATGGGAGCTCAATTAGTTAAAGAAGTTGCAACTAAAACGAATGATGTTGCTGGAGATGGAACAACTACTGCAACTGTTTTAGCTCAAGCTATAATAAGAGAAGGACTTAAAAATGTAACATCAGGTGCTAATCCAATACTTATAAGAAATGGTATAAAATTGGCTGTAGATAAGGCAGTTGAAGAAATCAAAAAACTATCTAAAAATGTAAATGGTAAGCAAGACATATCAAGAGTTGCGTCAATTTCTGCTGGTGATTCAGGTGTTGGAGAGCTTATAGCTGATGCTATGGAGAAGGTAGGAAATGAAGGTGTTATAACAGTTGAAGAGTCTAAGAATATGGAAACTAGCCTTGAAGTTGTTGAAGGTATGCAATTTGAAAGAGGATATATAAGTCCATATATGGTTACTGATGCAGAAAAAATGGAAGCATCATTGGAAGACCCATATATTTTAATAACAGATAAGAAGATTTCTAATATTCAAGAAATACTTCCTATTCTTGAGCAAATTGTACAACAAGGGAAGAAACTTTTAATAATAGCAGAGGATATAGAAGGAGAGGCGTTAGCTACTTTAGTTGTAAATAGATTAAGAGGAACATTTACATGTGTTGGTGTTAAAGCTCCAGGATTTGGTGATAGAAGAAAAGAGATGCTTAAAGATATTGCTATATTAACTGGTGCACAAGTTATATCTGAAGAGTTAGGATATGATATAAAAGAAACAACAATAGATATGTTAGGAAGAGCAGAGAGTGTTAAAATAACTAAAGAGAACACTACAATTGTTGATGGTAAAGGTAATAAGGAAGAAATAGATAGTAGAGTTTCTCAGATTAAGAGGCAAATTGAAGATACAACTTCAGAATTTGATAAAGAGAAGCTTCAAGAAAGACTTGCAAAACTTTCAGGTGGGGTTGCTGTAGTAAAAGTTGGAGCAGCTACTGAAACTGAACTCAAAGAGAAAAAATTGAGAATAGAAGATGCTTTAGCAGCCACTAAAGCGGCTGTAGAAGAAGGAATTGTATCAGGTGGCGGTACTGCATATGTTCATGTACTTAGAAAGATATGTGGATTAACTTCTGAAATACATGATGAGCAAGTAGGAATTAATATAATTTTAAGATCTTTAGAAGAGCCAATCAGACAAATCGCGTTCAATGCTGGAGTTGAAGGTTCTGTAATAATTGATAAAGTTAAGCAAAGTGAAGAAGGAATCGGATACGATGCTTTAAATGGAAAGTATATAAATATGGTTGAAAATGGAATAGTTGACCCAGCTAAAGTTACAAGGACAGCTCTTCAAAATGCGGCATCAGTTGCAGCTACATTTTTAACAACAGAAGCTGCTGTTGTTGAGATTCCTGAAAAAGATAAACAAGTACCACAAGCTCCAGGAATGGGAATGGATGGTATGTATTAAAAAGGTTTGGATTTATCCAAACCTTTTCTTTTTTGTTTGTAATAAAAATTTTAATATGACACAAATTAATAGTATTAATTTATATGATTTGTTTAGAGGAGAGAGATTATTGTTTAAGAAAATTTTGAAAAAAAATGGTAATAAGAAGAAAGTAGAGCACGATAAGGAAGTAATTAATAAAAGTGATAAAGAAGAGAATAATGATGAGAAGTTAAATAACAATCATATTAATGAAAATAAAAATTATTTTGAAGATGTTAGGAAAACTTTATTAAATATTGATACAAAGAATGTAGAGTTTAATGAGAAAGCAGATAAAATTTTAAAATATGCTAATTCTCAGAATAATATGTTTGATACATTAGAAAAGAAGGCAATAGATAGAGTAGATGATTATAGAAATTTAAATCAAACAATATCTGATATTTTTAAAATTATAAAAGATGAAGAAATATTAGTATCAGAAGGTGAAGACAAAATTGTATTTTTGATATCTAATGTTGATAAATTAATTCAGAATTTTTCAAATATTAGTAGGGTATTTGGAAGTTTGAACAATAAGATAACTGAGATAAATAAATTTACAGAGGTTATAAATAAAATTTCAAGTCAAACTAATCTTTTAGCACTTAATGCATCTATTGAAGCTGCTAGAGCAGGTGAAGCTGGTAAAGGATTTGCTGTTGTTGCTGACGAGGTAAGAAAATTAGCTGAAGAAACTAAGAAAGCATCGGAACATATAAATAAAACTATAGATGAAATAACTAATGAAACAGAAGAAATTTCTTATGAGATGATGCAAAATATATCGGATGTAAATGTAATAAAGGAATCTTCAGAAAAAACTTTTAATATGTTAGCTTCTTTAAAGCAAACGAGTTATAAAAAATATACTCAAATAGAGTTAGTTAGAGATAAATTACAAGAATTGAAAAGTATTATGCAATCTATGTCTGGAGAATTTTCAAAAATAAAAGAGGTATTTGGACTCAAGGAAGAAATAATAAAAGATATTTTGGAACTTTGCGTTTATTATGTTGATAAATTGGAGTTGTTAAAAGAAATATTAGAAAAAAATGACTAAAGATGTCTACATAAAATTGAATAATAAATGTATTTTGTTGAAAATATTTAAATATTATGGATATTTAAATAGGGGGTAAACAAAATGAAATTTAAAAATAGAAAAAAGAATGGATTTAGTATTATAGAGGTCATGGTATCATTTGTTATCATAATTATAATAGTACTTTTGATAGGACCTAATCTATTTTCTACATATGAAAGGTCTAAAGAGATGTCTAAGGTAAGTGATGCAAGCGCTATAGTTAATGCTACTGATATGCACAATTTAAATAGATTCATGGAAGGAGAAATTGAGGCAATTTCAGACAATATTACAATGTCTGAACTTCGTCAAATTAATGAACAATATAAGTATTTAAATAATTGGCCTAAATGGGTGACTGATTCCATGACATTAAAAGATATTAAAGATATAGCAAATAATAATTTAGTTAATAAAAGTACTATATCTAGAGCAATTGATAACAGAGTGTAATATGAAATTAGGAATATATATTTACATATTGTTGAGCACTGTAATGAGTGCGATGTTAAATTTTTTAATTCTAAAAATTATAGGTAATTTAGATTATAAAATTTTTGGATTAAAAGATAAGAATGCTTCTATATTTGTAATATATAGAGGTATTTTTAAAGATAAAATATTATTATTTAGAATTTGTATTTGCAGTGTATTATTTATAATATTTAATACTATAATTTTATTTAAAATTTTAGATAAATTCAGTTTTATAATGATTTATACATATTTAAAATATTATTATTTATTTTTAGTGATTTATATATTTGCTTTTATAGATTATATAACGTACTATGTTTATACGATTTTGTCATATCCAATAATTATATTTTCTTTAGTTATGTTTATATTGTCGTTTTTAGATTCAAGAAATATTAAAATCAATTTAGAAACTATAATTTTAATAGGATTTTTATATTTATTGATAAATAAATTTAAATTTCTAGGTGAAGGTGATTTCGATATATTATTAATAGTAGCTTTGACTTTAGGAGTTTTACCTACAATATTTATTTTTTATTTATCAATAATTATGTCCGGGATAATAGGTATTGGGATTTTATTTAAGAATTGTTTTAAATTGCAAAATAATAGATTAGCATTTGTCCCGTTTATTTTTATAGCAACTACAGTTTTTATAGCCCTAAAAGTATAAATATTAATTTATTTTAATTAATATTTAAATATTAGATTGAAACCTAATTATATAAGTAGTATAATTGTATAAATATACTTTGATTGTATAATTGAAAATTAGATTTTTATCTGTTAATATTTAGGGTTATTTGAGAGGATATTTGTTAATGTAAATAATTAAATAGTTACATAGAAATTTATATAGAAAAATTATTTTTGAATTGTATAATTTAAAAACTGGCTATCTGGATGCCCTTATTAACGTATTACTTTGATTAAATTGTAGTAAGTTAATACTGTGGCATTTTTTTATTAATATTTAGGTGGTGTACTTGATGAAGCAATATATAATAAGGAGATTACTCTTATTTATACCAATAATACTTGGGATATCATTCATTTTATTTTTTTTATATGTGTCATCGCCAGGTGACCCATTATCAGGGATAATAGCAACACAACCTGGTATAACACCGGAAAGAATACAGGAGTTGAGAACTCTTTATGGACTTGATGGAAGTATTATTCAGAGGTATTTTAACTGGTTGAAAAATGCGATAAGATTTGATTTTGGAGTATCTCTCAATTATAGAGAACCTGTTAGTTCGATATTAGGTGTGTATATTTGGAATTCATTTTATTTAAATGTATTGTCATTTTTATTTTCAGTATTTGTGTCAATTCCATTAGGGATATATATATCAACAAAACATGGTAAAGCATTAGATAAATTTGTGCTTACTTTTTCATTGTTATTTACATCATTACCAACTTTTGTTTTAGGTATTATCGCTATAAAATATGTGGCACCTTTACTTGGATTACCAATTATAGGTATGACGACCATAGGAAGTAATTATGTAGGGTTTGCTTATATAAAAGATGTCTTACTTCATACAGCCTTACCTTTTATAATTTTAAGTTTATTTAGTTTAGCAGGTACTTTAAGAGTTGTTAAAACATCTATGCTTGAAATAATAAGACAAGATTATATAAGAACGGCAAGAGCAAAAGGAGTAAGTGAGAGAGTAGTTGTATATAAACATGCATTTAGGAATGCATTAATCCCTTTGATACCTATTATTGTTGGAGGTATTGTTACTCTATTTAGTGGATCGATAATAATTGAGCAAGTTTTTGGCTGGCCTGGTATAGGTAATATAACTTATCAAGCTATTTTAAATAGAGATTACCCATTATTGATGGGATCTGCTATGTTTTATGCAGTATTAACTATATTTTCAAACTTATTAACTGATATTGTTTATGCGTTTGTTGATCCGAGAATAAGACTAAAATAGGAGGTTAAGATTGTGAAAAAAGATAAAGAATTGATTGTTAAAGATAAGAGTGAATTTGATGAAGAAAATTATAAAGTTGAATCTCCAACAAAAATTATATTTAGAAGGTTATTAAAAGATAAATTAGCTATACTTGGATTTGCTATGCTCATAATAATTTTAATATTAATTTTGATTGTTCCATTATTTAGTCAAGATTCATCTACGATAAATATATTGATTAAAAATCAATCTCCTTCCCATGAACATATTTTGGGAACAGATGCATTAGGAAGAGATATGTTTGCGAGGGTTCTTGAAGGAGGAAGATTTTCATTTTTTGTAGGGTTTGCAGCAACTATTATATCTGTGTTTTTAGGAACATTTTTTGGGCTTGTAGCAGGTTATTATGGTGGAGTAATTGATATGATTATAATGAGAGTTGTCGATATTTTGATGAGTATACCAACGCTTCCATTACTTATCATACTGGCTGCGTTTTTATCTGACTTAGAAGTAAATCCTAAATATAGAATTTATGTAACATTAGGATTATTAGCATTTATATTTTGGACGACGTATTGCAGGAATATAAGGGGTATAGTTTTATTACTTAGAGAACAAGAGTATATGCAAGCTACTGAAGCTTTAGGATTTTCGACATTTAGGAAATTATTTGGTCATCTGTTACCTAATATATTGCCATATATAATACTTTATATAGCAAGCGGTCTAGGTACTATGATGATTTTTGAAGCGAGTTTGAGTTATTTAGGTTTAGGTGTTCAAGCACCATATGCATCTCTTGGAAATTTATTGCAAACCACGCGTAATTTCTTTGATTTAACTAAGAGAGTATGGCTATGGATTCCACCTACTATTTTATTATTTACATCAGTTTTATCTATAAACTTGGTTGGTGAGGGTTTAAGAAATGCTATAGACCCAAGACTTAAGAAGTAGAGGTGGTTTATATGAGTAAAAAAATAGTAGAATTTAAAAATTTATGTGTTTCTTTTAAAGTGGAAGAAGGAACAGTTAAAGCAGTAAATGATGTTAGTTTTGAAATTAGAGAAGGTGAAGTATTAGGAATTGTAGGAGAGTCAGGATGTGGTAAATCAGTTACATCAATGTCTTTAATGAGGTTATTATCTGTTCCGCCTGCTAAATATGAGTCAGGAAGTATTTATTTAAATGGAACAGATATTTTAACCTTATCTGAAGAAGAAATGAGAAAAAGAAGAGGTTCTGAGGTAGCTATGATTTTCCAGGAACCTATGACATCATTAAATCCAGTAATGAAAATTGGATATCAAATTTCTGAAGTAATAATTATACATCATAAAGTATCTAAGAAAGAAGCAAAGAGACGTTCTATTGAGATGATAAAGCTAGTTGGTATACCAAGGGCTGAATCGATCTATGATTCATATCCTCATGAATTATCGGGAGGAATGCGTCAAAGGATAATGATTGCTATTGCTTTGGTATGTAATCCTCAGGTTTTAATTGCTGATGAACCAACTACAGCATTAGATGTTACTATACAAGCACAAATATTAGATTTAATAAAGAATATGAGAGAAAAACTTGGTACTTCTATAATGATGATAACTCATGATTTAGGAGTTATAGCAGAAATGGCTGATTATGTTATTGTTATGTATGCAGGAAAAGTTGTAGAAAAGGCTAAAGTAAGAGAAATATTTAATAATCCTAAACATCCATATACAATTGGACTTATGAGATCAAAACCTACATTTGAAGGTAGTACAGGTAAATTATACTCTATACCTGGGCAAGTTCCAAACCCGATGGATTTACCAAATTATTGTTATTTTTATGATAGATGTGATAGAAGACAAGAGAGTTGCAAGAAAGGTATACCGGATTTAGTAAAGGTTAATGATGCACATTATGCTTCTTGCTATATTTTGGGTGAGGAGGTAAATAATGAGTAACGATAAAATTATTGAAGTAATAAATTTAAAAAAATATTTTCCAATTAAAAATGGAGTTTTACAGAGAGTTGTAGGAAATGTAAAGGCGGTTGATGATGTTTCTTTTACAATAAACAAGGGTGAAACTTATTCGCTTGTTGGTGAATCAGGTTGTGGAAAATCAACTTTGGGTAGGACGGTTATTAAATTATTAGATAAAACAGATGGGACAGTTTTATTTAAAGGTATTGATATCTATAGTTTGTCTAAGAAAGAAATGAGAGAACTTAGACTTAAAATGCAAATAATATTTCAAGATCCATTTAGCTCTCTAAATCCAAGAAAGTCTGTTGGTGATTTGATAGGTGAAGCATTGATTGCTCATAAAGTTGTAAATAGCAAGAAAGAGTACTATAATAAAGTTGGAGAAGTTATGGAAATATGTGGTCTTGCAAAATATCATATGAAAAGATATCCACATGAATTTTCTGGAGGTCAAAGACAGAGGATATGTATAGCTAGGGGATTAATTTTAAATCCAGAATTTATAGTTGCTGATGAACCAGTATCGGCATTAGATGTTTCTATACAATCTCAAATAATAAATTTACTTCAGCAATTCCAAGAAGAATATAAGTTAAGTTATTTGTTTATATCTCATGATTTGAGTGTTGTAAGACATATAAGTCATAGAGTAGGTGTTTTATATTTGGGTTCTTTGGTTGAAGAAGCAAAGAAAGATGATTTATATTCAAAACCACTACATCCATATACACAGGTTTTAATATCTTGTGTTCCTTTACCTGATCCAGATAGAAAAAATGAAAGGATAGTATTAAAAGGGGATATACCTAGTGCATCGAACCCTCCATATGGATGTAAGTTTCATACAAGATGTTTACATGTTAAAGAAATATGTAGACATGATACTCCAATATTAAAAGATTTAGGTAATGGGCATAAAGTAGCATGTCATCTATATTAAATTTATTTTAAAATAAATTTAATATAGATTTTATATAAATAAAATCTATAATTATTAAATTTTATTAAAGTTTATAATTTCTAGGAGGATTAAATGAGAAAGAAGAAATTAATTAGTATTTTGGGATTGGTTTTAGGATTTATGTTTGTTGTTTCCTCTTGTTCCACATCAAATTCAAATCAATCAACTAAACCTAATGTTAATCAAAATCAGTTAAATGTATCTCTTGTAAATGGTACGGGTGAGTATGATGAAAAGACTTTATATTTAAAAGCTAGTGAACCAGAACGTTTACCTTCAACTTCAGCAAATAGAAAGGATACGCTTATAATTGGAATAATAAATCCAAATGGTGTATTTAATCCATTACTTGAAGAGTCACAATATGATTCGGATGTAAATGATGCTATATGGGCCCCATTACTTGAAGTAAATTATGATGGAACAATAATAGAAGGGTTGGCCTATTTACCTGAAGTGTCTGAAGATGGAAAGACTTATACATTTACTTTGAAAGATGGTATTAAGTGGCAAGATGGTACACCTATAACATCACAAGATTTTGAGTTTACATTTAAATATATAATGGATAAAACATATACTGGAAGATTTGAAAGAGAAAGTTTAAATGTTCTAGGATGGGAAGCTTATAGGGATGGTACATCCACTAATATTGAAGGATTTAAAATAATAGATGATAATAAGTTTTCAGTTACAGTAGATAATCCCAATGCTAAAACTTTGACTTATTTTTCTAAAGATCTTAAGCCTTTAGCTAAACATGTGTATGGAGCAGATTATGTTCAAGGAAATGCTAAGGATTTAGATAAATTTAATAGGAATCCGTTTGGTAATGGAGCTTATAAGTTTGTGAATTATAAAGATGGAGAAGAGGTAGTTTTAGTTGCTAATGAAAATTATTATAAAGGTGTTCCAAAGGTTAAAAATTTAGTTTTCAGAGTAGTAAATGAAACTAACCAAATGCTATTGTTGCAAAATGGTGATGTAGATATAATGAATGGAACTATAGCAGTTACTACAGAAAATTTATCACTTGTAAATCAACTTGGATTTGCTAATGCAAATATAGTTGAACTTTTAGGATATGGATATATTGCTATAAACCATAAAGAACCAATTATGCAGGATTTAAATGTTAGAAGGGCATTAGCTTATGGTTTAGACAGAGCTTCTGTTGTGGAAGCTGCATTTGGAGGGCAGGCGAATGTGATAGATATTCCACAATCTACAGTTTCTTGGGCTTATCCAGATGAAAAAGATTATACACATTATGAATATAATCCAGAAAAAGCAAAACAACTTTTAGAAGAGGCAGGTTGGAAAGTTGGCTCTGATGGAATAAGAGAAAAAGATGGGGTTAAATTATCACTTAAATTTTTAGCATCTTCTCCGAATAGTGTTAATGATATCTTAGTTCCTGTAATGATTGAAAACTATAAGGCAATTGGTATAGAATTAAAAGCTGAGCAAATGGAATTTAGAACTCTGATTGATAAACAGAGCGAAGCAAGAGAGGGTAATTTTTCTTACCATTTAGCATTTTTAGCATGGTCTCTTGATATTGATCCAGACTCAACTTCAACATTTGGTTCAACAGGTGCAAATAATAAAATTTCATACTCAAATCCTACTATTGATAAATTGTTGAGTGATGCTTTAAATGAAATGGATCAAACTAAGAGAAAAGCATTATACGCACAGTTATATAAAGAAATTTCAGAAGATCTTCCATATTTATTCTTATATCAAAGAAAGAACATGAGTGTTTATTCTTCTAAAGTAAAAGGAATAGACATAGAAACTCCTTATAGAACGTTTAAGGATGACTTAGAAAAGATTTCAATCGAATAGTAAATAATTGATTAAATAAAATCTTGCTTGTATATTAATTTTATTATTTAATATATACAAGTGGGATTTTTTATTTGGTATAGAAAGAGGATGATTAAGTTAAATAAGTTTTTAGGTTTTGTTTTGATTTTTATGATGTTTACTTTTTGTTCTTGTGAAAAGCAAGGTGAAATTGTACAAAATAGGGAAGTTGTATTTGTTAACGGAGTGGATGAGTTTGATAAAGAAACTTTATATTTAATTCCATCAAATCCAGATGCTTTGCCTAAAAATTCTTTGAACAGGAAAGATACTTTGATAATTGGAATGCCTGCACCTAGTGGTGTATTTAATCCATTATTTGCAATTTCGGTAAATGATGTTGATGTTAATGATACAATGTGGGATCCTATTTTAGAGATTGATGGTAATGGAAATGTTACAGATGGTGTAACTTATTTGCCTGAAATTTTAAAAGATGAGAATACTTATAATTTTACAATTAAAGACGATGCTGTGTGGCAAGATGGTGAGCCAATTACTTCTTATGATATGGAATTTACGTTTAAAGTTTTAATGGATAAAACTTATACTGGTACTTTTGAGAGAGATAATTTTAATATGTTTGGATGGGAAAATTATAGAGATGGAGTAACAGATAGTATAGAAGGATTTAAAATAATAGATGATAAACGATTTTCTATTAAGTTTAATTCTATAAATGCTAAGAAAAATTATTATTTTGAGAGAATTAAGCCACTTGCTTTTCATGTTTATGGTAAAGATTATGTTCAAGGAGAAGCATTTAAAATTGAATTGTTAAATAGAAAACCATTTGGTAATGGTCCGTATAAATTCGTTGAATATATAGAAGGCGAAGAAGTAAGACTTGTAGCAAATGAAAATTATTATAATGGTAAGCCTAAGATTAAAAATTTAATACTTAAAGTAATTAATGATTCAAATCAAATTTCTTTAATAGAAAATGGTGATGTTGATATAATAAGAAAAACGATATTGCCAACACAAGAAAATTTTACTATTTTAAATGATATGGGATTTGTTGGTGGAATTTTAACCGATGTATTGGGTTATGGATATATTGCAATAAATCATAAAGAAGAAATTATGAGAGATATAAATATACGGCAAGCACTTGCATATGGGTTAGATCGAGAAACAATAGTAAAAGCAAGTTTTGGAGATTATGGAAGTGTATTAGATATACCACAAAATAAGAATTCCTATTTTTATCCAGATACTGAAGATTTTATTAAATATGATTATAACCCAGATAAGGCAATTGAGCTTTTAGAGAAGTCTGGTTGGTTTTTAGGAGAGGATGGTATAAGAGAAAGAAATGGACAAAAATTGAGTTTAAAATTTATAGTGGGTTCTACAAATGAAGTTAATGATGTGTTGATTCCTATAATGATTGATAATTATAAGAAAATTGGTATTGATATTATGGTTGAATTTATGGAATCTAAAACGTTAATTCAAAGACAAAAGGATGCAAAAGATGGGAAGTTCTCTTATCATTTATCATTTATGTTTACACCTTTTGCTAGCCCTGATCCTGATTCATCATCAAGATTTTCTACAAATGGACCTTCAAATAGATTTTCATATTCAAACGAAACTGTTGATAAACTTCTTGAAGATGCATTAAATGAACTTGATAATGTTAAAAGGAAAGAAATATACGCAGAATTATACAAAGAGATTGCATATGATCTTCCATATATATTCTTATTTGAGAGAAAGAATATTGATATATATACTTCAAAGGTTAAAGGAATTAAAAATTATAATTTAAATAGATGGTTCTCAAAGGATCTTGAAAAACTGTATATAGAATAAAAGCTATCTTATCTTTAAGATAGCTTTTTATATTGTTATTATTGGTCTTATTTGCTTTCCTTCAAGAGCAAGAAACATGGTATCAATAATTTTTGAGTAATCCGCAACAAGAGAGTTTGGTTTTGATACAATATTATCTTGAATCATTGGAGCAAAATAAATATTTTTAGTATTTATAAGTGAAGATATATTTTTAAGCGTAATACCTAATGCGTCATTTGATGATAATGCAATCACGAGAGGTTTATCTTGTCCTCTTAGAAAAGATTTGACTGCCATAGTAACCGGAGTGTCATTTATACCATTTGCAATTTTACCTAGAGTGTTTGATGTGCATGGAGCAACCATAAATAAATCTAGAAAATTTTTAGGACCTATAGACTCAGATTCTTCGATACTTTTTAATATGGTATTTTTAGTTTTGTTTTTTAAAAATTTCATAGTTTCTTCTGGAATTGCAAATCTATTTTTGATCTTTTGAACGTTGAAGGAAACAATAGGATATATACAAGCACCCAATTCTATAAGTTTTTCCATTAGAGAAAAAGAATTTTTAAAAGTACAAAATGATCCCGTTATAGCATAACCGATTTTTAGACCGTTTAAATTTTTCATAAATAACCTCATAATACATTAATAAAAAAGAAAATTATATAATAAGAAAATATTCTCAAATGTATTAAAAGGTTACTGAGATAGGGGGTACTTTTGGATTGGTTAATTAATTTTTTTGTATATATTTATAAAGAACATATTATACTCTTTTTGATTGATAAGTTTAAAATTAGTTAGGTCTATATTTAATTTTACAGATTGGTTTACAGGATAGAGTTTAGTGTATTCATTTTTTATTATTGTTAGATGTATTTCGTCATAGAAAGGTGTAAAATGTTTATATATTTCATTTCCACCTATTATAAAAATATCTTTTGATGTATTTAGTTTTAAAACATCATTTATATCATTAAAAACTATATAAGATTTGTTATCTGGGTTACATAAATTACGAGAAATAATTATATTTTTCCTGTTCGATAGAGGTTTATTATCTAAACTATTGAAAGTTTTTCTACCCATAACTATTATATTACCAATAGTTTTTTCCTTAAATATTTTAAGGTCTTCTTTAATGCGGTAAATAAGTTCATTATTTATACCGAGTGAATTGTATTTATCAATGCATGCAATTAACTTGATCATAATTAAATTCCTAACTCAAATTTTAATTGTGGTGATGTATACTCGTAGTTTTCTATTTCAAAGTCATCAATTGTGAAACTATAAAAATCAGTTTTATTTGTATTTAGTTTCAAAATTGGTTGTTTGCCTATTTTTCTGTCAAGTAGTATGAGGGCTTGATTGATATGTCTTTCATAAATATGTACGTTATTAATAATACGAGTGAATTTTCCGGGTTTTAAATTACATGTTTTGGATATCATCATTTGAAGAGCCACATATTGTATTAAGTTTATTGAGGATGATACAAGAAAATCTGAGCTTCTTTGTACGAGCATTGTATCTAAAAAATCTCCTCTTACAGAGAATAAAGTTTGAAAAGCACAAGGATTAAGTCCATCACTATCTTCAAAATCTTTTTCCTGCCATAAATTTATAATATGACGTCTTCCATAAGGATCTTTTTTTATACCATCAATCAACTTGTTTATAAGATCATATCTTTTTACAGTTTCCCCATATCTTATACCGATTGTATTTGGGTATTTAAGGCTTTCCCATTCATCCCACCAAAAGATGTTATATTTATTTCTGAGTAGATTTAGATCAGATGTTTGATCTTGATATATCCAAAAGATTTCTTTTATAGCATTTTTGACTGGTATGTATCTCAATGTTATTATAGGAAATTCATTTTTTGATATATCGTAACTTTCCACGTAATGAGTTATAAATTTTGAATATGCGGGAGAACCATCTTTGTATTTTGGACGTGGATTTTTGTCAAATATTCCGTTATTTAATATGTTTTTAATGCAATTTTTATGGTTTATATCAGCAACACAAATCATTTTTTAAATCCTTATAATTAATAAATTAGTATTATTGAAATATAATATAGTATTTTTGGTAAATTTTCTATATAAAAGTTAAAATTAATGAATTAATGCAAGATTAGGGTAATATATTTAATTTTAATTTAAAAATTTTACACTTAGAATTACTTATTAAGAGGTGAGGGAATGGATTGTTGTTTGGTTATAGATATTTCAAAAATAAATTTAAAAATAATGTGTATTATGCTTAAAAATGATAGAATATTTATGCAAGAAGTTCATAGATGTTCAAAAATAACATCAAATATATTTAATTCTATGAAATATTTGAATGTAGATAAAATAATAAAGGAAATAAATGAAGCTTTAGTTAGTGTTAAACAGATAGGGTATAATGTTGAATCAATTTCTATAAATTCTTCTATAAATGAACCTATTATTTTGGATGAAAATAATAATTTAGTAATGGAAATATATTTAGGTTTAAATATGAAATCTATTTATTTAAATAAGATAGTAAATGAATTAGGAAGTGCGTATATTTATAGAAAAACGGGAGTAGAACTTAATAGTAATGATACTTTGTGTAGACTTTTGATGTGTAAAGATATGCATAAAAATGAATTTAAAAATATCAGGAAAATTGTTTATTTAAGTGATTATATAGCTTATAGATTAACAGGCAATTTATTTAATGAGAGAAGTCAGCTTGGATTTTCACAATTATTTAATTTTAAAAATCAAAAGATTGATAGCGATATGATTGACTATATAGGTTTTGATAACGATTTAGAATTTAATATAGTAGATTATGGTAAAAGTATTGGTAATTGTAAAGTAAATGGAGTGGATGTAATATCTCCTTATGGTAATACGTTATTATCATCATTTTTTACTACTCATATATTAAATAAAAATTCTATATTTATAATTAATTCTTATGAAGGGATTATTGGATGTACCGAAGATTTTTCTAAGATGTATCTTGAAGGTTCTAAATTTGGTTTAAATCATCAATTATTTAATAGTGATTTAGTGAAAATATTTAGATATATACCATGCTATAAATTGGTTGATGATTTTTTGAAGAATATAGAGAACAATTTTATGATTGAGAATTTGTGGAATATTTTGGATAGTGATGAAGATATAAATTATATTATAGATTTTGATAGCGATATATTTAAAAATTCAGCGTTGTTAATGAATATTGTGAAATATTATTTTGATTTTAAGTTAAATGGTATGCCAAATTCTATTTCTGATTTTATAAGGATTGTTTATAATAGTTTTGCTGTATATTATAAAAAGTGTATAAAAGATTTTGAAAAAATAACTGGTGGTATATTTGATAGTATATGTATGGTTGGAGATTATAGTTTAAATAGTTCTTATAATCAATTTATATCTGATATTACGCTAAAAGATTTAAAAATCGGGCCTAAAGATTCAGGTATTATAGGAAATGCAATAAATCAGTTTCTTTCGACTGGTAAGATAAAAAATGTTTATGATGTTGATTATTTACTTGAAAATTCCTTTAATTATTCACAAATAAAGTATAGTGGGAAAAAAATTGATTATCAGTATTTAGAAAATATAGTTTGATTTTTTTTAAATAGCTACTTTTTTATAAAGGTAGCTATTTTATTGTTTAAATATAGATTTATTACAATTATCTATGATATAATAAAGGATAATTTTAGTTTGGGGGATATCTTAATGAAAAAATATGTAACACTCGTTCCAGGATCAAGTCATCACATATATAAGATAGGACTAGGAACATATGATATTTTAAAAAGTGGGTTGTCAGAGGAAAAACTTGAAGAGTTATTGACAGATTTTTTAGATATGGGAGGAAATGTAATAGATACTTCAGTATCTGAATTAGGATTAAGAATAAATGAAATAGAGGAATCACAAAAGTTTGTCGGTAGATGGATTAGCAATTGTGGTAGACGTAAAACTATTTATCTGATTTCTAAAAGTTCTTTTCTTTTAAAAAGTAATACTTTTGATTCTTTGTTAAATGATGTGAATATTAGTTTAAAAAATTTAAATACTAATTATTTAGATTTACTTTTAATTGATGGTGACGATCAACACACAGATGTATCTTTGATACTTGAATATTTGGAAAAAATTAAAAAAGATGGTAAGATACTAAGTTATGGATGTTCTAATTGGAAGCCTTATAGAATTAGACAAGCTATGGAATATGCAAATAAAAATAATATTGAAGGTTTTGTAGTTAATCAAATGTTATGGAATGTAGGTGTTTGCGGAATGGACAACTCTAAAATAGATGACAAATATGTAAAGATGGATTCAGAAATGATGGACATACATAATGAATTTAATATATTGGCAATGCCATATTCTGCACTAGCAGGTGGTTTTTTTGCAAAACTCTATTTAAATGAAATGGAACCACAAACTGTTGATATGGAAGGACTTAAATTAAATTCACCATATTATACTGAAAAAAATTTGAACTTATATGAAGAACTTAAAGTTATAGGAGAAAAATATATAGCATCGCCATCATGGGCTGCGCTCGGATATTTATTTAATCAAAGAATAGAGACATGTTCTATAATATCAGTTAATAATTTAAATCAGTTAAAAGAGGCATTTGAAGCTATAGATATAAAATATAGTTTTGAAGATTTTAAAAATATAGATATATTTAATAATGAAGAAATTTTAGTTTAAAATTTTAATATTTAGGTATGTTTATAATGATGGGAATTAGATATTATTAGATTTTGGAGGAAATATTTTGAAAGAATTTTGGGGAAATTTTAAGAGACATAGATTTTTTATTATTTTTATTATGGTTATCATGGTGGTTTTACTAAATAAGGCAATTGATTATGTGCCAGGTTTTTGGTATAGAATTACAGAAATTAGTTCGAAGATGTTTAATATATGTCAGCCAATAATTATTGCTGCTATTATGTCTTATATATTAAAACCATTAGTTAACTTATTAGATAAAGTGTATTTCAAATTGTTTTACAAAGTTAAAAAAGATCAAAATCCAGTAGAGATTGTTTCAAAGAAACAATTTAGTAGAATAAGACTTTTAACTGTTGTAACAGTACTTTTAGTTCTAGGTTCTGCATTTGCTATACTTATAACATTTATATTAGAACCATTTTTAAAAAGTTTAAAATCTCTTATAATACAGTTGCCAGATTATCTTAATATTGTTTTAGAATTTTTAGGTAATTTTGAAATTGATCCAAATATTATAAATAATATAAATGAGAAGGTTGCCTATTTCTTAAATAATAATCTTAAAAATGTTTTAGATATATCTATTTCTGCTGTGACATCATTAATTTCCAGTACCGGTACATTTATATTTAATTTTTTAGTGGCTGTAATTTTATCTGTTTATATTTTAAGAGATAAGGAAAAAATAGCAAAATTTTTCTCAACATTATCAGATGTAATATTTAGAAATAAAATTAGTATGAAGATTAAAAATTTTGTATTAGATTTTGATCAGATATTTAGTGGATATTTTACAGGGGTTATTGTAGATGCAATATTTGTTGGAGTGTGTTCGTTTATTTTAACTTATATTATAAAAAATCCATATGCACTTATAATTGGAGTGCTTGCAGGTGTAAGTAATGTAATACCATACTTAGGTCCGCTAATCGGTGCTATAGGTGCTTTTGTTTTGGGATTGCCATCTGGATTTAGTACAGCTATAATTGGATTTTTATTGCTTATGGCATTTCAGCAAATTGAAGGTAATTTGATTCAACCTAAGATATTGGGGGACTTTGTTGGATTGTCACCACTTGTTGTCATAGTATCTTTAATAGTAGGTGGAGGATTATTTGGAATTGCTGGGATAATATTGTCATCTCCTGTTGTAGGAATAATTTCTCTTTATTATAAAAGATATTTGAAAAAGATAAATAAGGGAATTTAACGAGGATGCGTTGATTTTATATCAATGCATCCTTTATTTATTTAATTGAATAAATTAGTTAAATAATTTGATTGATTAGTATCAATAATAAATAGTGTAGTGATTAAATTTTTACATAGAGTTAAGGTGATATTTATGAGTGATAGTTTGAAAAGATATCAAGATGTTTCTATTAATTTTAGTTTAGATAATAAGACAATATATTTAGATAACATTTATAATGAGGATTTTTTAGACTTATATGTTTTGAAAAGTTATAACGAAGATATTTATTCTAATTTTATTAATTTTATATTTTCAGATAGTATTGAGGTATTAAAGATTATTGAGGATCCTTTAACTTGGCAGAGTGATAAATTATTTAAAATTAAGGAAGAAGTAAATAAAATAAAAAAAGATAAGCTTAGTAAATTTGAGGAAAGCCATGATTTCCCAAATATAAAGGATTATGAGATATTTTTGGATAATTTTTATAAAGGCAATGTAAGCAAAAATTTGGATTTAGTAAATATCCAATATAGCAATATGAATAACGTAAGTTTAAATTTAGATAAGTTGTGTAAAGGTAATAAAAGAAGTGATTTGTATATAGGATATCCATTTATTGAAGGGTATATTGATAATGTAGGTTTTGTTCGTATGCCATTTTTTCTTATACCTGTCGAAGTATTTAGTGAGAATAATGAGTGGTTTATCAGAAAAATGCTTAAAAGAAAGATAAAGATAAATAGGTATTTGATTATTATATTTCAAAGAATTCTTAAACGTAAAAATTTAGAAATTAAACTTGATTATGATTTCAATAGAGATTTTAAAAAAGATGTGTTAAAAGTATCATTAGATTTTTTAAAAAGTTTAGATATTGGATTTCATAATAATGATGTAATTTTAGACAATAAGTTTGATGAATTTTTGGGTATGATACGGAACTTAGGTAGTGATAAGTCTGATCTTGATATTAAAAATTATTTAGTTTTGGGTAGGTTTGATGTAATAGGAAATAAGTATGAGGATTATGAATCACTTATTTATACAGATATGTCTAAAACTCTTGTAGGAAGACTGATTTCTAATGATTGTGATAATAAAGATAATTATAAAGAAGATATATATAAAGAAATTTATGTTAAAGATAAATTGGATTTTGATCAAAAGAAGTCTATTTGTTTAAGTGATGATAGCTATATTACACTTATAAATTCAAATTTAGATATAGGAAAAGATACTACGGTAACTAATTTTATATTTGATAAAATATGTAAAAATAAAAGTTTACTTGTAGTTTCTAAAAATAAGGAATATTTGAAAAAATTATACAATGAATTTTCTTCTACAAAACCTATTATTATGGATTTATTTCAAAGCAATTTCTATCAAAAATTTTATAGGAGTTTTGATAGAATGCTTAATTTTAAAAAAAATTCAGATATAACTAGAGAATTTAATGAAATTTTGGATGGTATTAATAAGAATTATCGTTTTATAGAAGATTCAAATGAAATTTATAATAAAATAGAAAATTTTGGTTTATCGCTTAAAGATATGTATGAGTTAACAATGAATTTAGGTGATAATGATATCGATAAGGTATCGTTTTCTAAATTTAAATTAAATAATCCTGTTTCAGGTTGTACATTTGATGAAATTATTGGTGCAATTGATAAAATTAAAGATGAGAATTTAATTGATATTTTTATATCGCATAAAGAGTATTTGAATAAACATAAAATTCTAAATTCTATAAGAGAAGATTTTAATTTTGATGATGTCAATTTATATTTAGGTAGATTAAAATCACTTAGAGAAAAATATGATAAGTTGTCCTTGGATATTGATCAAAATAAATGTAGTGAGAGTGTAGTTGAATTATTTAAGGAAAATAGTTTTACAAAAAATGAGATTATAGATAAGTGTTTTAAATGTAATGAACATTATATTGAATCTGATAAGTATGATAATTCTGATGTTTCAGAATTTTGGATTAAAAGTTTATGGTTTGGGAAAAACAATAAAAAAAGTACAGAAGTTAATAAGCGAGCTTTGATAGATACTGAAATGTATTATGAGGCTGTAAAAAAGATTGATTTTGATATAAGTTTTATTAAAGATATAGTAAAGCATGATAAATTTGAATTTATCAGGGAGAGGGTATTTAGTTTTAACGATATAACTTATTTTTTAGATAATTTAATAGAAATGATGGATAGTTTTCACGAATTTATAGAGTATAGTTATAAAATTAAAAATTTTACCACACTTGTGAATGATATCTTGGAGTATGTATATAACAACTCAATTAGCGAGAAAATGATGAAAGATAATTTAGATAAAATTTTAAAATTTTCTATATTTGTAAATATTTCAAGAAGACATAGTAAACACGGTGATGCACTTGAAAATTATAAAATGGTTGATAGATATTTTAACAATCTTATAGAATTATTTGATAAAAGAGCGAGTGTATTAGAAAAATTCATACTAAATAATGTTATGAGTGAAGCGAAAGAGAGTTTAATTGGTACGGATGATAAAATAAACAAAAATGATTTTTCGAATATTTCCAAATATTTAATTAAAGATTTTATAAATACTTTTAATAAAGAATGTTTAAAATTATTTCCATGCTTTTTAGTTGATTACGAAGAAGTATTTTCTAGAATACCTTTAATTGAAGGTTTATTTGACTATGTAGTTTTTGTAGATGGGCACAATTATTTTTTAGAGGAAATTATACCTATAGTATATAGAGGGAAAAAGATGGTTATATTTGGTAGCGATAACCAAATTGATTGTAGTAGTAGGAGTTATAATATAATATCTCGTGATGTTATAGAAGTTTCAAATAATGTATTTAAATTTTTGGGTGATAAATTTAATAGAGTAGATTTAAAATATACGTATACATCTGGTAATGAAATTTTTAGAGATATATCAAATTGTTTATTCAAAACAAAAGATATTATTTCGTTACCTAAGGATAGAAAATACTCATATATGGATAATCCGTTTATGATATTTACTATAGGCAATAAAGATATAGAAAATATAAATGAATATGAAGCGAAATTTGTTGTAGATCTTTTGTTCAAGCATTTAAAAGTTAAAGAATACGAGGAATCCATTGGGATAGTTACAATAAATAGAAATCATGCAGATTTAATTAAAAATGTAATCAAGGATAGATTAAAGTTAGATGAAGAATTTAATTTTTTGTATAATAAGGAGTGTAAAAAATACAAATCAAATGATGGAATATATATAACAAGCATTTCTGAAATTTCATATAAGAAGATAGATATTGTAATATTTTCTTTAGGTGGCGAGAGAAATCTAGAAAATGAGATAGAAATTAAATTTAATGATATAGAAAATCAAAATTGTAGAAATAAATTAAACATGTTTTTGATGATGACTCAATGTGAAATGGATATAGTTACATCACTTAGTATAAGCGATATAGAAAATAAGGAATATTTTAATGAAAATATAAATGTTTTGAAGAAATATTTAAACTATGCTAATGAAATTTATAGTGGTAATATGATTAAAGTTATGGATGAATTAAATTATGGTGAGAAATTTGATAATAAATCTACCAAGATATTAGATATTATACATGATAAGCTAGTTGATAGAGGACTTATTGTAGAGAAAAATTTTGGAACGCAATTTTACAAATTTGATTTTGCAATATATGACAAAGATCTTAAAAAGTATATTTTATTTGTGGAATTTGAATCTAGTATAATTCAAAAATTTAAAGATAAACCAGAAAGATACGTAGATTGTTTTATTTATTTTGATAAACTTGGATACAATGTTTTAAAAATTTGGAGCAGAGATTTATGGAGCGATATAGATTTCCAGGTTGAAAATATAATTTATAATTATTTTTTAGTTAGAGATAAATTATTGAAATTGAGGTCTAAAAATATTTTAGTAGAAAATTTAATTAATAAACATACGATCTTAAGTAAATTTGTAGATATTATTGAAAATAGACGAATAGAGTTGATTTGTGAAAATAGTGGAAATAAAAGTTTGATAAAAAGATAGTAGTGAAACTACTATCTTTTTTTGATTACAAAATTATTTCAAAATATTGAATAAAGTGTTGAAATGTGTTAATATATTGTTTACAAAATATTGAAAAATTTTTAAGAGGGGATTATGAAAAGGGTAAAAATTTATGTTTTCTATAAAAATAAATTTATAGAATGGGATATTGAAAGTTTCCAAAATAGTTCTATTGAATTTTTATTGGATAAAGATATAACTTTATTTTCTAGAAATTATTCATTTCATTTTGAATATGAGAATGGGAATTATATATTAAAACCTTTTAATGAATTTGAACTCATCTATAAAGATCAAAAATTAAATTCAAAATTAATTTTAGATGGAGATGTAATTATCTGTGATTTAATTGGGGATAAATCTAAGGTTATTTTATTTATACAGTATGAGGATTTTTTAGGTTGTAGTTTTTATAAGTGTAAGTTAAACGGGATTTCACAGATAAAGATTGGGAAAAATAATTATGCAGATATCACATATTCTAACTCTAATTTATTAGATTACCATATTATTTTAAATTTTAAGAAAAATAGTGCAGAGCTTATAAGCAATGCTGGAGGATGTTATTTAAATAATATAAAGACTTTAAGTGGAAAAGTTTTATTTGGAGATATAATTTTTATTTATGGGCTCAAGATCGTTTATTTAGGGGATTATATTGCTGTAAATAATCCAAATGGAAAAGTAACTTCTAGCTTAAAGTTTTCTAATGATGATATTGAAGAAATGGAAATGATAAAATCTACTAATATTAGTAGAGGAGTCGAGGATGATAGCAAGGTTTACTTGGATTTAGATGAAATTATAGAATTTCGAGTTGATCCTCCTGTTGTTCGTGATTATAATCTTTTGAAAATTTTATGTATTGGATTAATTCCACTAAGTGTGATAGGCGTAGTAATTTGTGTTTTGACTTTCAATTATATAGAGGCAAGTTATATTTATTCTATTATAGTTGGGGCAGCAGGTTCTTTGATTGTTATACTTCTTTTGTGTTTGTTAATGTATTTTAGAGTTAATAATACAAGGCAAAAAGAGAAGTACGATTCATATTTAAATGATAAATTTAAAGAAATATCGGTGATTAAAGAAGAATGGGTGAGAGCTTTATCCCAAAGATATCCAAAAGCTATTGACTGTTATGAAAGCGTTATTAATTTTGATAATAATGTTTGGAATAGGGTTTGTAGAGAAAATAATTTGTTGAGCTTGACAATAGGGCAAAGTGAATCTTATTTTGGAAATTTAAAAATTTTAACTGAAAATGCTAAAGATAATAAACTTTTCGATTCCCATAAGATACTTAAGAAAGTACCGATAACCATACCTCTTAAAAAGATAAATAAACTTTCGGTTGTATCTGATATGCATAAAAATTATGATGTATTTAAAAATTTTGTAGTGCAACTTACAAGCAATAATTCATATAAAGATTTAAAAATTGTTACAATTGCATCAAAAGATCATGAAGAAAACATAAATTTTGTAAAATTAATCCCGCATGCTTATTCTGATAAAAATGATTTTAGATATTTTGCCGTAAACGATGATGAAGTAATTGACGTTTTACATAATTTACGCAAAATAATACGAGAGAGAAAAAATATTCTAAAACAAAATCCTAAGTACGTTTTTAGAACATCTTATATTGTTTTCTTATTCTATAATTTTACAATTCCGATGGATCAGTTTTTAAATTATATAAAAAGTGTTGGAAGTCCATTAAATATTCATTTTGTAATTTTCACAATTAACAAAAAAGATATTCCTGAATGTTTTAAATATATACTTGATGTGGCTGAAAAAGATCAGACTCTTTATAATGTCCGAGAAAATGGAATTAAGAAGGTTGTTTTACCTTATGACTATGGTGATATTGCTAATTTGATTGATATGGACAAGTTCACAAATGCATTATCTAAGATAAAATTAATTACAGATGGAATGGTTAAAGGATTTGAAAGTAAATCAATTTATGATTTATATGAAATTTCTTCAGTTAAAGATTTAAATATTGAAGAAAGATGGAGAAAAAATAAATTATTAAGTTCTCTGAATATACCAGTTGCTACTAAGGATTTAAAAGATGTATTTACGCTTAATATACATGAAAAACATGATGGTATAAATGGAATAATATTTGGCGAAAGTGGCGTTGGAAAGACTGAACTATTGAAAAATATAATACTTTCATATTCAATAAATTTAAGTCCAAATTTGTTGAATTTTATAATTGTTAAATCAAACTACAATATTAAATTTAATAATTTTATACATCTCCCTCATGTCCTCGATATTTTGGACAAGGAGGATCTTTCAGAAAAGAATAGATTGATAGATCTTATTAAAAATGAAGTTGGTAAGAGGCAAAAATTATTCGATAGTATAGGTGTTAAAGATATAGATTCATATTTAAACATCTATGAAAGTTATTCAGATATTACGGTGATTTCACATTTAGTCATTGTTATAGATGATGTTTGTGATGATGATATTAATTTTATAGATGAGTTATCTCAAATGTATTCATCAATGCTTAGTACAGGGATTCATATTATTGTATCTTCTAATTGTGTTAGCTCATTTGTTGAAAAAGAGAATATTTTAAATAATTTTGATTTTAAAATATGTTTTAGGTTATCCGATGTTAAAGATTTATTTGAAATTATGGGAGAAAATGAAACCTTAAATTCGAATTCTACGGGTAAATTTAATGTAAGATTGTCGGATAGTGTTGTAGTTAATAATGTTCAAAATGTATATTCAAATTATTATGTTGAAGATCATACAGAACAATTAGGAATAGAACTTGTAAATAATTGTGGTACTGTTAATAAAAAAATCGTAAGGTCAAATGAAATAAATGAATTTGTACTTCAAGAGGATGAAATAATAAATGAAATTATAAATCTTTCATCTGACATAAATATGGTGAATATGTCGCCTTTTAATAGTTCACTTAGATATTTAAGCCTTCATGATTTATCTGGATATAATAGTAATTTTAATGGATTTATGTGGACTGAGTCGGATAAGCCTTGTGATGCAATAGTTGGGGTTGTTGATGATCCGAAGTATCAAGTTCAAAGATTTTTAAGTGTGGATTTTAAAAATGTAGGAAATTTATTTGTATTTGGATCACCTGGAACAGGTAAAAGTAATCTTATTAAAACTCTTATTTATTCTCTATGTTGTGAATATAAAGAAAGCAATTTAAATGTATATATTGTCGATCCTAATACTAGAAATACAGATTGTTTCGGATATGCACCACATGTTAAAAATATAGCATATACAAAAAATGAGATTAATTCTTTATTTAGAAAAATATTGGAAGAATTTGAACTTAGAAAAAAGATATTTGATAATTTAGATATTTCAACAATTGATCAATATAAATTGAGAGTTGGGGAAGAACTACCGAATATAGTTTTAACAATTGATAGTATACAGGAAATTTTAGATGATAAATGGGATTATATGAAATTTATCAGAATGATAGCAAGAGATGGTAAATTTTATGGCATTTATGTTTGCATAACTTCATCTGAGTATGGAAACACAGAAATTAATTTAAGTGAGTATTTTGATAATAAGTTTGTATTGAGATTTAACGACGAGTCCCTATATAAAAAAATATTAGGAAAAGATTATAAGATAGATTCCAAATTTAAAGGAAGAGGTATAGTTAATTATAGTGATTCATTAGGAGAGAGGATTCTTGAATTCCAAATAGCCTTGCCAATGATGAGTAATAATGACGTTGATCTTAACAATAAATTGAAGCGTTTATTTACGCATATGAATGAAGTTAATAATAAAATTTATCTTGGATCAGAAATTATGGATGCATTAGAGTGTGAAGAAATTAAAGAAGATAACTCGAATAATAACGATAATGATCAAGTGAAAAATTTAAATAGTTATTTAAATGATTTTATAGATAATTATAATAATTTGTGTGTTGTATGTGATTTGGAAAATAATGATGATGTTTTGTATGATATAAATAAAGCTGTGGGAGAAAAAGGGATTAAATCTTACTTTTTTCAAAACCGAGATTTAAATGAAAATGAAGTAGAAGAATTAATAAATTGGATGGATTCTATAAGTGACGAGAGTGTTTTTGTTATTATAAGTAATATAGAGGGATTAATATCTTCATGTAATGATAGAATGATTGAGTTATTTAATTCTATTTTGAAGAGGGAATCTAGAAAAATGTATTTCATTACATCTATATATAAAACTAGTAATGTAAATGAGAAGTGTTCAGAGGTAATAGATTTATTGATTTCAAATGGGGCAAGTATGATTATAAATGATGATAGAAGTGCAACGATTTTATATAAATCTCAAAAGGATCTTATTAAGATAAATTAGTAATTTGGGGGAATATACATGGTTTATTTACAGGTATATGTGCCGGATAAAAATAGGTTTTTTGATTATAGAGTATCGAGAAAAATAAATATTTGTAATTTAAAAAGCTTAATTGTTGAATCAATATATAATATAAAATGTGATGATGAGTTTATAAGGAATAATTACTCGTTAATAGATTTTAATTGTAGAAGAAGATTGAAAGATGATATAAATTTGTGTAATTATTCTATTTATAATGGATATAAATTTTTGTTAATATAGAACCAATAAGAGCATGCTTGAATGTAAGCATGCTCTTTAATTTTTAAACATATATAGTAAGTGAATATTTTTATTTTATTTTTGGAGGTAGAATGATTAATAAAATAAAAAATCTTATCATGATAAGTTTTATTGCTATACTAATGAGTAATTTTAATGTGATTTCGGGTGCTAAAAATAATATAGGAACAGAGATTTTAAACAGTTATAATACTGGGGAGTTAATTTATTTAATAAATGAGGATGGGGAATTAGTTAGATTAAATAGAAATATGAAAGATATAGTTCCTGAAAATATGCCTAAACTTCTATCTATTAATGTTTATGAGGATGATTTTTTTGCACTTACTAGGGAACATGAACTTATTTCTTCTGAGAATTTTAAAACATCAAAAAATATAAGTAAGATTGATAAAAAATTTTTATTAACATTAGATGGGAAAGTATCTTCATTTGATATAAAAAATTCTAGAGTATTTGGGGATTTTAAAAATGTTAAAGATATAAAAGCTCTAAGTGATAATGCAGTTGTGATATATGATGTTCAAGGTAATATAAGTATTGTTAATATTGGAAATTCCAAAATAATGAGCATAAAAAATTTATCAGATATAGAAGATGTAAATATTTTTAATGAAAATTTGATATTGGTTATAAAAAAAGATGGAACTATGATGGGATTTGGTGATGATTATAATAAGGTTTCCAAAATTATAGAATCAATAAAGAACGCAAAAAAATTTATACACCAAATGGATAATTTATATGTTGTAACTTATGACAATAAAGCAATACCAATAATTGAAAATGGTTTTAAAGCACCTGAAGAGTATTTGAGAGATATATCTGATATTACTATTAGTAATTTTTCAAATAGTGAAGGCGAATTTTACAAATCTTATTTTGTGACTACTGAAGGAAAAGTTTCTTATTATATACAAAGTGATAATGAGATAAGTAGTTTTAATAAACAGAAAATTGATTATATTAATGGGTTTGATAATGTAGAAAAAGTTTATGAATCAGGGTATTTGACTATAGTACTTCATAGAGATGGTTCTATAACGATACCTTTTAATATTCATCATGAATTGAATGGAATTACAGGTGTAACTAATATTGAACTTAAAAATCAAAGTTATGTTGTTTATTTAGATAATGGACATGCTATAACATCGCTTGATAATATTATACTAAATGATAGAGGTTCATTTGATAAACGTGAAGAGATTTCAGATTTATATGAATATTTTAATGTTATTTCGTTAAATACTGTAAATAGGGAAATTAATAAAGAAGATTTTGAAAATATGAGAGAGTCTATTTTAAATGACAAGGAATCATTTAAAAATGTTATAAGAAGTTTGTGCTTAGATAGAAAATTCATCTTGATAGATATTGGGTATGATGAAATAATAGAGAGATTATATTATTCTGTTTTGAATGTCAAACCAAGTTCTGATGAATATAATCATATTTTATATGAAATAATTGAAAAATCAGAGAAAGATAACATGGGCAAGGAACAAATTATAATTCAGATTGTGAATTATATGTTTGAAAATCCATTATTTGAGGATATATTTAAGAAACTTACTCAAACATAGTTTTACGTAGTTGAATATATTTTTACCCTTATGTATATTAACTAATATGTAAGAAATTTATGGTAATGTGTGGAGGAGTGTTTGACATGAATAAAATAATTACTATAGGTCGTGAATTTGGAAGCGGCGGAAGAGAGTTTGGTAAAAGACTTGCGGAGTATTTAGGCATTGCATATTATGATAAGGAGATAATAACAGAAATATCAAAAAAGACACAGCTTGCAGAAGAATATATTCAGGCTATTGAAGATAAACCAATTTCCACATTTCCTATTACCATAGGAAATAGTTTTTATGCAATTTTTAATCCTATTTCAGAAAATGTAGAAGTAAGTGTTTATGCAGAACAAAATAATATTTTAGTTGATATGGCAAAAAGATCTAGTTGTGTTATTATAGGAAGATGTGCAGATTATATACTTGAAGAATTTAATCCATTTAGAATATTTATTTATTCAGATATGAAAACAAAGATTAGTAGATGTATTGAGAGAGTTCCTGAAGGTGAAAATTTAAGTGAAAAGCAATTGAAAAATCAAATTATAAGTATAGATAAAAATAGAGCTAAGTATTATCAATTTATAACTGGAAATAAATGGGGAGATAGATTGAACTATGATTTATGTGTAAACACTAGTTCTTTATCCATAAAATATGCGGCAGAGTATATTGGGAAAATGATTGAAAGTAAAATGTAAATAAAAGGCTAGTGTAATTTTGCACTAGTCTTTTATTTTATTTCGATATCATAAGTTTTTATAACATTATTCACTTCAATTGTTATTGTTCCCTTAGATGGAATGTTTATAGGATGAAATATATAATTTGAATCAAAGTAACCTACATTGCTTGAAAGTTTTAGATTTGGTAACATATATACGTCGATTGGATTGAAATTTTTGTCGTAGCACACAAAATTTAATTTTTTTGATTCGTTTGAATTTATTTTTGGGGAATCATGAAAATAGAAGTTTTCTATGTCAAAAGTATAGGGCATTTTGTTTGTAATCATAATTGAATTTGATATTAAACGGTTTTCTCTTGGGAGATTTGTATATTTTAATGAATGTATCCCAGGTTCTCTAATCATCATTGATGTTGAGCCACCACCATCTAAGTTTATAGCTTTGTATGCTCCTCTTGATTTTAAAAAATGGGCAAGTTCTACTAACGACATTCCTTTAAAATCATTTTTTTTGTCAACTGTTAAGGCTAAAAGAGTATTTCTATTTGTGAGTGCTAAAGCTGTCCTGTGGTTTTTTGAAGTAGTCGATTCTTGTGACCACGTTCTTGAAAAATAATTTTGAGGTAATATTTGGTTATCGTAGAGTATAAATTCGTGACCTGTTAGAAGATGTTTAATTTTTGGTGTTGAATAGTTACTTGATTTTCGTATTTCGAAATTTATTTCTACATCCATATCGATAAAGGCATTATTAAATAGTGCCTTTTTTTTGTCGTATGAAATTACTATAATTTCATCATTTTTAATTTTATAGATGTTTGGAGGATCGTTTATTATTTCTTTGATTTTTCCTGATATTAAATTTTTATTGTAAAAGGAAGTGTTTTTATTGTTTGGTATTATGGATATAATAAGTGCATCTTCCTTATTGTTTGGTAGAAATATTGTCGATGCTTCATTATCTTTGCAGTTGAATATGTTTACAGTATCTTCTAAATAGTCACTTCTGTTAATTGAATCTATGTTTATTTGTGTTTTATAGGAGTTTGAATCTATTAAATTTATGTATCCTGTGAAATGATAGTTGTCTATATCAATACGATTATTTTCAAATATTGTAAAGCATGGTCTCATTATTTCTTCATCTTTTGTTAATGAGGTTGAAAAAATTTCACCATTTATTAAATTGCTACATACGGGAATACCACTTGACATATTAAAGAAATCACCATTGATTGCACCGATTATATTATTTCCATTTTTTTGTTCTTGATTAACTTGATCATTTAATGTGGATTTTCCATTTGTTATGTTTTGAGATTTATGACACATGAGTGAGTATGTTTGGTTTATTAGGTTTAAATCCATTTCAATATAATTAATATTTTGGTGATTAAATTGTTTTCCCATAAAGTTATAGATTATTTCATTTTTATGAGTTACTCCAATTGCTAAAGGAGTAGATGATATAATTTGTGCATGTTCATTAAATGATTTTGAGAAACATAGATGATTTTTAAATAAGGTAAAAATTACAAATACAAATAAGATTTTAACAAAACTTCTTATATCTCATCACCTCAAATTATTTACTTAATAATAGCTTAGTATTTCTTAATTATTTAAAAAAATACTTGATATTTTAAAGGGGGAATTATTTATGAGGATTATGATTGTAGATGATGAAAGAAAATTGGTTAATATACTCAAGACTTATTTTGAAAAAGAGGGATTTGATGTAATTTATTCATTTAACGGTGAGGATGCTATAGATAAATTTTATTCAAATAAAATAGATTTGGTTATTTTGGATTGGATGATTCCTGGGTTAAGTGGAAATGAAGTATGTAGGTACATAGATGAATATATTAAGAAACCTTTTGATATTAGATTTTTAATTATGAGAGTAAATAAATTGCTAAATTTTGATAAGGATATTAGCTTTAAAGATATTAGGATTAATATAAGAGATAAAGTGGTGTATAAAAATGATAAAAATTTAAATTTAACTAAGTTGGAGTTTGATCTATTAAGTTATTTTATAAGAAATAAGGGAGTTATATTATCAAGGGATAGGATAATTAATTAAGTTTGGGGATATGACTATGAGGGAGATTATAGGACAGTAGATACACATATTAGAAGACTTAGAAGCAAAATAGGGGAAAATAGCATAAAAACACATAGGGGAATGGGATATACTTTGGAGGTTGATGTAGATTAAGATTAAGAATAGAGTTTTTATAGGCAATTTATTTTTTATGGACAAGTTTTATATATTGGAAAAAAGAAAATTATTAGATGAGGTTTATAAGATTATATCTTCAAAAGATATAAATACCGTTTTAGGTACAATTAGTGATATAGAGAAAGAAACATCTACAGTTATTGTTTATACGGAGAATATAGAGGATATTGATATTTTAAATGAGTATATTTTTACATCATTTTTTAAAAAAGATATAAAACTAAATAAATTTTGGATTACAGAGGATGCAATAAATAAATTAAATATAACGAGTGTAAATAATATATACAATCAAGAAATTGTTAAGTATAAATTTTATACTAAAATGTTTAAAAAAGATGATTACATATTTGTTGTTGGAACAACTTTATCAGATGTAAATGAAATAATTGAGATAATAAATAAATTTATAGTATTAATAAGTTTATTTTCTATCTTTATTAATTGGATACTTGTGAATGTAAATATAGGTATAATTACAAAACATATTAAAAATATAAAATATCTGTTAAGGGATATTGAGTCCTTAAATTTTAGGACGGAAGGTATAAAAATGTGTGACGAGATGGGGGATTTATCTAGAAGTATAAATCAAATGAGTGATAGTTTAAGGAAAGCTCATGGGGAAATAAATTCTCAAAATCTTAAATTAAAGGAATTGCTGTGTAATGTTGCTCATGAGATAAAGACCCCCTTGTCTATTATAAAAGTATATGCCCAAGGAATATGGATTTGATGATGGAACTTATTCAGATATTATACACGGTGAAATTGATAAAGTTGATGGATTGATTGAGAATTTAATATTTTGATTAATACGGATCACTTAAATATTGTTTTAGAGAATTTATTAACTAATGCTATAAAGTATACCGCTAATAAAAAAATAAGTATTGATTTATTAATATTAGATAGATATGTAATTTAACATTCGCGTAACATTACCTCGATATTATTATTTTTGAGGTGAAGTTAATTGAAAAGATTATGTTTAATATTAATTATTATTTTTGGTATGATGTCATGTAATAATCTAAATATAAATAAGGAGATTTCTGGTAATGAAGAAATTTTAAGCATGCAGAAAGATCATTTTAAATCGGATTTTGATATTGAAGTAAATCCAGAAACTTTTGCTTTAATGGTTAATGTAAACGGGGTTAGTGAGTATGTATCAAATCAACTAACTTCAAGAAAAGTTTCAAACTTTAAGGAAGAAAATGGTAAGATATTATGGAGTTATGAAGAAGAAGGAATTAATATTTTAGTTGAAAATAAGGAAGAGTATATAAATGTATCAATTGAAGGTTAAGACAATAATTTTATTTGGCCAAGTATTTCGGGTGATGAGTATATTTTGACTATTGGACAAGGTAAAAAGATACCGTCAGATGATGAAACATGGAAGAAATATTTTAATCAAATTGAATCTATAAATATACTTAGTAATGTTTTATTATTAAAAAACTTTTATAATCCTGATATATTTACAGATAAAATTAGTTTTTAAAGTGATTTAGAAAAAGGAATAGAAAATCTTAATGGAATCGAACTTGTAGAGTTTAATAAAAAAGTTTTAAAGTCAAAACTTAAAGATATGGTTGATCCTGTAGAAGATTGGGCAGATTCGGTTACAGTAGATATTATAGAGGATATGAAAAATTCAGGAATATCAAATCTTTTAATAAATTTTGATGACTGGAGAACCGGTTTTGCTAAATCAGAATTTGTAGAAAATGCTAATGAATATGGATACTTAATTGGAACATATGATTCATATCACTCAATACATAAAAGCGGTGAAGAGCAATGGTTAACTGCTACATTTGAAGATACAACATTATTTGATGAAGCAACTGTTACAAACAAAAAAGGCGAGAAAATAGAAGGGTTTAATGGAGTAGGCAGAAAATTAAATCCAAAACTTGCAATGCCTAGTGTGAGAAGTAGAGTTGAGGAAATTTTGGATACAGGTATAGAATTTAATACGTGGTTCTTAGATACAGATGGCACTGGAGAAGTGTTTGATGATTACTCTGAAAATCATATAACGACTGAGGAAGAAGATATAAATGCAAGAATTGAGAGAGTTAAGTATTTGAATAATGAAAAGGATATGATTGTTGGAACTGAGGGTGGAAATGATTTTATAAATAAATATGTTGCATATGCTCATGGGATAGATATGGGTCCTTTTAAATGGATGGATAAAGATTTAAAAGATAAAAATAGTGAATATTATCTTGGTTAATACTATTCACTAACAGGTGGAGTTGATAACCTTATGTCATATAGATGAAGGAGAATGGGAAAAAATAGAAATTTAATTATAAATCATTATAATGTGTGGGGTGATTTTTCTAAGAAAGTTATAAATAAAGGGATGATATATTTTGAGAATTTAGTAACTGATGGTTCTGTTAAGATGACTTAATATGGTGATGATGGAGAATTGATACATTATACACCTCGAAGATAAGTTTTTAGGTTGTAATTTAATTTGGTTTTTATTACAATGAAACTATTAAAAATTATTCTAAAAATGTATTTTAGAAGGAGAAATGTATGAGTAATCAAGCCGTTATAAGAATAAAGAATTTTCAAGCTGATTATGATTTTAGAATTTGTAATTTGAGTGTGAGTATTTATTGTATTGGTAAGGGAAATTTAGTTTTGGATGTGACAAATAAACAAACTAAGGAATTAGTCCTTGAAAATGTAGAAGTTAGTGATGGTACTCAGTCAATTCAATGTGATTTGGATAATGGAATATATAATTTTAAGATATATGAAGTTTTTAATAAAAAAGATAGTTCTAGCAGATACTTGTTATATGAAGCAAATTTTACATACAGTAATCCGTATGATGCTAAAGATGGAGAAATAATTATTAAAAATATTAAATATAAGGGTGATGAATACGCACTTAGATATTATTACAAAATTACAGATATAATTCCTAGTGAAGAAAATGAGAATGTATTTTATGCTAAGATGGTTGGGTATGATAAGTTTGATATATTAAAAAGTATAAATGATCCATATGAAATTAAGATTACTTATTTAGATGAAAAGCAAAAGGAAATTTTTATAGAGTTTGAAGAAGATGGGGAGTATATGTACTTTTTATTTCACAGAGATAAGAGAATGCTTATTAAAGAAGAGGATAAAAATGACCAAATAAATTATGACAGATATTTTGAGTTAACGGACGATGAAAGTAGTTATTTAACTACAAATTATAGATAGAGGTATCACTTTTGGGTGATACCTCTTTTATTTTTAATATTTTTTGTATGTGTTTTTACAAATTAATGAATCTTGGGAATAATATTACATTTTCGATTTGTGAATGAGTTATAACATCATTTTTAAATTCACTTAATTCTAAGTAAAATTTAGTTATGCTACCACAAGCGTTTTTTGGAGCTACAAAGTTATTTGTTATATCAGATATTTTTTTAAGAGATGGACCTATTACATAATGTTCATCAACAGCTTCTCTTATAAATTTTTCCATTGATTTGTATTCTGGGCTATCTTTTGTAAACTTTCCTTCTTGAAATTCTTTTATAGGATCAAAAATTAATCTTTCTTCTAATATCAAATGACCTTCAAATACTTCTCTTATTTTTGAAAAAATTGAGTGTATTTCCCAAAATAAATCTTTATATTCATGGATGTGATGATCCATAATTTTTAACAGACTTTTATTTAAATTTGGAATTGTCTGTCTAATATTTGAATGATAGTTATTTATTATAAAAGATATAATATCTTCTGAACTCTTAGATAAGAAATCTTCGAGTCTTATATCATCCTTTAATTTACCTAATTGTAAAAAATTATTTTGTTCAGATTTTTTATTATTTAATTCCATTGTAAGACTCCTTTTTAATTTATATCTAAAATTCTACAATAATTTGGTGATTATTAAAAGGATAACGACAAAAGAATTATTATTTACTCATAAAATCTTGGGAATAAAACATTGTTTTCAAGTTGAGTATGGGCGATCAAGTGATCTTGAAGTTTTTTGAGATCACTATATACTTTTTTTACAGTATTGCATGCATCTTGTGGTGGAGTGTAGTTGTTTGTAGCATCTGAAAGTTCCTTTAAACATGGTCCAACAATTGAATGTTCATTTATTGATTCGTTTATTGAAGATATCATAATTTTGTATTCTTGACTTTCTCTATTAATTTGATTCGATTCCAATGAAATCATAGCTTTAAAAATATTTTCTTCTTCGAGTATGAGATGAGAATCCATTAATACTTGAATTTTTCCAACCAATTCGTGTATTTTCCAAAACAGTTCTTTATGTTTATTGATATGTACTCTCATTATTTTTAACATAAGTTTGTTTATTTCTGGTAGGTCTCTAAGTAAACCTTCGTGAAAATGATTTATTATGAAGTTTATTATTTCATTTGATGGTTTTGATGAAATATCTATTGATTTTAATATTTCATCTTTGTGTGAGTCATTTATTTTTGTGTGTTTAATTTCATTATAAAGCTCATCTAAAACTTTGTCATTATTGATATTTAGTTCTATTAAAGCATCTTTTAATTTCTTTTGACCCCCACAGCAAAAATCAATTTTATATTTATCAAAAAAATTTTTAGAGCTTGGGAAATTATTTAGTATATCTCCAATCTTTTTATTTAATAAGTTCATTTTTGCCTCCTGTAAATATTGATTTAATACTCAATTAGTATTTTACTATAAATAAATATTTAAACGAAAAAAACCGATATATTAAATATATCGGTTTAAAAATAGGGAAAACGGAGTGTTATATTATGATTAAGTAATTGAAAAGTTTAAAATGTACCTCTGTACAATTAATAATATCGTGTATATTTTTAAAATGTTTATAGCTTTAAATAAAAAAATTATATTGTGTATATAATAAAAATTTACTAAATGATAATTTATGGAGTAAATTTATGTTTAAATTTAAAAATATACTGATAAAATTTATTATATTTTGTATGTGCTTAAATTTATTTGGTGCTTCAGAAGACACTTTTAAACAAGAGATAAACAAAAATAATAAAAAAATTAGAGAATTATATGAGTCAGACGTTAAATTTAACACTGAAATGGATTTAATACAGAAGAAACTTTTAGAATTGAGCCAAGAAATTGATAAAAAACAAAGAATTGTAGAAGAATATAATAAGCAAATAGAGTTAACTGAACAAAATATTTATGATGCAAACAAAAATATAGAAAATTTAAATAATGAAATAAATGAACTTGAAGATGTAGTTCACAAAAATTTGCTTGAAATTCAAAAATACGAAGAAGATATAAAAAAGTTTAAACAGGTTATTGATAATAGACTGAGAAATTTATACAAAAATATAGATACATATACAAATAATTTAATTAGGATATTTTATACATCAGAGAATGTCATAGATTGCTTTGATAAAATTTTAAGTATGAATAAATTTTTGGAAATAGATAGAATTGCAATTGAAAAATTTGCAAATAATATTGAACAAATAAATGTAAAAAATGAAAATATTAAATTCTTAAAAGCATTAATTGAAGAGAAGATAAAGCTTGTAAATAAAACCATATCTGAAAATAATGATAATTTGAAAAATATGGAATATCAAAAAGATGAAAAACAAAAGCAATTGAATGATATAAACGAGTTAAATGTTCAACTCAATGAACAATATGAAAGCTTATCTGAAGATAAAAAACAAATTCAACAAGAAATTATAAGAATACAAGAGGATAATGTTAAATTACAAAATGAATTAAAAAATTATATGGAAGAACTTAATAAAAATAATAAAGAAGCGAAGAAAAAAGTAAAGTATGGAAGATATTTAAAGCCTGTTAATGGTAAGATAACATCGAGGTTTGGAAAGAGAATACATCCTGTGACAGGAAAAGAAAGCAGCCATACAGGACTTGATATTGCAGCTCCACTGGGTGAGAAAGTAAAGGCTTCTTTGGGCGGTGAAGTGGTTTTTTCAGGATGGTACAGTAATGTATACGGCAATGTAGTTATAATAAATCATGGTAATAATATACAGACTTTTTATGGACATCTAAGTAAAGTTTTGGTAAAAAAGGGTGAGGAAGTTGATCAAGGAGATGTTATTGGAAAAGTTGGGAATACAGGGTTGAGTACAGGACCACACCTACATTTTGAAATATATGTAAATGGGGAAAGAGTTGATCCGGAAAAAAGAATTTTTAAATAGGAAATCTAAAATTTTTGAATACAAAAGCTAAATAATTGAAATAACTAAAACGGTATGAATTGGAGTTCAAAAATAATAAAAAATTATTTAATTTAAATAAAAATTATCATAAAATGTGTTTTAAATTATAAATTAATGAGTAATATTAAATTAGTAAATTTAAATTTGTATATTTAATATAAAAATCAACATATAATGTACGGTGATGCGAAGGGAGTGATATACTTGGTATTAGTCAGAGTAGTTTATGAGGGAAAAGAAAAAATATTAAATGATATAAAAGATGAGTTGGGAAGTATTGAAAGAGAGTGTACTTCTTTGAGAACATCGATTAAAGAATATCATAATATGAGTTTTATAGATATTGAATGTGATCCCTTAAAATATATAGATAAATTGAACGAAAAAGTTATAAATGTTATAGCTAAGGGAATTTATAACTTTGCAATAGAGATTTTTATTAATAAGGAGATAGATTATTTTTTTGATAATTCATATTTTTTTATTAAATATGATGAGATTTCAGATGTTAAAGAAAAAATAATAAGTATACTTGGAGATGATAGTTTTAGCAAGGAAAATGATTCATTTTGTTTTGAGAAAAAACAAGATATAATGAATAAAATAATTGAATGTATAAGTGAAAATAATGAGATAAATATAAATGGATTTGTTAGATTTAGATTGAGAGAACTATTGAATGATTTTGAAATGATTGTGGATAGAGTTGTGGAACGATATATGGTTGAGAAGGAATATAATGAATTTATAAAACTTCTCAAATATTTTGTAGATGTGCAAGAAACCAAAATTGAGGAAGTAAATATTATAATAAATAAATTAGGAAATTACACTATATTAGATGGTAAGCATAATGATATATACGAATTATTTTTAGATGATATAAATGATTTTAGTATGTCTTCCACGATGGTTAATAAAGATGATTTACTAATAAGCGGACTTATAACTAATTCTCCAAATAGAATAGTTATTCATGGAGCAAAGAATAGTGTGAATGTAGAAATAATTGAAACTATAAAACAAGTTTTTGAAGATAAAGTTGAGTTTTGTTGTGGATGTATAGATTGTGTAGAACTTGCTAACAAATTAATAAAATAAATTATTTACAAATATATAAAAATGTTTTATAATTATGTCAGATTTAAGAAGAGACTACCGTTTCTCACCTTGGGGTTTTTACTACCTAGGTAACCTGAAGTTTTATATTCATCGTTGGGTTTTTTGTATCCAATGTTATTAGGTTTGTTTATTTAGAGGGCGGTGTATGTTATTCCGTCCTTTTTTTTATTTTTAAGGTAGATTGATTTTTAAATTTGTAAAGTATTTGGAGGTGGCTAATATAGCAAAGGATGTTCAAATTAATGGTGAAATTAAATTTAAAGAGTTGAGGGTTATAGATAGTGATGGTTCTCAGCTTGGAATTATGCAAGCAAGGGATGCGTTGAAAATTGCAGAGGATAGAGAATTAGATTTAGTAGTTATTTCACCGACTGCGAATCCACCAGTATCTAGGATAATGGATTATGGTAAGCATGTTTATGAATTGTCTAAAAGACAAAAAGAAGCGAGGAAAAATCAAAAGACTATAAATATTAAAGAGATAAGAGTTAGTCCGTCTATAGAAGAACATGATATCAATATAAAAGCTAATAATGCTAAGAAGTTTTTAAAAAGTGGAGATAAAGTAAAGATTACCGTAAGATTTAGAGGAAGAGAAGCAGACTATAGTTACATAGGAGAAAAGATATTAGATAATTTTATTGAGATATTAAAAGAATATGGAGCTCCAGATAAAAAAGCCAAATTAGAAGGTAGAAACATGAGCTTAATTATGTCTCCAAAGAAATAAGAAATATTAATGATTATAGGAGGTATTTTGAGATGCCAAAAATGAAAACTAAGAAAGCTATTGCAAAAAGATTTAGGGTTACAGGAACTGGAAATTTGAAAAGAGCACGTGCTTTTAAACAACATATTCTTACTAAGAAATCTGCAAAGAGAAAGAGAAATTTAAGAAAAGTTGGGTATGTTTCAGTTACGCAATTAAAGACTATGAAAAAATTATTACCATATGTTTAAAAATTGGAGGTAGGAGTAAATGGCTAGAGTTAAAAGAGCTGTTAATGCACGTAAAAATCATAAAAAAGTTTTGAAATTAGCTAAAGGTTACTATGGAGCGAAGTCAAAGTTATTTAAAACTGCTAATGAAACAGTTATTCGTGCTTTATGGAATTCTTATGTAGGAAGAAGATTAAGAAAGCGTGATTTTAGAAAACTTTGGATAACAAGAATAAATGCTGGTGTTAGAGAGCATGGATTAAGTTATTCAAGATTTATATTCGGATTAAAGAATGCTAATGTTAACATAAACAGAAAAATGTTATCAGAAATGGCTATAAACGATAAAGCTGCTTTTGCTGAACTTGTAAAAATTGCTAAAGAAAGTTTAAACAAATAAATGCGACTTTTTTTGTCGCATTTATTTTTATAATTTTAAATATGTGAGGATTAAATTGAAAAGTTTTAGGAAGCTATATCCTGTACAAATATTAGCATTATTTTTTGTAGTTGTAATAATAATTGGTAGTTTTTTATTGAGTTTACCTATATCAAACAATTCTGGAATTTCAACTAATTACTTAGATGCGTTATTTACAGCTACTTCAGCTACTTCTGTAACTGGGCTTGTAATTTTAGATACTGGTACATATTGGAGTTCGTTTGGAACAACTATAATTTTGTTATTAATTCAAATTGGTGGACTTGGTATAATGTCGTTTACTACATTTGGAGTTCTTAAATATGGAAATAAGATTTCTTTATATACGAGTCTTTTGATGAAAGAGGCTTTGAATGTAGATGAATTACAAGGAATGTCACGCATGATGAGGTATGTAATTATATTTGTTATGGTTACTGAATTGCTTGGTATGATTCTTTTTAGTTTTGTATTTGTACCTAAGTATGGTTTATCTCATGGATTGTATGTAAGTTTATTTACATCTATATCTGCATTTTGTAATGCGGGATTTGATATTTTTGGAAATTTTTCCAGTCTAACTTCTTATTATAACAATGCTTATGTTCTTATTGTTTGTATGATTTTAATAATTTTGGGTGGTATAGGTTTTAGTATAATAACTGAATTTATAAATTACAGATATACAAGAAAAATATCTGTAACGACTAAGATTGTTTTAATTGTAACATTGTTTTTAATAATAGTGGGAGCACTTTTATATTTTATATTTGAGTATGATAATCCATTAACTTTTCAGAATATGAGTTTGGGTGAAAAGATACTTAATAGTTTTTTTTCATCAGTATCACCTAGAACTGCAGGATTTAATTCAATAGATTTGGCGAATATTAGATCTGGAACAGTATTTTTGACGTGTATTCTTATGTTAATTGGAGGTTCTCCAGGATCTACGGCTGGAGGGATAAAAACAAGCACAGTTGGTGTTATAATATTAACGATATATCATTATATGAGAAATAAAAATAGAACTATCGTATTAGGGAAGGAAATCCCCTCTAAAACAATAAATAAAGCTTTTATCTTGACATTTGTTGCTTTGTTTTTCATAAGTACATTTGTTATATTAATTTCTATAGCTGATAAAGGAGCGTCGTTTAGATCTATAGTATTTGAAGTTTTTTCAGCATTTAATACTGTTGGTTTGAGTTTTGGTTTGACTCCTGAATTGAATAGTATAGGTAAAATATTACTTATTTTGGCTATGTATTTAGGAAGAGTGGGAACTTTGACGTTAATTTTTGCATTTACAAATACGCACGATGGACCTAAGAAAAGTAATGCTATAAAATATCCAGAGGTTAAAATTACGGTTGGATAAATTTTTTAAGGGGATGTTTCTGTGAGAAAAAAACAATTTGTTGTAATAGGTATTGGGAGATTTGGTTTTAGTGTTGCGACTAGTCTTTATAGAGCGGGTTATGATGTGTTAGCAATAGATAAAGATATAGAAAAGATTGAAGAAATTTCTACTGAGGTTACTCATGCTTTAGCACTTGATGCTACAGATGAAAAATCATTATTTAGTGTTAACATTTCAGATTATGATACAGCTATAATTGCAATTGGAGGCAGTATACAAGAAAGTTTGCTTGTAACTTTACTTGTAAAAGATGCAGGCATATCAGATATTATATGTAAGGGACAAGGAGAACTACATGGAAAGCTTTTAAAGAAGATAGGGGCTAGAAGAGTTGTATTGCCGGAGCAAGAGATGGGATTTAGACTTGCAAATAGTTTAAAATTCCAAAGTTTATTCGACTACATAGAAATATCTAAGGGATCTTCAATTGCTGAATTTACTGCACCAAAGGAATGGATTAATAAAACTATAGGGGAAATTGATATTAGAGCAAAACATGAAGTAATATTAATAGGCATTAAGAAATATCCAGAATATGAAATGGATGTTAATATAAATGCAAATACAAAAATTAAAGAACACGATCTATTAATACTTTTAGGTAGAGATGATAGGTTGTGTAAAATACAAAACAAATTTACTTTTGTTCAAAAAGAGGATTAAAAATTTGAATTATATAAGTAGTTTAGAAAATAAACTTTTTAAAGAAATCATGAGTTTAAAAGTTCGGAAGAACAGATATAAAAGTAAGTTGTATCTTATAGAAGGAATAAGATTTGTGGAAGAAGCTATTAAAAATAACTGTGAGATAAATTATGTAATAATTTCTGAGTCGAAGAAGGATTATATAATTGATAGATTTAATTTTAAAGATGGCTTATTTAATGTTATAGTTTTTTCAGATGAGTTATTTGAAAAGGTCAAGCAAACAGAAAAAACTCAGGGGATAATTGCATGTTTAAAAATTAGGGATACTTTTAAAAAATTTGATTTTAATGAAGGAATATACTTTTTAATTGATAAAATTCAAGATCCAGGGAATTTAGGAACTATAATTAGGACTGCTGTTGCTGTTAATGCTTTAGGCATTATATTAATAAAAGGAAGTGTTGATATATATAATGATAAAGTTTTAAGATCAACAATGGGTTCTATTTTTAAGATAAATATTAATTTTATAGAGAGCTATTTAGAATTAAATGAGTTTATAGAAAATGATTTTAAGCTTGTTATAGCTGATGCTTATAGTGATAATAATTATTATCATGTAGATTTAAAAGGTAAGATTATTTTAGCTATTGGAAATGAGGGGAATGGTATTTCCGATGAGGTTAAGAATTTTCCTCATATTAAAGTTCGTATTCCTATGTGTAATGATCTTGAATCTTTAAACGTTGCTCAAGCACTTAGCATTATTGCCTTTGAGCGTGTTAGACAATTAGATATATAAACTTGATTGATATATTCCTTGATTTTAACTAATCAAGGAGTTTTTTATTTTTTATTGGAAGGATGAGGATTTTGAAAGAGAAATTAGAACAGCTACTTAATTCTGTAATTGATCAACTTAGAAGTGTTGATTCAATATGTAAATTTGAAGAATTAAGAGTTAGGTATTTAGGGAAAAAAAGTGAGTTATCAAATGTATTGAAAAATATGAAGAATTTGTCTAATGAAGAGAAAATTTCTACTGGGAAAATTATAAATAAGATAAAGAAGAAGATGGAAGCAAAATTTTCGGAAACTTTTGAAAAAATTAAGAATTTTGAAATGGAGAAAAAATTAAAGGAAGAAGTAATTGATATTACTTTGCCAGGTAAAAAAATATCTCTTGGTCATAAAAATCCAATTCAGATTGTTTTAGATGAAATACAAGAAATATTTCTAAATATGGGATTTGTGATTGAGGAAGGCCCGGATATTGACACTGAATATTATAATTTTGAGGCTTTAAATATTTTTAAAGATCATCCAGCTAGAAGTGAGCAAGATACTTTTTATATAGATGATGATCATGTTTTGAGAACACATACTTCTACTATACAAATTAGAACGATGGAAAATAAAAAGCCACCTATAAAGATTATTGCACCTGGACGTGTTTATAGATCAGATGAGTTAGATGCGACGCATTCTCCAATATTTTATCAGATGGAGGGACTTGTTGTAGATAAAAATATTAATATGGCTCATCTTAAGTTTACTCTAAATAAGTTTATAAAGCTTATGTTTGGTTCGGAAATAAAAACTAAGTTTAGAGCACATCATTTTCCATTTACAGAGCCTTCTGCTGAGATGGATGTTAGTTGTTTTGCTTGTAAAGGAATTGGTTGCTCTATTTGTAAAAATAGCGGTTATATTGAAATATTAGGTTGTGGTATGGTACATCCTGATGTTTTAAGAAGATGTGATATAGATCCTGAAGAGTATAGTGGCTTTGCTTTTGGTTTTGGTATAGATAGAATGGTGATGCTCAAGTATGGAATTGAGGATATAAGACTTTTATATGAAAGTAATTTAAAATTTTTATCTCAATTTTAATTTATGGGAGGATATTAATGAGGGTTTCATTTGAATGGATTAAAGAGTATTTTAATGAAGATTTAGAGTTAAATGATGTATGTGATAAGTTAACTATTAGTGGAACAAAGGTTGAAAACGTAGAGTCAAATAAAATTGAAGTTAAGAATGTTGTTACTGGGTTTATTGAGGAAATTAAGCCTCATCCAGATGCTGAAAAGCTTGTTGTATGTAAGGTTAATATTGGAGATGAGTATGTTCAAATAGTTACTGGTGCAAAAAATATGAAAGAAGGGGATATTGTACCTGTTGCATTACATGGAGCAGTTTTGGCAGGGGGACTTAAAATTAAAAAAGGGAAATTGCGTGGGGTTGAATCTCAGGGAATGATGTGTTCTGAAGAAGAATTAGGACTTTGTGATCATGCTGATGGTCTTATGATTTTGAAAGATGTTCCGATTGGGAAAAATATAGTTGATGTTTTAGATTCAGGAGAAGATATTATTGAGTTTGAAATAACGTCAAATCGTCCAGATTGTTTAGGAGTTATGGGAATAGCAAGAGAAATTAAAGCTGTATATGATGTTGATTTTAAAAATCCAAATTTAGAGTTTAGGTGTAGTGGGGATAAAAATATTAACGATATTTTAAAGGTTGATGTTCAAACAAAAGATTGTAGAAGATATTCTGCTAGGGTTATTGAAAATGTAAAGATTTGCGATTCTCCTAAATTTATACAAGATAGATTGATTTCATCAGGTATTAGACCAATAAATAATATTGTAGATTTGACAAATTATGTAATGCTTGAGATAGGTCAACCAATGCATGCATTTGATTATGACCTTGTTAGAGATTCAAAAATTGTAGTTGAATATAGTTCAAATGGTGATAAAATTACTACTCTTGATGGAGTAGATAGAGAACTTGATAATTCTATAATTTGTATAAAGGATTCTAAAGGTGCATTAGCCTTAGGTGGAATTATGGGAGGGGAGTACTCTAAAGTCAATCATAATACTAAGAAGATTATACTTGAGAGTGCAAATTTTAAATTTGATGTTATACGTAGAGCATCAAGAAAATTAAATTTAAGATCTGAAAGTTCTTTAAGATTTGAAAAAGGGATAGATGATAATTTAACTATTGTTGCTTTAGATAGGTTTTGTAGTTTGTTTGAAGAATTGTCATATGGGGATATAGTAAATGGAACTATAGATATTATCAATGAGAGTTATGAGAAGGTTAATATAGAAGTTACACCAGAATATATAAATAAATTTTTAGGAACGTCAATATCTAAATTCGATATTATAAAAATATTTAAAAATTTAGATATGGAAGTAAAAGAGGAAAATGGAATTTTAATAGTAACACCTCCTACATTTAGACGTGATGTGTTTATTAAAGAGGATTTGGCTGAGGAAATTGCAAGAATTTATGGATATAATCGAATTGAAGAGGAAGATTTATTAAATGCTTTACAGGAAATTGGAAAAACTAAAAAACAAAAGTTTATTGATAATATTTTAAATTTGATGGTATCTCTAGGATTTAGTCAATCGATAAGTTATTCATTTTATAGTCCAAAATCTTTTGATAAGATGAATTTGGATAAAGATAGTGAATTAAGAAATGTAATTAGTATAAGAAATCCATTGGGTGAAGATTATAGTGTTATGAGAACAACTATGATTCCATCAATGATTGAAGCACTATGTAGAAATAATTCATATTCAAATAGTGAAGCTTGCATATTTGATATAGGAAAAACTTATAGTAAAGGCAGAGATGGAAATATTTTAGAAAATAATGTTTTAACTATTGGTATGTATGGTAAAAAATTTGATTATTTTACTCTTAAAGGAGTTGTCGAGGCATTATTTAAACATATTGGTATAACTTTTATGCTTGAGAGAGAAGGGGAAACTTTTTATCATCCGGGTAAGTCAGCAAGAATAGTCTTGGGAAAAAATATTTTAGGAAAATTTGGAGCGATTCATCCATACGTGATGAAAAATTATGATACTAAAGTAGAATTTTTTATATGTGAAATATATTTAGATAAGGTATTTAACCTATATAAATTTGATAAAAAGTATAAGCAAATTCCGAAATATCCAAGTGTAACTTTTGATTTAAGCATAGTTGTGGATGAAAATGTATTAGTTCAGGATATAGAAAAAATTATAAAATCAAAATCGGGAAGTATTTTAGAAAGTCTAGATATATTCGATATTTATAGAGGATCGCAAATTCCTGAGGGGAAAAAAAGTGTATCTTATAGTATAATATTTAGAGATATTAGAAAAACTTTAAATGATAAAGAAATAAATAAGTTAATAGAAATGATCTTAAATGATCTTAAATTGAAATTAGGAGCTGAACTTAGAAAGTAGTAATAAGGAGGGTAATTATGAAGTTAATATTATTTGATGCAAAACCTTATGATAAGGAATATTTTGATATGTATTCTAGAGAATATAATGTTGATATTGTTTATGAGGATAAGAAACTTACATTTGAAACATGTCATTTAGCGAATGGATTTGATGCAGTTTGTATATTTGTTAATGATGTTGTTGATAAAGAAGTTATTGATAAATTACATGAATTCGGAATTAAGTTAATTGTTCTAAGATGTGCAGGATATAATGGAGTGGATATTAAATATGCAAAAAATAAAATAACTGTAGTTAGAGTTCCTGCATATTCACCAAATTCAATTGCAGAAATATCAATTGGTATGATACTTACTTTAACAAGGAAAATTAATAAGGCTATTAATAAAACTAAAAATTACAATTTTTCTCTTGAAGGATTGGTAGGATTTGATTTATTCAATAGAACTGTTGGTATAATTGGAACTGGTAAGATTGCACAAGAATTTATGAAAATTTTATCAGGCATAGGCATGAAAATATTAGCATATGATTTGTATCCAAATTATGAATTGGAGAGTAAGCTAGGATTTAAATATGTTGATTTGGATACTATCTATAAGGAAAGTGATATTATTTCTTTACATTGTCCATTAACTAGTGATAATGCACACATGATAAATAAGGATTCAATATCTAAGATGAAAGATAGAGTTATAATTGTAAATACAGCTAGAGGAATGTTAATTGATACGAAAGCATTAATTGATGCGATAAAATCTGGAAAAGTTTATGGTGCAGCTTTAGATGTTTATGAGAATGAGAAAAATTATTTCTTTAATGATTGTTCAGAAACAGGCATTGATGATGAAATGTTAAAGGAGCTTTTATCACTTGAGAATGTTATACTTTTTTCACATCAAGCTTATTTAACAGAAGAAGCATTAACAAATATTGCATTAGTTTCTTTAAATAATATTAAGAGTTTTTGTAATAACGAATTTTTGAATAACGAAGTATTTTATGATGAATTACAAGATAAGATAGTTGATTTTAGGAAATAGATAATAAATTTATTGCAGTAATAAATCACTATTACTGCAAATTTTTTATAATTTATAAAGTCATATGAGGAGCAAATGATAATGAAAGTATATAAATTTTTGGCTTCATTTACAGTTATAGTTTTATTTGTTAGTTTGTTTTTTAATACAAATGTACATGCTATAATAAATAGATATTTTGAAGATACTTTTGAGGTAAGTGTACCAGGGCTTCCAAGCAAGTATAGTAATGTATTTTGTAATTTAGAAGATGTTAGTGTTGAAATAAAAGAGGATAAGATAGTAATATTAAATCTTGTTCCCGATCAGGTTTATCATAATGTTGAAATTACATTTACAGATGATATCGGTAGAAAATATGAATTTAATTTTGATAATGTTATAACTTCACTACCAAAGAAAGCGAATAACAAATTTGTTTATGATGCTTATTTAAATGGGTTAGGGAGAAAACCTGATCATACAGGATTTAAATATTGGTTTGGAAGATTAAGTAGTGGAACTATTACGGCTGTGGACTTTATAAATGAAATGGTAAGTTCAGATGAATTTAATTCAAATTATAGTATGTCTATAGAAAAGATAAAGGCATTATATAAAACTGTAGTGGGAAGAGAAGCGGATGAAGAGGGACTTGGTTTTTGGTTAAGTGAATTTAATATTTTAGTAGAACAAAATGGTATTAAAAGTAGTAATGCAATATTAGAGTTAGTAAAAAGAATGGTAAGTGAAAATGAATTTATTAGTATAGTGGAAGAGGCGGGCTTTATATATAACTAAAGGGGAGATAAGCTCCCCCTTTTTTATTTTTTAAAATAATTTTAAACTTAATTCATCACTTTGGTTATCGAAAAGATCAACTAATTTAATTTTTAAATTTATGTAGTCATCTACTTCTAGTATGGATTGTTTAGTAAGCTCAGAATATTCGCCATTATTTATTTTATACAATATTTTTTTAATTGAGTTATGATTATATAAATCTAAAACAACTCTAAACATTAAATCATTAGTTGAAACAGATGGAATATTTGGTTTATTTAAAATATCAGCTATTATTGAAATTAGGAAGGTTGCACATTTATTTATATAAATTGTATTTGTTTCAGAAACGATTCTTACGAAATCAATTTTATTATTTGAAATATTATTGAATTGAGTTTTATCTATAATTTCTGAAAAATTAATAAAGTTAAATGAATTATAATTAATAGAATCGTTAATAAATGTAGATATTTTGGATTCATTATTTAAATTTAATACATTGACTTTATTAAGGGTGTCTTCAAATTGAAGATCTATTATAGATAATAAATCGAGATGAACCAATACATCATCTATTGAAGTATTAATAGTGTTGCTAATACTTGACGAATTATTAATGAATAATACAGAAAGATGATATTTTTTATTAAAATTTTCAAATAATCTAAGCATTTCAAATATCATTGAAATATTTTTAGGATTAAATTCATTATTTGAATTAAAGTATGTTGTAGTAATTAAAAGGGTTTTTGTATTAATATCACCTAACTCGGATCTTTTAGTGAAAAGGATATTATTATTTTTGGATTTTTGTGCGAAATTGTATTCAATTTCTTCATTAAAACCAATATTATCTAAAACATTTATAATTCTAGCATTAAGATTTTTTATAAATTCATAATTTGATGGATAATCTTGATATATTTTTTGTAATTCATTAGATTGAGAGTTTATATTTGAAATTTCAAAATTCACTTCATCTATAGCAAGATTTTTATATAATTTATTAACTTCAATATCAACATTGAATTTTTTATTAGCAGTATTATTTCCATAATATCTATTTGATATAGTAAAACGTGAACAAGATGTGATTGAAAAAATTATAAGGAACATAAATATATATTGTTGTAATTTCATTAGTAAAATCCCCACTAAGTTAAAATTTTAGAGTATATTATTTTTTATGTTATTTAATTTTGAATCTATGGAGTCTATTAAATTATTTTGTGTAAAATTAGTGTAATTTTCTATATTTAGATTATTAGCTTCTAATATTTTTTTAATTTCGATTAATTCGGAGTCAATGTTATTGAGTTCAATGTCACTATAATTTTTATTAAAATTATTTAAATAAAAATTTATATTATTTATATTTGAGTTTATTTGATTGGCAGAGTTAAATAAATTTTGGATTTCATGTTCATCCATACTACATTCCTCCAGAAAATAATTATAATATTAAATTATGCAAAAATAAACTTAAAGCGTTATGATTATAAAAATTAAATGTACATTTTTTAAAATAAGGATTAATAAAATAAAATAAAATAGAATTTATGGAGGGAATTGTGACCAAAACTAAACTATTTAATTTTATTTTATTTATGGATTTTATAATATATATATTTTCAAATTTGATTCTATTTAAATATGTTCCGCAGAACTCATATTACATATTTTACATGTGCTTAAGAGATATAATATTATTTTTATTTTCTATCGCAGTATATTTAAATTTTTATAATTCCAGAATAAGTTCAATGTTAGTGTTTCCAAAACTAAATAGTAAAATTATTAAAAATTCAATAATAATTGGAATTTCATTTTATTTGATAGCTAATGGTGTGAATTTGATTTTTACATCAATATTTAAATTTACTTTAGGAAATAGGTTTTATCTGAATAATATTTATATAAGAGATTATTTTGGTTTTGAATTTATTTTTTATATTTTTGTTCATACGATTTTTACAGAATTATTTTTTAGATGTATTTTAAAAGATGCATTTAAATTTTTATCAAATAAGGCTAGATTGGTATTATCATCTATTATATTTTCATTTTTCTTTTTTGGATTGTCACAAATTGTATATGGGTTTGTTATTGGAATTTTGTTAATGTGTTTTCTAGATAGAATAGGAAGCATGATTACTCTGATAATAGCAAGTTTAAGCATAAATATGGCTGATTATTTTGTCAGAGTAATTGGAAATAAATTTCCTAAGACTATAATTTCATCTAGAGTAGTAGTTAACAATAGTTCGGATATTTTTGTAAATTTGATAATACCAATTATAATAATTCTTGTTGGGATCATAATATATTCGATATTAAGAGAAAATATAAAAATTAAAATACCATCTGTTTTACCCAATAATGTTAAGGAGGGTAATTTTAATATAAGTTTAAGTAATGTAGTAGATATTTATGTTTTGCTATTTTTTGTAACGTATTTTATTATCACATTTATAGGATATAAAATTTCTTCATAATTTAAATTTTAGTTCAGTTTTTTGTTTTAGGGAATATATTGGATTGTTATATGTTTTAAAGGAGTACTAGTTTATGTTTAAAAATAGATTAAGAAACTATGGGTTATGGGTATCAGTTGCAGCACTTATTCCATTATTGCTATCAGCATTTGGAATTAATTTTGTTAGTGAAGATAAATATGTACAGATAATAAATTGCATATTATCTATATTAGTAGCTTTAGGACTTATAAATAATCCAGACACAAATAATCGTTGGTATAAAGATGATAAAATAGAAGAGTACAAAAATAAAGAATTAAACTAATTATTATCTTCAGGAATAAATGTTAACATTTATTCCTGATTTTTTTGTATAAATATGTATTATTATGAAAATATGATAATACATCATTGGTAAACGAGGATAGGATGAAGAGTAGTAAATTATTACTTAAAATTATAATATTTATTTTGTGCATATTAGTTAGCATAAAATTCCATACAGAATTTGCTTATGCAAATGACAATTTTAATAAAAATGTTATTAATGTAGATAAAATTGAAAAATATTGGTGGGGATGCAGGAGATATATGAGTAGTGATCAGGTGAGTAAATTTTCAAATGATTTTGACCTATTAGCAGCTGAATTTAGTTTAATTGGAGGGCTATCTACTCCTATAAGTTTTTTAAATCCATTACTGGGGATTATCACAAGTAGCATGTTTGAAATATCGTCATCATATTGTTGGTTATTATCTACATATCTTGCTAAGGTGGATAGAGGTAATGGAATTATTATAGATTTTATAAATGGATTTATATTTAGAGTGAGGGCTATTTAAATAAAAAGAGGACTAATTAATTTTAGTCCTCTTTTTGTCTATAAATTTAACATTGAATTCATATTGTATATTCCAGCATTTTTTCCAAATAAGTAAAGTGCAGCTTTTATAGCACCTTGTGCAAAAACATCCCGAGATATTGCGGTATGTTTTAATTCTATTATTTCATTGTTTCCGCCAAACATAATTTCATGAGATCCAATCATGTTTCCACATCTTATTGAATGAACTCCAACCTCTTTTTTTTCACGTTTCTTTTCACCGAATCTACCATGATTAAAATCTACATTTTCATCAAAGTTACTTTTTACAAAATCATTTATTGTATCCATTAACATTATTGCAGTTCCACTCGGTGAATCGAGTTTTTGATTATGATGTTTTTCAGTTATTTCTATATCATAATCTTTGTAAAGAGATTTGAGTGCTGTTTTTAATAATTTTTGTAGAACATTTATTCCAATACTCATGTTGTAAGATATAAAAATAGGGATTGTTTTGCTGGCATTATTTATTTTATTTAATTGCTCTTTTGTGTGTCCAGTTGTACAAATTACAATACCTATTTTTTTATTTAGAGCATAATTTAAAATGCTATCTAGTGAGTTTGGGTGTGAGAAGTCAATTATAATATCAACTTTTTCTTGAACATCATTTATATTAAGATAAGTTTTAACATTGCTGTTAATATCTTGTTTTGTATCAACTCCACATACAATTTCTAGGTTATCATAACTTGAACTTAATTTTTCAATTGTTTTTCCCATTCGTCCGTTTATACCGTTTAGAAGTATTTTCAACATTTTTCCTCCAAAGTTTTTTAAATTTAATTACACAAAAAATTAAAGTAAGTTAATATTCTTCATTTCATTTTTTAACTTGTCTAAATTGTTTGGATCTATTTCAACTAGAGGTAATCTAAAATTACCTACATTTTTACCAATTAAATTTAATGCAGTTTTTATTGGGATAGGGTTTGTTTCTATGAAAAGTGAATTTATAAAATTTAAATATTTGAGTTGTAGATCTAAAGATTTTTTAACATTTCCATTTATATACTCATGTGTTATATCATGAACAATTCTAGGAAGTATATTTCCTAAAACTGTGACTGTGCCTTTTCCACCAATACTCATAAATGGAACGATTTGATCATCATTTCCAGAATATAAATCGATATTAGGACAAAGTTTTCTATAGAGTATAGCTTGACTTAAATTTCCAGATGCTTCTTTAATTGAAGTAATATTTTTAAGCTTAGAAAGTTCAAATAACATTTCAGGAGATATATTCATTCCAGTTCTTGAGGGAACATTGTATGCCATAATCGGTAAATCTACTTGATCATTTATAGTCTTAAAATGTTCGAATAACCCATTTTTAGAAGTTTTGTTATAGTATGGTGTTATAACTAAAAGTCCATCAGCTCCAACCTCTTTTGAAAATTTAGAAAGTTCAAGACTTTTTTTAGTATTATTTGTTCCTACTCCAGCAATTATTGGAATTTTTTTGTTTACAATCTCAACAGTCGTTTTTATTAATTCTTTTTTTTCGTTATCAGTTAAGGTAGAACCTTCCCCAGTAGTTCCACAAATTATAATTGCATCTGTGTTATTTTGAATATGCCAAATCAAAAGCTCTTCTAATTTATCTAAATTAATATCACCATTTTCTTTAAAAGGCGTAACAATTGCAACACCTGAACCAATAAATAAACTCATAAATGTTATTCTCCTTTATTATTTAAAATATATTCTGCTATCTGAACTGCATTTAATGCAGCTCCTTTTAAAATGTTATCAGCAACAACCCATATATTTATTGCTTTATCGCAAGACTCGTCAAGTCTAATACGTCCAACAAATACGTCATCTTTTCCAGAAATATATCTTGGCATTGGATATTTATTTTGTTTAATGTCATCCATTAATGTAATACCTTTAAAATTTTTAAGTTCATTGAAAATATCATTTAGTGTGAAGTTGTTCTCAAATTCTATATTTATGCTTTCACTGTGAGAATTTTCAATAGGAACTCTTACACAAGTGGCAGTTATTTTAAGAGAATCATCTTTTAATATTTTTTTAGTTTCATTTATCATTTTCATTTCCTCTTTTGTATAACCATTGTCAGTAAATACATCAATTTGAGGAATTAGATTTCCTTTTATTAAATATTGAAATTTGTTTAGATTTGATTCAACATCTATATCTAAATCTTTAATACCAAAGTTACCAGCACCAGAAACTGCTTGATAAGTTGAATAAATTATTCTTTTAATTTTAAATTTATCATGGAGTGGTTTAAGGGCTATAACAGCTTGTATAGTTGAACAATTTGGATTTGCGATAATTCCATTATTTTTTAAAGCTTCTTCTCCATTAACTTCAGGAACTACAAGAGGGATGTTTTTATCCATTCTGAACGCACTAGAATTATCAATTACAAGAGCATTTTTTTCTGAAAATAGAGGAGAAAATTTAAGGCTTGTATCACTACCAGCAGAGAAGAATGCAAAATCTATATCATTTTTAATATTATCTTCTTTTAATTCAATAACCTCATAGTCTTTATTTTTAAAATTAAGCTTATATCCTAAAGATTTTTTGGAAGCGTATAGATAAATATTTTTAATAGGAAAGTTTCTTTCTTCTAGTACTTTAAGAAATGTTCTTCCTATTTTACCTGTTGCACCAACAACAGCTACATTATATCTCATATAAATAACCTCCAGATTCTAAAATATAGTATTTATTATATTATAAATGAATTTAATAATCAAAAGTAATAAAAGTATATTTGAAATAGGTTATGGTTAAACTGTCACTATAATAAATAATATACTTTTCTTTTCAAGAGGTGAATTATTATAAGTAATAGCAGTTCTCTAAAAAGGATAATAAAGCAAAAGTTAAAATCAAATAAAAAATTAACTGAATTAGAGCAGTTGAGAGAAAATTTAAAATATGAAATAGCTGAAGAACTTGGATTAAAAGATAAAGTTGATAAATATGGTTGGAGTGGTCTTACGGCCAGTGAAACAGGAAAAATTGGTGGAATAATGACAAAGAGAAAGAAAGAGTTGAACGTTCCAAAGAATTCAGATATATTAAATAATTCAAAAGGATGAATTTTTAAAAATATAAAATTTTAGTTATTGACATTTATGAATTAATTATGCATAATAATACCTGTAGTTTACATTTGATATATTTGATTTGGCTGGATAGCTCAGTTGGTAGAGCAGAGGACTGAAAATCCTCGTGTCGCTGGTTCGATTCCTGCTCTAGCCACCAAATATTTAAGGCAGTGCTTTTGCACTGCCTTAAATCTTTTTTGATTCTTCATAAACAAATGATTTAACTTCTTTATCTAATTGGATAATTGTATTTAAATCTGGATTTTCTATAATCGTATAGTTAGATAAAGATTTTTCAATTAGAAGTTCTATATCTAAGAATGAGATTTTTTTATTTAAAAATAGTCTAACAGCTTCTTCATTTGAAGAATTAAATATTGTTGTTGCAGTACCGCCAAGTTTTCCAGCTTCAAATGCCATTTTTACACAAGGATATCTTTCAAAATCCAATTTAGAAAAATTTAGTGATGATATTTCTTCAAAGTTTAATGCTTTGAAGTCTTTGTTTTGTATTCTATCAGGATATGTTAAAGCGTACTGAATAGGAACTCTCATATCCGGAGTTCCAAGTTGAGCTATTATAGTAGAATCATCGAATTCAACCATCGAATGTATAATGCTTTCACGATGAAGGATAACCTTTATGTTCTGATAATCTACATTGAATAAAAAATGTGTTTCGATTATTTCAAGTCCTTTGTTTGCCATTGTTGCAGAATCTATTGTTATTTTTGCACCCATTGACCAATTTGGGTGTTTTAATGCATCTTCAATACTAACATTTTTAAGTTCATCTCTTGTTTTATCTCTAAAACTTCCACCAGATGCCGTTAAAATTAAGTTTTTTATACTTTTATGGTTTTCACCGTTTAAGGCTTGGAATATGGCGGAATGTTCACTATCGATTGGTATGAGATCCACATTGTATTCTTCAACTTTTTGATTTATTATGTGACCTGCTGTAACAAGAGTTTCCTTATTTGCGAGAGCTATATTTTTATGGGATTCTATAGCGTGTATAGTTGGTAAGAGTCCTATATTTCCAACTAGACCGTTTATGATAATATTTGATTTGTTAAATGTTGCAATTTCTAACAATCCATCATTTCCGTATGTGAATTTTATAGTTGGATACTCCGCACGCATACGTTCAAAATCATTTTTATTTTTTAAACATACAAGTTCAGGAGAAAAATGTTTTAAGATTTTTCTAAGTTCCGCTATATTTTCTCCTATAGAAATTGAATTTAGTTTAAATTTATGTGGATTGTTTTTTATAACGTCAAGAGATTGTATTCCAATAGATCCTGTTGCTCCTAGAATAGAAATATTTTTCATTATGTAAAATCCCCTTTTAAATTAATGTATGTATGTAAGTGCTTTTATTTTGTCTATCATAAATTCTGTATTAAGACCAGAAATTTTTCTTAGATTATCAGTATCTCCTTGATGAAAGAAGTTATCTTCAATTCCAAATACTTCAATATCATTTTTGTATTTGTGTTTGATTGCAAATTCACAAATACCTGATCCAAATCCTCCTATTTTGCAAGCTTCTTCTATTGTTACAATAGGCATATTTGATTTAAATATTTTGTGAAGCATATCTTCATCCATAGGTTTTATAAAACGAGCATTTACAATTTTTATGCTTATATCTTTTGTCTTAAAAAAATCATATATATCATGTGCAACTTTGAGCATTGGTCCAAATGTTAAAATAGTTAGATCATTCCCCTCTTTTTCAACTGTCCATGAGCCAAACTCGATATTTTTAAAGTGAGGAACATGAGTTAAATTGGAGTATCCTCTAGGGTATCTATAAGATATGATTCCTTTATTTTCGTAATTATAAAGACAATTATATAAAAGGTGTTGAGCCTCTATTTGATCTTTTGGCATGACTATTGATATATTTGGTATTGGTCTAAGAAAACTAATGTCATATATACCGTGATGGGTGTCACCATCACCTGTTGCGAATCCGCATTTATCTACTGCGATTAATAAATTTATGTTTTGTCTTGCTATATCGTGTATAACTTGATCGTATGCACGTTGTAAGAATGTTGAATATACAAAAAATATTGGTTTAAGATTTGATAAAGCTAATGCACCAGAAAATGTTGCTGCATGCTGTTCTGCTATTCCTACATCGAAAGTTCTATCAGGAAATTTATTTTTAAAGAACTCTAGTTTAGAACCTTTTGTCATTGCAGGAGAAATGCAAACTATATTTTTATCTTTTTTCGCAAGACGTTCAACAGTTTCTGATACAATAGATCCCCAAGCTCTATGATTTTGATTTTTGGATTTAATCTTGAGTCCAGTAGATTTATCAAAAGGACCAATTCCATGCCACGATCCTATATTGTCATTTTCAGCTGTATGAAGTCCCTTACCTTTTTTTGTAATTATGTGAAGAACAGATGGTCTTGAAATATTTTTAATTTTATTTAGAGCATCTATTAAACTTTTGATATTGTGGCCATCTATAGGTCCTGAATAATTTAAATTTATACTTTGAAAAAATTGTTTCATTGAAAAATTTATTGATTCATTTTTTTTGAGATTTGATATGCATGAAGACGATTCATATATGTTTGTATTATTATTTTTGGGCATTAGTGCACAAATATTTTTTGAAATAGACATTTGATTATCATTTAATATAATCAAAAGTTTTTTTTGCTCGTATCCAATATTATTTAGAGCCTCAAGAGCCATTCCACCAGTTAATGCACCATCACCTATAACGGAAATTATATTTTCCGATGTTTTTTTAAAATCTCTACTAACTGCAAGTGCTAAGGCAGCAGATAAAGATGTAGAACTATGACCTGTTTCCCAAATATCAAAATTGCTTTCACATCTCCTTGGAAATCCCGAAAGTCCATTAAATTTTCTCAGAGAGTCAAAAAATTTTGCTCTACCTGTAAGGATTTTATGAGTATAGCATTGATGACCAACATCAAAAATTAACTTATCTTTTTCAAAATCAAAAATATAATGTAGTGCTATTGTTAGTTCTATAACTCCAAGATTTGAAGAAACATGTCCACCTGTATGACTTAAAGATTCAATTAAAAAATCCCTTATTTGTTCAGAAAGTAAGTAAAGTTTATCAATTGAAAGATTCTTCAAAAAACTTGGATTATCTATTCTATATAAATGATCAAAATTTTTCATTTTTTTCCCATCCTAAAATGTTTTTTAAATCAAAAGGATATTTAATTATAACATTAAAACAATAATTAAAAAATCAAAATTGAGTTATTTATTTTTAAATTTAATTTAAAACATTAGGATTATAGAAGTAAAGATAAGATAAAACTAATCATTTTTAATAGTAATTTTATTTTTTTTACTATTTTTTGAATTGTTTAATAAAAGTATTCTATTTACTGATGATTGGCTGTAAGAGTTTAAGACTGCTTTATTAGGCAAGTTAGTGAGTGGTATAGTTATACTTACATCTCCGTTTACATCTAATGGAACCTTTATCATAGAATTTACAGACAAGTAGGATGGCAGGGTTAAATAAGAAATTAGTGCAGTACCTAATAATACTTTTTTCATTCAATATCCTCCAAAGTTAATATTAAGTTAAAAATATTCAATAAATATTAATAAATTATACTATAAATATTTATTGAATAAAATACAAATTTTAGATACAAATTTTTATAATTTGAATATCTTAGTTTTTTATAGAAAGTATAATAAAAATTTTTAAAACTGAGAAAACTTACTATTAGTAAAATTAAGGAGGAAATTAATTTGAATAGTAGGGTGAGGAGAAGTTTCTTTATATTTTTAATGGTAATTTTTTATTGTTTTAATAGTGTTTCAATGGTATCTGCGTTACCAATAAAAAATATAAGCGGATATGAACTCTTAAGAGAAGAGTATATTGATATATTGAAATCAAGAGTTTTATTATATGAACATAAGAAAAGTGGAGCTAAGGTTATTCACATAAAGAATAATTCGAAGGTAAAACTTTTTGATATAACATTTAAAGTTCCTACGATTAATAATAAAGGGACTAATCATATTTTGGAGCATATATTTTTTTCGGGGTCTGAGAAATATCCGATTAAAGATGTGTTTCCTGCATTATTTTATTTAAATAATTTGGAATATATAAATGCAGCGACGGACACAAACTATGTTACATATTATGTATCTTCAAGAGATAATAATCAATTAAAGACTATTATTGATTATTATTTAAGTGCTTTATTTTATCCAATAGTGTATAAAGAAGAAAATATTTTTAAACAAGAGGGATGGAGATTTGAACTGGAAGAAATGAATTCTCCATTAAAATTAACTGGAGTTGTTTTAAATGAAATGAAAGGGTATGTTTTTAACAATGAATTTTATAAATCAATTGCAGCTGTAGATAGTTTGTATAAAGGTGCCCCAGGTTCATTTAATGGGGGTGGAGATCCTTATACTATACCAGAATTGACTTTAGAAGAACTTCTAGAATCTCACAAAAAATACTATGTTCCATCAAATTGTTTGGTTATATTATACGGTGATATAAATACAAATGAGGTCCTTAAATTTATGGATAAGGAGCATTTTAGTTTACACGATAGGAAAGAGAAGATTCAAGAATATAATATTAATGAAAATATTAATGAAAAGGTTTATATGAATTTGAAGTATCCCGTGCCAGAGAAAGAAAATAGATACAATAAACATATTTTTGTTAACTCTTTTGCTACAGGAAATATTAACGATGTTAAAGAAAGTTTTGCAATTAAGTTTTTAGTTTCTATGATGGGTGCAGAATTTTCAGGAATAGAAAAACGATTTAATGAAATGAATATTGGAACGGATTTTTCAATTGATTTTAGAAATGTTGGATCGAAACAATCTTATGTAATGTTCTCTGCTAATTCGGAGAAAGAACTTGGTGCAGAATTTGAAAAATTCATTTATAAAGAGCTTGAGCATTTTAGGGATAATATTTTAAATGAAGAGTATATTGAAAATTATTATAATATAACGAAAAATATTATAAATAAGAAAATAACAGATACACCAGATAGTCTTGTTATGTGGAATATAATAAATGCTTGGTCATCTGGTGGAGATATTATAGATAGCGTAAGATTTAATGAAAATTTGGAGTATTTAAAAGAGTATGGAGTAGAAGATTTTATCAATATACTTGATATGCATTTTATTAATAACAGACATTCATCGCTTGTAATACTAGAGCCTGATTTCGGTATAATTGAGGAAAAAGAAAGAATTTTAAGAGAAGGTCTTAACAATTATAAAGAGTCTATGAGTGAAAATGAAAAAGTTAATTTAATTAACGAAACGAATGAATTTAATTCATGGATTGAACAAGAAGATTCTATGGTTGTGCTTGAAAAATTATCTAACCCATTTAAAAATGAACATGATAAACTTGGTGACGCTAAAATTCAGAGTAAAAATGGAATTTATGAATATGTATGGGGAAAAATTTCTGAAAATGATTTTATAAATGTATCTCTCAATTTTGATTCACGAACAGTTCCTAAAAGTAAAGTTCATTACTTAGCTTTATTTTCTGATTTAATGAAAGAAGGATTTGGAAGCTTTGATAAGACAAATATAGAGCTTATGAGCGATATTAAGCAGACCTTATTTAACCTTAATATAACGTTAGAGGAAAATTTAAATTGTTTTGATGGGAATATTTATAATCCAACCTTTAAGATATCATTTGATACGAACAAAAATAATTTGGATAAGTCCATAAAATTATTAAATGAGCTTATAAATAATATAAATTTTAAAAATGTTGATCTGTTACAAAATAATTTTAATAAGTTGAAGTACTATTATGAATCGAATTTAATTAATCCTAGCATAGTTTATTATGAAATCGATGGTTCAAATTATGATGGTGGTAAGTATAAAAATTATACGAAAGGATTACCTTATGTAAAATTTTTAATTAATATATTTGGGAAATATGGAGAAGATCATAATTATATACATACTATAAACAAGGAAATACAAAATGTTAGCAATATAGTATTTAATATAAATAATTTAAAAATTGGTGTGGTTGCAAATAACGATAATTATAAACTCGTTAAAAAGAATTTAGAGGCAAATTTACTTTGTAATTTAAATAATAGTGTAAATAGAAAATATAAATACAAATTTGATGCAGTTAGAGAAAGAATATCAATAAAAGCTCCATCCACAAATGTAACATTGTATGCACTTTTAAATTTTAAAGCTAGCGGTAGAAATTACACACCTAAGTTTTTGGTCGCAGAATCAATTTTAGGGGAATATCTCTATAGAAATATAAGAGTTAAGAATGGTGCATATCAAGTTAATTCATTAGCTACAACTCAAGGAACATTTGCAGTTGTTGCAGGATTTTCTCCAGTTTTGAAAGAACAAATAAGAGTTATAAATAATATAGGCAATTATTTAAGTGAGATAGATATAAGTGAATCTTTGCTTGAAAAATATAAAACTATAACAATTTCATCTCTTGCAACCAGCTGTGATGAAATTGATAGGGCAAAGACTGAAGTACATAATTATTTAACAGGAATGAAAAAGAAAGATTTTAAAAATATGATAGATGAAATTAAATCAACAACAATTCAGGATATTAAGAGTATTGGGAAAACTATCTCAGATATCGGATTTAATAAGATAGGTGTATTTGGGAATGTAAATATAATAGAAGATAGTAGCAAAAATTTTAGCAATATATTTACTTTACCAATTAAAGAATAATTTTAAGGCATATCAAGTTAATTTGATATGCCTTTTTATTTGTATTTAACAAGTAACAATTAATATTAAATTTTCATATAGTAATCATGTACTTAAATTGTAGAGAGGCTATTCATGGATCAATATGTAAGAGATTTGAAGAGAGTAGTAGAGGTAAATTATGACATAACAATATTTGATATAATTAAATTTAAAAATGTTTATAAAATATCGGCTGTTGAAGGGAATTTTTGTTTAAAACAATGTAAATGTAAATTTGATAAATTTAAATATATATTGGATGTTCTTGATTATTTGAAAAAACAGGAATTTGATAATATTTTAAGTATAGTTGAAACATATTCAGAGGAACAATACATTGAGTTTAATGATGTTTATTTTTACATGACCGAATGGATCGAAAGTCGGGAATTAAATTATAGTAACTATTATGATATTATACGTGCATCACAAAATATTGGTAATTTTCATAATTATACACAAGGATATAAACCATCGAAAAATATTTTACCAGATTATAGGTGGATGAAGTGGGGAGACATATTCAATTTAAAGCTTATGGATATTATTTCATTTAAAGAATCTTTGAAATATAGAAGTGATTTGGATATATTTGATAGGATTTATTTAGAAAATGCAGATAAGAATATTGATTTAGCAAAGGAAAGCATTGAACTATTATATAAATTTGAGTATGAAAAAATTGTAAAAGAACATTTTGAGATAGGTTATATTTGTCACCATGATTTGGCAAATCATAATGTTTTAATTGATTCAAAAGGGAAAATTTATTTTATAGATTTTGATTATGTTATTTTAGATACCTATCTTCATGATTTAGGAAGTTTTATTAATCGATGCTTAAAGCTTGGGAGTTGGAATGAATATAAACTAAATTTGATAATTAATTCTTATAGGGATATTAAACGTTTACCTAAACGTGAAATTTTACTTACACTTTCTTTTATATTATTTCCAAATGACTTTTGGCAAATAGGAATTCAACGTTATAGAGAAAATATTAGATGGAGTGATGAAAGGTTTTTAAAGCGTTTGAATAGATCCGAAAATGATAAGCAAGACAAGACGAATTTTATAAAAAGTATAATTTTTAAATAGTTGTGTAGGAGTTCTTATGAGTTTAAAAAGTTTTGCTATCTCAAAAAAGGTATATGAATTTAAAGAACTTGGGAAAAACAGGATTAGGAGTTATACAAATGGTGCCATTTTTGAGCATATTAACATACTTTCTGATTTACATGGGCGTTTGAAAGGTTGTCCAATACCGTTGAATAATTTGGTTAATAAAATGGTAGATAATTTTAAATTTGCTGAAATTATGTTAAATCAAGACATAAACAGGTATAAGATTAATCCTAAAAATGAATTTGAAGAAAATGTATCACAACTTGGTGAAGGTGTACTTTTTAGGATAAGAAGGATACTTAGTATAATACATGAAAATAATTATGAAAACCTCATTTTAAGGAGTATGAAAAATAAAGAAGTGTGTGTTTATAATGTTGGACTTAGCGATCTTTATGTTGATTCAGATTCCAAAATATATGTTAGAAATATAAATGATTTTTGTGAAAATATTGTAGAGTATGATTATGTTAAATTTTTTACTAGACTTAAAAGATTGAACAAGGATGTTGAATTTATTAAAATGTGTTCTTATGTTTGTAGTAAAGAAGATTTAGGAATTGACAGCTATAATTTTATATTGGCTTGTACAAGTTTTCCTTATGAGTTTGTGAGAGTTATATCAAGATATAGGGATTTGGGGCGAGAATTATCTAATTACTCTAAAGAATGCAATTTTGATAATGTTTTAAGTAAAGATGGAGATAGTCTTATATGATTAATCCTAATTTTTGTATTTTAAATTTGAATGAATATAATTTATCTTATGATTTTTTGAAAATTGTTGTTGGGATAGATGTAAGTGAATGTTATCCATACAAAAATGGATTTTTTATGGTTGATCAGAATGGAAATAAATATTTACTCTTTAAAATTTTTAAGGAAGATGTGGGAAAATACATTCAAATATTTGAGGTTTTGAAAAATATAAATTCTTCAAACAAATTGATTCAAGATATGTATTGTTTTAATGGGAAAAAATATTTTACAGATAACATTACAAATGAAGATTATATTGTTTTTAATTATCCAAATGGAGAACATAATAAATGGAATGATTTTGATTTTAATTTAATCAAAGAAATTTTAATTGATTTTTATAATGCATCTAGGGACATTTTGAAAGATTATTATAATTTCAATTTAAAAGAAGATGTAAAATTATTGACCATAGGTGATGAGATAAAATATATAGATAATCATCTTTTAAATATACAAAATATAGAGATGTTTATTTTGTACAAGCACAGAAAAAATAAGATTGATAATTTGTTTTTAGAAAATAAGATTTATATGGAAGATGAGCTTATAAAAATTAGGGAGTTTTTTACTAGTTATAAATTTAAGAATTATGTAAGTGATTATAAAAATATAAGATTTATAAATGGAAATCTATCAAATAAATCTTTTGTATTTAATGACGGAAAGTGTTATATGGCAAACTTCTATAATGCTTCTATTGATTTGTTTGTTAAAGATATAGCTGTGTTATCTGAAAAGGTAATTTTTAATTTTAATATAGATAGATTCAAAACATTTCTTATAGATTTCTTAAATAATTTTGAAGGAGATATTAAAGAACATTTAGAGGTATTATTTAATTATATAAAACTCAATAACCGTATGTTTAAGTGGTTTGATAACCAATATAAAGATGATTATCATAATAGTAATAATTCTGATTTGGATAATAAAATGCAAGAAATAAGTGATTACAAACAAAAAAGAAATTATTTTATAAATAAAGTATCCTTCACTTAGAGTGAAGGATACTTTATAGTTTTTTATCGTTTATAATATGTTCCAAAATAGAATCACATCCAGCCTTAATAAGCTCGAAGGTTAAATTAAAATCTCCAGTATAATAAGGGTCAGGAACAAAATTATGAGATGAATTTTTGATAAAATCTGTTAACTTATGTATTTTTATGTTAGGATTTATATTTGTTACATCACGCATATTTGAATCATCCATAACAATTATATAATCGTTTGTACTTAAATCTTTTTCTGTAAGTTTTTTAGATATGATATTTGAAAAATCTATATTTAATTTATTAAGGATTGTTTGAGTTCCATGATGAGGGGGATTACCTACGTTATAACTAGATGTAGCTCTAGATGATACGTTGATTTTATCACTAAGATTATTTTGTTTAATGATATGTCTCATATAAGCTTCACTCATTGGAGATCTACAAATATTACCTAAACATATAAATAAAACATTGACCAAATTAATCACCTCAAATATAATTTTCTTATGATTATAACATAATTACAAATGAGTATTGGGTTTTTATTATTATGTTTGTATAAAATTAAGTATAGACTCAAATACTAATTATTAATATTATAATCAGTAATAGAGGTGATGGTAGAAAGTGTACATATATTCACATTTAAATATAACGGATGTTTTAGAAATAATTAGAAAAGTAAATCCCGTAAAGATATTAGACGTTAATGTTGGTTTTGGACGTTGGGGAATTTTATGCCGAGAATTATTAGAGCGAGATAACATGGGAAAGGTTCGAAGACCTGACTTATGGAATATTAAAATAGATGGGATAGAAAATATTACTAGTTCTTATATACAAACTTATCATGATATTTTCTATGATAATATATATAGGCAAGATTTAGAGGGGTTTTTAAAAAATCACTTAGCTTTATATGATTTGACTATCTTTTCACACGTATTGGAATATAGATCAAGAGAAGAAAGTATAAGAATGTTAAGTAATGCAATGGGAATATCAAGATTTATATTGATCTATGTTAAACTTGGAAAACACAATAAACAATATACACCAGATGAAATACAAGTTAGTGTATGGGAAAAAGAAGATTTTGAAGGGTATGATGTTGTTAATAATATAATTTTAAATGATAGATATGGGAATAAATATGGAATTTTTTTAATTGAGTGTAATACGATTAAGCGTATATATAATAAAAATGTTGTGATATATGGAATTGATGAGTATTTTGATTTATGTGTTAAGCCATTCATAGATGAAAATAAAATTATATGCTTTATGGAAGAAAATGTTTTTAAACAAGGACTCTTTCATATGGGGAAGATAATTCATACTATAAAGGGAGTTAAAAAAATAAAGGATGATTTTATAATAATAATAGCTAGCGTGTTTTATAGAGATATAAAAAAGAAGCTTGAAGCAGCTAGTTTATACAATTTTATATAATTGTGGTATTTGATTTTGACACAGGATTTAATTCTTGTGTTTTATTATTTTTTTTGTGATTTATGTTTTACAAATAAATATTTTAAATAATGTTGTAAATTGGTTAAAGTTTTAATAAAGAATAACATCTATTAAATTATTTGTTTGAGGGAGATTAATATTATGGTTGATTTAAGTACAGAGGTAATTACTGGAAGAGTTTGTTTTGATGATGTAAATATTTGGAAAGATAAGGCTATTAATGTAGACAATTTTGAATATTCAGTGTGCTTATTAATACCCAAATCAGATGGTAAGACATTAAGTGATATTAGAAAAGCTATAGAAAATGCAAAAAAAATAGGAATAAATATTTTAGATAATAAATTGAATTTAAATATTGAAAGTCCGTTAAAAGATGGACTTGAGAAATCTAAAGATGAAATTTATAAAGGTTGTTATTTTATAAATGCCATTAACATCAACCAGCCAGTTATATTGGATAAATTTAATAAACCAATTAATAATAAAGAAGAATTTTATAATGGATGTTATGGATATGCTTCAATTAATTTTTACGCTTTTAATGATAATGTGAATAAGGGTATAACATGTAAAATCAATACTATTATAAAGACTGATGATGGAGATTTACAGAATAATAAGTTAAATGATTTGGTAGATATGTCTTGTATAGAAGCTATAAAATTAGAGGGTAGTGGAAGTTTTATGGTTTAGTTAAATTATAAAGTTTAAGGATAATATTAAGTTTTGAGATTTTGAAATTTGTTTGTTACGAGTATCTAATAGGGTAAATCTAAGAGATTTACCCTATTTTTCTGTAAAAAGATACAATAATATTAAGATAATATTATTAAAAGATACTATTTTTTAATATTTAAGCATTAAAAGATATTAATTTTTAATAATTTCTTAAATAGAAATTACTATTTCAAAAATTTATATGGATATATAATTAAAACATCAAGTAGGACAAACAAAATTTAAAAATAAGAAATAAAAGTTTAGGAGATGTTTAATATGTTAAAAAATAAAATTAAGAAAATATTATCAGTTGTAGCTTTAGGAGCATTAATAACAGTTGGAGCAGGAAGTGTAAAATCAATGGCAGTTAATACGCAACAAAATACAGCAGCAGTTGTTGCAGAAGATTATTCATATAGTAATTATGGATATGAAGATCTTATACAAGAGATGTTGGATGAAGGATATATAGATCAAAATAGAGCTACTACTCTTAGAAGTGGTATTAATTCTGAAAATGGACAAATTGAAATAGATAAAACGTATGATTTATATTTAGTTGATTTAGATGTAAAAGAGGGATATTACAGCAAAGAAGCTGGAGAAATTTATAAAAGAGTGATAGAAGCAGAATATGCAGGAAATTATGATTTAGCTGATCAAATATATGACGAGCTTATTGTACAGTTAGATAAAGAAGGAGTAACAGCAGACGAAGATTTAGCAGGGTACTATAGTGAACTTGTAAGTGAAATGAAAGATGCTGGATATATAGATCAAGATAGAGCTAATACTTTCACAAATGATATTAATTCTGAAAATGTACAATTTGAAATAGAGAAAGCTTATTATTTATATTTAATTGATTTAGATGTAAAAGAAGGGTATTACAGTAAAGAAGCTGGGGAAATGCATAAAAGATTGATAGAAGCAGAATACGCGGGAAATTATGATTTAGCTGATCAAATATATGATGAGTTTATGGCACAGTTAGAGAAAGAAGGAGTAACAGTAAATGAAGATCTATCAGGGTACTATAGTGAGATTATAAGCGAAATGAAAGATGCTGGATATATAGATCAAAATAAAGCTAATACTTTTACAAATGATATTAATTCTGAAAATGTACAACTTGAAATAGATAAAATGTATGATTTATATTTAATTGATTTAGATGTAAAAGAAGGATATTACAGTAAAGAAGCAGGAGAAATTTATAAAAGAGTGATAGAAGCAGAATATGCAGGAAATTATGATTTAGCTGATCAAATATACGACGAGCTTATGGTACAGTTAAACAAAGAAGGAGTAACAGCAGACGAAGATTTAGCAGGGTACTATAGTGAACTTATAAGTGAAATGAAAGATGCTGGATATATAGATCAAAATAAAGTTAATACTTTTACAAATGATATTAATTCTGAAAATGTACAACTTGAAATAGATAAAGCGTATGATTTATATTTAATCGATTTAGATGTAAAAGAGGGATATTACAGTAAAGAAGCTGCAGAAATAGAGAAGAGGTTAGTAGAAGCAGAATACGCAGGAAATTATGATTTAGCTGATCAAATATATGACGAGCTTATGGTACAGTTAGAGAAAGAAGGATTATTCCAATAGATTAATTTAGGAAATTTATCTATTGAAAGGTAAATAAATTAATTAAAGAAAGCTTTGTTTCAAAGCTTTCTTTTTTTATGTGAGAGCATCACGTACATAAATGACGTCACAGTTTAAATGAGTAAATAAAGGTTCTATTGATGTTTTGAATTCTCCAAGTTCATAATTTAAAGATTGATTAAATAAAACTTGATTCGTTGTGTTGTTAACAACCAATAAAGTTCCATTTGTAATGTCGTATGTGATTTCCATCTGTGAATCATTGGACCTTATATAATTTAATAAATCGTTAATTGAATTAAACATAATTACACCTCCTAAATTTATAAACACTTTAATTATTTCAAGTAAATTAGAAACTATTCAATATGTTTTTAAAATTATAGTTTATATGTTAGAATTGCAGTATGAATTTAATAGGAGGAGTGTATGTTAGAACGGTGGATTTTGAGGAATAGAAATACTTTGGTTGAAGGATTAGAAACGCTTAAAATATCTAATAAAATTTTGAAAATACTTATAAATAGAGATTTTAAAAATTTTGATGACATTAAAAATTACATATATCCGAGTGAAGTTTTGTTGAATGATCCATTTAAATTAAAAGATTTTCAAAAGGCTATAGATATTTTGATTTCATTAGTTGAGAGTGGAGATAGGTTAAGAATTGTTGGAGATTATGATGTTGATGGTATAAGTAGTGTTTACATATTGTATAGAACTTTTAAAAATATTGGGATTAATGTTGATTTTGTAATACCTGATAGAGTTAAAGATGGTTATGGAATAAATACAAGGATAGTTAGTGAAGCAAAGAATGATGGTATTAAATTTTTAATTACATGTGATAATGGAATTGCTGCTATTGATGTAATAAAATTTGCAAAAGAAAATGGATTTACGATAATTGTAACTGATCATCATGATATTCAAATTGTTAATGGTGAGAATGGAAATTTTGAAAAGGTTTTGCCAGATGCTGATGTGATTTTGAATCCAAAGCAAGATGATTGTACATATGAGTTTAAAAAACTTTGTGGTGCGGGAGTTTGTTTTAAACTATGTTGTGAGTTATACAGGAAGTTTGGATTGGAAAATAAAATAAATGAGTTGATTGAAATAACTGCCATTGCAACTATTTGTGATGTTGTAGATTTGGAAGGGGAAAATAGATTTTTAGCAAAGAAAGGTATTGAGTTATTGAGGACAACAAATAACATTGGGCTTAATGCTATAATAGATGTAAATTCTATATCGAGAGAAAATATTTGTTCATATGATATAGGTTATGTGATTGGTCCGTGTTTAAATGCTTTGGGAAGACTTGATAGCGGTATGAAAGGATTGGATATCCTTTTGTGTGATGATAAGGAGAAGGCTTATGAGCTTGCAAGTGAGATAAAAGATTTAAATGATAAAAGGAAGTCCATGACCTTAGAGGGATTTGTTGAAAGTTTGAAAATAATTAAAGAGGAGAATTATCTTAATTCAAATGTGATTGTTATCTACAATGAAAATATTCACGAAAGCATAGCGGGTATAATTGCTGGAAGAATCAAAGAGAGATTTTATAAACCCACGATTGTTTTAACAAAAGGTGAGGGATGTTGTAAGGGATCGGCTAGGTCGATTGAAGGAATAAATATTTTTGATTTAATCTCTGAGAATCGAGATTTACTTGAGGCTTTTGGAGGACATCCTATGGCAGCAGGATTATCTATAAAAGAAGAGAATATAAATTTGTTTAGAGATAGATTAAATAAGTCGAGTAGAATTGATAAAGATAAATATATAAACACTGTATATATTGATATTTTTTGTCCAATTCAAGAAATAGATTATGATTTTGTTAAGGATTTAGATAAACTTGAGCCGTTTGGGAAATCAAATCTAAAACCAGTTATTGGCGATAAGCATTTGAGAGTGTATTCTATCAAGAGAATTGGAAAAAACAAGAATTACATTTCTATTAAATTAATTTCTACAGATGATAAAATTTTTGATTTTGTATATTTTGGGGATGCTGAAGAATTTGATAAATCATTTAGTAATTCTTATTCAAGAGTTGAACTTGAGAGGTTGTATTCCGGAAAATGTAATATGAACAATCAATTTTTTATTGATGTTTTGTATGAAGTGAGTATAGATAATTATAATTTTAGTGAAATGATAAAGTATTTCTTATTAAAATATAGATTTTAAAGGTGATTACTATGGAACTGAATGAAATTGATATTATTAATTCATTTAATGATATTGTTTTAATTACTGATCTCAATAATATTATAAAATCTTATAATAAAAAGGCTTATGAATCATTTTCATTTGATAAGGACTTTTTAAAAGGCAAAAGTATAACTGATTTTATTGATGCGTTTGAAATAGGTATACATGATGATGTTATAAGTGATGAGGATTTTCATTTTGTTAATAAAATATCGAAAAATATTTTAAACTATGATACAAGAACTGTTGTGTTTAAGAGGGTTTTCAAAAGAAAGGAACTATTTTTTAAACTTGGAATTTATGAACACAAATTATATGGTAATGAAGTAGTGGGAAATATTTATATATTAACGGATATTACAGATATTTATATGGATTATAGAGATTTAAGTAAAAGTAATGAGTCGATGAGAAATTATATTATTGATATGAAGGGACTTATTGATATAAAGCATAGATTGAATAAAAAGAAACATAATCAGTTTATTCATATAAACAATATAATTAACAATTTGCACGATGGAATTATAGTAGTAGACAATATGTTTTCTGAGATTTATTGCAATGATGTGTATAAGAATACTTTTGATTTTACAGCTAGAGAATTTTTATCTTTAAAATTTTTAGATAATTATAAGGTTGATGCTATTGGGAATACTACGATTGATATTAGGGAGTTTTTAAGGAATATTAAATTCAAAAATGAAAAGAGAACAGGCCAATTCTTATTTAAGAATATTGAAAAAAATATTGAAAAATATTTTCAAATAACATTGAACACTATAGATTATCATGATAATTCTAAGCTCAAATATCATAATATTATTATATTTTCTGATATAACTCAAATTAAAACCCAAGAGTTATTAAAAGATGATTTTTTCAACATGGTATCTCATGAATTAAGAACGCCGATTACTTTAATAAAATCATCTCTTCAAGCACTTGAAAATTTGTGTAGAGATGAAGTGACAATAGGAATGAAAAAATATTTAAATATGATGAATAAAAATAGTTCAAGGTTGTTAAAACTTATTAATAATATTTTAGATTTATCAAAAGCGGAATCTGGTTATATGTTACCTATTATGAGTTATTTTGATATAGTTATTATAACTGAAGACATAGTTACGTCAATAAATTTGCATGCCAATCACAAAAAAAATATAAAAGTTATATTTGAACCAAATGTTGAAGAAGAGTATTTGTATTTTGATAAAGAAATGTATGAGAAGATTTTATTAAATTTATTATCTAATGCAATTAAATTCACCCCAAACAATAAAATGGTGTATGTTAACCTGATTATAAATAGTGATAATTTTGTATTGAAAGTAAGAGATCAAGGAATTGGAATACCTAAAGATAAATTAAATGGAGTTTTTGATAAATTTAATCAGGTTAGTTCTGTTTTGAGTCGTGGTGCAGAGGGAAGTGGGATAGGTTTATCCATAGTAAAGAGATTTGTTGATATATTAGGGGGTAAAATTGTTATTAATAGTGATATTGGAATTGGAACGGAATTTATTTTAACGTTTAATAAAACTATTATTGATAATGATTTTGAGATGATTGAGGAAGATATATTGATAAATGATGATGTTAGTTCAAAAGTAGACATCCATTTTTCTGATATTTATTCTTAAATTAAAGACTATATTAAAATTTATTTCAGTATAAAGAGGGCATTATAGATGAATAAGAAAATTATATTAACTGGTGGTGGAACGGCAGGTCATGTTATTCCGAATATTGCAATAATACCTAAATTGAGAGAAATGGGATATGATATTGTTTATATTGGGAGTAGGACTGGGATAGAGAAGGAATTAATAGAATCACAAAAAATAAAATATTACGGTATAAGTACAGGTAAGCTTAGGCGTTATATTGATATTAATAATATTAAGGATCCTTTTAGAGTTATTAGGGGTGTTTTTGAGGCAAGTAGTATAATTAAAAAAGAGAAGCCGAATATTGTATTTTCAAAGGGTGGATTTGTTGCTATCCCTGTAATATTGGGTGCATTTAGAAATAGAGTGCCTATAGTTTCTCATGAATCGGATATTACCCCAGGACTTGCAAATAAGATTGCTATGCCATTTATAAAGAAAATATGTACAACCTTCCCAGAAACAGAGAGATATATTGGAAGTAAAAAAATCGAGTTAACGGGAACTCCAATACGAAAAGAATTGTTTCTCGGAAGTGAGATAAAAGGTAAAGAAATTTGTAAATTTAATAGTAATAAACCTATTATATTTGTAATGGGAGGTAGTCAAGGATCTGTTTTTATAAATAATTTGATACGTAAGAATTTGGATAAACTTTTGGATAAATTTAATATAATTCATATTTGTGGTAAAAATAATTTGGATAATTCCTTGGAAAATAAGGATGGGTATATTCAAAATGAATATATTGGATATGAATTGCCACATTTATTGAAAATAAGTAATTTGATAATATCAAGAGCAGGATCAAATAGTATATATGAAATACTTGCATTAAAAAAACCAAATATACTAATTCCATTATCAAAGCGAGCTAGTAGAGGGGATCAAATTTTAAATGCAAGGTCTTTTGCTGATAGAGGATTTAGTGAATTTATTGAAGAAGAAGATATAAAGAGTTTTGATGATTTGGGTAATCTTATAGATAAGGTTTACTCCAATAGAGAGAAATATATAAATAATATGAATATAAATTCTGACAATTCAATAGGAAATATAATTAATGTTATAGTTAAATATTCAAAATGAAAAAGGAGAATTCAATTTTAAGTTGAATTCTCCTTTTATATTAAAAATTTTTGTATATACCAGATGTTAGTATGTTTAGGAGTTTATCTGACACAATTATATTCCATTGGTTATTTTTCTTGGATAGTTTCACATCTAAGATTACAGAAGATTTATATTTTGTGGATTCTAATGATTCAAGAAATTTTTCGTATTTATTTTGACCATCATTGTTTAGGAATGATGATTCATTTTTAAAAAAGTTTAATATGTGTTTTCCAAGATCAAAATATGTAAATCTTATTTTTAGAGTTGATGAGTTTAAAAATGTTTTTGAAGATAATATCTCATAATTTATATTAAACATTATGTTTCGTAGTTCAGTAATTATTTTTGATTTAGTCTCATTATCTAATTGATTTAATATATTATCAAATACATTGTTTATATCTGGTATTGATATATTTGATAAGTAGGTATTAGCTTGATTGATATCTTTTGATGTATATGAGTACATAAAATCTTTAAAGGCTATTTGACTGTTTTTAGATACTGATAAAGAAAAGTGGATAATAAGACCTAATGCTATAGAAATTAATATTACACAACATAGTTTTAATAATATATTTTTACCTATAATTTTCACGCTAGTCCGTCCTTTATATTAGATTATTTTAGAAGTTTAAAGGTGATCTTATGAAAAAGAATAACAAAAAATTAAAGAATTATACTGATAAAAAATTAATTAATTTAAGATTGTTACAAATAAGGTTAATAAGTAGGCTGAACGCACCCGATTTAGAGTATAAAATCTATAACCTTCAACAATTAATTAAACTTCTTGAAGGAGATGAATTTTATGATCCTACATTAGGTAGACAGTATTTGGAAGAAATAAAAAATAATAATTTTAATTGTATTGAGCAAATTAAAGAAAATAATTTGACATTGGATTTAAATTTTAAAAGTGATTTTAAGGAATTAATATATAACCTTAAGAAAATAATTTACGATGGAAATTACGAAAAAGCAATAGAACTTGGAAATAAAATAGGAGAAATATATCAAAAAAAGGATTTGATATGGTTTTTAATAGCTTTATGCCATGATTTAAATGGAGATAAAGAAGAGAGTATATTCTATTATAAACGATCCATACTTTTAAATGAATTTGAAGTTAAATATTATTATTATTTAGCAAATGTATATATAGACATAGGTGATTTAAAAAATGCTAATAAGTATATTTCATATGCTTTAAAGTTGGATTGTGAAAGTAGATATATACTTGAATCTCATGCATATATTTTGTTGCACAACAATCAGTATGATGCTGCAATTGGTATTTTTAAAGAATTTATATCTGATACGGATCAGTACAAAAATGTTAATAGAATAATTTCAATAATATATTTCCTGAAAGGTATCAATTATTCATATAAATCGAAGGATGGATATCTTTATAATATAGATAAGAACGATACATATAATGTTATTGCTTGTATAGACAAAGCTATGGAATTTGATAATAGCGATTTATATTTTAGAGGACATATTGAGAATGCGAGAAATTCTTTAAAAATGTGTTTTGATTTAAAAAGAATATGGATTCTATTGATAACGAGTTTATTTTATATATTAAACATTCCATTTATTAAAGTTTTGGTTGTTATTATGTTGTTTGTGATATTCATATCAAGTTTTAAAATGGTTTGTGTGCTTGAACGATTTAAAATAACAAATGATGGAAGTAAAATTGATAATTTTTGTGATAAAATAAATAGGATATTTTATTTTAAAAGATAGTTGAAATTGGAGGTATCAAATTGACTACATTGTACGAACATAATATATTGGGATCTAAGATTTCGATGATCAGTACTACTTTTAATATACCATTTCTTTTTGGAGAGGGTACGATATGTTTATATGAACAGGGAGTAACTTTTTCTGATGAAAATGGAGATGAGAAATACATTATAGGTTTAGATGAACTAGTTATCTTTTATGAAACATTTGTTAATATTAGAAATTTAAAATACATCCCAAATGTAAAAATTTTTACATCTGGTGTTTCTTTTAAATTTAAAAATCTGAATAAAAGATTAAGGTATGTTAAAGGAAGTTATTATGGGAAAATGGTTATTAACATAGATAAAATAGGTAAAATAGAACTTTTGGATAATCAATCGTTTAAATATAGAAAGTTTTATAATATTGTTAATGATTTAAAAAATGGAATTAGTCCTTTAAATAATTTAGAGAAACAGAAAGAAACTTTTTTATCAAAGTTATTTAAATATAAATTGTTTTAAAAACTTTTGGCAATTATTTGCCAAAAGTTTTTTTTATAAAAATGAATATTACTTTACATAATTTTAAAAAATATTAAGGAATTTAATCGTTGAGTTCGAATGAGTACGTACCAACACCATTATCATATTTTAAATCTATGTAATATGTTTTTTCGCTATTAGGGCTTAAGGTTATTTCTTGTTCTGATGGAGAGTTTATATTTAGGTATTCGTTATTATTTTCATCTACAATTGTTATTGATGTTTTACCTGTTCTAAGTTTTAGTGAAGTTTTTAAGGTGGATTCTTTTGAAATTGTAAATTTATAAGACTCATTTCCAGAAAATTTTGAAAAGTCTTGTGTTATTTGTGAGTTTGGTTTGAGTTCACCTATTATTGTTCTCTTAGTTTTAGGAGCATTGGAACATGAAGTTAAAAATAAAGTGAGTGTTACAACAATTGTACCGAGTATTAAATATTTTGATCTCATAAATAAATTCTCCTTTTAATTGCTTTGGATTTAGTATTGCACAAAAATAGAAAAAATTTCAAATGATTTTATGATTTAACAATTATTTTAAGAATGTACGGATTAATTAAATCAAGAAAGGAAGGAATTAAGTTGAGGAAATTAGATTTAAAAATTTTTAAATTTATGATTTTGATGTTAGTTGCGATTAGTTGTTTGAAAATTTATAGTGTTTATTCTAAAAATAAGGTGGTTAAACAATCTAGATCATATGATTTTGAATTAAATGTTGAAGATTTGAAATTTAATTCTGCTAGATTTAGTTGGGTTTATCCAGATGATTTTGAATTTATAGTTGGAGATTACATAAATTTATTTTTGATTAATGAAGAAAGTGGAAGTAATGGAGAAAGTCCGATTTTTTCTGCTATTCATGGTAAAGATGGAAATGATCTGTCTAATATTACGAGTCTTGATTTTGATTCGCTTACACATTCAACAAAATATCAATTGAAATTAGAATTTAATCAAATACATGGAGATTATTATAGTGTTGAAAAAAACTTTGAAACAAATGATTTTGAGATATCGGATATCCAAATAGATGGGATAGAGGATGGGGTTGTTAAAAATAAATTGATAAATGTTAAATGGAAAACAAATCCTGAATCAATATCCTTTGGAGAAAATGATAAAGTTGAAATACTTTTAAAAGAGTTGAGTGATGAAAGTTTTAGAAGGAATCCAATTTTTTCATCAAATAAAGATGTTAAAAATGCAGAATTTTCTCTTCCGGTATTTGAAGGCATGTATGACCTTCAAATAGTTTATTACATAAAAGATGATATTATTTACAGTGATTTATTTTATTGTGATTTAAAAAGTGGGGGGATAGAGCTTATTACTCAAGATATAAAAACATCTTCTGCAAAACTTGTTTTAAATTATCCGAATCAGGATATTTTAAGCGATAATACTAAGGTTAATATTTATATTAGGGAAGATATGAATCTTGATTATAGTAAAGATCCGATAATTTCATTTAGTGGAAAGGAAGACATACTTAAAAATAAGGAGTATGTATTTAATAAGCTTAAATTCTCAACAAAATATTACGTTAAAGTTCAATTCATCATTGAAACTTTTAACAAATTTGGTAAAGATGTTCCAGTTGTAGTTGAGAGTAATTGTGAATTTGAAACGAAAAAATTTGGTGTAAAAGATTTGAAATTTACTGATGGAAATGAAAATATATCAAAGCTTAGTTGGGATTTTGATGGTGAGGAAATCTTATTTTCTGAAGGGGATAGTTTAAAAGTTTACATAAAAGAGAGTTTGGAAGATAGTTATTCTGAAAATATTTTAAAAGATATTAGCCTGAGTGCAGAAGAATTATTAACTAAAAAGGATTTAGATATTACATTTCCAAAGTACGATACAAAGTATGATATTAAGTTCAATTATAATATCGGAGGAAGAAATCTCTTTGAGTATTTAACTCACACGGTTTCTTTACCTAAAATTGATTTTGGGGTTAAGGTAATAGGTGAGGATAGCTTAAATTTTAAAATTAAATTTGATCAAAATAAAACTAAATTTGAAAAAAATGATGATGATAAGATAGAAATTTTTGTTAAAAAATATGGGGAAAACGATGAGGCTTATAGATCTATAAATTTTACGGAAAATCAAATTACTGCTGAGCCAGAAAAAGCAAAAGAAGGGGATGCGGAAAATATAGTAGAGAGGGAACTTAAACTTGAAACAATTTCATCAGTTTTTGGGGAAAATCAGCCTTCTACAGTAGAAGGAGATGGAAACTCACAAAATACTCAAACAGAGAAAAAACAATATGAATTTAAAATTATTGTTAGGAAAGATGGGGCGATGTTTCAAGAAAAGTTTTATAGAGTTTCAATGGAGGAAAATTCCCTTCAAATTGTTGATGTTGTATTCAAAAGGATAAGTGAGAAAAAAATTGAGGCAAGTGTTGAGTATGCTCCATATGATTATGAATTTTCAGATAAAGTTGAATCGCTAAGTTATACAAAGAGTAAGGACACAACTGCTAAGTCTGTACTTAAAAAGAGAACATCAACTGAAAGTCAAATAACAAGTGAATTTAAAACTAATAGGAAGTTTGAAATAAGTTTTGATGATTTCGGAGTTTATAAATTGAAATTTTCATACAAGATGAAGGAAACTCAGGCTACAAATAGAGATGGGAGTGAAAGTTCAGAAAGTAAATTTAATATAACTGAGATGGAAAAAGTTTATAATAATAAATTTGATGTTTTTAGACTGGAACTTAGAGATGATATTTTTAATGAAATAAAGCTAAATTTAGATTTTGATAGCTATTACACTCCTAAAAATGGAGATAAGGTTGAAATATTTTTTAAGGTTAATAGTGAAGACGAAACAGATAAAAAGAGCGAAGACTTTAGTAAAGATCCATTAGTTACATTTGTTCATAAAGATAATGAACTTAATTTATCAAATATGGGAGCTTTTGATTTAGCAGGATTAGATGCTGGAACTAAATACAGTTTTAAGGTAATATTTACTCCTAAAGATTCACAATCAAATGCAATAGAAAAATATAAAGATGCAGAAACTAAAGATATTAAAATTTCTAATTTAGTAATTGATCATGTATCGGACATAATTGCGTATGCAAGATGGGAACTCGAAGAAGGATGTGAATTTGGAGTTAATGATAAATTGGATATTTTTTATAAAAAAGATGGTGAGGAGTATCCCAAAGATCCAAATCAGCAAGAAGAAGATTTGTATATTAATGATGGGGTTATTCTTTATTTAGATACGGTTGATACTCAGTATAATATAAAATTTGTGTTTAGAAGTGGAAGTAAAACTTTTGAGGAAGAGGTGGATTTCAATAATAAGATAAATGATTTAGAAGTTGAAATTTTAGATATATATGAAACCTCAGTATATGTGAAATGGGATTATCCTGAAAATTATAGTATTACAGATGGTGAGAGTATTTCAATATTTTTAAAAAGAAAAGATGGAGTTTATGCTGAAGAGCCTGATTATTTTGTTGAACAAAATGATGAGGAAGGAGAAGATATAGAAACATTTAAAAGTGTTAAGATTACAAGTTTATGTCCAAATATGGAATATGATATAAAGCTTGTATTAGATTTTGGAGATGTAGGGAAAAAAGAAAAGGAAATCAGTTTTAAATCTAAGGAACTTGATATATCAAATATCTCACTGAAAGCATTAACAAATAAATTCTTTGATGTATCTTGGGAGTTTTCTTCAGATACGCTAGAATTCGATGATGAGTTGGATTATATAAATATTTATAAAAAAATTGAGGATGAAGAATTTTCAGAATCCAATATTGTTTTTGAAATTGATAAAAATATTGATAAACGAAACAGTGTAAGAATTGAGGTTGATGATATTTCTAAAAATTATGATGTTAAAGTTGAATATGAATTTTTGTTTGGAAGTATAGAGAAAACGATTTCTGGAGGAGGATTATTTTTAGAATTTGAGGAAGATTCACCAAACTTAATTTTGAAATATCCTAAATCTTTAGTATTTGAAAATGGGGATTCTATAGATATTTTTTCAAAGCATGAATCTGAAGAAGAATATAAAGAGTTTATGAATATAAAACATTCATCTTCTAAAAATTTAAATGAAATAGGAAGTATAGAGCTTGATAATCCAGTTTCTGGAACATCATTTATTTTAATTATTAACAACAAGAATACTCAAGTATTCCCTGTTATGGCTAATTATGGAAATGGAGAATATGAAGGAGATGAGTCAGAATACCCAGTTTTGGATATTGTTAGTGAGATGAAGGGAAACTGGGTGGATATACAGATTCCTGATGAATACGAAGTTGATATTTCATCAGAAGTTTTAAATAGTATTGGTGGAAATTCTTATTATGCTGAGTTAGAGGATGGAAGCTATGTAATTGTAATAGATAGGATTGTACCGAAAAAAGTTTATTCTAATGTGTTTGTTTTAACTTCAGATATAGATGGAAATGAAGTTAGATTTGATATAGGTGAATTTAAGCTTGAACCATATAATTTGCTAGAAGATTTCTTATATAATTCTTATTATTTTGCATTTGATAGAGAGCCTGATGAAAACGGATACAATTATTGGAAGGATCAACTCGAAGAGGAAGAGAGCAGTATATCTGGTAAATATTTTTTAATTAATTTGATGTTTGCTGAGAGGGAGTTTGCAGATAGAAATTTAAGTGATGAAGATTTGATAAAAGTTTTATATCAAATTGTGGTTAATAGACAGTATGATACTGAAGGATTAAATTATTGGATTTCTGTATATGGAGAGTATTTGGAAGAGTTTGGTGGAGATAAGTATGAAGCAAAGAAAACTATAGTTTTAAGAATGGCTTATGAGCCTGAGTTCGGAAGATTGTGTGATAAGATGGGAATAGCTTGGTAATTTTGTATTTATGGAGGAGAAAAATGAAGACATGTATGAAGAAATTCATTATTAATCTCATGATTCTTATATTTTTATTTGAATTAATTCCGCTTGGAGATATGGGTATTAAATTAGGATTTGTTGAAAAATCTAGTGCTTATTATACCCAGCTTGATTCAGTTGCTCCAGGTTATGTGATAAGTGCTGAGGAGGGAGGGATTGTATTTGATTTAAGTCAAAGATTATCAAGCTCGATGAGTGTTGAATCATTTAGTATAAAGAATATGAATCCAGAACAACAGAAAAAAGATTTGAAAGAAGAATCTTCAGATGGAGTTAGATGGTTAACAAAAGATGAAATGATAAATGGTCATATCTATGAAATTGAAAGTAAGATTTATGATTCTGAAATCGATAAGACATTAACATTTATAAATTCTTTTAAATTTACAGATAAAAATACAGCGTACAATCCTAAGGTATCTTTTTCAAATTTTGATGCTAATAGGATGATTACTCAAGATGTTTTTTTTGATTTTTCAAATTGTAAAGAATTGATAAATAATTCAAATAGATTAGATCTTGAGATTTTAAATTCTGATTTAACAAAGGCAGAAATAGATTCAGTTTTTGTTGATAAAAATGACCTTGTAAATGCTGGTTATAGATATAAACTTTCCAGAGCAGCATCTATTTTTAAACCGAACAAGGATTATATAATTAGACTTAATGCAGATGGTGTTATTTGGGATAAGATGATTTCTTGTTCATTAAAGGCAAATCCTACATTAGTTGAAAATATTAGACCTACAGAGATAGATTTTAAATATTATGCTAAGCAAAGAAATCTTTTCATTCCGACATTAGATTTTGGAATTTGTAAAACGTTTACTGATAGGCATCATGTTGAAGTTAAGATTATTTTAAGTAATTCAAAAAAAGGTCTTGTTCCAGTTGAAGTAACAGGTGAAATACCACGTTTAGCAGAAATTAATATTCCAGAAGAATATTGTTCAACAATAATACCAAGTGATATAAGAGTTTATTTTTCTGATAAATATACTGGAGCTTTACTTGCTGAGTATTTATTTCAAGTTACATTTAAAGAGGGCGGGTGTTTTATGTGGACTGGACTTTCTTATTATGGAGAAAAAGATATATCAGGTTATCAAATAACTAAAATAACACCAGTTCATGAAGAAAATGATACTACAACTGTTCCACATTCATGGGATGAATTTCCACGAGCACATTATATAACTTTATATGATAATAAATTAGAAAATCAAATAGGTGGAGAATATAGATTTGATGTTACAAAAACTAAATATGAATATGTAGGTGCGGAGCAGAATGTTAAAGGTGCTAACTTTAAAGTGCCGTTTAAAGATATGAGGCAAGGTTTTAATAGTTATAATTTTAAATTTGAATCGAGCAATCGTTATCCAGAATGGGGATATGCGTATATACCATTTGGTTTTTATGCGGATATAGTTGAAATAAAAGATTTAGACATTGAGGTAAAGGATTTAAAAGTAAATTCTTCAGGTAAATATGATTTTAGTTTCGAACTGAAAAATCAAAATGTTATCACAGGTGATAAGATGAGCATTATAGATGATAATGGTAAAGAATATATAGCTAATGTAAATACTTCAAAGAGATTTAATTTTAAAGATATTCCATTAGTGTTTGGAGGTAAATATGTAGTTACTTATAATAAAATAAGTTCACTTTTTCACTTTAAATCTACGGATATGTCTATATTATTTAATCCAGTTGTAATAGGAACTTCTTCAAATGGTCAAAATGTTGTTGAAATTGATTTTGATAAGAAATATGAGAAGATCCTAAACTCAGATAGGATGAAAAATCGTATTAGAATATTGCACATGAATGGTAATAGCACAGGGAATGAATTTACGGATTTTAATGTAGGAAAACATAAATTTACATTAAGTTCAGGACTGACTGAAGGACAAAATTATATAGTGGAGTTTTCAAACTCTAAGGAGGAAACGTATAAAACTACGTTTCAGTATACTACAATGAAGCTTGACTTGTCAGACGTAACAGGGACAACAGCGAAATTAAATTGGGAATATCCTAGTAATTATCTAATAACAGATGGAGATGTATTAAATATATATTTCAAAAAAGAGGATGCTAACTATCCAGCTATTCCTGATGCTAAAATAATGCATGGATTTCAGGGTATAGATTTTAATGATGTGACAACATATACGATTAGAAACATGAGTCCAAATATAAATTACGTTGCAAAACTTGAACTTGTAACTAATGAGGGTATGACCTATGTAGATGAAACTGAGTTTGTAACAAGTACTTTTAAAATATTGAATGAAGAAATTGAAGGTATTTCTGAGGATGGTACTGTAAACAGTAAATCTATAAATTTTAAATGGGATATAAATCTTGGTGATATAGAATTTAATGCAGGAGATAAGGTAGAACTTTTTCTTAAATTGCGTTCTCATAATGCATTCCCTAAAACGCCAGTATCGACGATAGATCAAGATTTAAATAGAAATAAACGGATTAAATTTGATGTATCAAATTATTATGAAGATTATAGTGCAAAAATTGTTTATACAATAGGTGGAGTTCGTCATACAAGTAAAGTTTTAAATTTTAGTGTAGAGCCGGAAAAATTAGAATTATCTGTAAATGATATTACAGATTATTCGGCTGTCGTTAATTGGAAATATCCAGAAGGTATAAATATAGAAAATAATCATGAGATTAGGGTTTATTTAAGAAAAGCTGGTGATTTAGATTATAGACTTGAAAAGACATATAAACAGTCTGAAACTTCTCTTAAAGATGTAACTAAATATAAGTTTGATAAACTTAGATTTGAAACTACGTACCAAGTTAAGCTTGTTTATAAAGTTGGAGATAAGCAAGTTGCAGGAGTAAGTGAGGATGTAACACAAGATATCGAAATAGAATTTAGGACGGAAAGTTTTGTTATAAATAATCTTCGTTTTGAAAAGGATATGAATAATCTTGTAAATGTAATGTGGAATTTAAAAAATGATAATTATCCTTATGTTAATGGTGATTCAGTAGAATTATTTTTAAAAGAAAGAGGAGCACCATCACAGAATTATAAAAAATTCCAATATGCAACAGGGAATATTTCAGCAGTGAGAGCATTTAACATAATGATACCTAAATTTAATGTAGATTATGATATGAAATTGACTTATACTTTGGGTGGTAAACAAGTTAGTGCTTATGGAAATTGTAGACTTGATATGGGAGATATAGGTTTTAATGTTGATGAGATAACAGATACTAAAATTAAAGTTTCTTGGACATACCCAGATAATTATAGTATTTCAAATAATGATAAGATTGAAGTATCTTTGAAAAATCTTGAAGATGGAAATAATGTGGAATCTGAATCGAAGACACAAAATTATGATAATAATAATACTACTATGATTAAAGATTTTAAGGAAAAAGAATTTACTTTAACTAAAGATAAAATGTATGAAGTTAAGATTAGATTTTCATCGGTATATGCAGAACCTATTGAGAAATCGTTTAAATTTAAAGCTACTTCTGGATTTCAAATTTTAGGTTTAGTTGGTAAGTCTTTAGATTCTAAATCATTTAAACTTGAATGGGATTTTTACAATAATAATGAGGAATTTGATTCAAATAGTAAAATTGAAATTTTATACAAAGAAGAACCAAAGGGAAGTTCACAAGATGCTTCACAAGACAATAATGTTGAAGATAAATTATTTGAAAATGTTAATCCTGTTTCAACTCGTACTGGAAGTGAATTGAAAGAATTTAAGTCTTATGTAGTTGAGGGACTTGATGTAAATAAAAATTATTTGTTTAGAGTTCGGTATACTATTACTGGAGATTCGGGAAAGGTAGTATACAAAGATTTGGTAGGTAAAACAGAAGCAAGAAAAATAACTTCGAGCGTAATTGATACACAACCTACAGGTGTTAAAATTTCAGTTGAGTATCCGGAGAACTATGAAATATTAGAAGGTGATATCTTAGATATATTTATAAGAAGAAAAGAAGAAACGAATTATTCAGTTAATCCTAATTTTACTGGAAAGCATGGCAGTGGGGAAGATGATGTTGACTTAAATGAAGTAACTGTACTTGATATACTTGGATTATCTCCAAATAAAGAATATTTTTCTAAAGTTGTATTTTGGCCAGATGGTGGTTCGGGAATTAAACAAGAGATGGAACTTAGCTTTAAAACAGACGTAGTAGAAGGTATAGGAGAAGTAATTATAGGTGACGTTTTAGATTATGTGGTAAAAGTAGGAATTAAGATGGAGCCAGATGAGCTTATTTTAAGTGATAAAGATAGTTGTAAGGTTTTTATAAAGAAGAAAGATCAAACTCATTATCCAGATAAATCAAATGGTGAAATTCGTGGAGATATATTTAATGAAGAAAAATTTATATCAGCATATTTTGATGAATTGAACGCAGAGTACGATGTGAAGGTTATAGTGAATATTGGTGGCAATGAGTTTGAAAAGGAAACTAGTTTTGTAAGTAAGATTGATGATTTTAATATTGATGTTAAAGAAATTAATCCGATGACGACGCAAGTAGAATGGAGATATCCAAATAATTATACACTTGTGGATGGTGAAAGTATTCAGATATTTATCAAATATCAAGATGAGGATGATTTTTTAAGTGAACCTGATCTTGAACTTATTCAATCAGATGATTTGAATTTATCTGATATAAATTTGGTTGAATTATATTCATTGATTCCTGATACTAGATATGAAGTTAAGGTGAAATTGAATTTATTAGAAGCGGATGTAAAACCAGTTATTAAGGAATTTACTACAACTGTTTTTGAGATAGAGAATCTTGAAATACAGGACATAAGTAGTGATGGAATGTCTATTAAATGGGATCTGAGTACAGAAGAATTAGATTTTATAGATGAGTATGATAATTTATCTGTTTTTATTAAGAATAGCAATGAAGAAGATTATGATTTTTCAAATCCTGTGGCAGAGTTCACAGAAGGTTTAAATGATATAAGGTCAATATCTTTTCAAACAGAAGATAGCATAGCAGATGTTGATATTTATTTATCATATTTAATTGAAGATTATGAAGCTGCTATGGAAATATCATATACAGCAATTGATTTAAATGTTGAAGTGCAACAAGAAGGGGTATTAGTTGAATGGACGTATCCACCTGGAATAGAATTTGAAAAAGATGATAGACTCGATATTTATTTGAAACATGCTAATAAGTCGGGATATAAGACAGAACCAAATTTTAGATATACTAATGGAAAAGATGGCGATCTAAGTGAATTAAATGAAATATTTTTCAAAAGATTAGGAATTGGAAACTATGTGATGAAGTTTTCATTAATCACAAGTGATATGAGATATAATCCTATAGAAATCGAGTTCAATGTGCAGGATCAAGATGTGGTCGGAACAGAACTTAAGTTTAATGGAAAATCAAGTAATAGAAAAATAGAATTAGATATTGTTGGTGATAATGAATTTGATTATGAAAAAGGGTTTAACATTAATCCTGAAGGTTTGGATCTTGAGATAGATGAGGTTAGAAATAAATTTATAGTTAAGAATCTGGTTCCAGGGAAAGATTATAAAAATATTGTTATTACTTTTTACACAGAAGAAGACGATGAAATTAATTTTGTAGTTAAAAATGTAAAGATAAATCCTGAAAATCTTTTGCAAGAATTTATAACAAATATTTATAAATTTGCATTTGAGCGTTATCCAGATGAGGAAGGATATGGATATTGGCTTGGAAGACTTCTTGAAAAAGGAGAAGTTACAGGTAAGTTTGTTTTATATAATTTGATGTTTGCAGAACGTGAATTTTCTGAAAGAAATCTTTCAGATGATGAATTAATAAAAGTTTTATACCAAATAGTAGTTAACAGAGAATATGATGAAGGAGGATTGAATTATTGGATAGGTGAATATAGAAACACATATTTACCACAAGCTAATAATGATAGTTATGAGGCACAAAAAGCTATAGTTGCAAGAATGTTACATGAGCAAGAGTTCAAAGATTTGTGTAACAAAATGGGTATCTTGTGGTAATATATTAACCATCAATTTATATTGATGGTTAATTTTTTTTGAGTAGAGTATGAAATTTTTGTAATAAATAAGATGAATATATTTGGTAAAAAATAGTAATGAGATTGGAGGAATTATTATATAAAGCAAGATATTAAATGATTGAATAACAAATGTAGGAGGTGCCTTATGAATATTGTAACAATTAATATAAACGGTATAGAGTATAAGTTAAAAGGTGAGGAGTCAGAGGAATATTTAAATAATATAGCAAGAGAAGTGGATGATAAAATAAAAGAAATGATGACAAAAAATGTAAATCTTACTGCACAATCTTCGTCTATATTATTGGCAATAAATTATTGTGATCAATTATATAAATACAGGACTGAAAAAGAAGATTTAAATAATAGCATTGAAAATTGTAATGTTAAAATACAATCTCTTATTGATGAAAAAAATGAACTTAAAGAGAGAATGATACATATTGAAAGTGAAAATTCTAAACTTAAATTAATAAATAAAAATCTCGAAGAGGAGATAGAGGCGTATAATACTGTTTTGAAAGAAGATAATAAAAACATATTTTCAGATAATAACGAAATTGAGGAATTGGAAAAAGAGATAGAGCTTCTCAATGAAACTGTAAGAAAACTTAAGGAAGAAAATGTTAAACTACAAGATAAGTTAAAATAAAAAACCTTTTAATCATTATCAATATTTTGAAGAATTTTAGTAAATACTAAAAAGATAATGAGGAGGTATTGAAAATGAATTTATCTAATAGTCAAACTAAGGAAAATTTAATGAGGGCATTTGCCGGTGAATGTCAAGCACATGTGCGATATGATTTTGGAGCTAATCTAGCAAGAAAAGAAGGTTTCTATGTTATTGAAAAGGAAATTAGAGTTATTGCCATGCAAGAGATAGCACATGCTAATGTATTTTATAAATTTTTGAAAGGTTTTAATACTCAATATATAACATTGCAAGGTGCGGCATATCCTGTTGACTTGTATGATAAGACATTGGATTTTTTGAAAGCTTCTCATGAAAGAGAATTGGAAGAGCATGATAACATATATAAAAGTTTTTCTGATATAGCTGTTAAAGAAGGATTTAATGATATAAGTTATAAATTTAAAGAAATTAGTGAAGTTGAAAAATTACATGCAGATAAATTCATTAAAATATATAACGATTTATCTAGTGGTATGATGTTTAAGAAAAATGTTAAGACAAAATGGTTTTGTACAAATTGTGGTCATGTTCATGATTCTGAGGATGCACCAGAATATTGTCCTGTTTGTGCTCATCCACGTGGATATTTTACGCCATACATTAACCAATCTTGATTTAATTTAAGAGTATGATGATATTTCTATCATACTCTTAATTTTTTTTTAGAGCATTTGTAAATGTTATAAAAATTTGAGTATTTATAACTTTTGAATTAATTAGTTTTTTTAATTTATGTCTTAATGTGTCTAATTCATCTATGGAAAATTTACCGTTTAAACTTAATGTGATGTAGATTTCTGTAAATTTACCGAGTTTTGATATAAAAATATCGTAGATTTTAATTTCTGGATAATTATAGTTAATTAATGATGCAAGTTCTTGTTCAGATTTGTAATGGATTCTTTTATAAGTTAGGATATTGATTTGATTTTTTAAAAGTTTTATTGGTTGATATGCAAAGAACATAGTTAAAATGATAACAAGAATTGCATCTGAGATTGGAAATAGAGGTTTAAGAAAGGGTATTACATTAAATAAAATAAATGCAATAGATGTACCGAGGCTAAGTAGTGCGTCAATATTTGCACCGATTGCTTCAGATTTTAATACTTCTGAGCAATTATTGATTTTTTTGTTATAATGTTTATAAATTAAATATAAAGCAAAACAGAGAATGGTCATTAATGTCCCGTTAAGGATGATTAATTTTAAATTTACTTCAGGAATTTGGTTCGGATTAGAAATAAATGCAGAAATAGTTGTTATGCTTGAGAAAATAGATGAAACGAGAAGTATTATTATAAGAATTGATTTAAATAATACATAAAGAGTTTCTTTACTATATTGTCCCAAAGGATACTGTTTTCTGCTTGAGGTTTCTATATCTTTAGAGATTTTTATTGCTACTACAACAGAAATAAATTGTATGAATGAAAATAATCCATCTATTAATACGGCTTTTGATTTTGAAAATATAAACAAAATAATTCCTATAATAGTCATTAATAGGTTTAATAGGTTGCCACGTTTTAATGCTTTTTGTTCAATTGATAAATCCATTTTATCACCTTAATTTTTATTTGTAATTTTATTTGTAATTATTTTAACATATTTTGGTGATGGTGTTCAAAAATAAAGTTAAAAAGTTTATTTTGTGGTAGAATATCGTAAGGTGTATTTTTAAACAATTTATTGGAGGTTATTAATTTTGTTTTTTGTGAAGGATAAGAATTTTTATAGAAAAATATTAACTATAGCTGTACCTATAACTTTACAAAGTCTTATAACTTTTGCAACTAATATGATGGACACAATAATGGTTGGAAGTCTTGGTGAGATAGCTTTATCAGCAGCTTCACTATCAGGACAGATCTTTTTTGTACTTAGTGTTCTATGTTTTGGAATAGGGGGAGGAGGGGCTGTTTTAACTTCTCAGTTTTGGGGTAAAAATGATACAAAATCAATTTCAAAAACACTATCAATAACGATTAAGTTAAGTTTGATAGTTGGAATTGTAGCTATGATACTTGCTTTAACCATTCCTGATAAATTACTTGGATTTTATATAAATGATTCAAATGTTATACAAGCAGGTGTTTCTTATTTGAGATTGGCATCGCTTATTTATCCACTTTTTGCGGTATTAACGATAACATCTATAATACTTAGGACAACATCACAGATTAAGATTTCTGTTTTAGGTAATAGTATAGCGTTTATACTCAATGTGATTTTTAATTATATTTTTATATTTGGTAAATTTGGAATGCCACAGATGGGTTTAACAGGAGCAGCAGTTGGTACAGTAATTTCAAGAATTGTTGAATTTTGTATAATACTTGGATATTTATTTTTTATAGAAAAGAACTTAAAGTTTAGAATTAAGGATTTATTTAGTTTTGATAGAGAAATATTTGTAAAATATCTCAAAAGTGGAATCAATGTTTTAATAAGTGATGCATTATTGGTTGCTGGATTGACAAGCCTCACAATGATACTCGGAAGGCTTGGGCCTGAAATGATTGCAGCAAATAGTATTTGTAGTATAGTAATTCAACTATCCACAGTTTTTATAAATGGAATATCGAGTTCAGGTCTTGTTATAATAGGAAATACAATTGGAGAAGGTAAATTTTCACTTGCAAAAGAACAGTCAAGAACTTTTTTGTTAATTTCTATAATAGTTGGTATGGTAGCATCACTTTTAATTATGGTAACGAAGCATTTTATTATAGATTTTTATAATGTTGAGCAGGTAACAAAAGATATAGCTTATGAATTAATGAATGGTGCAATATTTATTATAATTTTCCAGGTTCCATCTTCTGTTTTAACAAAAGGGATTTTGCGTGGAGGAGGAGATACGAAATTTTTGGTGTTTGCAGATGTTTTATTTTTATGGTTGTTGTCGATACCACTTGGAATGTTAGCAGCATTTGTATTTAAATTTTCACCAGCTATTATATATATTTGTTTAAAATTTGATGAAATAATAAAAGCTATTTGGTGTACTTTGAGAATGATGGGTAATAAATGGATCAAAGATGTTACTGTAAAAATTTAACGTGTTTTAATTAGAGAAGGGATTTATATGGGGTGTTTATTTAGGATAATTAAATTATTTATAATTTTGCTATTTATTATTCTTATTTTTTGTTTATTAAAAGGGTTTATATTTTACAAAGATACTTTGGATAAAATGCCATTAAATGTAAAAGTTAGTCAAATTACTTCAAATAAAGATTATGTAAATATAGAAAATATTTCAGATAGTATGAAAAAATTTATTGTAACTGTCGAAGATAAGAGATTTTATAGTCACAATGGTATTGATATATCTTCGATATTAGGTTCTGTAATTGGAAATTTATCTGCGGGTTACTATAAATATGGAGGTAGTACAATAACTCAGCAATTAGCAAAAAATATGTATTTTTCAAATGAGAAGAACATTACAAGAAAAATTGCTGAAATGTTTACTGCTTTTAAGATTGAAAGAGAATATTCTAAGGATGAAATTTTGGAGATGTATTTGAATCAGATATATTTTGGAGAGGGATATTATGGAATAAATGCAGCAAGTTATGGATATTTTAGTGCATCACCAAGTGATTTAACAAAATATCAATCTTCGTTACTTGCTGGAATACCACAATCACCAAGCTTGTATAATTTGAAAACTAAAAATCGAGCTATGAGTAATAGATATTCGCGTGTTCTCAAAAATTTGGTAGAAAATAAAGATATAACGCTTGAGGAAGCAAAAAAGTTTGAAGAATATTACAAGACATCATGATGTAATTCGTGATGTCTTTTTATTTATCTTATCATAAAATTACTTTATAATTATATTTATTAGGACAAAATTAAGGAGAATTGGCATGATTTTAAACAAAACTAATCGAAATGTAATTATAGATATTGACAACTACCAAAATAAATATTTAGATGATATGATTTTCACAAAGTATGTAATAGAGTTTTCAGAAAAAGGTGGAGCTACAGCATTTTTAACTAATAATTTTACAAATTTTAAAATATTGAAAGAAATAACGAAGTTACCAATATTTTTTGAGGTTGATAGAAAATTTAATGGGATAATAAATATAGATCCTGAATTTTTGATTATAGATATAGTTAATTTTAATGGTGTTTATGAACAATTAAATATATTTTTAAATGATATTAGGGAAAAGTTTAAAGGGAAAATAATTGGGAAAATATTTAATAAGAAACAAGCTATATTAGCATGTAAATTGAATTTGGATGGAATTGCAATAGATGTTTTTAAAGAAAATTTTGATAATGAATTTATATCAGAACTTTGTTTGGATATAAACATACCGGTTATATTGAGAATTAAAACTTTGGATATAAATATTTGTAAAGACTTGGTTAAAATTGGTGTAAGCAATTTTATTTTGGGAGAGGACATAACGAATCCAAATAAAATTTTAAGTAAGATTTAAAAAAATATAATTTATGTATAGATTTATATAGTGAACCTGAACATGATTTTGGGTGCAGATTTTAATTTTGTGGGTAAGTACATAGATTTGAAAGAAAAAAGCAGACAGTTTCCAGATGTTTCTGGATTTATGTCTGCTGTTTTTGTGTGGGGAATGTGATTGGAATTGTGTATTTAATTTTTTATTGAACTCATTATTAAAATTTTCAAAACCTTTTTTTTATATATTAATTCCGTAATCATATCTAAATTTTTAATTATCTCATCAAATGATATATTTAAATTTAAATATAAATTGCTGTCCATTATTTGTTTTGATTTTGATAAGGTATGCTCATTAAATGAAAAATAATTATTATTCAATTTATTAGATGATATGTTTTCAAGAAAAATTTCCTTATTGTTAATGTATAGAAAATTTATTATGTTTGGATAAAGATTAAACAAAGAAGGACTATAGAATACTAAATCATTTATTTTAATTCCGCAAAATTTTTCATATCCTAAGTTATATTCGTTAGCTGGTATGTTTTTAAAGTATACCTTTACTTCTGATTTGTTGCTTGATTTAGCAGCAGAGATAATTATGTTTTCGATTTCCTCGTTTTTGAAATCTTGTTTAATATTGTCATGATTATTATTGCGAATAATTTTAAATTTATAATTTTGATTATTTTGCATAATAAGTCTCCATATTTTTAAAGTAATATATTAAATATTGTATTTATATTTTTAAAAAGTATGTAAGGGCTATTTAATTTTAATATTAATCAATTCAACGAGCCTTGAAATGATAAGATCAATAAATATGAAAAAATGACCACTGCAATTTAAGTTATATGTTTTCATTGATTTATTTTCTGGTAAAAACATAAAAAGAGAGACCATGTTGTTAATGTTTTTTAGCATTGTATTTGAGAACACAATAATTATTTTGTTCGATAATTTTTCCAACGAATTTCTAAGAGTTATATCGTCAATTGAATCGATTATGTAAATTATAAGTTGAGAATCTTTATTTTTTGAGTTTACTTTTAAGGATGATGTTATGTTTGTTTTAATATTTAATTGTTTTAATTTGTCTTCAAAATATTGTGCTATGATTTTGTATGATTCTGAAAAGAGAAGAGATACTTTTTGATATTTAAATAGGAAATCTGATATTAGGTTTATATGAGTTTCATTTATATTTTTTACAAAATTATTTAACAAATCTTTTGAAATGTTAAACATGTTATTTTTATTTGATAATATTGTTTTGGAACATTCATTTAATATAGAAATTAAATTTTCAAAGTTATCTAAGTTTAATTTTTTACAAAATTTATTTATTGAGTATTCACTAATGTTCATAGATAAGCTTAACTCTTTTATGCTCATTTGTGAAACTTGCGAAATATTGCACGAAATAAAATTGAAAATAAATTTTTCCTTTTCAGATAAAGAATTCAAGAAATCTCCAAACATTTCTTTAAACAAATTCATGTTGTTACCACCTAGAAATTAAATTTTACGACTAATAAATTTTAAAAAATTTACGATGTTTAAATTGATTAATAAATTTTTATTAAGAGGTTTATCAATGAATAGTTTATGTAAATATAAGTTTAATAAAAATATTTTTAAATATATATTTTTGTTAATTGGGTTCGGAGGAGTTTTGGCATTTATAAATAAAATTAGATCTAGGAACCGTACAGCATATGTGAGTGATTTATGCAGCAATTTAATGGAGTGTCATGTTTTAAATATAGATGATTATGATAAATTGGGGCATTTGGTATACAGTGATGGAACTCAGATTGTTTTAGATCAAAAAACTGGAGTGACATCGATAGTTTTTATTAATGCTGATGGAGAAATCGAAATCGTTGAAGTATCTGATGATGATTTAAATGAATTAATTTGCAATAAAAGTTTTTAATGTAGCTGAGAATTAATTCTATTAGAATTTTTTTGTGTTGTAAACCATACACAAATATTTTAAAATATTTTATAAATATTTTTGAATTAACCACTATTTTTATAGTGGTTAATTTTGTGTTTGGAGGAAAAAGTTTTATGGCAGCTGAACTACTGGCTCCAGTTGGAAGTTATGAATCATTTATAGGTGCAATTAACGAAGGTGCGGACGCGATATATTTGGGTGGTGAAAAATTTTCCGCTAGAGCAAACTGTGAAAAATTTTCAGATGAAGAGTTTCAAAATATGATTGACTATGCTCATGAATATGGGGTTAAGGTTTATATTGCCTTTAATACGCTTATAAAGCAAGAAGAGTTTAAAGAAGCTTTTGAATATGGATTAAAATTGTATAATATGGGTGTGGATGCTTTAATAGTTCAAGATACTGGACTTATACATATGTTTTCAAAATTTAAGGGTATTGAAATCCATGCGTCAACGCAATTAAGTATACATAATTTATCTGGTGCAAAGTATTTTAGGGATAATGGAACAATTCGTGTTGTAGTCGCGAGAGAATTATCGTTTGATGATATAAAAATTATTTCTGAAGAAGTTGAAACGGAAGGGTTTATACATGGAGCTATTTGTGTTAGTTATTCAGGTCAATGTACTATGAGTGGACTCATATCAGACAGAAGTGGAAATCGTGGAAGATGTGCTCAGCCATGTCGTATGGAATATTCTCTTGTAGATGATAAAGGGAGAATTCATAAGAGAGGTTTTCTTATGAGTACGAAAGATTTGATGACTATAAATATTTTGCCAAGACTTCTCAAAGAAACAAAAATTAAATCCTTAAAGATCGAAGGAAGAATGAAACGTAGTGAGTATGTCGTAAATACAGTTCGTGCTTATAAAGACATAATAAGAAAGATTGAAGAAAATAAAGAAGTTAGTGCCTCCTACATAAGAGAAAGAGAAGAAAACTTGTTAAAGGTATTTAATAGAGAAGGATTTACAAATGGTTATATGCTCGGTTATGAGGGTGAGAAGTTTTTATCTGTTAATAATCCTAAAAATCAAGGCGTGTATTTGGGAGATATTCTTAATGATGGATACATTATTTTAAAGAATGATGTGGCACTTGGAGATGGAATTTCATCCTTAAATGATGGATGTATTTTGACAAAGATACTTTATAATAATGAAAAGATATCTGTAGGAAAATCTGGAATGAAGGTGAAACTATTTCCGATGAGATTTTCAAAAGGGGATAAAATTTTTAAAACTAATGATCAAAAATTTGAGAAAGAATTGAGAGAGAGTTTTAAAAAAGAGTATGCAAATAAAAATTATGTTAATGCTAACTTAATATTTGAACCCTATAAACCGATGATTTTGGAACTTACATATAAAAATCACATCGTAAAAGTGTTTGGAGATGTTGTTGAAGAAGTCATAAATACTCCTTTAGATAGGGAAAGAATTATGACTCAATTGAAAAAGGGAAGCGTAGGAAGTTTTTCTATAGGTGAGGTTTGTTTAGATTATCAAGAAGGGTATATGAGTATATCGAAGATAAATGAGTTGAGAAGGGAAGCTTTAACTAAACTTAGGAATGATATAGTTAATAGTTACAGAAAAGATTTGAATTATAATTTTGATGAATACTCTTTAACTGATAAGAAGAATTTTAAAGATATGGATGAAACTTATATTATTTATGTTTCAACTCAAGAACAATTTGATGTTGTTTATAAAAATGGATATAGAAATATTGTAATATCCCCATTTATATACAGAAGAAAGCTTGATTTTGAAAAAATTTTGTCTATTGAGGATTTGAATTTATATGTAAAATTTCCCACAATAATAAAAGATTGTGAAATGGGGAAAATATTGAAAGTGTTTGAAAAATTTAAGGATAAGATAAAAGGAATTTTAACGAGTAATGCGGGAATACTTAGATACTTTGAAAATTCAGATTATGAAATAATAGGAGATGTAAAATTAAATATATTTAATGAAATTTCAACTAGATTTTATAAAGAAATAGATATTTTTACATTAAGTATTGAACTTTCCAAAAAAGAGATATTTGACATATCGGAAATAAGCGATAAAAAATTTTGTATGTTTGTTTATGGAAAGCCGGATGTTATGGTTAGTGAGTACTGTCCAATAGGAACATTTGTCGGTAAAAGATCTTTGAATAATACTTGCTCAAGACCGTGCACTAGAAATGATTTTTATTTAAATGATAGATTAAATAACGAACTTTTTTTAACTACGGAGATTAATTGTAAAATTCACACGTATAAAGAGAAACCAATTAATTTGATAAGTGAAATTAGTGAGATTAAAAACAACAATATAAATGTGTTTAGACTTGATTTTATTGATGAAAGTTGTGAAGAAGTGCAAAAAATATTGGATGATGTATCTGGAAAATTTTCTTATAAAAATGTGTTCAAAGGAAATTATTATAAGCCAGTTGAGTGATAAGGTGGAGGTAATTAAATGAATTCCAGAGTTTTAAAATTACTTGAGTTTGATAAAGTGAAGGAAAAAATTTTTAGATATGTAACAACTAAAAATGCAAGACAAATTATAGATGATCTTCAACCATTTTCAACGATGGAAGAAGTTATACGAAATTTAAATGAAACGAGTGAAGCTGTTGAATTTATAAAAGAATTTGGTTTGCCTAATTTTGTAGGATTAGACGATGTTTATCCATATCTTGAAAAAATTGATAAAGGTGGAAGTGTATCGATTAAAGAGATATATAAAATTGGTACAACTTTAAGATGCATAAGAGAAGTTAAGGATTATTTATCAAATAGAAGTTTGATTTATTTAAATTATTATTATGATAATATTTCTACTTTTAAATATTTAGAGGATGAAATTTTTAAAACTATAAAGGATGGGGAAGAGATAAGTGATTTTGCTAGTGAAAATTTGTTTAAAATTAGAAAAGAGTTAAGGAGTAAGACGGCTGCAATTAAAAGAAAATTGTCTGAAATATTAAAGACATATTCAAAATATCTTCAAGAAAATATATTTACAGTGCGTGGTGATAGATATTGTATTCCGGTTAAAGCTGAATACAAATCGCAAATTCAAGGTATTGTACACAATCAAAGTTCTTCAGGATCTACATATTTTATTGAACCACTTGTTTTAGTTAATTTAAATAATGAAGTTAATGAATTGATAGAAAACGAAAAGGAAGAAATTCAGAGGATCTTAAGATTGATTTGTATGAAAATTCAAGATTCTATCGATAGCATATATTTGAGTATAAAAATTGTATATTTTTTGGAGTTTATATTTGGGAAAGGAAATTATGCTATTGAAATTGATGGAATAAAACCAGACATAAGTGATGAGGAAGATATTTATTTAATTTCTGCAAGGCATCCACTTATTGATAGAGAAAGTGTAGTTCCTCTCAATTTAAATTTTATGAGTGATAGAAAGGCAATAATTATAACAGGACCAAATACTGGAGGTAAAACAGTAACATTAAAGACTTTGGGATTAATGCATTTGATGGCTCATAGTGGATTATTTATTCCTGCATATGAAGGAAGTAAAATTATGTTTCTTAACGAGATTTTTGCAGATATAGGCGATGAACAAAGTTTAGAACAAAATCTATCTACGTTTTCCTCTCACATAAAAAATATAATTAATATAACAAATAATGTTAAAGATAAGACTTTGATACTTCTTGATGAGGTTGGTTCGGGAACTGATCCTGAAGAAGGGGCAGCTCTTGCAATATCTATAATAGAACATTTTATAAATTCTGGGTGTAAGCTAATGGGTACAACCCATTATAGTCAACTTAAAACATATGCTATAAATTCAGAAGATATTGAGAATGCATCTGTTGAATTTGATGTTAAAACCCTTAAACCAACTTATAGATTAAATGTTGGTATACCTGGGAAATCAAATGCATTTATAATTGCAGATTCTTTAGGGATGAATAGTTCTATAATAGAGAGTGCTAAGAAATATTTGTCTGGTGATACGATAAAACTTGAGAATATAATAAAGACGTTGGAGGAGAAAACGACAGAAGCTGTTAAAAATAATAGGGAGATAGAGATTTTAAGAGAAGAAAATAAGATTTTAAATGAAAAATTAAAAAAGCGTATTGATGGGATTGAAAATGAAAAATTTAGAATTATTGAATCAGCAAAAGAAGATGCATATAAAATTATAACTAATGCAAAAAGAGAAATAGATCAAGCGTTAAAAATGATAAATTCTCTTGAAATGAATGGAATTGATTTAAGTAGTATAAAAGATTTGGAATCTGCACGACGTGAAATCAAGAAGAAGATTGATGAACAAAATAAAATAAAAGAAGAGAAAAGCTTAAAGAATAACTCTGAGGTTAATATAGAATTTAAATCTGGAATGTCAGCATTTTTAAAAAGAATAGGTCAAAATGTTACAATTCTTGGTAATCCCGATTCAAAAGGGAATGTATTAGTTCAAGCTGGAATATTAAAATTGACAATAAATACGTCAGAATTAGAAAGCCCCATAAAAGATAAATCTACTAAATTAGCAAAGAGCAAGAAAAATTTAAAACTTAGAACAAGTTCTATGTCAACATCTATTGATTTGAGAGGAATGGATGCATTGAATGCAATAAGTGAAGTTGAAAAATATCTTGATGATGCATTTGTTTCTGGTCTTCATGAAGTTTGTATAATACATGGAAAGGGAACAGGTGTGTTAAAAAATTCTATAAATAATCTTTTAAGAAATCACGTTCATGTTAAATCACATAGACTTGGCGAATATGGTGAAGGTGGAGATGGGGTTACTATAGCTTACCTTAAATAAAAGAATTCAATTGTTTAATTGGGTTCTTTTTTTTCTTTTTAATCATACAATTTTATTAAATTGAGATAAAGGAGATTAGTATGGGAAAGTTTATTGATGATATTAAGGATGTTATGGTTAACAAGTTAGATATTCCTCGTGAAATTGTTAAGAATTCATATAAAGTTATAATAGATGGAGATGAGTTTATAACTATTGAAAATCATAAAGGTATTTTAAAATTTCAAAGTGATGAAATTATATTGAGAGTTGATGGAGGTAATTTTATTATAAAGGGAAGCAAGTTTGTGATAGTTTATATTTCAGGGAAGACAATAAAATTAATGGGAAATATCAGGGGGGTAAATTATGATCAACTTTGATAAATTCTCGTTTATAAATGGGAAAATACAGCTTAGAATAATTTCTAAAAACCCTGAGCAATTGCTTAATATGATTTGGAAAAAAGATATAAAAGTTATAGAGATAGAAAGAGAGAATCTTTATAGTGTGTGTCTTGTAATTAATTCGAAAGATTTTAAAGATGTTAAGAAAATTTGTGAGGAAATAAATAGTGAAGTAAATGTTGTTAAGATGGGTAGGATTATTAAATTCATACATAATTTCAAAGTATATTTTACCTTATCGATTGGGTTAGGGATATCTATAGGTATGATAATATTCTTGTCTATGTTTATATGGAAGATTGACATAAAAGGGGACAGTCATGTATCTCCTTATGAAATAAGACAAGTTATAAAAAATTTAGGTGTACATAAAGGAATGTTGAAATTTAAAATTGATACGGATAAGTTGGAAAATGAGATAGTTGCAAGTAATGCAAATTTATTGTGGAGTAAGGTTAGAGTTCAGGGATCTACTCTTCAAATAGAAGTTATTGAGAGTTTCAAACCTCCTGTGATAGATGTCGATTTATCTCTTGGCGATATTGTTGCAGATAAAGATGGAGAAATTGTACGTGTATATACTCAATCTGGAACAGCTATGGTTAAAGCTGGGGATATTGTTAAAAAAGGAGATCTTTTGATAGGTGGATATCAAGGGAAAGAAGGAAATGTTTTTGAGGTGGCTCCTGTTGGAGATGTAATTGCAAAGACTTTTATGGAATTTGAAGAAATAATTGAATTAGAGGGCACAAAAAATGTAAATACTAAAAATATGAGAGATGAGTATTATATTAATATTTTTGGGAAGAAACTTTACTTTAAAAAATATAAGGATGAATTTGAAAATTATGAGAAGATTAATTGCGATGGAAAATTAGTTAAAAAAAATATATACTATGAAGTAGAGAAGGTATCGTATACGTTAAGCCCAGATAATGTTAAGAAAAATTTGGTTGATCATTATAGTAAATATGTTAAACAGAATTTAAAACAATCGGATTCTATTGTTGGAGTTATAGTTAAGGATGAAATTGTAGATAACAAGCTTAAATTTAAAATTTCATTTGTTATAGAAGAAAAGATAGGGGTTAAGGTGGGTAAAACTCAAGATAATAGTGAGTTCCAAAAAACATATGATGAAACTCAGAACACAGAGGACACTTAACAGTTTAGTAGTTAGATATTGACGCAAGATAAATTTTACAGTTGGGTTTAAGTATGATATTTGTTAGGAGGAATGTTTATTGAAGTTAAAGAAAGTTACTAGTGGATTTTGGAAATATAAAAATTATTTTATATTAGTCTTTCTTGTGCTATTTGTAATGATTGTTGTATTATCATCTACACTTGAGAGGAAATATGACTTAAAGCTTGGGGCAGTATCTACATACACAATAAAAGCTCCTAGAGAAACATTAGATAGGATTTCTACAGAACAGAGGATAAATATTGCAAAGAATGAGGTAGCTGCTCAATTTAATCATGTAAAAGAAGTAAGATATGATGTTTTAGATAAAATAAATAATTTGTTTAAAGAGTTATACGAATTAAAAAATTATTCTGTGATTGCAACTACAGTATTTGATGAATTGAATAAGAAATATGATATTGCTCTAGATGCTGAAGGATACAAAAAAATACTTGCGTTAGATACAGAATTGATAAACAATTATGAAAGATCATTGAATGATATTATAAATAAGATATATGGTTTAAAGATTGAAGATGGGAATTTAAGTGATATTGAGAATGTAAAATCCTTTGCAAGAGAAGAGGTAGGCAAAAAGATAACAGATACTAATTTTGTTGATATTACCCTTAGTATAATCTTTCCGATGATAAAGCCGAATTTCTTTTATGACAGTGAGAAAACAGAGCAGAAAAGAGAGGAAGCAATAAAGAATATATCTCCTGTTATAATTAAAAAAGATCAAGTAATAATTAGTTCGGGAGAAACTGTAACAGAGAATCATATTTCTATTTTGGACAGTTTGGGATTACTTAAGACATCTAATGTGAATTGGAAATTAAATATTTCTATAATTTTTCTAATTTTCTTTACATTTTTGATTGAGTATCTGTACTATAAAAGATACAGAAAGGAATGTATTAATAATGCTAATTATTTAAATGTTTTATTGATAATTAAACTTATCATTATAATTTTGGTTAGGGTTATTGGTGATCAGTACATATATATAGTTCCATTTGCTCTTGGACCTCTTGCAATAACAGCGTTAATTGATAATAAAGTATCTCTTATAACAAATTTAATGACACTTGTTTTGATAGCAATAATAACAAAATTTAATATTGTTGTGGTGTTCATAGGATTGTTTGATGTTATTTTGGGAGGTTTGTTTTTAAAGAGGATAAAGAATAGGATGCATTTTATTAAGTTATCTATCTGGTTTGGGATAACAAATGTAATAGTGTTGACGACTGTTTTTTGTATAATAGCAAATGTTAATTCTATTAAACTTATAGATATAGTATTATCATTCTTTAGCGGAATACTTTCCGCTATATTAGTAGCCGGAATATTACCTGTATTTGAAAATGTGTTTAATATAGTTACTTCCATGAAATTATTAGAATTGATCAATCCAGAACATCCACTTTTAAGAAAGCTAGTAGTTGAAGCACCAGGAACGTATAATCATAGTTTAATGGTTGCGAATTTATCCGAGGCTGCTAGTGATGCAATAGGAGCGAACTCACTTCTCACAAGGGTTTCTGCATATTATCATGATATTGGTAAGACTGGAAGACCATACTTTTTTAAAGAGAATCAGGTGGCAAATAAGAATCCTCATGATAGAATTGATCCACTTACGAGTGCTAATATAATTTTTTCTCATGTTAAGTATGGATTACAGCTTGCACGTGAGCATGGATTGCCTAAGTTTGTTGAACATGCAATAGAAGGTCATCATGCCAATACATTGGTTAAGTATTTTTATGTTATGGCTAAAAAGAATGCTGAAAATCCTGATCTTATTAAGGAAAAAGATTTTAGGTATGGAGGGGAATTACCTAGGACAAAAGAAGTTACTATTCTTATGTTTGCCGACAGTGTTGAGGCAGCTGTTAGGTCTTTGAGTGATCCAACACAGGAGAATATACGAAATACTATTGAAAACATAATTAATGATAAAATAAGTGATGGTCAATTAAAAAATAGTCCGATATCATTTAAAGATATTGAAATTATTAAACAATCATTTGCCAAAACACTAAAAGGTATTTATCATGAAAGAATAGAATATCCAAAGGACGATACAGGTGATAAACCCAAAGAAGAAAAGGATTAGGTGTTAATGTATATCAATATAGAAAATTGTCAAGATACTTTTAATATAGATGTTAATGATTTTATAAATGACGTTGTAAGATGTGTATTAAAATTTGAGGAAGTAGATATTGATTGTGAATTAAATGTATTTTTGGTTGATAATAAAAAGATAAGGGGAATTAATTTGGAGTATAGGGGTATAGATAAGTCTACAGACTGTCTATCTTTTCCTATGCTTAATTATAAAAAAGGAAATGTTTTTAAGAATCAATATAAGAATTATAAATTTAAGGATTATGAATTAGATGATGGAAGACTTATTTTAGGTGATATATTTATTTCGCTTGAGAAAGCAAATGAACAGTCTATAGAGTTTAATCATAGCTTTGATAGAGAAGTTAAATATTTATTAATACATTCATTGTTACATTTACTTGGTTATGATCATATTGAAGATTGTGAAAAACAAATAATGAGGCAGCGAGAAAAAATTATAATTAAAGATTTAAAAATATTTAGATAAACTTTATAGTTAGGGAGGAAGATTGATATCAAGGTAAAGAGGATAGTTGATAGTTTTAATAATGCATTAGAAGGTATGTTATATGCTGTTAGAACACAAATGAACATGAAAATACATTTGGTTATGGCATTTTTTATAATGTGCATATCTTTATTTTATGATATAACTAAAATTGAATTGATAATACTATCTTTAACAATAACGTTAGTTGTTTTTGCAGAGCTTATTAATACGGCTATTGAAGTAGCAATTGATGCTACAACAAATTATTATCATCCATTAGCTAAAATAGCTAAGAATATATCGGCAGGAGCAGTATTACTTACTGCACTTAATGCAGGTTTTATTGGATATTTAATATTTTGGGATAAAATAAGTAACTTTAGTTTTACAGTTATAAACAAAATTAAACAGAGTAATCCGTACATGGTATTTATTATTTTGTTTATGGTTGTTATATTCACTGTAATAGCTAAAGCTATATATGGGGAAGGAACTCCATTAAGAGGTGGAATGCCGAGTGGTCATAGTACTATTTCATTTTCTATAGCAACGATAATGGCGTTTATAACAAACGAACCTATTATTGTTGGGTTAAGCTTTATTATGGCGGTTATTGTTGCGCAGAGTAGAGTAGATACTGGAGTACATAGTTTGAATGAAGTTATTGTTGGAGCTTTTATAGGTATAGGGTTAACAGTTGTAATACTTAAAATATTTTATAATTAATTTTAGGAGGAGTATTGTTTGGATAAAGTATTGATACAAGATCTTATAGGTAAATCATTAGAAGTTAGAGAAAAAGCGTATGTTCCATATTCCAAATTTCCTGTAGGTTCTAGTGTTTTATTTGAGAATTCAAAAATATTTACTGGATGTAATGTGGAAAATGCATCTTTTGGAGCGAGTAATTGTGCTGAGAGGACTGCCATATTTAAGGCAGTTTCTGAAGGATATAGAAAGATATATGCGTTATGTGTTGTTGGATCTTTAAATGATTTTACATATCCTTGTGGAATATGCAGACAAGTTTTATCAGAGTTTGTTTTTGATATGAATATTCCAGTAATCATAGCTAAGAATAAAGAAGAGTATAGAGTACATAAATTAAGTGAAATTTTGCCGTATGATTTTGGAGTGAAAAATTTAATTTAGAAAGTATATGAGGTCGTTTAATGCACAAATCTGGATTTGTAAGTATAATTGGAAGAGCAAATGTTGGAAAATCAACTTTACTTAATAATTTTATAAATCAAAAATTAAGTATTGTATCGAGTAAGCCACAAACTACGAGAAATAATGTAATCGGGATATTGAATGATGAAAATTACCAAATAATATTTACGGATACTCCAGGGTATCACAAACCAAGATATAAATTGGGAAATTATATGATTAAATCTATTTCTGATGGTTTGAAAGAAACGGATATTATTATTTTTGTAGCTAACATTAGGAAAGAAATTCCAAGACTTGATCTTGAAATTTTAGAAAAGATAAAAGATTTTAATATTCCAAAAATATTTGTACTTAATAAATGTGACGAAATAAACAGCAAGGATATAATGGATGTATTATCCAGGTATAGTAAGATTCTTGATTTTAATGAGTATATACCAATATCAGCACTTAATGGGAAAAATGTTGATAAATTATTGGGGTTAATATTAAAATATTTACCTAACGGACCTAAGTATTACGACAGTGATCAGATGGCTGCTAATAACGAAAAATTCTTTATATCTGAGATTGTAAGAGAAAAAATTTTAAAACTTATACGTGATGAAGTTCCTCATGGCGTAGGAGTTGAAATAGTATCTATGAAGTATGATGATGAAAAGAAAAAATATAATATTGAAGGAAATATTTTTTGTGATAAGGAAACTCATAAAGTGATAATAATTGGTAAAAACGGGGAAATGTTAAAGAAAATTTCAACGTATTCACGTCAAGATATGGAAAGATTTTTAGGCAGTAAAGTGTATATACGTATGTGGGTTAAGGTTAGAAATAACTGGAGAGATGATAATAATCATCTTAAGAGTTTAGGATATAAGTAATTTTTGGAAGTATTTTGTATACTTCCTTTTTTATTTTGTAGTGAAATTATAATTAAGATATAATAAACACATATTTTGAAATTTTTAAAATAGGAGGTGAATATTTCATAAATACTTTTATGAAGTTAGAAATTGAAGTTAATTGATATAAAAGGTTTCGTATTAAAAGAGCAGACGTACAAGGAAAATGATAAGATTATATGGGTATTGTGTGAAAATATAGGTAAGGTATCCATATTAGCGAAAAATGCAAAGAAAATGAAAAATTCGAAGTTTGTACTTACTCAGTTATTTAGTTTGGTGCAACTTACTCTTGTTAAGGGTAAAAGTTTTTATTATATAGAAGATGGTTCTCTTATTAAAAATGTGAATTTTATAAATAATGAGGATATTATTTTCTATCTTTCTTATTTTTTTGAATTGCTTGATATTTCTTTTAATGATGGAGATGTGATAGATGTAAATTTTTTTAAAATTTTAATAAAGATATTTTTGATATTGGAATCAAATACCATAGATAAAGATTTAATATTGAGAATTTTTGAATTTAAATTGTTGAAAAAATTAGGATGTAATATAGAATTTGAAAAATGTAATTATTGTTCACAAAATTTGAAAGAAAGTGTAGTATGGTTTGATTTTACTTTTCAGAGCGTTGTATGTAATTCTTGTTCTAAATTAAAGGAGTTTAAGATTGAAAATAGAATTATAAACATTATGAGATTTTTAAGTAAACTTGATATTAGAAATATACCGAGATTAAGTGTAACCAGTAGTGATATGAAATTTATTTTTAATTTTAATAAAATTTTACTTGATCAAAATCTTATTAAAATGCCTAATAGTATAAAGTTTTTGGGAGGATATGAGTAATATGAGTGATAATTTATTGTTTCAAAACATGGAGATATTAAAAGAAAAATTTGGGGTTAGTTATAAAGAGGCGAAGGAAGTTTTACAAAACAATAATAATGATTTAATAGAAGCTTTGATATATCTTGAGGAGATATATCCTATTAAAGAAAAAAGTTGTTTAGTTAAGTCACATTTATTATATTTGAAAAATAGATTGTCTGACTTGTATGTTGAGGGAAGTAATCAGAGAATTATTTTTAGTAAGAATGATGAAGTGATATTGGATATTCCTCTAACAGCACTTATAATTAGTTCATTTACATTTGTATTATACCCTTTACTTTTACCGCTTCATATAGGGAGTATATTGTTGTTTGATATACAGGTGAAGGTTGTTGATAAATCAGGGAAAGTTTATGATGTGAATTCTAATGTGAAGCAAAAGGTAAGTGATACAATAGCAACATCTAAAGATAAGATAAATGATATTATTTTAAATGCAAATATTAAAGCAAAAACAGATGATATCAAGATGAAAGCAGTCGAATTTGGAAAAAAGGCAATGGAAAATTTTAATGGAATGGTTGAAAACAAAATAGCTAATACAATAAAAGAAAAATCCTCAAATTATGCTAAGTTCGTTTATGATGTGGAAACTGATCATATAACGGAAGAAATCAATTTTGATAATGATATAGAAAATGATAATGAGAATCATGATTTTATAGAAGTTACTGAATTTGCTGAAAGCTCAGATGTTGAAATTTCAAAAAACGAAGAAGATAGTATAAAAAATGAAAAAATTGCAGAAAATGAGTGAAAAATTGCGATAAATTGGATTTGATTTCCTGTAATAATAAATATTTAAATAATTTAATTTATATACAATAATTGTGAAATAATGTATAATTAAGTAGGTTTTAGTCAAACATTAAATTATGCGCAGCAGTATAATTTTATTTCTTAAGAATAAAAGGAGTGAATTAAATGTCTAAGAAGTATGTTTACCTTTTTAGTGAAGGTGATTCTTCTATGAAAAACCTTCTTGGAGGAAAAGGAGTTAACCTTTGTGAAATGACAAAAATTGGAGTTCCAGTTCCTCAAGGGTTTATCGTAAGCACAGAAGCATGTAATCAATATTATGAGGATGGGAAAGTTTTAACTTCAAGCATTGAGCAAGAAATTTATGAAACAATGAAGAAGTTAGAAAATATAACAGGCAAGCAATTTGGTGGAACAACTAATCCTCTATTAGTTTCAGTTAGATCAGGTGCTAGGGTTTCTATGCCTGGAATGATGGATACAATTTTAAATTTAGGATTAAATGATGAAGTTGTTGAAGTTATATCAAAATCAACAAATAATGAAAGATTTGCGTATGATTCTTACAGAAGATTCATTCAAATGTTTTCGGATGTTGTTATGGGTATTGAAAAGAAAAGCTTCGAAAATTTAATGGACGAGATGAAAGAGAAGAAGGGTGTTAAACTTGACACTGAGTTGAATGCTAATGACTTGAAAGAATTGGTAAAACAATTTAAGGATCATTATAAGAAAGAAAAAGGTGAAGATTTCCCAAGTGATCCTAAGAAACAATTAATTGAAGCGGTTGTTGCTGTATTTAGATCATGGAATAATCCAAGAGCTATAGTTTATAGAAGAATGAATGATTATCCATCAAGCTGGGGTACGGCAGTTAATGTTCAAGAAATGGTATTTGGTAATAAAGGTGAACAGTCAGGTACTGGAGTTGCTTTTTCAAGGAATCCATCCACAGGAGAGAATAAAATATTTGCTGAGTATCTAATGAATGCTCAAGGTGAGGATGTTGTTGCAGGTATAAGAACACCTGAACCAATTGAAACATTAGAGAAAAGGAATCCTGCCATATATAAAGAGTTCATGGATATAGTTGAAAAATTAGAGAAGCATTATAAAGATATGCAAGATATGGAATTTACGATTGAAGAAGGGAAACTATATTTCTTACAAACAAGAAACGGTAAGAGAACAGCTCAAGCAGCTTTAAAAATTGCTGTTGATTTAGTTGAGGAAAAGTTAATTAATAAAGAGGAAGCGATATTAAAGGTTGAACCTAAGCAATTGGATACATTGTTACACCCTACATTTGACCCGCAAGTAATTAAGAATTCTACTCCAATAACAAAAGGTCTCCCAGCATCACCTGGAGCGGCTACAGGTAAGATTGCGTTTACAGCTCAAGAAGCTAAGGATAGAGCGGCTAATGGAGAACAAGTTGTATTAGTTAGACTTGAAACATCTCCAGAAGATATTGAAGGAATGGTTGCTGCACAAGGAGTTCTTACAGTAAGGGGAGGAATGACTTCTCACGCAGCTGTTGTTGCAAGAGGAATGGGAACTTGTTGCGTTGCGGGATGTGGAGATATAAAAATTGATGAAGATGCTAGGGTATTAGAAGTTAATGGTAAGAAGTATACATCAAATGATTTTATATCTATAGATGGTTCTACTGGTAACGTATACGGAGAACAAATTAAAACTGTTGCTCCAGAAATAAGTGGATATTTTGAAATATTTATGAAATGGGCGGATGAGATTAGATCTTTAAGAGTTCGTACTAACGCAGATACTCCAAAAGATGCTGAGCAAGCTATTAAGTTTGGAGCGGAAGGAATTGGATTATGTAGAACAGAACATATGTTCTTTGAAGCCGATAGAATTCCTGTAGTTAGAGAAATGATAGTTTCTAAAACAGAAGATCAAAGGAGAGCGGCATTAGATAAATTATTGCCAATGCAGAGAAAAGATTTTGAAGGTTTGTATGAGGCAATGGAAGGTCATCCAGTTACAATAAGATTTTTGGATCCACCTTTACACGAGTTTTTACCTCATAAAGATGAGGAAATTAAAGAACTTGCTGCTGAAATGGGATTAACATTCGAAGACTTAAAGAATACTGTAGAGAGTTTACATGAATTTAACCCTATGATGGGACATAGGGGATGTAGATTGAGCGTTTCGTATCCTGAAATAGCTGAGATGCAAACTAGAGCTGTAATAGAAGCTGCTATAAATGTAAATAAAGCAAAGGGATTAAATGTAATTCCAGAAATAATGATTCCATTAGTTGGAGAAATAAAAGAGCTTAAATATGTAAAAGAAGTTGTAGTTAAAACAGCTGAAAAAGTAATGGAAGAAAAGGGTGTTAAATTAGAGTACATGGTTGGTACAATGATTGAAATACCTAGAGCAGCTCTTACAGCTGATGAAATAGCAAAAGAAGCTGAGTTCTTCTCATTTGGTACAAATGATTTGACTCAAATGACTTTTGGATTTTCAAGAGATGATGCGTCTAGATTTTTAAATGACTATTATGATAAACAAATTTATGAATCGGATCCATTTGCAAGAATTGATGAAAATGGTGTAGGACAATTAGTTAAGATAGCTGTAGAAAAGGGTAAGAAAACGAGACCAGGCATAAAACTTGGTATTTGTGGAGAGCATGGTGGAGATCCATCTTCAATAGAGTTTTGTCATAATTCTGGATTAAACTATGTATCATGTTCACCATTTAGAGTTCCTGTTGCAAGACTTGCTGCAGCACAAGCTCAGGTTAAAAATAAAAGATAATTTAAAAAGCTGACTATTAATTTAGTCAGCTTTTATTTATTTTCATGTTAAACTTAGAACTAATATATTGTTCAAAATTTTTAATAAATAATAAGTGTTTATCAAAATCATTACATGATTTAATTAAATTATTTTCATAATTTTCTATCTCTTTATTTGTTAAAATGTGATTGCTATGGAAATATAATTTAGATATTTTTAAAAATTTATATGGAAATGACAGATATGATAATAAATAAAAATATTCGTCTATGAATATTGGGTTATTTGAATTGTAATAGTTTAATAATGTTAAAGTATTTTTAATATTCCAAGAATCAAATGAATGTTTTAGATATCTTTTTAAAAAATATCCAAAATCGTATATTGAATAATTTATACAGCATCTATCAAAATCTATTGGAATAACAGATTTATCATTTATAATGATATTTTTATTTACATAATCACCATGACATAAACTAATGTTTAAATTTTTAAAGTTTGTTATTAATGAATATCTATATGCATTATTTGCTAAATACAATGAATTATAAAAATTACTTAAAAAAATTTTTGAAAATTTATCATTTTTTAATTTGGCTATTTCATGTAATTTATGTAAATCCTGAATATATTTTATGAATTTATTTTTAATGTTAACTAAATTAATAGTTGGAACTGAATATTTTATGAAATCAATTTTATTTAAATGAAAGTGTATTTTTGAAATAATTTTAATAGCTCTAATACAATCATCTAAGTTATTATATAAAAGCTTATTTCCACTTATCCAATTGCTTAATGTATAAATTTTATTATTGTATAATGTGAAGGGTTTATTATTAATAGATTTAATAAAATATGGAACTTCAAATTTATATAATTTTAGCCATTCTAAATATGAATAAATAAATAATATTTTTTGTACGTTAAAATATGTTTGTTTAAGACAAAATGATTTGTCGAAAGTAGTTATTTTATATATAATTCTAGATTTTTTTGAAGTTTTTTCCTTTATTTTTTTAATTTTATAATTTTTAATATTAAAATTAGACAGAATATATGATAAATCTATATTTTTATACATAATATTATTTTCCTTAAAATCAAATATATAAATAAAGATATTTTAAAAATTATTATATTATACATTATTTTTTAAAAATATATTAAAGTTAGAAGGAAAATATATTTAAATGGAGAATATTAATATATGAGATAATGCTAAATATTAATTTTTATTACTTTTTGTAGAAAAATGGAAAAAAAATTTTTGTATTTTTTGATTAAACTTGTTAATTGGGAATAATAATGTTAAAAGATGGAAAAATTAATAAATGTATAATTTACACCTTTTGATATGTTTATATAAGGTGATTATTAATGAGAATTTCTGATGATATTATAAAAGAGATAGAAAATAAAAATGATATTGTAGATGTACTAAGTGAATATATAAATTTTAAAAAAAGCGGAGATAATTACTTTGCTTTATGTCCATTTCATAGCGAAAAGAGTGGATCGTTTGTTGCATCTAAAAGTAAGCAGATTTTCAAATGTTTTGGCTGCGGTGAAAGTGGAAATGTTATTTCTTTTATTATGAAATATAAAGGATTAGATTTCCTACAAGCAATGAATTTTTTAGCACAGCGTGTTGGTATTTTATTAGATACGCATCATTCGCAAAAAGATCTACATAAATATTATAGAATACTTAATGATACTGCAAGATATTTTTATTTAAATCTAAAAAAAAATAATAATGTTAAGCAATATTTAATAAATAGAGGATTATCTGAGGCTACTATTATTAAATTTGGATTAGGCTATTCTTTAAATAGTTTTAAAGCATTAAATATTTATTTACTAAACAAAGGATATGAACCAAATGATTTATTAGAGTTAGGTTTGATTAATAAAAAAAATGAAAATATATATGATCGTTTTATAAATAGGGTCATGTTTCCAATATTTAATGTTAATGGAAATGTTATAGGATTTGGAGGTAGAACTTTAGAGAATAGAACACCTAAGTATTTAAATTCTAAAGAAAGTTGTATATTTAAAAAGAGGAATAATCTATATGGTTTAAATTTCTTAGTTAAGGAAAATATGTCTTATGATTCTATCATTATTGTTGAAGGTTATTTAGATTGTATATCTTTATATAATAGTGGGATAAAAAATGTAGTTGCATCTTTGGGTACATCCTTGACAATAGATCAAATTAAACTTTTAAGTAAGTATACTAGAAGGATATATTTATGCTTTGATACTGATGAGGCTGGGAAAAAGGCAACAATTAGGGCTTTTGATATATTTAAAGAGTTTATTAATGACGATGTGCTTGAAGTTTATGTTGTAGAATTATACGGATCTAAAGATCCGGATGAGTTTTTAAAGAACAATTCAGTAGATAAATTTTTTAAATGTATTAATAACAGTAATACATTAGTAGAATATATATTATTATATTATATGAAAAATTTGGATTTATCTAAAAATGTATACAAAAAAAAATATTTAAATACTGTGAAGAATATAATAGTACAACTAAATATTGTTGATAAGGAACATTATATAAAGATTATATCAAAGAATTTGATGATTAGAGAAGAATTAATTGTAGACTATTTAAATGATAATTCTAAGAATGTAAAACTAATAAATAATGAAATTGAAAAAAATTTTATTGAAAGTGCGATTGCTAAATCTGAAAGGCAATTATTAAATTTGATGTTAAATAAAGAATATTTAACATATATCTTAAATAATAATGTGGATGAGAACTTATTTTGTATTAAGGAACATAGGGAAGCATTTAAACTAATATCTAATTTTGATGGCGATGAATTGAATATAGTAGATTATTTAAAAAATAAGTTAAATACTTATGAGGGTATTAAATTAATAACATATTTTAAAGAAAACATAGGAAATTACGATAAAAACAATGTTATTAAACAAATTAGTGATTTTATAAAAGTTTTAAAAAATAATGTAGTAAGTGATTTTAAAAAGAAAATTGCGTATTTGATAAAAGAAAATGAGTATGCACATGATGAGGATAAGTTTATTGAATATCTTAGTGTATTTAATACAGTATCTAAATTAGAGAGAGATGGAAATTTATCGGATATTATGGATTTTATTAGTAATTTTAAGGTGTGATTGTAGGAAGGAGGACAATTCTGTGAAGGATAATAGTTATGTTATGTCTGTCTTAAAAGGTTTGTTAACTAAAGGAAAAGAGTCAGGCGGATTATTATCCAAAGACATAATGGATGAATTAGAAGATGTAGACTTGACTCCAGAACATGTTGAAAAGTTATATATAGCTTTAGACAAGATGGGAATAGAAGTGGTAGATAATTTTTCTAATGAATTTGTTGAGGATTTGGATTTAAACTCTGTAATACCTGAAGGTATTACTATGGATGATCCTGTTAGAATGTATTTAAAAGAAATAGGAAGTGTTCAACTTCTTACGTCAGAAGAGGAGATTTTATTATCAAAAAAAATAAAGCAGAATGATGTGACTTCTAGAATGGCTAGAAAGAAATTAGCAGAAGCAAATTTAAGATTGGTTGTGAGTATTGCTAAGAGGTATGTAGGAAGAGGAATGCTTTTTTTAGATTTAATACAAGAGGGAAATCTTGGATTAATAAAAGCAGTAGAAAAGTTTGATCATACAAAGGGATTCAAATTTAGTACCTATGCTACATGGTGGATTAGACAATCTATAACTAGAGCGATTGCAGATCAAGCTAGAACTATTAGAATTCCCGTTCATATGGTTGAAACTATTAATAAATATACTAGAGTATCTAGGCAATTATTGCAAGAATTAGGGAGAGATCCTCTATCTGAAGAAATAGCAAAAGAAATGAATATGCCAGAGAATAAGGTGAGAGATATCCGTAAAATTGCACAGGAACCTGTATCTTTAGAAACTCCAATTGGAGAGGAAGAAGATAGTCATTTAGGTGATTTTATTCCTGATGATGATGCTCCTGCTCCTGCAGAGGTAGCAGCATTTACTTTATTAAAAGAACAGCTAATGAATGTTTTAGATACTTTGAGTCCTAGAGAGAAAAATGTTTTAAAGCTTAGATTTGGGTTAGATGATGGAAGAGCTAGAACTTTAGAAGAAGTAGGTAAAGAATTCAAAGTTACCAGAGAAAGAATTAGACAAATAGAAGCTAAGGCTTTAAGAAAATTGCGTCATCCAAGTAGAAGTAAAAAATTAAAAGATTATTTAGAGTAGCTTTACTTATTGGGCTACTCTTTTATTTTAATAAATTTTGAATAAAGGAATGAGATAATAAGATTATGAAGCTAAGCAATAGAATAAGACATATAATTAATATGTGTGAATATAATAAAACTATTATAGATGTAGGTTGTGATCATGGATATATATCTATTGGATTATTGAATTTTAATAAATGTTTAAAGTGCTATGCTGTAGATATTAATAGAGAGCCACTTAATATTGCTATGAAAAATATAAAAAAATACAGTCTAGATAGTAAAGTAGAATGTATTTTATCAGATGGATTTAGATGGTTTGATAATTTAGAAAATTTAAGTGCGATAATTGCTGGAATGGGAGGAACTACGATAGCATCTATAATAGATAGAGATTTGGATAAAATTCGACATATGAATTATATTTTGATTCAACCTAATGCTTATTCTAAAGATATAAGAAAATATTTGTACGAGAAACAATTCCATGTAGAAAAGGAAGATGTTATTTATAGCAAAGGAATATATTATGAGTATATACTAATTTTTCCTAAACAACAAGAAAATTTAAATAAAGAATATATTAATTTTTTAATGTGTTTTGATTATGATATACCACTATGTGTTTTTGATAATATAGGAGGTAAATATAATGATTTTATAAAACATAAGATAAATAAGTATAATAATATATTAATCAATTTAAATGAAAGTAAACTATCAACTAAATATAAATACGAAATATTTAGTAACAGGATTAAAATACTTAAAGGAGTTTTGGTATGAAGATTTATGAATTTATTAATAAATTAGAGATGTTGGTTCCAACTAATTTAGCATTATCATATGATAATGTTGGTTTATTAGTTGGGAATTTGGAAAGCGATATTTCTGGGGTATATATTTCATTAGATATTAATGAAACTATAATTAATAAGGTTTTGGAATTTAAAATAAATACTATTATAACTCATCATCCGGTTATATTTAATTCGATTAAAAACTTGAATTATTCGTGTGATAATATTGATATAGTGAGATGTATAAAACATGATATTAACGTTATATCATACCATACTAACTTGGATATGATACATAATGGTATAAATGATGAATTAATTAATATATTAGAATTTAAATATGATAATATATCTGTTTTAGAAAAAAGTAAAATTTATCCTAATTTAGGTATAGGTAGAATTATAGATTTATCTGAAAGTTTGGATATTAATACAATTATAGATAAAATTAGAAAAAATTTATACATAAATAATATGAGATTAGTAAATAATAGAAATTGTAAAATGGATAGGATAAAAAGGATATGTATTATCAATGGTTCAGGAAATAGTTTAATTAAGTTATGTTATTACAAGAATATAGATTTGGTTATTACTGGAGATATTACATACCATACAGCTTTTGAAGCACATAAAAAAAACTTATCTATATTGGATATTGGTCATTTTAATTCGGAAAATTTTGCCTATATGAATGTAATCAAAAAAATATTTAAAACTTTGGATTTAGATAGTAGTTTAAATATAATTTATGATCAAGTTTTAACGGATGTTTATAAATATATTTAGAGTACAGGAGGTATGGTGAATAAGAATTTATATGTAAGGATAGCATTTTTTTTATTTGGATTTATGTTATTGTTAAATATAGTAGATAATTTTGTTGGTTATAGTGCTGAGTATAATATTAAAAAATTTATGTTGTATGAATCAAAATATTTAAATTTTGATTATACACGTAATTATATAACACTAAGTATTAAAAATAATAATGAGGAAAGTAAATTTGGATTAATATTCTCCCCTGGTGCATTTATTAAGGAAGATGCATATTTGCCTATTTTATCTGAATTGTCAAAGAGGGGTATTAAAGTATATATACTTAAATCTAGTCTATTTGGTATGGGTGATGTGAATTCTATATTACTTAAATCCAATATTAAGAATTATATTTTGGTAGGACATTCTTTGGGGGGAAGTAAGCTACTTAATTATTTAAAACAAGAGAATCATTATTCACAGTTAGTAAAAGGTGTTGTATTGCTATCTTCTTATGGGAGAAATAGTCAAGATTTTTCTGATAGTAATATAAAGTTCATTTCTGTCGTTGGAAGTGATGATAAAATAATTAATTTTGAAAAGTATGAAAATTATAAAAATAATTTACCAAGTAGCACTAAATATTTATATATAGAGGGTGGAAATCATTCTTATTTTGGTAATTATGGTTTACAATACGGTGATTCTGAAGGGTTAATTAGTCGTGAATTTCAACAATTTATTGTAATAAGGGAAATATTAAAATTATTAGAGGAGATATAATTTTATTAGAATTATATCTCCATTTTATTAATATACTTTAAAAATAAATTTTGTTATTGGAGTATAGTTATTTATGAGTAATGTTTCAAATATTAGAAGTGAAATAGAGAATATTGTGAGATATGTTTATGTTAATATTTTAAAATTAAATATTAATAATGATACTTTGAATTTATGGGTTAATAGATTAACATCAAAACAGGTAACTCTATATGATTTTTTATACACAGTTATATCTCCTAGTATAAATTCATTATCTATTTCAACTTTAATTCAAAATCTTTATATTGGGATATTAGGAAAGTATATTAGTACGAGTAAGAAGTCGGAGTTAGTTTCTATTTATAATAATGAATTAAGAATATATGGGAATAAGAAACGTGCATTTAAGAAAGTTTTGTTGAATTTTATTAATGATGATTCTTTGAATAAATATTGTAATAGATTGGGAATAAAAATTAAATAAATTTATTTTAGGATTTATCTTTTATTATAAGATAAATCCTTTTTATTTGATTTAATATAATTAATTTGGTAGAATGTATGTGGAGTAAGTCAGACAATCGCTGCTCATTTTTATTGAGGAGAGGAAAGTCCGAGCTCCATAGGGCAGGGTGCTTGGTAACACCAAGTGGAGGCGACTCTAAGGAAAGTGCAACAGAAATAAACCGCCTAAGTTTTTAGGTAAGGATGGAAAGGCGAGGTAAGAGCTCACCAGCAGTATGGTGACATACTGGCTATGTAAACCCCACCTGGAGCAAGACTGAATAGGATAGCATATAAAGTTGCCCGCTTTGCTATCGGGTATGTCGCTTGAGTCTATCGGTGACGGTAGACCTAGATAGATGATTGTCTAATACAGAACTCGGCTTATAGATTTGCTCTGTTTTTAATGATACTTTTGGATTGATTTATTTATTCAAGTGGTATCGGATAAAAAGATCACACAATATGATGTAATGTCTGTTGTGTGGTATTTTTTGTAGTTGGTTATATTTAATTTGGTACATTTTTATACCTCTATAAAGTTATTTGTGAATTCAATCGATGTATCTTATTAAGGTTTATGTATTTAATTGGGTCTATGGGAGTTTATGCAATGTAATTGACATTACATAAAAAACAAAATAGTATTGGATATGCAAATTATGCTTATGGGGTGATAATAGGTGAATGTGTCGGAGATGACATATGCATGGGTAACTGGTTCGGATAAAAATGGACAAGTTTTAATTTTGAATAAGTGTAGCAGTATTTTTAGAATTAATTCAAAAGATATGCACTTTTTCATTTGATAAATTTATGGGTATAGTGTAGGGGAAAAGGGTGGTGATGCTAGTTGAAAAAGATAGCTTTTTTTTGTATTCCTGCTCATGGTCATACAAATCCAATGCTACCAGTTGCGGAAGAATTGGTAAAACGTGGTAATATAGTGAGATTTTATTCATTTAATGAATTTAAAGATAAGATTATATCGACTGGTGCAGAATTTATATCTTGTGATTCATACTTGCCAAAATTAACGGAAAGAGAAGAATTAAGAATTAGAAATGCATCAGTTACTGAAATGATAATACATGGTATTCGTATCTCGATTAGTATAAATAGTTTTCTTGATGATGAGTTTAATACTTTTCGACCAGATATTGTATACACAGATTCATTTTGTTTTTGGGGAAAATTGTATGCTTGGAAGCATAATTTGCCGATGGTTGTATCTACTAGTACATTTGCATTTAATCAAATGTCTTGCCGATATATTAAAAATACGTTTAAAGAGATAGTAAATGTGGTTTTTGGAATTCAAAGGGTTTTTCGTGAATTTAGAAAACTTTGTTTATCTAATTATAATGTGAAAAAAGTATTTTCCCTTGTTGTAAGTGACAATCAAACAGATACTATTGTTTATACATCACGAAGTTTTCAGCCATATCTGGAGAGTTTTTCTGATCGATATGCATTTGTTGGCCCTTCTATATTTTCAAAAATTGAACCTAATAAAGAGAAGACTAGACCACTTGTTTACATTTCTATGGGAACAATAGTTAATTATAAATTAGATTTTTATATTAAATGTATAGAGGCTTTGAAAACTCAAAATTTTGATGTTATTATATCATGCGGGAATACTATAAATCCTGAAAATTTTGGTATATTACCAGATAATATTAAGATCTATACTTTTGTTGATCAGCTTGACATCCTTTCTAAGGCGGATGTGTTTATAACCCATTGTGGGATGAATAGTGTTTCAGAGAGTTTATATATGGCTACTCCTATGGTTCTTTATCCTCAAACGATGGAGCAACACGCTGTAGCAAGAAGGACACTAGAGATAGGTGCTGGAGTTATGCTTATTGATGATTCAAGTGATGGAATTTGTTTAGCTGTTAGTGAAATTTTAAATAATATTAAGTATGGTGTAGCAGCAAGAGAATGTAGTGTAGATTTTAGATCCTGTTCAGGAATAAATGGAGCTGCATATTTCATAGAAAATGCACCACATTCTTCTAATGGTGTTGATATTATTAGAAAGCTTAATATAGCAGGGTTTATATTTCAACTTATATATTGGATTTTAATTATCATTGTAATTAGTTTTATTGGTTTTCTTATTAGTTGGAAGTATGTTTGGGTTATTCCTATAACTGCTATTATATTATCTATGCCAATAAGTAAACAGTTACAAAAAATTAAATACGCTTCACTTGTTAAAAAGATAAGTGTACAAAGAAAATAGTTATAAAAAACCACTCCATATATATTATGGAGTGGTTTTTGATTTTTTAGAAATATTTAATAGGATAATTCTCTTTTGTATATTCTTAATATTTCATTTTTTTCATTTTCTAATCTTGTTTTAATTCCATTATATAGTGATACTATACCTGGATTTGAACTATTTGGAGGATAAGACTTTGATATTATGTTTAATCTTTCTGTGTATATTGATTCTATAATTGATTCTATTGATGAGTCTAGTGATATTTTTTTTATGATATTTACTGTACCGCTAGCTCCATGTTGTACTGATGTAGACCATAGCATGTTTGATACTGAAGAATAGTTCAGTAAATAATCTATGTTTATATTATTTTTATTAGCAATTTTTATCAATGAATCATAGTAATTTCTTTTTATAAATAGTCTTTGCATTTCATAGAAATCTTCATATCTATTAGATGCAATTTCCTTCCATGCATATATAAAGTTTGATTCGAAATTTCCATTGTCATTTTGTTTGGCTTTGATTAATTTGTCGTATATTTCGCCATCTTTATCTTTTATAAATTCTAAAAATTCATCTACTGAGCCTGCCTTACTAGATAATTGCCAAACGCCAAATGATGTACCGCCCTTATCATTTGGGTTTAATCCAATAGCTCCAGGATCTCCATTAGATTCTTCTCTAGCTGATATATAACCAAGTTGTGATTGATTCATATCATCTTGAATTATATCTATGTAGCTTGGGATATATCCTGTTTTTAGATTGTTATTTGTATCGTAATATAAAACGTTGTAAAATCCATTTTTAATTTCAGATACTTCTAGTAAAGTTCCTTCAGGGATCGTTATTTCTGTTCTTGCACTCATATTTGGCTCACTTCTTAAGTTGACATTTGCTCTGGTAACACCAATTATTTTTTTGAAATTTAAATTTTTATTGTAGACTATATTTCCATTTTTGGATATTACAATAGAATTATCTAATGATGATGCAGAATTTACGGCGTCACGCAAAGATTTTGAAGATGTATTTGGTTCGTTATCAGAGTATACAAAATAATTAGTGTTATCCCATACTATAAAATCGTTATATTTGACTACCCCATTATTTTTGGAAGCTAGTGATATAGCATTTATTAAATTGTTTTTTGAAAAGCTATCTAAAGACATTCCATTTGAGTCGTATGCTGTAAATATTGCTTCAGAATCTTGACTAGAAGGTATTTGTTTAGCGATTGTAGCTATATCTAATGCGTCAACTAATCCATCATCGTTTACATCATACTGTTTTTTATTAGAGCCTATATGGGATCCTATTATTTGTAGGTCTATGTGATTTATAACACCATCATTGTTCACATCAATATTTTTAGCAAAAGTTAAAGCGCTTGGAGTAAAAAATAAATAGAATATGTATGATAAAATTAGCTGTTTTATATTTAGTTTTAACAACGAATTTACCTCCTTAGTTGTTTATAAATTAATATTATCTACAAAAAAAGTTAAAAAAATTTAAATTATTATTACTAAAACACCAAGAATTTGTAAGCAAATAAAATAATTGTATATTAATTTTAATTAGATAAATTAGTTGTATTTATATTGATGTGAATTCTATAAAACAATTATATTGTTTGTAATTTTGATAGTATTTTCAAATATATTTATTTGAGTATTTGTTCAATAAATTTTGATGATTATTCCAAAGTTCTTGAGATAAATCTACAAAATAATTTTGTGGATTTTCAATCCTAGTAATTTCTGGCCATAATTTGGAAAATTCTCTATTTTTAATTTCATGTATTTCCATAACACTAGGGGAACTATATACACAAATTCCTTTATCAAATATTTTTTTGTGTAATTTTATTGCATAGAAATCAGTTATGATTTTTTTCTTCCATGTGAAGTTTGGATCAAATATAGTAAGTGGTTTTGTTTCATCTATTACATCATCGAAGTTTGTTATGAGGTCTGCTATTGCCATATTGGTTTTAGAGTCAAATAATCTATAAACTGTTTTGAGTCCTGAAATAGTAATTTTATCATGGTTTTCACTGATTTTAATTTTTGGAATAAGAACGTCATTTTTGTATAATGCACAAAGCTTGTATACCCCTCCTAAAATAGGTTCGCTTTTAGAGGTTATAAGTCTTTCTCCAACACCAAACATATCTACTTCTGCACCTTCAGATAAAACATTTGCTATTATATTCTCGTCCAATGAGTTTGAAACTATTATTTTAACTTCCTGGAGCCCTTCGCTATCTAATATTTTTCTTGCCTTTTTGGTTAAATAAGTTATATCGCCGCTATCAATTCTAATTCCGAGAATTCTATCATTATTTTTAGGGAGTTCTTTAAATACCTTTATTGCATTTGGTAGTCCTGATTTTAAAACGTTATAAGTATCAATTAATAGAACACAATTTTGAGGTGAATATTTAGCCCATGTTTTGAATGCTTCGTATTCTGAATCAAATATTTGAATCCAGCTATGAGCCATAGTGCCAAATGAAGGTATGTTGAATTTTTTTTCTGATATTGTACATGAAGTTGCGACACATCCACCTATTATAGAGGCTCTTGCACCATAAATAGCTCCACTATATCCTTGTGCTCTTCTAGAGCCAAACTCTAAAACACTTTTACCATTAGCTGCAGTGCAAATTCTGCTAGCTTTTGTTGATATTAGTATCTGATGATTTAGTGTTAATAGAAGAATAGTTTCAATCATTAAACATTCTAAAATGGGTCCTTTAACTGTAACGATAGGTTCTTTTGGGAAAATTGGGAATCCTTCCTCAATCGCATATACATCACAGGAAAATTTAAAATTTTTAAGGTAGTTTAGGAATTTTTCATCAAATAAATTTTTGGATTCCAGGAATTTTATATCTTCTGGTGTGAATTTCAAATTTTTTATAAATGTAATAAATTGATCTAAGCCTGCCATTATGCAGTACCCACCATTATCTGGTATTTTTCTGAAAAACATGTCAAAACAAGCTATTACACCCTTTTGATCATCTAAAAAAAGGTTGTTGGCCATTGTTAGCTCATAAAAATCTACTAGTAATGATAAATTAATCTCATTATTTTCAAACATTTAATAAACACATCCTAAAAAATATTATAAATAAGATAGTAATTGCAAACATGAAAATTTTCAATAATAACTATAATATTTATTAAAAATTGTTTAAAATTAGTTTTTTTTGGAATAATTTTAAAAAAAAGGAATTAGGGGTGATTTTATGTTTGATGAATATCAAAATAATGCGATCTTTTCTAATGAAGATAAAGTTTTATTAGTTGCAGCACCTGGTAGCGGTAAGACAACGGTTATTATAGAGAAACTTATGTATTTGGTTAGTTCTGGTTTTAAGGAAGACAGTATTTTATTGATTACATTTACTAAGAAGGCATGTGAAAATATGCGAGAAAGGTTTGATAAATTAAGTAAATCATCAACATCGCCTCACTTTTATACTTTTCATGCTTTGTTTTATAAAATCATCAGGGATAATATAAATTCTAATTTTGAAATTATTACAGATGAAAATATACAGAAATTTTTAAGTGATATATTGAAGAATTATATAGATTTTGTGAGTGAATATAAAATTCAATCATTTATGTGTGAAATTATTAGATTTAATGCGAGTAATCAAAGTATAGATGAATTTGAAACAAGGTTACCTAAACATATATTGAAAGATGCTATTGAGAGATATAAGAGTTATAAACTTTTTAATAATTTGTATGATTTTGATGATTTGGAGAGAGAAGTATTACGGTTATTTAAAGATAGAAATGATATTTTAGAATTTTATAGAGATAAGTTTAAGTACATATTGGTTGATGAATTTCAAGATTGTAATAATGTGCAATTTGAGATTTTAAAAATGCTTAGCATTAAATCTAAGTTATTTTGTGTAGGAGATGATGATCAGAGCATTTATAAATTTAGAGGTGCAAATCCATCTATAATGGTTAGTTTTTGTGACGTATTTGAAGGGGCTAAAAAATATTATTTAAAATACAACTATAGATCTAAACATTCTATTATTAATTTTTCACGTAACGTCATTGAAAATAATAGGATAAGGAATAAAAAACAATTATGTGGAAATAAGAAGGAAGAAGGTGAGGTTATTTGTAAAAAATTTTTAGAGGATACTGATCAAGGTAAATATATTGTAGATGATATAGAGAATCTTCAAAAGAGTGGTGTAAATTTATGTGATTTTGCAGTTTTGTATAGAAATCATAAAGATTCTTTCAGCATATTGAGTGAATTTATCAAAAGGAATATTAAAATTAATTTTTTGGATAGTGATTTCAATATTTTTGAGATTTTCTATATAAAGGATATAATTAATTTTCTTAAATTTATAGATAATCCAACTATAAATAATTTTAAAGAGATATATAACAAGGTAACATTCTTGTTTAGTAGAAGAGTTAATCAGATTATAAATAAGTTTGATTACGATTCTAATTTTTTTAGTGTAATTGATGCGAATTTTGATAAAATTTCTTGTAATGATAAGCGAAGTATATTTAGTTTGAAAAAAATGATTAAAAGATTCAGAAAATATCCTATAGATAGTAGAATTAATGGAATTTTAAATAAACTGGGGTATTCGTTGTACCTTGATAACATTATTACACAGAAAAAATTGAATAAAGCAGAGGTTAATTATTTTATAGAGTATTTTTATAATGTAATTACAAAATTTAAATCTGTAGATGAGTTTAGTAAAAATATTAGATTAATTAATTCTACTCATGGAGTAAATTTTGGTACTATTCATTCTTCAAAGGGAATGGAATTTAGATGTGTTTATATTATAAATGCCCGTGATATGGATAGAGAGATGAATTTTAAAAATAATATAAATATATTCTATGATGAAGAAGAGGAAAGACGTATTTTTTATGTAGGTATTACTAGAGCAATAGATTCCTTAAAAATTTTATCTCCATATTTTATAGAGGGAAGATTTAATAATAGGTTATCGAGGTTTATTGGAGAAGGTTTGATGGATTCTGATTATGGCAATATAGATACTTGTAATATTAAAAAGATATCAAAGAATAAAGTCCTTCTATATGTTGATGGCAAAAGGAAGAGTTTGGATACGAAGGATTATTTAGAAATAACTTGATTAGAGATACTTATTTTTATAATAGGTATCTCTATTTTGTTTTAAATTAAATGATATAATATAAAATGGAACAAATTATTAGAGTTGGGAGTTTGTGCAGTTATGAGTAATGATTCAATTGTTTATATAAATGGTAAGTATGTACATAAAAATGAGGCTTTAGTTTCTGTATTTGATAGAGGTATATTGTATGGTGATGGATTCTTTGAAGGTATACGGATATATAATGGGAAGATATTTATGTGTGATGAGCACATAGATAGATTTTTTGATTCATCTAAGTATACAAATATAATTTTAAATTATTCAAAAGATGAAATAGTTGATATAATCGAGAAACTTATAGAAATGAATAATGTTAAAGATGGATATATAAGGCTTGTAGCTACAAGAGGAGCATATAATCTGGGTCTTACACCACCAACTCCTGATGTGGCTAACCCTACATTAATTTGTATAGTGTCTAATATAACTCTTTATGATAGGAAGTTTTATGATAATGGAATGAATGCTATTTTTTCATCTTTTACTAGGATTGGAACATCTATGTTAGATCCGCAATGTAAATCTCTGAATTATATGTTAAATATTTTGGCAAAAATGGAGGCAAATAATAGAGGAGCACAAGAAGCTATTTTTTTAAATTCCAATGGAATTGTTACAGAATGTACGGGGGATAATATTTTTATAATAAAAGATGATGTTGTTTATACACCGCCTAGTTATACAGGGATATTAAATGGGATTACTAGGATTTTAATTATTAAAATTTTGAAAAAGCTTGGATATGATATAAGAGAACAGGAATTTACAAGGTATAATGTTTATACAGCAGATGAATGTTTTCTTACAGGAACTGCTGCAGAAGTAATATCTGTTGTTAATATTGATGGACGATTAATAAATGATGGAAAGGTTGGACCACATACTAAGATTATAATGAATGAGTATAAGAAATATATAGATAGTGTTTGTAATTAAAAATGCTCAGAGAGATTAATTTCCCTCTGAGCTTTTACTATGTTTAAAAAATGGTTTAATTCAATTTATTATTTCATTAAGAATGGACCAGCATGTACTATTGTAGGTCTACCTCCACCTTGTCCAGTTAAAACAGTAGTTATTCCACTACCAGAATTACTACGTAATTGTAATAATAATGAAGCTGGAGTTGTACTTGTCGTATTTAAATTTGTAGTTTTAAGTCCTCCAGGAGTAGTAACTATAGGAAGTTTTAAAGTTTTCGTAGTTGAACTGATGATATTAATGCCAATACACATGATGCTATTACTTTATTATGTAATTTTTTCATAATTTTGCCTCCAAAAATTTTAGTCAAGCACAAATTATATATTAATATATAGTTTTTAAAAAATCAACAATTTGTTCATATTTTTTTCGAAAATTTTTACTAAAACATAAATTTTTACTATTTATGATTAAAAATGGTATAATGTTAAATGTAATTTAACTTTGGAGGAATTTTTTGAATGAGAAATAAAGATTCTGAAATGGTTTTAGAATATACTAATAAAAGATATATTGAAGATTATATAATAAATAATCAAAAGTATTTATATAGAATTGCATTTAGCTATGTTAAAAATAAAGATGATGCCCTTGAGATAGTTCAAAATACTATTTATAAAGCACTTTCATTTAGTAAAAAGATTAGGGATTTAAATTCAATCAAACCTTGGATTACCAAAATTCTTATAAATAGTTGTTTTGATTTTTTAAATAAGAGATGTAAGGGTATTTTTAATGATGAATTAGTTGATTCAGTTGAAGATAACAACGATAGTATACTGGATAAAATTGTTTTAAAATATGCTTTGGACAACCTCCCGCTTAAATTAAGAACTATAGTGATTTTAAGGTTTTTTGAAGATTTTAAAATCAAGGATATTTCAAATATTTTGGATATGAAAGAGAATACAGTTAAAACTAATTTATATAAAGCGCTGAAGATACTTAAAATTAATTTAGAGGAGGAAGGGATTAGTGTATAGTGATAAGGATTTGGATTCATTGAAGGAAGAATATTTAAATCAAGATTACCCAGATGATTTAAATAAACATATCATAAAATGCATTTCTAAACAATCCAATAAAAAGTTCAAAAAATTTAATTATACAACTAATATTTGTGTAGGTCTGCTTTTTGCATCTTGTTTATTACTTGCAATTATACCGAGAGCTCTAAAAAAATATGAAATTGATAGTCATCAAATTAATGATGAGATGAGAAGCTATACACAATCTACTTATGATTTATACAGTAATATCCCAAAAAATTTGATTAATGTGGCAGAAAACAATTCAATAATTTCTATATATAAAGATGGGGATGAAATTTATTCAAATAATATGATCTATAATATCGATAAAACCAGAGGTGTTTTAATTGAACTGAAGGATATTTTAATTGAAAAAATTGAAGATGTGGATATAGATAAGAAATTGAAGGATATTCTTCTTAATCATGAAACTAAATTCTTTTTAAATGAAGATGGAAGTTATATTATTTTATCTGAAAGTGGAAAAATTTTAATTGATAATGTTTTGAAATCTAAAATATTTAAACCTGAGTATATGTTTTGAGGCTAATAATTTTTTATTAGCCTTTTTATTTTTCTCAAAGTTCGGATAACTCCATTATGAAAAATAAGTTTAATTTTAAAATTTAATTTAAGTGCCCAAATAAGTTAATGGAGTTAACCAAACTTAAAGAAAAATAGGCTTTTTAAATATATTTTTAGGATAGATATTGTAAAGATTATGTTTTTAAAGGAGTTTTTTGGAAAATATAGATTCTATATGGTTTATAGTTTATATAATATCGTTTTATAATGTAAAAAAGATATAAATACTTTAATTGTTTTTTACTAAACGACATTAAATTTTAACATGTTAACATTTAAAGACATTAATTTTTAATTTTTTTTTAAGTAAAACTTACTATTTAATAATTTGATTTGGAAATATAATAAGATCATTGGAAGTGACAATTAAATTAAATGCAAATTGAAAGTTAAAATAAAGAATAAATTATTAGGAGATTAAGAAATATGTTGAAGGAAAAAACTAAAAATATTTTATTAGGTACGACTCTAGGAGCTTTTATAGTATTTGGAGCATTTGTTGTTAAATCAATGGTAACGAAAAATAATATAGAAGATATGGTTAGTGTTAAGTATAATAATTATAGATCAAATCGTTATATGGATTATTATCCTGACCATGATTATGATTATTCGGATTATGCAAGTGGTTATGGATATTTAGATGATTATGATTATTCGGATTATGCAAGTAGTTATGGATATTTAGATGATTATGATTATTCGGATTATGCAAGTGATTATGATTATTCAGATTTAATAAACGAAATGTTAAGTTCTGGATATATAGATCAAACAAAAGCTAATGAGTTTAAAAATGGAATTAAATCTGAAGCTACACAATTGGAAATAGAAAAAACTTATGATTTCTATATGATTGATCAGGATGTGAAAGATGGATTTTATAGTGCAGAAGCTGGTCAGTTAGAAAAGCAATTAGTAGAAGCGGAGTATTCAGGTAATGATGAGTTATATGATCAAATATATGAAAAATATATTTCTCAATTAGAGAAAGAGGGAAATTAAATATATTATTTTACAAGGCTTTACATGGTAAAGCCTTTTTTATATTTATTTTATAAATATTTGATGATATTAGTGTGTGAATTGTGTTAAGATATTTCTTAATATATGATTAGGAGGTAATGTACAATTGTCAGATAGTTTGAAAAAGAGATATGGATTCTGGACAGCTGTAGCGATGGTTGTAGGAATTGTTATAGGGAGTGGTGTGTTTTTTAAAGCAGAGAAAGTTATCCAGGCTACTGCTGGGAATATGTATATGGGTGTATTTTCTTGGATAGCTAGTGGTAGCATAATAGTTATTTGTGCATATGCTTTTTCTATTTTAGCTGGACGTTATTCAAAAATTAATGGAATCGTTGATTATTCAGAGGCTTCTATTGGTAAAACGTATAGTTATATTGTAGGATGGTTTATGTCGGTTGTGTATTATCCGTCATTAACAGCTATATTGTGTTGGATATCAGCACGATATACATTGACTTTGTTTGGAATTAATGTGGATGCAAATAGTATGGAAGTATATTTAATAGCTTTAGGGTATTTGGTAATAATGTATTTTTTAAATATATTTGCTCCGTTATTAGCTGGAAAAATTCAGGTATCAACAACTTTTATAAAATTAATACCATTAGTTCTTATGGGAATTGTAGGTATAATTAAAGGTGTTTCAAGTGGTCAAACAATACAAAATTTTGTTAATACATCAACAGATATAGTAACATCTAATCCATTACTTACTTCGATTGTTGCTACAGCATTTGCTTATGAGGGTTGGATTGTTGCTACAACAATAAATTCAGAGTTAAAAGATCCACGTAAAAATTTGCCTAAATCTTTGATAATAGGTAGTATTTTTATAGTTATTATATATTTGTTATATTTTATTGGAATATCTGGATCGATGTCTGTTGATGAGTTCATACATGCGGGAGAAGATTCTATAAAAATAGCGTTCTTTAATGTATTAGGAAATTTTGGAGGAAGCACATTATTTATTTTCGTTATAATTTCTTGTCTTGGAACTTTAAATGGAATGATGCTTGCAACTGTAAGGGGGATTTATTCTTTAGCAGTTAGAGGAATGGGTCCACGTCCTAGTTTTTTCTCTAAGGTAAGTGAAAAAAATAAGGTTCCAATTAATTCAGGATTATTTGCAGTTTCAATGATACTTTTGTGGTTACTTATGTGGTATTTAAGTAATGCAGGTTTTTTTGGAATGTTTTTAGATTTTTCTGAGTTACCAGTTATTAGTATGTATGCATTATATATTCCTATATTTTTTTGGATGAGCATAAAACTTAAGGATTTAAATCTGTTTAATAGATATGTTATACCTTATGCTGCTATTTTGTGTTCGCTATTTATGATATATGCAACTTTTGTTTCTCATGGGATTAAGGCTGTTGCAGTATATTTTGTATTATTCATATGTGTTATTGTAATAGGATTAATATTCAAAAATGATCGAAAAGAAGAGAGTCTTTAATTAGACTCTCTTAATATTTTATACCTATTGTTTCGATTATATTTTTGAATTCAGGCTCTCCAAGCATTCTAGTTACTATATTAGTAACAGATTTCTTTTCATCATTTGTGACCTTAAAATTCTCTTCATATTCTTTTATCCAAAAATTAAGTCCTTCATTATCAGGAGTTCTATTGTACATCACAGCATAAATTCTAGTTATTTTATCGATGGGATTTTGTGAAATTTTTAAAAATTCTTCAGTGTTCAACAAATTTAGTATGAAATCTCTTGCGTTTATTTTGAAAGTAGAAAGTTGAGAAAACCAATATTTAAAACCGCTTTTATCCAATTCAACTCTATTTAATGCTGTATTGTACGCATTTTCGATATATGAGGCTAGTTTTATTAAATCAATAGCTACGATATCGGTTGAAAAATTGTTAATTATAAAATTGTGTAATTTATTTTCAGTATCTTGAACGATTAATTTGATATTTTCATATGATTGGTTTTGTTCAAGATTGCTTAATATAAGTTCGTTTGTTTCTTTATTTATTACAAATTTTAAATTAGTATCTGATAATTTGGCATCTTTTATAGTTAAATCATTTGGTAAAATGACTTTAGCTTGTATATTATTATTATTTTTGCTTATGGATACATCAACATAGCTAAAATTTTTGTTTGTAGTTGTAAATTCATTCAAATTAAATACGTGGCTATTATTTTGATCATCGAAAATTGTTAAATTTAAGTATGAATATGTAGTATTAGGTTTAAGTTCAAGTATGGTAATAGTACCATCTGAAACGTCAACTAATAAATTATCATTAGAAATTTTTGCAGATATGGGATATATGTATGATGGAAGCATAACTTCTCCACTGAAATTATCTTTATATGAAGAAACTTTTACATCAAGAGATTTGGTGATTTGATTAGGAGTTTTAAAGTTGTTCAATTTAAATGTGTGTATTTTGTTAGATGAATCAATTAACTTTATTGAAATGTCTTTATATTCAGTTTCGGGCTTTAAATTGTATAATTCAACTTGACCATCTACGATATTAATTGACATTGAACTATTAGAAATCTCTGCACTTACAAAGTTGTATTTATTAATTTCAGGAATTAAAACTTTAGCCACTATTATATCACCTTCGTGTATAAAAAATCTGACATCTAAACTTTTTGATATATTATTTTCAATTTGATTTGTGTTTGTATTTTCTATAGCTAAACTTTTAATTACTGGATTTTTTATGTTACTTAAAGGTATTAAACATACAGTTGATACAATTAATAATTTTATAAATGATTTTTTCATGAAAGAAAATATCCTCCTATTCAAATTACGATTCTATAATGTAATTAAAACGAAATTAAATATTAAAAAATGTTACAATATAATTATATATTAATTAAAAATATATTGTCAATGTATAATTAAACTTACGTTTTTTCTAAATTTAAGCCATAATAAATTTTCGAAAAACATATTACAAAAAATAAATTATTTCAACAATAATAGACTTTTTTAGTTATAATTTATATTATTTTTAGAAATGATGTTAAAAATATAGTGTATTGGAGGTAATTTTATTTTTGTTAAGGTTGTAGATGCAAAAAAACTTGTGAATATGGATAATGTTTGTGTTATAGATGTTAGATCCGAAGATGAATTTAAAAATGGGACAATAAGTGGTGCGATTAATATTCCTATACTTAATAATAAAGAAAGAGAAGAAGTAGGTTTCACCTATGTTAATAAGAGTGTTTGCGATGCGAAGAGGTTAGCATTAAGGTACGCAGGATATAAACTTGAGGATATCTTTAATAAAGTTTCTGAGGTTTTTGAAAATAATAAAGAAATTGTATTTTTTTGTGCACGTGGGGGAATGAGAAGTTTAACTGTACATAATTTGTTTAACTCTATTGGGATAAAAAATTATAAATTGGATATGGGATATAAGGGTTATAGAAAATTTTTGAGGGAGAATTTTGAAAATTATTTAAAGAATATAAGATTCATTGTCATTCATGGGAAAACTGGAATTGGAAAAACAAAAATACTAAAAGAATTAAAAACACAGGGTTATCCTGTTATTGATCTTGAGCGTGCGGCGAATCATCGTGCTTCATTTTTGGGTGGAGTTAATCTCGGAGAGCAAAATTCTCAAAAAAACTTTGAATCAATAATTTTTCATGACATTTTAGAAATAATTAAAACAAATAAATGCGACGATTCTGAAAAAATACATGTATTTATAGAAGGAGAAAGTAAGAGGATAGGTAAAATTATAATACCTGAATATTTTTTTAAAGTTATGAATGAAGGCATTCATGTTTATGTGGATTTACCTATTCAAATTAGAGTTGAAAATTTGATTGCGGATTACTTAAAGGTTTCGCTTAGTGAGATAAAAAATAGAAAAGTTAATATTGATAGTGAAATTTTGAAAGATTTTAAAGAGAGTATGAATCTTCTGGATAAATACTCAAACAAAAATAACATGGAAGAGTATAGGACTTTGTTTAAAAACGCGGAATATGAAAGGTTAGCAGAGGTTTTGATTATGAATTATTATGATCCTAAGTATTTAAATTCCATGGGTAAACATAATTTTGAGTTTAAGTTTGAGTTGAATAATTTAAATGAATTTTTAATTGAGTTAAAAGGCGTGTATAAACTATTGAAAAAATAATTATGGATAAAATTAATTTTTATGGAAATACTAATATTTAAATTATTATGATTATGGTTTAATGTTTTAATTTTCTAAGAGGTAGTTTCATGAGAAAAATAATTATTTTTGTCATAGGATTTTGTTTGATTTTTAGTTTGAATGTAAACAGCAAGATTTTTGGTAGGGATACTAATTTAGTTGATATTATTGTGTTTAAAAATTTTAGTTACAAGCAACTTAAAGATGATTTTTTAAAGCAGGTGGGTATTGATATAAATTACGTTACTATTTTAAATCACGCTAACAAAGAAGTTAATGAATCTAATTATAAGGAAATTTTAACTAATTTTCATAATGAATTGATCTATGATTATAAAGATGTATTTGGTAAGAAGGTAATTAAAAATAGAAATGTATATATTTTGCCAGAAGATGAATTTAAAAATAGTTTGAACATAGATGATAAAATAAAAATAAGTAGTGTGTCAGTGGATACCGTGTATAATGATACATCTGCAAATAAAATATTAGTTGGGAAAATATATTCTTCGCCAAAGTTAGATGATAATAAAGATTGCTATATTATAAAACTTGATAGGAATAATGGAATAATTTGGGGGAAATTATTTGAAGATTCTAAAATAAATAGATTCAATAAAATTATAGGAATTTTGGATAATGAGTATTACGTGATAGGATCGGGATATAGAGAATCGGACTGGACTGATGGATTTATAGCAAGATTTGATAGTGATGGGAATCAAATTTGGAGTGATTTTTATGGATCATCCCATATAGATGATTTTAAAGATGTTGTATCTATAGGTGGTGGCGAAGTTGTTGTTTTAGCCGAAGTTAGTAATCAGGATGGAGATGTAAAAACGACTATTAGTATAAATAATCCTTTGAATAAAGATTTGGTATTGCTTAAATACAATAGTAACGGTGAAATAGTTTGGCAAAATAGTATAGTGAATGAAAAAGATTTATCAGGATTAAAAATTATAAATAACTCTGATAATATCGTGGTTGTTGGAGAAGTTTTTAATTGTAATAATTTTGATAAACAAAGAGATATAATATTATCTACATTTGACTTAGATGGAAAGATGAAACTTTGTACGATAATAAATGATTGTGATGAAAATATGTTAAATAAATTGTATTAAATATGTACATAATAAATAGGTATCAGGTTATCCTGATACCTATTTATTTTTTTAGGAGCGTGTAATGATTAATTATATAAATTACGGAGGAGCTGATGGTATAACAGGGGCGTGTCATATGATCTGTACAGATTATGGAAATATATTATTGGACTGTGGAATTTTTCAAGGTAAAGATATAAAGAAATATTCTAATACAGATTTTTATTTTGATGTGTCTAAAGTTGATGCTATTGTTTTGAGTCATGCTCACATTGATCATTGTGGACGGATTCCTATTCTGTACAGTATGGGGTATAGAGGAAAGGTTTATGGAACAAAAGCAACAAAGCTTTTATCAAAAGTTTTATTGGAAGAGAGTTTGAAAATATATAATTCTTCTGAGGAAAGTGATAAATTATTTGATGATAAAAGCCTTGATATGTTTATAGAAAACTATGTTGAATTAGATTACAGAAATAAAATTGAGATTTTAAAAAATATATATGTTGAATTGTTTGATGCTGGACATTTGTTAGGATCTGCATCTATTGTTTTGGAAATAAATGACAAGTCAATATTTTATAGTGGTGATATAGGGAAATTAAATACACCTATATTGAAAGACCCAGAACAAGTTACTGATGTTAATTATGCGATAGTTGAAAGTACTTATGGAAGCTTGGAACAACATGAAACGAATGAGTTTTTTGATAAATTTAGAGAAATTATTATTGGCACTTTAATGAAAGGTGGTAAGTGCGTAATACCAGCTGCAACTGTTGGAAAGATGCAAGAAATATTGTATTTGCTAAATGATATTTATGAAGAAAATAAATTTAAATATAAAGTGTATATAGATAGTCCAATGTCTACTAAAATTATAGATATTTACGAAGAGTGTGAAGAAATATATGATGATGAAGCTAAAGAAAGATTGGACAAAGGTGACAACCCTTTATATTTTGAATCACTTAAATATATAACGACTAAAGAAGAATCAATTGAAGTTCAAGAAAATAATGAGCCTTATATTGTTTTAGCAGCAGGGGGAATGTGTGAGGGTGGAAGAATAGTGTATCATCTAAGAAAGCAAATTGAAAATCCTCTTAACTCTATCATATTAATAGGAAATCAAAATCAGGGAACGTTAGGATGGAAGTTAAGTAATGGAGTCAAAGAAATAAAAATATTTAGAGATAAATTTAGAGTTAATGCTAAAATTTTTAATTTTCCAAGTTTATCTGGACATGGAGATTGCAATAGTTTAGTTAAATATCTATCTTTTATGGAAGAAAAACTTGAAAAATTATTTTTAGTTCATGGAGATAGAAAAAGTCAAGAAGGTTTAAAAAATAAATTGGGTAATTATGATATTGAATATACGAAATTTTTGGGAAAATATAGTTTAGGATAAAATTAAAAAATAACATACTTAACAAAAAATACACAATTTATTTAAAAAATGTCAATAAAAATTTGTTATAATTTAGCTTGTAATAAAATTATATAGCTTCTTCAAAAAAATGTTCTTAAGTATCAGTATTAGTATGGAAAGAAGGAATTAAATTGATTAAAAGAAAGACAATGACTGTTGATGGTAATGGTGCTGCAGCATACATTGCATATGCGTTTACAGAAATAGCAGCAATTTACCCTATATCACCTTCAAGTGGTATTGGAGAAAATATAGATGAGATGGCATCACAAGGCAAAAAAAATGTGTTTGGTAGGGTTGTTGATGTTATAGAAATGCAATCAGAAGCAGGTGCATCTGGTGCGGTTCACGGATTACTACAAGGGGGAACTCTTACAACTACTTATACAGCTTCTCAAGGATTATTATTAATGATACCTAACATGTATAAGATTGCTGGTGAGTTACTTCCAGCTGTATTTTATGTAACAGCAAGAGCTATAGCAGCACAAGCTTTATCTATATTCGGAGATCATCAAGATGTTATGGCTACTAGGCAAACAGGATTTTCTTTATTGGCACTTAGTGGAGTTCAAGAGATTATGGATTTAGCACCTATTGCTCATTTATCATCGCTAAAAGGTAGAGTTCCATTTCTTGTGTTTTATGATGGATATAGAACATCGCATGAAGTTCAAAAGGTAGAAGCGTTTGAATATGAAGAATTAAAAAAATTAATTGATTTTGATGCGTTAAATGATTTCAAGAACAATGCATTAAATCCTGGTAAACCTGTAACTAGGGGTACTGCACAAAACCCTGATATATATTTCCAAGCGAGAGAAGCTGCGAATAATTACTATGAAAGGTTACCAGAAATAGTTGAACAATATATGAATAAAATTAATGAGCTTACTGGTAAGAATTATAAATTATTCAACTATTATGGAGCACAAGATGCTGAAAGAATTATAATTTGTATGGGATCTGCTGCGGAAACTGTAGAAGAAACTGTTGATTATTTATTGGCAAAAGGTGAGAAAGTCGGAGTTCTTATAGTTCATTTATATAGACCATTTAGTATTAAGCATTTATTAAAAGAAATTCCTATGAGTGTTAAGAAAATAGCTGTTTTGGATAGAACTAAAGAGCCAGGATCTCAAGGTGAACCATTATATAAAGATGTTTTAACTGCGTTTTATGGAACAGATAGAAATCCAACAATAGTTGGAGGTAGATATGGATTAGCTTCTAAAGAGCTTAACCCTACTCATGTTGTTTCTGTATTTGAATTATTAAAATCTGAGGATGTATCTAATGGATTTACTGTTGGTATAGTAGATGATGTTACTAATACTAATATTAAGTTGGTAGATGATGTGTTAATAGAAGATTCAGCGATGATTAGCTGTAAGTTCTGGGGATTAGGATCTGATGGAACTGTAGGGGCTAATAAAATGGCTATCAAAATAATTGGAGATAATACTGATAAACATGTTCAAGCTTATTTTGAATATGATTCCAAGAAATCTGGAGGAATAACAATTTCTCATTTGAGATTTGGAGATAATAGAATTAGATCTACTTATGGAATAACTAAAGCTGATTTTGTAGCTTGTCATAATCAATCTTATATGAATAAATATGAAACAATTGTTTCTGGAGTAAAAAATAATGGTACATTTTTATTGAATACATTGTGGACACCAGAGGAATTAGAAGAAAAGTTACCTGCACATGTTAAGAGAACAATTGCAAATAATAATATACATTTTTATACAATAAATGCTGTTAAGATTGCTAGAGAATTAGGTCTTGGCGCAAGAATTAATATGATAATGCAGTCAGCGTTCTTTAAATTATCAGGAATAATACCTGTAGAAGATGCTGTTAAATATTTAAAAACATCTGCAGAAAAAGCTTATAGCAAAAAAGGTGAAAAGATTGTAAAAATGAATTTTGATGCTATAGATGCGGGCGTTTCTTCTTTAGTAAAAGTTGATGTTCCAGAAAGCTGGAAAAATGCACAAGATACTGATAAAAGTGATTATTATGTTTGTAGTTTAGAAAAAACTGATTATGTGAAAAATATTCTTGAACCAGTAAATAAACTTCAAGGAAATGAATTACCTGTAAGTGTGTTTAAAGGTAGAGAAGATGGTACATTTGAAAATGGAACTTCTAAATTTGAAAAGAGAGGTATTGCAGTTACTGTACCTAAGTGGAATCCTGAAACATGTATTCAGTGTAATATGTGTGCGTTTGTTTGTCCGCATGCTGTTATTAGACCTTTCTTATTAACAGATGATGAGATAAAAAATGCTCCAGAAGGATATTTGTCTGCTGAAGCAAAAGGTATTAGAACAGAAAAGAAATTGAATTTTTCTATACAGGTTTCTATAGAAGATTGTACAGGATGTGCTAACTGTGTAGACGTATGTCCATCTAAGCCAAAATCATTAGAGATGGTTGCAACTGATGGTGAGCGTACGAAACATAAGCAAGAGCATTATGATTATTCATTTGATTCAGAAAAAGTTGAACCTAAAGAGAATCCACTTCCTCTTACAACAGTTAAAGCAAGTCAATTCCAAGACCCATTAATGGAATTTAGTGGAGCTTGTGCTGGATGTGGTGAAACTCCTTATTCTAAGCTTGTGACTCAATTATTTGGACCAAGAATGGTAGTTGCAAATGCAACTGGATGTTCTTCAATATGGGGAGGATCCGTGCCTGCTATGCCTTATACTAAAAATAGTGAGGGAAGAGGACCAGCTTGGGCTAACTCATTGTTTGAGGATGCTGCTGAGTTTGGTTATGGTTTATATTTGGCTTCTAAGAATAGAAGAAACGATAACTTCACTTTAGCTAATGAATTAATTGAAAAAGGAAATATTTCTTCAGATTTAAGTTCTTTATTGAAAGAGTGGACTGAGAATTTTAATAATGGTGATAAGACTTTAGAATTACAAAAGAGAATAGTTCCATTATTAGAGAAAGAATCTAATGATGTAGCTAAGAAGTTATTAGATAATAAAGAATTTTTAGTTAAAACTTCTAACTGGATATTTGGAGGAGATGGATGGGCCTATGATATCGGATTCGGTGGATTAGACCATGTTATTGCACAAAATGAAGATATTAACATATTAGTATTTGATACTGAAATATATTCAAATACTGGAGGACAGTCCTCTAAATCAACTCCATTTGGTGCTATAGCTAAATTTGCTGCACAAGGTAAGAGGGTTAAGAAGAAAAATTTAGCTGCAATGGCTATGAGTTATGGTTATGTTTATGTTGCTCAAGTATCTTTAAGTGCTGATTTCAACCAAACATTAAAAGCTATAAGAGAAGCTGAAGCTTATCCAGGACCATCAATAGTAATTGCATATAGTCAGTGTATAAGCCACGGAATATTATCTGGAATGGGTACAGCTCAAAAACAAGCTAAGAGAGCTATTGAAGCTGGATATTGGACTTTATTCAGATATAATCCAGCATTAAAAGATGAAGGGAAAAATCCATTTATATTAGACTCTAAAGAGCCAACTCAAGATTTTAAAGAGTATATTAAGAGTGAGATAAGATTTAATTCTTTATCTAAAATTGTTCCAGATGAAATGGAAAAGATATTCGATCAAGCGGCTAAGGATGCTGAAGAGAAAAATAAACAATATAGGAGTCTTGCTGGTTTAGAATAAATTAATTTGGTAAATGTGAGTTGTTTTAATAACTCACATTTATTTTTATGGAGATGATTTTTATAATAAAGACGTTTTTATTGATGATATTTTTAAGTTTATTTACTATAAATTCTTGTTCATATAATCGTATGATGGAAGAAGATTTAATTCAAGTAAAAGTTAATAAGCCTGATGAAATATTAGAAAAAATAAATTCTATGAATTTAGATGAAAAGATTGGACAATTATTTATAGTTGGATTTGATGGAGAGTCAAATTTGACACAAGAAGATATTTTGTTAATAAACGATTACAAAGTTTCTGGATTTATATTTTTTAGGAGAAATATTCAAAGTTCTGATCAAGTTGTCAAACTTATTAATGAAATAAAGACTATTAATAAAAATGGATCTAATATTCCGATGTTTCTTTCTTTGGATCAAGAAGGAGGGACTGTTACAAGACTTCCTAATGAGATTATTAAATTTAAGAGTGCACGTGATATTGGGAAAATAAATAATGAGCAGTATGCTTATGATACTGCAAGAGTTATGGGTGAGCTTGTACATAGTTTAGGATTTAATATGAATTTTGCTCCAGTTTTAGATGTGTATACTAATCCTGAAAATACAGTCATTGGGTCAAGAGCTTTTTCTAGTGATAAAGAAATTGTATCAAAACTAGCAGTAGCTACAATGAAAGGACTTAAGGACAGTGGAGTTATTGCTGTAGGTAAACATTATCCAGGACATGGTGATACAAAAGAGGATTCACATTATGAATTGCCCATAGTTAATCATGATTATGAAAGAGTTAAGGATATTGAATTGTATCCATTTAAGATGGCTATAGAAAATGGCATTGATTCAATTTTGGTATCACATTTACTTTATAAAAATATTGATTCTGAAAATATTGCCACTTTGTCTAAGGTTTTTTTGGATGATATACTTATGAGAGAATTAAGATTTAGGGGAATTGTTATAACAGATGATATGATAATGAATGGGCTTACTAAAAATAATTCTATTACTGAGGCTTGTCTTAAGGCTCTTCAAGCTGGGGTTGATATTTTGTTGATAGGATCTGGTTATCAAAATATTGTGGATTCAATTAACTTTATTAAGAACGCAGTTTTAAATGGTGAAATTTCTGAGTTTGAAATTGAAAAAAAGGTTTATAGTGTATTGAAAATGAAACAAAAGTATAATGTGAATAATGATAACGTGTCAAAAATTAATGTGGATGAATTTAATGACAAAATAAGAAATTTATCTTATTAAGATTAACAAAAAAATAATATATTTACAAAAAATTCAAATTGTGTTATGATTAACTCGTGTCATTGTCATAGTGTTTTTAAAAGAGGTGAGTTGATTGGCAGTTAAAAGAGAATGGACAGATAATGAGAAACAAAGTCTTTTAGAACATATAACTGAGTGTAAAAAACGCAAAATAACCGTTAAGGATGCAGCAAAACTTTTTTCAAACATGTATCCGCATATTACACCAGGGCAAGCTAGGGTTTACTATTATAAATTGATTAATGAAACAGAAAATTTTAAAAAGAAGTATCCTCAGAGGATTTGGACTGATGAGGAGAATAATATATTATTCGACTATATGGCAGAATTTAAAAATAAAAAGAAGATAGAAATATTTGATATGTTATCTGTTAAGTTAAATAGACATCCAAAGGCAATAGCATCACATTACTATTCTTTAAAAAATAATATTGATAGAGAGAATGCAACTTGTTATTCAAATATAATAAATAATACAAGTTCAAGTAATTTTGGTACTTTGTTTTTTAAGATTAGTAAAATACATGAAATTTATGAAAAGGCTTTAGAGATAGAATCAATTTTAAATAAAGAAAAATCAATCATAGAATTAAAAGTGCAATTGAGTGAAGTTTTTAATAGGATTAGCAGTATAGAGCAAAAAATTGTAGCTTTTTAGATTTATGTTTTTGTGAACTTCTAGTTTATTTATGACTAGAAGTTTTATTTATTTTTATAAGTTAATTGACTAAAGTAGTTATATGTAATAGAATTGAGTTGTGAATGTTGAATATTCTAAGTATCGATATGAGGAAGTGTAAATTATGAAAAAAATAGATATTTGTGAAAGTAATTTTGCTTTAGGGACAGACAAAGTTGTAGAAGAATTAGAGAAATCAAACGAATTTGAAGTTGAAGTTCATGGATGTTTGGGTTATTGTGGAGAATGTTGTGAATCACTTTTTGTTTTATTGGATGGTAAAATGATCGCAGCAGATTCACCAGAGAAATTACTTGAAGAAATAAATAATAATAAATAACATAATTTCATTTTTAATTGTTAACAATATAAGATAAGTACGAAAGTTTAGAATAGGGAGGTGTATTCCTTTTAAGGATATATTATGGAAAATAAAGATAAAGAATTGTTAAATGACGAAGAACTTGAGCATGAGCCAGTCTTTGTTGAATTTGAAGATGAAAACCAAAACACTATAAGGTGTGAGGTTATTGATGGATTTGAATATAAAGATAAAAATTATTGTGTTGTTTACAATGAAGAAGATGGATCATCTTATGTTTTTAGATTAACTGATGATGATGAATTGGTTGTACCAGAAGAAAAAGAGTTCGAAGAAGTTGCTGCTTATTATGATAGTATGATAGAGGAAGATTAAGAACTTTTTATGTGTGCCCTTATTTTTTAGGGCACTTTTATTTTACATATTTGGGGGATTCTATGAAATTTGCAATATTTGATGTCGATTTAACGTTGACAAAGAGGGATACGTTTATTGATTTTTATAAGTTTTTATGTAAGGAGGACAAGCGTTTTTATGCTTATCTGAATAATGTTATTTTTTCGGGTTTGATGTATGGGCTTAAAATATATGATGAAAGAAAATCTAAAGAACAGTATTTATCTTTTTTGAATGGAGTTCATGAAAATGTTATTGATAGGTTTGCGAGAAAATTTTTCTATGAGCATTTGATGAATAAGCTGATTTATAAAGATGCTATAATTGAGATTGGAAAGCGTAAAAGCGAAGGGTATGTAATAGTTTTAATTTCAGCTTCACCAGAATTTTATTTGAAATATTTTAATGAGCTAACTTATGTTGATTATGTTTTGGGAACAAAATATGAAGTTGTGAATGGGTTTTATACAGGGAAGATGGTAGGATTTAATAATAAAGGTAAGGAAAAAGTTTTTAGATTCCAAGAACTTTTGTTTAAAGAGAATATAAGAGATTATGATTTTGATAATTCGATAATGTATTCAGATTCGTTGCATGACCTTCCTATGTTTAGTATGATTGGCGGCGGATTTCTTATAAATAGTAGTAAGAGAGTGAAGGGATTAATTAATTTGAATTGGAATTAATGGAGATGGAATTTAAGTTTAAGGAATTTTGGTTTAATGGTGAATTGATTTCTGAAAAAGAATTTAAAAATTATTATGAGTATCATAAAAGGAATGTTTATGAAGTTATTAGAGTTATAAATTCAAAAATATTATTTTTAAATGATCATATAGACAGACTTAATAATTCAATTTTGTTAATGCATGGAAGTAAAATTAATTTAGATAATTTGATTTCAAATATTGAGTTAGTCATACAAAAAAATGAAATTTTAAATGGCAATATAAAAATTGAATTTATATTTAAGGACGATAGAGTTAACTTTTATATTTACCCAATTAATTTTTATTATCCAGATACACGCTTTGGTGTTGCGAGTATTACATGCAATATTGAAAGAGAAAATCCATCTGTAAAATCTTACAATTATAATTTTAAAAATAAGATGGAAAAGATTATTGAAGAAAAGAATGTTTATGAAGTTTTGTTAGTTAATAGAGATGGATTAATTACTGAAGGAAGTAGGAGCAATATATATTTTGTTAAATATAACAATTTTTTCACTGCACCAACTTGTATGGTTTTAAATGGGATTACACGTATTAATGTAAATAATATTATATGTAATCTTGGATTCAATTTGTTTGAGGAAGCTGTACATGTTGATAATATAGCAAAGTTTGATGCTTGTTTTCTTACGAGTACATCGTCAAATGTTTTGCCAATAAATAAGATAAATGATATACTAATCAGCTCATCTGAAAATAAATATTTGAGCATGGTTAATTCTTACTTTGAAAAATATTTAAAAAAAATATAATAAGATAATATTCTAGGCTATTTGTGAAATAATAAAAACAAATAGCCTTGAGTTTTTTTGTATGTTTTGAAATGCAGTATGGTTTATAGAAGGAGGTAAGTTGTTTGAATGTTTATGAGTAAGCTTTTAATCTTTAAGGTTGGTAAGAGTAAGTATGCTTGCAATATAAAAGATGTTGATAGAATTATTAAATATGAAAATTTGACATATGTTCCATCAAAACAGGTAAGTTTTGAGGGGTTTTATAATCATGAAGGAAGGGTTATAAAAATATTTAATATGTCTAAAAGGCTTGGAGTGGAAGATGATACACCTATTAAAAGCACAAATAGAAAGATAATTATTGTAAAAGATGGGAATGTTTTAGTTGGAATAGTTGTTGATGAGGTACTTGAGGTTTTTAATTACGGTGATCAGAATAATAAGATTAAAGATAATAAAGAAAAATTAAATACATTTAAGGATAAAGATAAGTATATAGACTTGCATTATGTTAAAGATATGATTTTGTTAAATGGCGAAATTGTTATATATATTTCGATAACCAAAATAATTGCTATAGAATTAGAAGAGAGTGATTTGTAAATTTTATGAATACAAATGTGAATGTTGGAATTGGTGATGTGAAATTTGGGACACATCCAATGATTCTAGAAACAAGAGGTTTAGGGTCATGTGTTGGAGTTACAATGTATGACCCTACAAAGAAAATAGGTGGATTAGCACATATTATGTTACCAAATTCTAATCCTAGTGAGACAATAACAGATACAACAAAATTGCGTTATGCAAATTATGCATTACCTTTTATGGTTGGTAAATTGATACTTATGGGTTGTTTTAAAGAAAATATAGTAGGCAAATTGGTTGGTGGTGCTTCAATGTTCAAAAGAAATTCTCCAACTCTTGATATAGGGAAGAAGAATATAGAGGCAGTGAGGAAGTTTTTTCATGATAATTCATTATCTATTGTAAGTCAGCATATCGAAGGAGTAGTTGGAAGAAGTGTATTTTTTGACCTGGATAATGGCAGAGTTCTTGTAAAAATTTATGGGAAAAACAAACAAGAATTTGAAATATAGAGATCGAATTATAAAAACGAAACTTATTATATATGATGAATCAAATTTAATGAAAAAACTTGTCTACGATAGATTTTCGAAAGACCCTAGTATAGATATTATAGATATTTTTCATGATTGTGATGAAATGAAAAATTTCATTATAAATTCAGGAATTGTACTAGATGTAATAATTTTGAATCAAGTATATCATGATAAAAATGATTTTATTAAGCGTTTATTAGAATTGAAGAATTTTACTGTTAATTTAATAGTTATATCACATTTTGATAGTAGTACGATTGAATTTATTAAACAAACAATAGGTGCAGATAAGTTAATATTTATCAAAGCTTTGAATAAATCTGAGCTTAAAAATATTTTTGAGATAAAGGAAAAACTTGTAGATATTGTTTATGGTATAAAAAATAGTCGTATTAAAAGAGCGATATTTGATAGCCATAAAGCTATAGTAATTGCATCATCAACAGGAGGACCTAAGGTTTTAGAATATATATTTGGAAATCTTGAAACTAAAATAGATATGCCTGTATTTATAGTTCAGCATATGCCTGAAGGTCATACGAAACAATTTGCCGATAGGTTAGCTGGACTTTGTAGTTATAAGGTTTGTGAAGGAAAAAATGGAGAAATTGCAATTGCTAATGTAATTTATATTGCACCAAGTGGGTATCATATGGAGCTTGACTGTAATAAACAAATTAAATTAAACGTTAACAAACCAATAAACAATGTTAGACCATCTGCTGATATTTTATTCTGTTCAGCGTCTAAGATTTATAAAAAAGGTCTTTTAGGTATTGTGTTGACTGGAATGGGTAAAGATGGTTCTGATGGAATTAGGAATGTAAAAATAAATGGAGGCATTACTATAGCTCAAGATGAAGGAAGCAGTACTGTTTTTGGTATGCCTAAATCAGCAATTGAAACCGGAATGATAGATAAAATTTTATCAAAAGATGAAATATTGTTTGAGATTGTTAAGCATTCAGGCAAATTATAGAGTGGTTTAAATGAGGTAGGGATAATGTATGATATTAACAAAATCCATGATTACGTTTATAAAGAATTTGATATACGTTTAAATGCGTATAAATCTGTTCAAATGAATCGAAGAATTGAAAGTTTTATTTCAAAATTAGGATTTAACACGTCAGATGATTTTATAAAGAAATGTAAGTTTGATAAAAAAATAAATGAAGATTTTTTAGACTTAATAACTATAAACGTAACAGAATTTTTTAGGAATCCAGATGTCTTTTTTAAAATAGATGAACTAATTAAAAAACATTTACCTAAGAGAGATACTTATAGAATCTGGAGTAGTGCTTGTTCTAATGGTTCAGAACCTTATTCTGTAGCTATGATACTTGAAAATATTAATATCGCTAATTATGAAATATTGGCGACAGATATTGATAGAAAAATGTTAAATTATGCAGAAAATGGGATTTATACTAAAGATGAGATTGTTAATGTTCCATTAGATTATTTAGAAAAATATTTTGATATGAGTCAAGACAAATTCAAAATTAAAGATTTTATAAAGAATAAAATTAAATTTAGAAAGCATGATTTGATACTTGAATATTTTCCGAGTAATTTTGATTTGATATTGTGTAGAAATGTTGTTATATATTTCACCAAAGATGAGAAAATTAAGATATATAATAAATTCTATGATTCATTAAACGATCAGGGAATTGTTTTTATAGGTGCTACAGAAAATATTTACGATTACAAACAAGTTGGGTTCAATAAATTAGGTACATTTTTTTACCAAAAGGTGGTGAAATAAATTGGATATTTCACAATATTTATCGATGTTTCTTGAAGAATCTATGGAAAATTTATCTAAACTAAATGATTCTTTATTGGAGCTTGAGCAAAAACCAGATGATTTAGAAGTAGTTAATGAGATATTTAGAGTTAGTCATACCATTAAAGGAATGTCTGCAACAATGGGATATATGAAAATGTCAGAATTAACTCATAAGATGGAAGATGTATTGTCAAAATTTAGAGAGGGTACGCTCAAGGTTAATAGAGATGTTGTTACGATTTTATTTAAATGTCTTGATACATTGGAATTTATGATTAATAACATAAGCGATGGAAATAATGATGAAATGGATATAGATGAGATCGTTGAAAGTTTAGCTGGAATTTCAGGGGATAAAGTTGTAGGAAATGTAGATCAAACTATTGAAAGTACAGATGAGAGTAAAGTAAAGGATGAAACTGTTGAAGAAAAGTTAAAGCTTGAAGAGCATCATATAAACATTATAAATAGAGAAAAGACACCTTATTTTGTTTATGAAATAAAGATTATTCTTACTGATACTGTTTTATTGAAAACAGCAAGAGTTTTTATATTATTTAGAGAGATAGAGAAGTATGGAGATATTATACATACTTTACCGTCTACTCAGGATATTGAAACAGAAAATTTTGATTTTGAAGTTGATATGCTTTATATAACTATGATGCCTAAAGAGAATCTTCAAAATATTATAAAACATATTTCTGAGATAAAGAAGGTTGCTATAAAAGAAATAAATTCTGACAATGTTAAGAAATCTTATGGAAATGAGGTATTCATAAATCTTGAAGAGGCTTCGGAAAATTTAAAAAATAATATTAAAGATGAAGAAAATACTAAATCAAAAGACTTATCTAAGGAAAAAAATAACATAGCAGTTAATGATGAAAATATAAATAAAGTTCAAATAAATGCAAATAATAAAGATGGAACTATGGAAAAAGTGTCTAAGACTAAAAAACAATCTATGTCAATTAAGAAGGGGACACAATCAGTTAGAGTTGACTTGGATAGGTTAGACATGGTTATGAATATGGTATCAGAGCTTGTAATTCATAGAACAAGACTTGAGCAGATTAGTAATACATATAATTCTTCAGAACTTAATGAAACGCTTGAACAAATTGCTCGATCCACATCGGAATTACAAGACCTGGTCATGAAAATTAGAATGTTACCATTAGAAGTTGTATTTAGTAGATTTCCGAGAATGATAAGGGATTTGTCTTTAGAACTTAATAAAGATATTCAATTTGTTATTGAAGGAGCAAATACTGAGCTTGATAGGACAGTTATTGATGAGATTGGAGAACCGCTTATACATCTTTTAAGAAATGCAGTAGATCATGGAATAGAAACTAAGGATGAGAGAATTGAAGCTGGTAAAAATCCAACAGGGCAAATACATCTCTATGCTTATCAAGAAGGCACTAAAGCTGTAATTAAGATACGAGATGATGGCAGAGGGTTAAATGTTGAAAAAATTAAAGCTAAGGCTGAGAAAATTGGTATAACTACTAATGGAATGTCTGAAACAGATATAAAGAATTTAATTTTTTTAGAAGGTTTTAGTACAAATGAAAAGGTTACAGATATTTCAGGTAGAGGAGTTGGTATGGATGTTGTCAAAACAAAAATATCATCTCTTGGAGGAACTATAGATCTTCAAAGTGAAAAAGGTAAGGGATCAACTTTTGTAATAAAATTACCGCTAACTTTGCAAATAATTAAAGCGTTACTTGTTAAAGTTAATGGTGAAACTATGGCAATATCGTTGGGATTTGTAGATAGTGTTATAAATTGGAAGGAAGATTTGATAAAGAAAAGTAATAATAAGGAAGTTCTATCGTATAGAGATAAGATTATTCCGCTTATACGGATGTCTTATAAATTTAGTTTAGAGGATAGAATATCTATGAATAATACTGATAATAACTATATAATCGTTGCTAAAGTTGGAGAAAAAATTGCTGCTTTGTTAGTTGATGATATTTTAGGTCAGCAGGAAATAGTAATAAAAAATCTAGGAAAAAGCTTACAAGGATTAAAAGAGTATATAGGAGCAACAATATTAGGAGATGGTCTTGTTACCCTTATAGTCGATGTAGCATCAATTATATCTTAAAAATAGGAGGAGAGAGGGTATGCTCGAGTACTCTGAAGAACAATTAGATATGATGAAAGAAGTATCTAATATAGCACTTGGAAATTCAGCGACATCATTATCTGAATTGTTAAATACTAGGATAACTATGACTATTCCAAATGTTCATATTGAATCTATAAGTGACTTTATGGATGAAGTTGATGATATTGAGGTAATAGGGAAAATTTTAATTTTAAAAGGCGATATAGAAGGAAGTGTTTTGCTGTTATTTGATATAAACACAGCGAAAAATATAGTAAAGGATATAGCAAGCGGACAATTAATGTTTCAAGATGAGTTGGATGATGTAAGAATTTCTTTTATAGAGGAAGTTTGTAACATAGTTTGTTCAACTTATATAAGAAACATTGCTGATTATTTTAATTTGAGAATTGAAATTGAAAGTAGTAGTTTGCTTTATGACAATCTTACTGCGATTTTATCTTACACATTAATGGAAGAGGAGCAGTTTTATGATGAGATATTAAATATAAATACAGATTTCAAATATGAGTTAGAAACTGAAATGATGAATGTATATTTTTACTTTGTTCCCAGAAAGGGCAATTTAAATAAAATCTTTAAAAGTAAAAGTCAATTTTAGGAGGAATTACGATGAGTAGAATTTTAATAGTTGATGATGCAGCTTTTATGAGAATGATGCTTAAGGATATATTAGAGAAGAATGGTTATCAAGTTATTGGAGAAGCAAGTAATGGTCTTAAAGCTATAGAACTTTATAAAAAAGATAGACCAGATGTTGTTACAATGGATATTACAATGCCAGAGATGGATGGTATTGAAGCATTAAGAGAAATTATGAGTTTCGATCCTAAAGCAAATATCATAATGTGTAGTGCTATGGGTCAACAAGGAATGGTTATGGATGCTATTAAGTCGGGGGCTAAAGATTTTATAGTTAAACCTTTTCAATCAGAGAGAGTTATTGAGTCAGTTAAAAAAGTTTTGGGATAATTTAAGATTATGCAATTAGTCATATTTAAAATCAGGGAGGAATTCTTTGGAGTTGAGGCATCGAAAGTTTTAAGTATAAATGATATGATGACGGTTACAAAGGTTCCTAATGCTCCAAGTTATATTAAGGGACTCATAAATTTAAGAGGGATTATTATTTCGCTTTTTGATATTTCTATTTTATTGAATTTGAACCATAATTCTTATGATAATTCAACTTTAAAAGATAGTAGTATAATCATACTTGATATTGAGCTTGAAGAGATTGGAATAATGGTTGACAAGGTAGATGAAGTAATAGATATAGATCCAAATTTGATTAAGAGATCTATAGATACTAAAATTCCATTTGTTAAAGGTGTATTGGAACTTAATTTTAAACTGATTACGGTTATAGATATTAATAAATTTGTTCCGAAAGATAGCGAGGTGAGTTGAAGTTTTGGGCGATAATGTATTAAGCCAAGAAGAAATTGATAAGCTGTTGAATAGTATCGAATCCGAAGGTACTTCATATAATAAGCCTAATATTTTACAAAAAAATGTAAAAAAATATGATTTTAAAAGACCTCAAAAATTCACAAAAGATCATATGAAATCGTTAAGCATTATACATGAAAATTTTACTCAATATCTTTCGAGTTATTTTGTTTCAGTTTTTGGTGTTCAGGTTAAAATTGAAATTATGTCAACTGAACAGATAACATTTCATGAATTTGTTTTTTCAATGCCTAATCCAACTACAATAATATCATTTGAGATGCCACCTTTATTTGGAAATATTTTTATGGGATTGGAATCATCTTTATCAGTGTTATTGTTGAATTCACTCCTTGGTTCTAATGATAGAAAAAATTTAGGAATTATGAGAGAGTTTAGTGATATTGATAAGAAGATTTTGACGCAAGTATCGAATGAAATACTTAATATAATAAGGGTATCCTGGGATGATATTATAAGCGTTGAGCCTAAATTTGTTAACTTAGAGACTAATCCATCTACTGTTCAATCAATGGGTCCTAATGAACCTATATTATTTGTTACTTTCAAAATTGAGATTGAGGGAGCTGCATACTTTATGTATATTTGCTTACCTTATATTTCAATAGAGAAGATAGGTGATAAGTTAAATAGAGATTATTTAGTAAAGACAAATACTGAAGAAGAAGTAGAGATTATCAAAAAATCTATTAGAAAAGAATTGAACAGTGTAAATATAGAATTAGAGGCTATATTGGATAGGAAATTTATTAGTATTCAAGATTTTTTATCTCTTCAACCTAACGATATCATAATTTTAAATAAAAAATGTAATAGTCCAGTTGAGATATATATTGAAGAAAGATTAATTTTTAATGGAGTTCTTGGGCTTGTTGGAGAGAATAAGGGTGTAAAGATTTTAGATATTTATTATAGTGAGGAGGTTATGAAGAATGGAGAAGGAAAATCAAAGTCAGAATGATGTAAGTCAACTTGAGAATAGTACAGATCCAATTCTTACTAGTGAAGAGCGAGATCTTCTTGGTGAAATTGGTAACATTTGTATGGGAAATGCGTCAACAAGTTTTTCTAAGTTGTTACAAAAGCCTGTTACAATAACTACTCCTACTGTTGAAGTTGTTAATATATCTGATATAGCCAAAGAGTTTATGCAGCCACATATAGCTTTGAAAGTAAAATACACAAAAGGCATTGATGGGAATAATGTACTTGTTATGAGTATAAGAGATGCTATAATTATTGCGGATCTTATGATGGGCGGAGATGGCAAAAATGTTGAGGAAAGGAAAATGTTAAATGAAATAGAAATAAGTGCTGTATCTGAGGCGATGAATCAAATGATAGCTTCATCAGCAACTTCTATGTCTACTATGTTTCAAAAAAGCATAGATATTTCAACTCCTGAAACAGTTATAAGTTATACTCCTGAAGACAGTGATAAGTTTTTTGGAGATGGAAATGAAAAAATTATAAAAATAAAGTTTCAAATGAATGTTACTGATTTGATTAATAGTAATATTGTTCAAGTTCTGAGCTTGGAAACAGGTAAAAATATTATAAATATTATGCTTAATGATCAAAATGGATTTAAGGAGGGATCAACAGATCACAGGTATGATGATCAGAGCTTAGACAATCAAAATTTGAAAGCAGTTGAGAATTCTTCATATACTAAGCCTATTAAGGATTATGATGTAAGTGATGCTGTTTTAATGCCGCTTAGTCAAGGAGCTACACCAGCAAATCCTAACAATATAGATTTAATTTTGGATGTTCCACTTGAGATTTCTGTTGTTCTTGGAAAAACGAAGAAGAATGTTGGGGAAATTTTGAATTTAGGTACAGGTTCGCTTGTTGAGCTAGAGAAGTTAGCGGAGGAACCAGTTGATATATTGGTCAATGGAAAGCAAATTGCGACAGGAGAAGTCGTTGTTGTTAATGAAAATTTTGGTGTAAGGATTACAGCAATTTTAAGCAATACAGAACGGGTTAAAAACTTAAATTTATAGATATTTGGTTTTTAACTTTTTTATATAAAAATTTATATATGTTTATTATATTGGAGGTAATAGGTTTGAACAAAGAAATTAATGGTATAATTCTTAATCAAATTAAGTTGTTTGATACTTTGCAAAAACATTTAGAAGAGCAAAAAGAATTTATAAAGAATAATAAATTGTTTGAACTTGATGGAGTATCTGTGAAAATTAATAATGTTTGTAAGAGCGTTGCGGATGAAGAGGTTAAGCTTAGAAAATTATTAAATAAAGAATGTATTAAAGATTTTGTTATGAGGAACAAAGATGATAAAGAATTATACGAAAGTTATATACTTCTCGTTTCTTTGGTTGAAAAGCTGAGTTTAATTAAGGAAGATAATAAATTTCTTATCAAAAAATCGTTGAGCTTTACAAATAAACTATTATCCTCTATTAATAAAAATACAAATCAATCTAATGTTTACACAAGAAAGCTTAATTATTAAATTTTAATTATTGTTCATTAGAAAGGGGGAGTTTTATTTTGGCAGGTTTGTTTAATACTCTTAATATTTCTAAACGTGGTATAAATGTTATGCAGGCAGGTCTTAACGCAACTTCACATAATATTAGCAATGCATCACGAACAGATTATACAAGACAAAGAATAAGAGTTGAAGCGTCCTCACCATTAACAACTGTTGGAAGTGCTGGTCAAATTGGAACAGGTGCCCAAGTTGCAATGGTTGAGAGAGTTAGAAACACTTTTTTAGATTATCAAATTAGAAATGAAAATTCAGCTCTTGCAGATGCAAATGTTCGTCAAAATGTTTTATCTGAAATAGAAACACTTGTTAACGAAAGTGGTGATAAGGGACTTAGCAAAATGTTTGATAAATTTTTTGACAGTTGGCAGGATTTATCAAAAAATCCATCTGATATTAATACAAGGAATATTGTTTTGCAAGAGGCGTCTAACATGACAACGGAGATAAACCGTATTTATTCAAAACTTCAAGAATCAAAGGTCGATGTAAACGATACTATTAAAAATTCGGTTGTTGAGGTTAATTCAATTCTTAATGAAATTAATGAGCTTAATCAAAAGATACAAGAAATTACTGTAGTTGGAAATCAACCAAATGATTTAATGGATAAGAGAGATGCTCTTCTTGATCAGCTTAGCAGCAAAATGGGAATAACGATTGAAAATAAAAAAAATAACGGGATCAATGTTAATGGAAAAGATATAGCACTTGGAAATTTAGTGAGCAACAAAGAAGGTCAAAACGATTTAAGATTAACATATGTAGAAGAAATTGAGGTAAATGGACAGGGAGGATTTCCTAAAGATGTAACAATAACTTATTATAAAAATAACGATTCAAGCGATCCCAATAACAGAGCTACACTTGTAATAGAGAACATGAATGAGAAAGATTTTAATGATCTTCAAAAGAATAGAATTGTTTTATCAAATAAAGAAGGAAATCTTGTTGATAAAACAGGAACTGAAATTAAAACTCCACAAATTACTTCAACTAATTTCTCATCGCTTACTCTAAGCACTGGAGAGCTTGGTGGCCTCCAAAAATCCCATAACGAACTCGATTCTTTTATAAATCAATTAAATCAATTGACAAAGTCTATTGTTTTTTCTGTAAATGCTGTTCATAGTGGTAAGACAGATGCAACTGCAGATACTTTGCCATTTTTTGTAAGTTCAGAAGGCGGAGATGAAAATTCTATAACTGCGGGGAACATTTCTATAAACAAAACTCTTTTAGATGATCCTATGAAGTTAAAAGTAAGAAAGAATGATCATATGTTTGACGATGGTACACAAAATTCAATAGATGGACAAGGTGATGGAGATAGAGCTTTAGCTATTGCATCTTTAAGAGATAAGTTGTTTAATATTTCTGATATTGGAAAAACTATTAATAGCAGAGAAGATTTTTTTAATCCGAATAAAGGTGGAAGTGAGCTTGTAAATAACGGACTTGATATTACTAATGCGAAAAGTGGGGTAAAGATTGAATCGCAATATAAAAATATGGTGACTACTGTTGGCATAAGAGCACAGGAATCAGCTAGAGAAGCAGATAATTTTGAGGATCTTGTTTATAATCTTGAAATTTCTAGAATGAGTGTTTCTGGAGTTTCACTCGATGAAGAAATGAGTAGCCTTATAACTTTTCAACATGCATACAATGCAAGTGCAAGAGTTATCTCAACGGTAGATAAGTTATTGGATGTTATTATAAACGGATTGATGTAATTGATGGGAGGATAAGAGAATGAGGATTACAAATGGTATGACTAATCGGAATTTCAATTATAACCTTCATAAGAATCTTACAAGAATGAACAAAATAGATAATCAGTTGAATACAGGTAAGGAAATTAATAAAATTTCAGACGATCCTGCTAAAGCAGCAAAAATTATGCGACTTAAAACTGATATAGCAAAGAATGCACAATACAATAAAAATATTGTTGATGCAACTAATCACCTTGATGTTACGGATAAAGCTTTGGAACAAGCAAATGATGGACTTCAAAAGATGAGAGAACTTTTGGTTAGTGCAGGTAATGCAACTTATGGATCAGATGAAAGAGCAGCATTAAAAGAAGAAATATCTCAACTTGTAAATAAAATGGGAGATGTTTTGAATACAACTTTTGATGGTAAATATGTATTTGGTGGTGAGAGGATTGATCAAAAGCCGTTAAATATATCAAAAGATCCAGTAAGTGGGAATATTAAGCTTGAGTATAATGGAAAAAATGGGCAAGCAATAACTCAAGTTGAATTAGATCAAATTAGACAGCCAATTGAGATGGAAGTTTCTCCTGGAGTAAAAATTGATTATGGAGTTAATGTAACTGAAATGATTGAGTTTAAGGATAAGGATGGGAACGATGTTAATCTCATGGAGAGTTTTGAGAAAATTTTGGAAAACTTAGATAATACTGATGAGAATGCCTATAAAGAGCTTATAACAAAAAATTTGGAACAAATTGATGATGCACTTCAAAATGTTTCAAGAATAAGAGGTCAAATTGGTTCAAAACAAAATCGAATGGAAGATGCACTCGAGAGAAATGAAGAAGAAAAATTTAATATAAAAGAAATTTTATCGAGTATTGAAGATATAGACTTTGCAGAAAAAACAATTGATTATGTAACAGCTATGACGATGTATACAGCTTCACTTCAAGCAAGTTCAAAGATAATGCAACCGTCATTGATCGACTATTTAAGATAAACTTAATTGTATATATTTTTTAAACAGGATAATAATATTATTAAAAATATTTTTAAAAAGTATTTTGATTTTTTTAATTTTTGAATTTGGGAGGAATTTAATCAATGGGAGAGCAAATGGTTTTAAAAAATGGTAGTGTAGTATTTGAAAAAGGGTTACCTGGATTTGATGGGCTTAAAAATTTTGAATTAGTAGCATTGGAGCAGGTTGGATTTTTTAATTTAAGTTCTTCTGAACAGGAAAATATTTCTCTTCTATTAATTGATCCATATATTTATTTTCCTAATTATGAAATAGAAATTGATGATAGTACAACAGAAAGATTAAATATAAAAGATGCAAGCGATGTGTTAGTTTTAAGTGTAGTAACATTAAATGATGATGTAGAGAAAATAACTTTGAATTTAAGAGCTCCTATAATTGTCAACCTTACTACAGGAAAATGTGAACAAGTAATATTAGATAGAGAAGATTATTTAGTTAGACAATCATTAGTAGTCAAAAGAGGGTGATTTTTAAGTGTTAGTTATTTCACGAAAAAAAGAGGAAAGCTTATTCATTGGAGATGATATTGAGATAAAGATCGTAAAGATTGAAGATAATTGTGTAAAACTTGCAATAGAAGCTCCAAGAGAATTAAAGATTTTAAGAAAAGAGCTTATACAAGATATTAGTTCCCAAAATAAGAAATCTATTTCTTCTAATATGATTGACGTTATTTCTAAGATTGATAATTTAAAATAGGCAGGTTTATGTAATTATTATTTGAAAATAGGTAGGTAATATTTATGTTAAACGCAAGGGATACTTACAAAAACAGTAGTATTAACAACGTATCGAAGGAAAAGCTCTTGATTATGTTAGTTGAAGGTGGAGTCAAGTTTTGTAAGATTGCAAAACTTGCCTTTAAAACTAATAATTTAAAAGAGATTCATACAAACTTGATTAAAGCTCAAGATATTTTTTATGAGCTTATGATAACCCTAGATACTGAAAAGGGTGGAGTTTGGGCAGAAAACTTAAAAAGTATATACGCTTTTATAATAGATAGGCTTTCTAAGTGTAATATTGAGAAGAACGAAGCAATACTTGATGAAGTTTTTCCTGTTGTCCAAGAAGTAAATGATATGTGGCAAGAGGTTTATAAGAAGGTTTCTAGCTCGAAATAATTTTAGGAGGGATATATATGTCATCGATTCAAATGACTGGTATGGCCTCTGGTTTGGATACAAAAGCTATTGTAGAAAGTATGCTTCAGACTGAAAAAAGTAAGATCGACCGAATAAATCAAAATAAACAAATACTAGAGTGGAGACAGGAACTCTATAGGGAAATAATAACAGAAGTTAGGGATTTTTCTAAGAAATATTTTGATCCACTTAATAAAGAAACTTATATAATGGGTTCTGGATCTCTTTCTGGAATAAAGGCTGATTCAACAGTCAGCAAAACAGTAGCAAATATTATAGCCGGTGGAACGGCTGAGCCAGGAAATTATGAATTAAAAATGACTCAAATGGCAAAACCTGCAAAAGTAACTGGTTCAAATGTAATAAACCAATCTACAGTAAAGGGAGATTTAAAAATACCAGTTATTATTGGAGCAGATAACAATACGATAAAAATTGATGGTCACCAAATAAAACTGGACTCAAAATCTTTTGATAGTAAAGAAAGTCTTGCTAAGGCGATAAATGTAAAAATTCAAGAAAACGATTCTACAAAAGATAAATATGAGGTTTCAGTTAACAAAGATGGACAACTTGAAGTAAAAAGTAATTTTGTAGTAGATGATAAAAATGATTCTTTAAAAATTGATGTTGGCGGAAAAGAGTATACAATTAAATTAGATAAAGGTTCATATAGTCAAGATAAACTTGTAAATCAAATAAAGTCTAAACTTAAAAAAGTAATATCAAGTGATGAATATAAGGAATTGAAGGTAGAAGTTGATGAGAGTGGACAAGTTAAAGTTAATGATAAGAATTTGGATTCATTAAAATTTGAAACTCCTAAAGTTTCTATTGTAGGTCAAGATTCAACCAAAACATCAGCAGATAATATTTTGCAATATGAATCAAAATTTATTAAAGGTCAGAACTCGGATTTAGTAATCAGTGTTAGAGGAAAAGATCCTACTGTAATTGATTTGTCAGATATTGATACATCGAAGAGCAAAGAGGAAATACTTAATGAGATTTCAAAAAAGGTTAATGAAAATACAAACAAAACAAATGTAAGTAGTAGTGTTGTTAATGGAAAACTTGTATTTAAAACAGATTTAAAAGAACAAATTGTTATAAGCGGTAGTGCTGCGAATTCAATTGGTATTGGGAATAGTTTGGATATAACTTTGGACGTTAAAACTGAGAAGATGGTAAACGTTTTAAATTTTGATAATCCAGACGATAAAAAGGTAGAGTTTACGATTAATGGAGAAACATTTAAATATGATTTTGGATCTAAAGAAGATAAAGATGGGTATAAAGGTGGACAAGATTTAACGATTAAACAAGTTTTTTCCGATATTTCATCGAGAGCGAAAGTTAATATTTCCTATAATACTATTTCAAGGAGCTTTAATATTGAGTCTAAAGAAACAGGGAAAGAAGTTGTTTTGAGCGGAGGAGATACATCAGGGAAATTTATTGAGTCTTTATTTGGAACTAATAAGTTAGATGCAAAAGGAGAAAGTGCTATTGTGGAATTCATGGATGGTGATGGTAATAGTAACACTTTTGAATTTTCATCAAATAGTTTTACACTTGCAGGAATTACTTTTGATATAAAAACATTACCGACAGAACCTATAAAAGTAAGCGTTATTGAAGATACGGACAAGACTGTTGAGTTAATGAAGGGGTTTGTTGAGGATTTCAATAAAATTATGGATGATCTCAACACAAAGACGAGAGAGAGAAAGAATTCCAAGTTTAAACCTTTAACTGAAGCACAAAAAGAGGCAATGAGTGAGAAGGAAATTGAGCTTTGGGAAGCTAAGGCGAAACAAGGAATACTTGGAAATGAGTCGGAGCTTGAGAGTTTTATGTATGAACTTAGAAATGCTATTTTTACACCAGTTGATGGGGTAAATTTAAGCATGCGTGAAATTGGACTCGATACATCAAATGATTATAAACAAGGGGGAAAAATCATTTTTGATGAAGAAAAGTTCAGAAAGGCTTTAGCAAGTGATCCGCAAAGCATATCAGAATTGTTTACAAAAACTTCTGATAGTGGAAATGAAAATTATAATCCTGATTTGACAGCTGACGAGAGGAAGGCGAAGAACGCAGACCAAGGAATTTTCAGGAGAATAAATGATGTTGTGAATGATTATACGAGAACTACAAGAAATAAGAGTGGTAAAAAGGGAACCTTCATTGAAATTGCAGGTATAGAAGGTGATACCACATTTTTAAGTAACACAATATCAAAAAAGATTAAAGAATATGATGAGAAAATTGATAAACTTAATGATTTGATAACTACTAGAGAAAATAGATATTATGCACAATTTACACGATTAGAAACTGCGTTAAGCAAGTTGCAATCTCAGTCATCGATGTTCATGCAGTAATATTTAATTTTGAGGTGAATGTTTATGGAAGAGTTGGTTTATAATCAATTAAAGATATTTAAAGATCTTACTATGAGAATTATTGATGCTGTGAACTTTGAAGATACAGAACTTGTTTTGGATCTTATGGATGAAAGGCAAATCATATTGAATGAGTTAGATGGTTGCGACAAGGATGTATTAATTAAATGTGCAAATGATTTGGATATTATAAAGATGGATTTGTTACTTGAATCTCTCATGAAAAATAAAATAAGTGATATTTATAATGAGATTAAAAATATTAGCAGGGAACGCAAAACTGTGCAGGCATATAACAATAATAATTCATCAAATTATTCTGCGTTTGTATATGAAGTTTAAATAATTTTTTTGAATGAGGTGATTTTATGATTAGAGGTATGTATGCAGGTATCAGTGGAATGAAGGCTCAACAGAACAAGCTTGATGTTATTGGTAACAACTTGGCGAACGTTTCAACGACAGGTTTTAAAGGTTCTAGGGTTGTATTTAAAGATATGATGTATCAAAATTCATCTAATGCAGTTGGGGCGTCAAATAACCTTGGTGGAAGTAATGCGAAACAAGTTGGACTTGGTGCGAGTGTTGGAAGTATTGATAGAGTTATGGGACAAGGTATGATGCAGCCAACAGGAAGACCACTTGATTTGGCAATGGACGGAGATGGATTTTTTATGGTTTCTAAAGGTCCAGTGGCTCACAAAGATGACGATATAACAATTACTAATGGTCAACTTGATGCTGGAGGGCGTGAAATAATGTATACAAGAGATGGATCTTTATCCCTTGATGCTGATGGGTATCTTGTTACATCGAGCGGTGAGAGAGTTCTTGGTTATACTATGACCGATGGAATGGATGATGATGGAACGGTTAATTATGTTGATGCTGATGATCCAGACTTGGAAGCGGCAGATGGTTTAAAAACTCTTAGAATACCTGATAAGGTTAAGTTTCCAGGTACAAATGGACAAGCGGATGAATACAAAAAAGTTATATCATATTCTATTGGTAAGGATGGGGTAATAACTGGAGTTGTTGAAGGTGGTCAGATGACTGTTATTGGACAACTTGCTACAGCGAGTTTCAAGAACCAAGAAGGACTTGAGGCTGTTGGAAATAATATGTATTTAAACTCTGCAAACTCTGGAACTCCATTAATATCAACAGGACTTGGAGATCCTGACCCTATAGAGAATGGTAGTATAATGCAAGGTATGCTTGAGATGTCAAATGTTGATATTGCTGAGCAGTTTACTGATCTTATAGTTACTAGTAGAGCGTTTCAGGCTTCGTCAAAAATTATATCTGCGAGTGATGAAATTCTTCAAGAGGTTGTTAACTTAAAAAGGTAGCATAACAAAAGGGCACTAAAAATTTTAGTGGCTTTTGTTATTTTTTTATAAAGTTATCAGAAAACTTTACGATAATAAAAAATGTAACACGGATAGAGTGTTACAAAAACAAGGATGTAAGATGATATTCAAGGAGGAATAAACAATGATAATTAATCACAATATGAATGCAATGAATGCACATAGGAATATGGGGAGTACGACATCTGCGCAAGGAAAGTCAATGGAAAAGTTAAGTTCAGGACTTAGAATAAATAGAGCTGGTGATGATGCTGCAGGTCTTGCAATATCTGAGAAGATGAGATCACAAATCAGAGGATTGAATCAAGCTTCAAGAAACGCTCAAGATGGTATTTCAATGATTCAAACAGCTGAGGGAGCATTGTCAGAGACTCATGCTATAGGACAGAGAATGAGAGAGCTTGCAGTTCAATCTGCGAACGGAACTTATACAGATGAAGATAGAGAACTTATAAATCAAGAGTTCAATCAATTAAAATCTGAGATTGATAGAATAGCAAACGACACAGAATTTAATGGTAGTAAAGTTATAAATGGTAACCTTTCAAGTAAAGAAATAGTTGCAGGTACTGTTGCGAAATCAACAACAGGTACAGGAATAACTACAGGAATGGCAAATGTTGTAGATACTGATTTAGAATTTGGAGATGAAGCGCATCTTCTTGGTGAAGGTAGCTTTACATTTAATGTTGCTGTTGATGATCAGGGAGTAATTACGATTGATCTTTATGATAAATCTAGCTTTAATGATAATAAGGAATATGTAATGGAAACATTAGTTATTGATGATGTAGGATCTGATATTGGTCAGACAGGTAAAAGCGTTGGTGCTACTATAGGTGGAGTAGATTTTGTATTGAATCTTGAAAATTTAGAAAAAACTAAGCAAATTAATTTTACTATAGAAAATACAGCACAACAAAAAGATTCAGGATCTGGAGTTGAATTGCAAGTAGGTGCAAACAAAGACCAAATGATAGGATTGAGCATGGAGAATATGGGTTCAAGAGAATTAGGACTAGGTGGAGTTAGTGTTTCTACTGCTGAAGATTCAAAAGATGCAATCGGCAGATTGGATAAAGCGGTTTCTAGAATTTCTGCACAAAGAGCTGACCTTGGAGCTGCTCAAAACAGACTTGAGCACACAATCGCGTCAACTGATAATACTGCGGAAAACTTACAAGCTGCTGAGTCTAGAATAAGAGACGTTGATATGGCAAAAGAAATGATGAACTTAACAAAGTTAAATGTTCTTCAACAAGCTTCCCAATCAATGCTTGCACAAGCAAACCAAGCACCACAACAAGTTCTTTCAATCTTAAGATAATTAGGGATGCCGAGAGGCATTCCCTTTTTATTTTTTATTCTGAAATTTATACCAGTATATGAACTACATAAACCACCAATAATAATAATGTCTAAATATTTAACAGGGACGTAAATGAATTTCAAGGAGGAATAATAAACAATGATAATTAATCACAATATGAATGCGATGAATGCACATAGAAATATGGGAAGTACAACAATTGCTCAAGGTAAAGCAATGGAAAAATTAAATTCAGGACTTAGAATAAATAGAGCTGCAGATGATGCCGCAGGTCTTGCAATATCTGAGAAGATGAGATCACAAATCAGAGGTCTTAATCAGGCTTCAAGAAATGCTCAAGATGGTATTTCAATGATTCAAACAGCTGAGGGAGCATTATCAGAAACTCATGCAATCGCACAAAGAATGAGAGAACTTGCAGTTCAATCTGCAAACGGTACTTATACAGATGAAGATAGGGCTTTAATCGATCAAGAATTTAATCAATTAAGATCTGAAATCGATAGAATTGCGACAGATACAGATTTTAGCGGAAGTAAAGTACTTAATGGAGAAAAATCAGGAGAGAAAATAGAATTTGATACTGGGGTTGTTAAGGCAGGTACAGGAACTTTAAGTGGTGCAGATGCAGCAACTGTTTTTTTAGATACAGATTTAAAAAATGTTAATACTCTAGGAGAAGGTACGTTTCATTTAAAAATGTCACTTGATGGAGATGATGTAAAGTTAGAGTTAACAGATGAGTCTAAGTTTAATGATAATAAAGAGTATACTATAGAAACTGTAGTTCTTAAAGATGCTGCTAATGCTGATACTGAGCAAGTCGTAACATTAGGTGGGGCACAATTTAAATTAGCACAGTTAAAAACTAAAATTAAGGATGCAAATGTTAACAATGTTGAGCTTACATTAACTAATACTGTTACAGAAAAGAATCCAGGAGTTGAACTTCAAATTGGAGCAAATAAAGATCAAATGATAAGTATAAGTATTGGGAATATGAGAAGTCGTGAGCTTGGTCTTGGAGGAGTTAACGTTGCTTCAGCTGAAGATGCAAAAGATGCAATCGGAAGATTAGATGAGGCAGTTTCGAGAGTTTCTGCACAGAGAGCTGACCTTGGAGCTTCTCAAAATAGACTCGAACATACAATAGCTTCAACTGATAATACTGCGGAGAACTTGCAAGCAGCTGAGTCTAGAATAAGAGATGTTGATATGGCAAAAGAAATGATGAACTTAACAAAACTTAATGTTCTTCAACAAGCTTCACAGGCAATGCTTGCACAAGCAAACCAAGCACCACAACAAGTCCTTTCATTATTAAAATAAATAAAGGCAAGCATTTTTTAAAAATGCAAGCCTTTTATATTCTTCTATGTTAACAAAAGGAATGTTAATAAACATTCCTTTTGTTGTTTACTTATTTAGCTATCTGCAAAGTAAAGAGTAAAGTGCAATTAGTCCAAGTGTGCTACCATATCCACACCCATTTCCCCAAAATCCTCCGTTGTTTCCGCAACCACATCCACAACCAGAATACATAGGATAGCAACTATAACTAGGGAAATTATTGCAGTAGGAATATGGCATCATACAGTTTGTATATCCATAAGAATTACAACAGCTCATTGTGTTTTGCTCCTCTTTATTTTAAATTTTGTTTATAGGATATACTACGTAAAAGAAAAAAATTTGTTACTCGGATTTATAATTTTTGTTGAGAATAGGGCAAATATAAATCTGTTCTTCATTTTCAAAAATTTTAAGCGTTCCTAAATTTTCAAACTCATTAATATCATCACTATCTTTTGAATTTTTGATGTTATCATTGAGTGTAATAACACTTTTAGCTTCCATCCCCTTTTTAATAGGAACAACTACATCTTCCTTTAACATACCTTCAATCTTAATGCCATTCTCTAAACTTTCATCAATAATCAAATCATTTGCGGAAAATAATTTCTTGTATTCATAGTTGTCTTTTGCAAAATTGTAAAGCCATTCGCTTGATTTCCATCTTGGAGTACAGTTCAAAACAACAACGACAATTTCATTATCATCACCCATGTTAAATGATGACACTAAACATTTACCAGCTTGCCCTGTGTACCCCGTCTTTGTGCCCGTTGCTTGAGGGACCATGTATAAAATTTTGTTTATATTTTGATATGATCTTGAAAATCCCGTGTCTGTATATTCTTTGGTCTTTGAAAGTTCATTAAAAAACTCAATCTCTTTTGTCTTTGATGTAAGCAATGCTAAATCATATGCAGTTGAATAATGGTTCTGGCTGTCAAGACCATGAGGAGATTCAAAATGTGAATCAATAATTCCAATTTCTTTTGCATATTCGTTCATGAGATCACAAAATTCTTCTATCGATCCAGCAACCCCTTCAGCGATTGCAATCGCTGCATCATTTCCAGATTTAAACATAAGCCCATAAATAAGTTCTCTTAAAGAAATTTCTTCATCTTTTTTATATCCAACCTTTGATCCTCTAATTGATGAGGCATTAGCAGAAATTTTAAATTTTTGATCCAAATCACCATATTTAATAGCCACTAGTGAAGTAAGTATTTTTGTTGTACTTGCCATTGGTAAAATATTACGAGCATTTTTATCAAAAAGTATCCTGTGAGTCTTTGCGTCAATAACAATAGCGGCATGAGCATTTAAGTCGTAAGGCTTTTGACTTTTAACGCTAGAAGAATAAGCATCTATATGTACACTCGAGAGACTAAACAATATACAAAGTATAGCTACCAAAATTTTAGAAAAATTTTTCAAAGACTATCACCACCTAAAAATAAAATATATTAGTATAGTATGATTAATTAAAATAAAAACTATTCTTAGTAAACTTTTGCATAATAGAGGATATATTTGTAAATAACTAATTTAAAATGAGAACTTAAGATGGTGGTTGATATCATGATAAAAATATTAATTATCTTTCTTATCATTTTAATTTTTTTCATTTCGGTAAAAATAAGATTTGATTTGAGAATTGAAAATAATAAATTAGATTTTGAAGTTTACTTGTGGAGAATCAATTTAACAAATTTGATTATCAAAAATAAAAAGGTAAAGAAAAATGACAATGAAGAATTAATAAAATCCCTAAAAGAGAAGAGGGGAATGGACATAAAAATTTCCATAAAAATCTTTAAAGAAATTTTGTCAAGAATTAAATATTTAAAACACAAACCAAAATTTACAATCACAAATACAATTGAGTTTGGAATGGAAGATGCAGACATCACAGCAATTTTATATGGACATTTAAATACAATTGTATATTCTATATTCAATATAATATCGTCTTACGTAAATACACGAGATAGCAAAATCGAAATAATTCCAAAATATAACACATTACTTTTTAAATTACAATTCAAAGGTATATTAAAAATAAAAATAGCCCAAATTATTTACATAACTTTTTTATTTATTACTCTAGGGAGGAAATTAAATGGAACAACATCCAATAGAAAACTTAATGAAAACTACTCTTGAAAATATAAAAGATATGATCGATGTTAATACAATTATAGGAAATCCTATTACTACGCCAGATGGTACAACAATAATTCCTATATCAAAAGTTGGATTTGGATTTGGTACAGGTGGATCTGACCTTCCAATGCCAGAAAATGCAACTAGTACGGTAAAACCAAATTTATTTGGTGGAGGAGCAGGTGCAGGTATATCTATTAAACCTGTTGCGTTCTTGGCAGTAAGAGAGGACGCCATAAGATTATTGCCAATAGATCACAACAACTCATACGAAAAAATAATAGACTCAATCCCTCAACTAGTTGAAACATTTAAAGGAATGTTTGGTAAAGATGAGAATTAAATAAATACTTGAAGACTTTCGGTGCGATTATGCAACCGAGAGTCTTTTTTATTATATTTTTCATCTATTATAAAATTATTGTTGACTTGGAGTTAACTTTAAATTTTATAATCTATTTTATTATTGAAGCAGATGATGTAGGAGGATACTAATGACAATAAAAGAAGTATGTGAAAAATATGGAATTAGTGCAGACACTCTTAGATATTACGAAAAAGTTGGAGTAGTTCCACCAGTTACCCGTACTAATGGGGGATTTCGTTTTTATACTGAAAAAGATATTGAATGGGTGGAAAATGCTATTTGTATGCGTAATGCAGGGCTTTCGGTAGAAATGTTATCGGAATATGTTCGTCTGTTTCAAGAAGGAGATAGTACCATTCCGGCAAGACTATCTTTACTTATAGAAGCAAATGAAACAAATGATATGATTGCCTATGCATGGGGACTTGGTATTAATTTCATAGACACTGCAAATTTTTATGGCGGTGGAACAAGTGAAGAGTATACGGGGAGGGCATTAAAAAATATTGGAATACCTAGGGATAAAGTTATTCTTGCATCTAAAGTTTATTTTAATGAGGGAAAACTTTCTCGTAATGCGATTTTGAGAGAAATTGATGGTACATTGTCACGTCTTGGTACAGATTATCTGGATTTATATTTGATTCATAGATTTGATTATGATACACCAATAGAGGAAACTATGGAGGCTTTAGATTCACTTGTAAAATCAGGGAAAGTTTGTGCTTTAGGTGTATCAGCGATGTATGGATATCAATTCCATAATATGCAAGTTTGTGCGGAACAAAATGGATGGACAAAATTCTCAACTATGCAAAATCATTATAATATTTTGCATCGTGAAGATGAGAGGGAACTTATTCCAATCTGTAAACAGTATAATGTTTTCTTAAATTCCATATAGTCCATTAGCAGGTGACACTTGACTCGTATTGAGTGGGAATCTGGTAGTAAACGTAGTAACACAGATAGTTATTTAAAAATCAAATATGATGTTTCTATGGCACATATTGCTCTAGCATGGCACTGGAAAAAAGGTGTTGCATCACCAATTGTTGGGGCAACAAAAATTTCTCATTTGGATGGAGCAGTGAAAGCTCTTGATCTAGAGTTATCAGATAGTGATGTGATTTATCTTGAAGAATTATATAGGGTACATGAAGTAATTCTGACTAAAGTAGAAAATTAAAAAGTTTTAAACCTGTATAATAAGAATTAGAAAAGTGAGATAATTAAAATGAATGGTGAAAAATTAATATTAACAAATATTTGGGATAAAACATTTCCGAAAAGTGATAAAGTGAATCACCAAAAAGTAACTTTTTATAATCGTTATGGTATTACATTAGCTGCAGATCTTTATATTCCAAAGAATGTTTCTGGAAAGTTAGCTGCTATAGCAGTTAGTGGACCTTTTGGAGCTGTAAAAGAACAAGCATCAGGTTTATATGCACAAACTATGGCAGAAAGAGGTTTTTTGACAATTGCATTTGATCCTTCTTTTACGGGCGAAAGTGGTGGTTATCCACGATATGTAGCATCACCTGACATTAACACAGAAGATTTTCAGGCTGCAGTTGATTTTCTTTCTACGCATGAAAATTTTGATTCAGAAAAGATAGGTATTATTGGTATATGTGGTTGGGGAGGTATGGCACTCAATGCTGCAGCCATTGATACTAGAATCAAAGCAACAGTTGCATCTACTATGTATGATATGACTCGTGTAACTGCAAATGGATATTTTGATTTTGAGGATAATGAGGATGCAAGGTATCAGAAACGAAAATCTATGAATGAGCAAAGAACTAAAGATTATAAAAATGGAGCATATGCACTTGTGGGTGGAGTACTTGATCAAATACCGGAGAATGCTCCATTTTATTTAAAAGATTACTTTAGCTATTATAAAACAGATCGAGGATATCATGAACGTTCTTTAAATTCTAATGGTGGGTGGAATATAACATCTTCTTTATCATTTTTAAATATGCCAATTTTAAAGTATGCAAATGAAATTCAAAGTGCAGTCCTAATGATCCACGGAGAAAAAGCACATTCATGTTATTTCAGCAAAGATGCTTATGAAATGTTAAAAGGTAATAACAAAGAGTTATTAATTATTCCAGATGCTGTTCACATAGATTTATATGATAATCTTGAGGTTATTCCATTTGATAAAATGGATAGATTTTTCAATTTGAATTTAAAGTAAATTTTAAGTATGGATTAATATTCCATACTTTTTTTGTTTTATGAGTTCTTTAATAAATAAAAAATACATAAATATATAAGGTATAAATATTAAAAAACCCCGTTTAATACAACAAATGTTAAATATATTTTTATTTTAAAAGATACTTTAAGCTTATAAGTTGGAGAATAAAGGATAAGAAAAATAGTTATAATTATGAGTTTTTAAATTTGAATATATTGTATGTGTCTTAACAATTTAGGAGGGTAATAATGGCAAGGTTAAGTAAGCAAATCAAAAACAAACTTGTCGCTTATGTAAATAATCGAGAAAAAGGAAAAAAAGCCGGCCAAGCTATTATGGAATTTTATGCATTAAATGAAGAAGAACTTAAGAAATATCAAGATGATGTACCGATGGAAGAATTTATACAAAAGTTATATATAGCATATAGAAATGAATATTTTCTAAAAAGTGTTGCTAATAAGAACATAAAAATGGTACCAGTCGAAACTGATAAAGATAAATTGTTAAATGAACTTGGGGAAACTATAGATAAAATGAATGAGTTATATAATAAAGTTAAAAAGATGTTTAATGCCTAGCTGAATAAAGACATGTTGACTTATTAATAAGTAACATGTTTTTATTTTACAATTCAGTATAAAAATTTGTTATTTGAGCAATTTTATTATAGAATCAAAGTACGTAATACATAAATAATTATTGTTAAATAAGAAGGAGTTAACTTTTATGAATATATATATTTCGTCAGATCATGCAGGATATGAGCTTAAATTTAATTTAATTTCTATGATGATTGAAAAATTTAAAGATTATGAAGTTTTTGATTGTGGACCATACTCAGAAGAATCAGTTGATTATCCAGTATTTGCTGAAAAAACTTGTGAAAAGGTTTTATCTGACGTACAAAGTTTAGGAATATTGATATGTGGTACAGGCATTGGAATGAGCATGGCGGCAAATAAAATAAAAGGAATACGCGCAGCTTTATGTAATGATATATTTAGTGCTAGTCTTGCAAGGAAACACAATGATGCAAATATTTTAGTTCTTGGATCAAGAGTAATTGGATCTGGATTAGCTCAAGAAATTGTAGCATCTTTTTTGCAGAATAAGTTTGAAGGTGGAAGACATAGTGAAAGATTAGCATTAATAAAAAATTTAGAAAATAGAAACTAATCGTATATTAACACAAAAAAAGTACAAACTATCTGTGTAGCAATTTAAGGGGGATTTTGACATGGAAGTTTGTAAGAAGGAAGATTACAAAGAAGTTGCTAAAAGGGCAAGTAAATTATTAAAAGAAGGAATTGGAATTTCTGAAATTATTAATTCAACACAAAAAAGTTTAATTAATATTAAAAGATTAAATAAAAAAATTAAATAGATATGTATATTTATGGATTATTCTTTACTTATTTGAAAGTTGGAATAATCCATTTTTTAAATAATTTTATTGAATTTAAATATTTTTATTTATATAATATTCTTATTGTATTTTTATGTATATTATATGCAGAATTTGGTTTTATTTATTTTTAAGCTGGATTAGAAGGATGATGATATATGAGTATAAGATTTATTAACATAGGTTTTGGGAATATAGTATCTGCCAATAGATTAATTGCTATTGTAAGCCCTGAATCTGCTCCTATAAAGAGAATAGTAACTGAAGCTAGAAGTAGAGGAATGTTAATTGATGCTACGTATGGTAGGAGAACCAGAGCTGTCATAGTTACAGATAGTGATCATGTTATACTTTCTGCAGTACAACCAGATACTGTAGCACATAGATTAGATATTAAGGAAAATAGTTTGAAGGAACATTTGATGGAAGAGGATGAGTAGTATTTTATGGGTGAAATTTATACTAAGGGATTATTAATTATTCTTTCTGGGCCTTCTGGTGTTGGAAAAGGTACGATTTGTAAAGAACTTATGAAAAAATATGATTATAAAGTTTCGATTTCTGCTACTACTAGGACTCCAAGAGAAGGAGAAGTTGATGGAGTTAATTATTATTTTTTAGATAAAGATGTTTTTAAATTTAAAATTAAAAATAATGAATTTTTGGAATATGCTGAAGTTTACGGAAATTATTACGGAACACTTAAAAGTCAAGTTGAAGAGGAATTGGATAAAGGAAATAATATCATACTCGAAATTGATATTCAAGGTAGTATGCAAGTGCAGAAAGTTTTTAAAAATGCAGTATACATATTTTTATTGCCACCATCTATAAATGAGCTTAAAAGTAGAATTTTAAAGAGAGGTAGTGAAACTGAATCTTCGTTTAACTTGAGATTTTCTGCGGTTAGTGAAGAACTAAAATACATGGACAGCTATGATTATGCCGTTATAAATGATGATGTTGATAATGCGGTTGAAAGAGTAAACGGTATAATAAAAACCGAAATGAGCAGAATAAGTAGAATGAATTTAGAAAAATTTATTAATGGATATGTTTTCTAATTTTTAGGGGGGATTTTTGTGAAAGATTCTATTGTTCAACCATCTATAAGTGAACTTGTGAAGAAAGTAAATAATAAATTTTCTCTTGTTATACTTTCAGCAAAAGTTGCAAGACATAATATAGATAAGGATAAGGATGTAAAGAGAGATAAGCATATTAATTATTTAACTCAGTCTGTTCGTGATATTTATGATGATAAGATAGATTTTACTACAATTGATTCTGAATGAATTTTTACAGATACTTAGGTATAGATTGCCTAAGTATTTTATTTTAATTTAATGGGAGATCTAATGAGTGGGTATGCAAAAATAATAATACAATCTATAAGCGATAAGTTAGATAGATTTTTTACATATTTAATACCAGATGAAATGGAAAGTGAAATTTCTCTGGGAAATGTTGTGAAAGTACATTTTGGATCTAATAAGAAATTAATTTTTGGATTTGTTTTTGAAATATTGTGTGAGGAGGAGTTATCCGAAGAGGATAAAAAATATTTACATAAAATAAAGAGTTTAAATTCCATTGATAAAAGATTTTGTCTGAATCGGGAATCCATAGAACTTATTAAATATATACGCAATAAATATTTGTCTTCGTATTATGAGGCTATATCCTTATTTATACCGTCAAAGTTTTTAGATGACATAAATTTGAGAGTTAAGGATTGTTTATATCTGGATTCTAATGTCATTGTACCAGACAGATTTAAAAAAGATATGTATATTAAAATAATGGAGTTTGTATTTAATAATCCAAATCTCTATGATAAAAATGAATTGAGTAAAATTAATAACTTTTCAAAGAGTTCTATATCTACTCTAATAAAACATGGAATATTGAAAATTATATCAAAGGAAAAATCCGTAATTTCTTCGATAGAGAATTTAAATTATATAAAAAAATATCTTAACGATGAACAAAAAACAGTTTATAATGAGATTATACACGGAAGCGAAAAGGTTTTTTTGGTACACGGTGTTACTGGTAGTGGTAAGACAGAGGTTTATTTAAGTATATTTCAAAATTTTATTGATAGAGGTTATGATTGTTTAATACTTGTACCAGAAATTTCTCTTACTCCACAGATGATTGATAGAGTAAGGGAGAGATTTGATAATGATGTTGTTGTATATCATAGCAAGCTAACTGTTACTGAGCGTTTTACTGAATGGCAAAAAATTAATAATGGTAAAGTTAAGGTTGCTATAGGAACACGTTCGGCTCTTTTTCTTCCCTTTAAGAATTTAGGTTGTATTGTAATCGATGAAGAACATGAGGGTACATATAAATCTGACAGTGATCCAAAGTATTTGGTTAGGGATGTTGCTGTTAAATACTCTGAATTTAAAGAGGATTTAAAGATTATACTTGGATCGGCTACACCTAGTATAGAATCATATACTTTAGCCATGGAAGGTAAATATAAACTTTTGAATATTAAAAATAGAGTTAATAATAGAAGTTTTCCGACTGTTTCTGTTGTTAATATGAAAGATGAACTCAAGTGCGGAAATAAATCTATTTTTAGTAGAGCTTTGTATGACAAAATAAATGATAGGCTTTCTAAATCTGAGCAAGTAATACTGTTTATCAATAAACGTGGGTTTTCTAGTTTCGTTTCATGTAGAGCTTGCGGATATGTTTATAAATGTAAGTATTGTGATATAACTTTGACATATCATGGGAATAATAGTCATTTAATATGCCATTATTGTGGATATGCACAGGCTATGAGTAATATATGCGTTGAATGCGGAAGCAACTATGTTAAACATTTTGGAATTGGGACAGAAAAAGTTGAGTTTATAACTAGAAATATATTTCAAAAGGCTAAGGTTCTTAGGATGGATTTTGACACTACTAGGAAGAAAAATTCATATTCAAAGTTTTATGATGAGATAAAAAATAAGAATGTTGATATTATAATTGGAACTCAAATGATTGCCAAAGGATTTGATTTTGAAGATGTGACACTTGTTGGTATTTTGGCAGCAGATTTGAGCATGAATGTTCCTGACTATAAAGCATATGAAAGAACTTTTCAACTTTTGAATCAAGTTTCGGGAAGAGCTGGTAGGGGAAATAAGTCTGGGGAGGTTTGTATACAGACATACAGTCCAGAAAATTATGTTATAAGACATTCGATGAATAATGATTATAAATCATTTTATGATGAAGAAATTAAACTTAGAAAAATGTTAAATTATCCACCGTTTACAGATATATTAAATGTATTATTTCAGGCAAAACATGAAAATTTATATCGTGAATTTCTTGTTCCTTTGTATAAGGAACTCAAGGGAAAATTCGAAATGAAATATCAAATTTTAGGTCCATCTTATTGTATGATATCAAAAATAAATGATTATTATAGGTGGCAGATTATTTTCAAAGGAGATCAAGACGAGGAAATTTATAATGAAATAAAAACTTTAATTAATAATAGGTTAAGTGAAGTTAAATTTGAATATAAGATAAGTTTTGATGTAAATCCATATTCAATATTTTAAGGAGGAAAATTAAATGGCATTAAGACAAATAAGGATTGATGGAGATGAAATTTTAAGAAAGATAAGTAAGAAAGTAGATGTAATAGATGACAATCTAAAACAATTAGTTGAAGATATGTTTGAAACTATGTATTACGCTGATGGGGTTGGATTAGCAGCACCACAGATTGGGATATTAAAAAGAATAATAGTTATTGATATAGAAGTTATAAAAAAAGTTATGATAAACCCAGAAATAATCTCCGAAAGTACAAGTGAAACGCAAGATGGACCTGAAGGGTGTTTAAGTATTCCTGGTATTGAGGATAATGTAAGACGTCCAAAAGTTTTAACAGTTAGATATATGAATTTAGATGGGGAAATTGTAACGGAAGAGGCTAGAGATTTATATGCACGGGTTATTTGTCATGAAGTAGACCATCTAAATGGAATTTTATTTACCGATAAAGTTTTGAAATAAAAAGAAGGTGTTTGATTTGGGCAAAGATAAATTTAATGTATTATTTATGGGAACGCCAGAATTTGCAGTTGATACACTTGAGATGCTTGTGAATAACCATAATGTTTTAGGAGTTGTAACTCAACCAGACAAACCTCAAGGTAGAGGATATAAATTAAAATCATCACCTGTTAAGGAGATTGCTTTAAAATATAATTTAGATGTATATCAGCCTGACAAAATTAAAGGCAATATTGATTTTATTGATAAAATTAAGAGTATGGATTTGGATTTAATAATTGTTGTTGCGTATGGTAAAATATTACCATCAGATATTTTAAATATACCTAAGTTTGGATGTATAAATTCGCATGCTTCTTTATTACCAAGACATAGAGGAGCAGCACCAATTAATTTTTCTATAATATCTGGGGATAATAAAGGCGGAATAACTACTATGTTTATGGATGAAGGATTGGATACTGGCGATATAATCGAAAAATATGAAGTAAAAATTGATGAAAATATGACAGCAGGTCAATTGCATGATAAATTAAAGGTTATAAGTTCTGAGGGAATGAAAGACACACTTAAAAAAATAAAAAATGGAACTATAAGAAGACAAAAACAGGATGATTCGCAAAGCACATATGCTCCAATGCTTACAAAGGAATTTGGACATATTGATTTTTCAAAATCCGCAAAGGATATAGTTAATTTAATAAGAGGATTAAATCCATGGCCTGTTGCATATTGTTTATATGAAGAAAAAAAAATAAAGATATATGAAGCAAAAAATGTTTCGTTTACTGAAGATAAGTATAAGAATTCAGATTATGGACAAATAGTAAAAGTAGATGATGAGGGTATTTTAGTTAAATGTGGCCGAGGATTCATTTTGATAACTATAATACAATTTGAAAGTAAAAAAGTTATGTCTATTAAATCTTTCTTAAATGGTAATATTATAAATAAAGTTAAGTTAAATTAAGGAGTGATTTAAATGTTTTATTTTGATAGGACAATAATTTTGCTAATACCAGCAATAATTGTTAGTGTAATTGCTCAAATTAAAATCTCATCTTCGTATAATAAATATTCTAAAGTTACTAATCAACATGGGATTACAGGAGAACAAGTTGCTCTCGAAATTTTGAGATCAAATGGAATTTACGATGTTGAGGTTGAAATGGTTAATGGTCAAATGACAGATCATTATGATCCTAGAGCTAAAAAATTAAGGTTGTCACGTGATGTTTATTTTGGAACATCTATAGCAGCAGTTGGAATTGCGGCTCATGAGGTTGGTCACGCGATACAACATAATACTAATTATGTTCCTTTGATTTTGAGAAATTCAATTGTTCCAGCTGTTAATTTTGGAGCTGGGTTTTCTTGGATATTATTTTTACTTGGATTAATAATGAGTATAAAACCATTACTTACTATTGGTATAGCTTTATTTTCACTTACGGTTATATTTCAATTAATAACACTTCCTGTTGAATTTAACGCTTCAAATAGAGCGATAAAATCAATTAAAAATATGGGGTTATTAGTTGGAAGTGAAATTAATGGCGCGAAAAATGTTTTGTCATCAGCAGCATTAACATATGTAGCAGCGGCTTTAATGTCAGTCATGAGTTTGCTTAGACTTATAGTATTAGCAAGGGGAGATGAATGATAAATAATTTAAGATATGATTGTGTTATTATACTTAATAATGTTTTAAACGGTGGAGCTTATTCGAATATTACACTTAAGGATTATTTAGATAAATCAGATTTGAAATATATAGATAAGAAGTTAGTTACAGAGATTGTATATGGTACAATACGTTATAAGTTAACTATCGATGGTATATTAAGTAAGTTTGTTAAGAAACTTGATCAAAATGATATTTCAACTATTATTCTTAGAAGTGCAATTTATCAGCTTAAATATCTTGATAAGATTCCTGAATATTCTGTTTTAAATGAAAGTGTGGAAGTTGCTAAAAAATTATGTAGGAATAAGAGTGGATTTGTTAATGGAGTTTTAAGAAGTTATTTAAGAAATAAGAAGCTCATTGATGGTTATAAGAATACTCTGCAATATGAGTATTCTTTTTCTTCATGGATGATAAAGTTATTTAAAGATCAGTATTCTAAAAATTATATAAGTTTGATGGAAGCTTTAAATAAAAGAAGTGAAACTTGTTATAGAGTTAATTCTAAAATTATTTCCAAGAAGGATTTTATAGAAAAGTTTGGAGATGAATTTAAAATTGAGGATATTGATGGATTTAAAAACGCTATAAAGATTAAGTCGCTAATTAATATATCTCAATCAGAATTATACAAAAATAGTTTTATTAGTGTTCAAGGTTTGAGTTCTCAGGTAGCTTGTGAAATATTAAATCCTATTGAGGATGATGTGATTATTGATTTATGTGCAGCACCTGGAGGTAAATCTACATATATTGCTGAACTTTCAAAAGATAAGTGCAAGATAATTTCTTGTGATGTTTATGATCATAGAATAGAGTTGATTAAAAATAGTGCAAGAAGATTAAAACTCAATTCCATAGATTATTTTATAAATGATGCTACTATTTTGAATGAAAAGTTTATTGATAAAGCAGATAAGGTTTTAGTTGATGCTCCATGTTCGGGGTTAGGAGTTATTAACAAGAAACCTGAAATAAAATGGTTTAAAAATATTTCTGATTTGAAAGAAATTATTAATATACAGAGAAAAATTATTCTGAATGCATCAAGATATGTTAAATCAAGCGGTGTTTTAATGTATACTACATGTACTCTCAATAAAAATGAAAATGAAGAAATAATCAAATGGTTTTTGAGAAGTAATAGTGATTTTGTCGTGGAAGAAATTGAAGATTATCATTTTGGAAATTTGTATTTTGAAAATGAGAATGGAATGGTTACTATTTTTCCAAGTGAAGTTAATAATGGATTTTTTATAACTAAATTAAGAAAAAATTAAGAGGATTATATGTTAAATGTATTGAATTTTAAATGTGATGGACTTAGAAAATATTTAGAGGAAAATAAATTTAGAGGATTTAAAGCGAATCAAATAATAGATTGGATTTATAATAAGAAGGTTTTTGATTTTAATGAGATGACAAATCTTAGTAATGTAGAAAGAAAACAATTTAATGACATCTTAAAGATTGAGTTACCATTAATTGAAAAAGTTCAAAAGTCAAAGGATGGAACAGTTAAGTTTTTATTAAAATTAGTTGATGGAAATTTAATAGAATGTGTGTTTATGATGTATGAATATGGAAATACTATTTGTATTTCTACTCAAGTTGGTTGTGCTATGGGGTGTAAATTTTGTGCATCTACCGTAAATGGGTTTCTAAGAAATTTGGAATTGTGTGAGCTTATGGGTCAGATTTTAGTTGTTGAGAAATATACGAGGAAGAAAATAAATCGTATAGTTCTTATGGGTACTGGTGAACCATTGTATAATTACGAAAATGTAGTAACGTTTATACATGAAATGAAAAGCAAGATGGGAATGAGTAATAGACATATAACTTTGTCTACTTGCGGAATAGTACCTAAAATTTATGATTTAGCGAAAGAAGATTTGAATATAAATCTTGCTATATCATTGCACGCTGTTAGTGATGATAAGCGTAAGACTATAATGCCCATAGCAAATAAATACTCCATAGATCAGTTGATCGAAGCGTGTTTGGATTATTTTGATAAAACTAAAAGGAGGATATCTTTTGAGTATCTTCTTATAAATGGTATTAATGATGGCGAAGATGATGCTAAATCATTAGTTTCATTGTGTAAGAGAAGTAAGGCACACGTTAATTTAATACCAGTTAATGAAATAAACGAAAATGATTTTAAGGAGTCTAAGAGATTAAAAGAGTTTTATAATTATTTGTTGGATTCAGGTGTAAATGCAACAATGAGACAGAAAAAGGGAGTAGATATAGATGCAGCATGTGGTCAGCTTAGATTGAGTTATAGTAAGTAGGGGGATATTCTATAATGGTTGGAGCTATGAGTGATATAGGTAATCTTAGAGTTGTTAATGAGGATTATTTAGATTATTATATATGTGATAGTTATCAATTGTATATTATTGCTGACGGCATGGGAGGGCATAATGCTGGTGACATTGCTAGCAAGATATGTGTTCGAATGATTAAAGAGTACATAATAAATGAATATTTTGATGGTATTGATTTGGAATTGCTTTTGAAGAATGCAGTTCAATTTGCAAATAGAGAAATCTATTTTAAGTCTTTGGAAAATAAGAAGTATAAGGGAATGGGTACTACACTTACTCTTTCTCTCGTTCGGGGTAATAAAATTTATATTGTTAACGTTGGAGATAGTTGTTTTTTCTCTATAGATGGTAGAGAGATAACGAAGATAACTAAGGATCATTCATTTGTGCAACAATTAATAGATAATGGTTTGTTAAGTCAAGATGAAGCGAAGGATTATCCAAATAGAAATATTATAACTAGATCTATTGGGATTAATGTTAGTGTGGAAATAGATATGTTTATTATAAATAATGATAAAAATTTTTATTTGTTGTGTACAGATGGATTAATAAATGAGATGAATCAAGATGAAATAGTTCCATATATAGAAAACAATAAGAATGATTTGTATAAAGCATGTAATGATTTGATTACTTTAGCTAAAGAAAGAGGAGGCAGAGATAACGTATCTCTAATAATTTTTGGAGGCACTAGCAATGATAGGTAAGGTAATAGGTGGTAGGTATGAAATAATAGAAAAACTTGGCGAAGGTGGCATGGCAAATGTATACAAAGCTAAGTGTAGAATATTAAAGAGATTTATTACAATTAAAATTCTTAAACAGGAACTCATTAATGATGAAGAATTTGTACGTAAGTTTAAGGATGAGGCAATGGAAGTTGCTAAGTTATCTGACAATAATATAGTAAAAGTTTATGATATAGGTGTTGAAGATAATTTTCATTATATTGTAATGGAATATATAGATGGAAAGACTTTGAAAGAGCACATAAGCGAAAAGGGAGTGCTTTCCATTAAAGAAGCATTGGATTTTAGTATACAAATTTGTAATGGGTTAGTTATTGCTCACGATATAGAATTAATACATAGGGACATAAAGTCTCAAAATATTTTGGTTTCTAATTATGGCAATATAAAAGTAACTGACTTTGGAATAGCGAAGTCATCTGATTCTGCCACGATCACTAATTCGGGAAAGATATTAGGGTCGGCATATTACATATCTCCAGAGCAAGCTCGTGGTAATTTCGTAGATTGTAGAAGTGATATTTATTCTTTTGGTGTTGTGATGTATGAAATGTTTACTGGAAGACTCCCATTTACTCATGGTACGCCAGTTAATGTTGCGTTGCAGCATATACAGGTAGATCCAATTGAACCTATGGATATAGTTAAAAAATTACCTATTGGAATAAATAATCTCATAATAAAATGTCTTCAAAAAAATCCGGCATTGAGGTATCAGAGTGCTAAGGAATTAAGAGATGATTTAAAGGCTCTACAAAATAACAAAAAACATTTTGTTACAAGATGCAATATGGTAGATAAAACTACAGTTATGTCTGCAGTTACACCACAGATACAAAATAAGACAAATGATAGTAAAATATTTAAAAATCTTGTTATTGTTCTTTGCTCTATACTTGCTTTCATTATTCTAATACTGATTTTTAATAGAGGTTTATTGGGAAAACCTTCAAGTAATATTACGGTTCCTTCGTTTTTAGGAAAGACAGGGGTTCAATATGAACAAGAATTGGAAAAATTAGGTTTAAATTATAAAATTTCTGGATATGTTACTAGTGATTTAGAGAAGAATTTTGTGGTAGATACTTATCCAAAAGAGGGTACAGTAGTTAGAAAAGGTGATACTGTTAAAGCGATATTAAGTGAAGGTGTGGAATTAATAAAGGTTCCTAATGTTATTAATATGACTATAGAAAGAGCAAGATTAATTTTACAGAGAGAAGGACTTATTATTGGAAATATAGAAGAAAGATTTAGTGATGTATATGAACGTGGTGTAATAATGATTCAGAATCCGAGTCCAGGTTCTCAAATAAATAAAAACGAAACTGTGTCTATCGTTATAAGTAGAGGATCTGAAACTTCACTCGTTACTGTTCCGCAGTTTGTAGGCAAAGATATAGTTGAAGCTCAGAATTTAGCTGTTTTAAGCGGAATTAATATAAAATTGAAATCAATAGATACAGAAGTACAGGATAATGACAAAAAAATATTTTATCAATCTGTTCCGGATGGGATTGAAATCAAACCAACAGTTGAAATTGAATTAAGTTATTATAATTATGTGAAGAAGCAAGTGCTTGATGATGCTAATACTTCTGATAAAGATACAAATATAAATGAAAATAACAATATAAAAGATGACCCTATTAATGATACTGATGATAATAAAAATAACACTGAAGAAAATAATGTAAATAATTCAAGTACGAATAAGTTAAATACAGAAGGTTCAAATGTAGATAAAAAAGATGATATTATTGATGAAAATATGAGTAAAGAGGATAACGTGAATCAAACAGAGGGGAATGACATTGTTAATTCTACAATTGAAGTTGATTAGTTTGAAGTGAATTAATTTTAGGGTTTTAATAAGTGTATTGATATTTAGTTTATAGCTTTTTAAAAATTTATATTTAAATTTTTAAAGGCTATTTTTTAATGATTAAATTTATTGATAAGGAACTGAGGTATGGTTGAAATTGAAGGAATTATAGCAAAAGCTATAGATGGGTTTTATTATATATTAGTTAATAAAGAGGAGTATTGTTGTAGATCTAGGAAAAAATTTAGATTTAAAGAAATTGAACCTAAAGTGGGAGATAAGGTAACTATAAAGATAATTGATTTTGAAAAAAGAGAAGGGGTTATCGAAAAAATTCACGAAAGAACTTCGGACTTTATAAGACCACAAATTTCAAATGTTACACAAGTGTTTATAGTGTTAGCATATCTTGAGCCTAAAGTTAATCTTGAAATGTTGAACAAAATGCTTATTAATTTTGAGGTTGAGGGAGTCAAAACTAATATAATAATTAATAAATGTGATTTACATGGAGAAGAAGATGATAGAGAAGTTAATGAATTATTTAAAAGTTTCCCTTATGATGTGATTAAGGTAAGTGTAAAGGATAGAATTAACATAAATACTATAAAAAATAAATTACATAATAATATAAGTTGTTTTTGTGGGGCATCTGGGGTTGGGAAATCAAGTTTGCTAAATGAAATTGTATCGAAAAATATAATGGATATTTCAACATTGAGTCAAAAAATTAAAAGGGGTAAACATACGACGAGATTTTCTCAATTGATATATATTGATGAGTTAGATGGATATTTAATTGATACTCCAGGATTTACCTCTGTGAGTATTTCGAAAAATATAGGTATGGATGATTTGAAGGAATACTTTATTGAGTTTATGGATTATTATGAGGGCTGTAAGTTTAGAGGCTGTAGACATATTAATGAGGCTCAGTGCAATGTAAAGAAAGCTGTTCAACATGGTAAGATAAATGAAATGAGGTACGAAATGTATGTAAGATTTTACAACAAATTTAACCAAAAGGAGAAGTAATTGTATTGGAATGTGTTATTTTTGGTAATGGAGAATTTAGTGGATTCGACATAGTAAGTAGGTTTGTAGATTTGGATAATACGTTTACCATTGCCGTTGATGGTGGATGCAACTATTTGTTTGAAGGGAACAAGCGGATAGATTTAGTTATTGGCGACTTTGATTCGCTAAAATATAAAGAAGTCATTTACAATAATAGACATATTTTAAAGACAGATATGGATTATAATGATTTGGAAATAGCTATGAATTACTGTTTAGATAACGGGTTTAAAAAAATTTATCTTTTTGGATTTACTGGTAAAAGATCGGATCATTTTCAATTTAATATTAGAACTATGCAAAAGTTTATTGAAAGTGGATTAGATGTAGTTATGATTGATGAGTTTAATATTATATGCGGATCTATTGGGTGCAGGATTTTTGATAGAGGAGAGTATAAATTTTTTTCAATTTTGCCTGTATATAATGGAACTGTTATTTCTATATGTGGTTCAAAATATGATTTGGACAATTTTTCCTTAAACTTAATGGATACTCTTACCCTTTCTAATGAATGGGTATCTGAAAAAGTAAAAATATCGTCAAACAAATTAATTTTTATTTATTTAATATTTTGAAGATCATAAATTTACTAAGCATAAAATATATTGGTAATAAAGTTTTTTTATTTTTGAGATTAAGGAGAGATGAATAACATGAAGATTATAGCTATAAAACTACCTAAATGTTTATCTAAAATAGTTAAAATATTTAAAAAATAATATGTTTGTATAATAAAGAGTGTAGTTGTCACTCTTTATTATTTTGTATAGTTATCTAAAAATAATTAAATTATGAGTAATTTAATTTGACTTATATGGGAAAATATAATTGTAATTGAGTTGATAGTAATAGTACTATTATAATTAGGTATTACAAAAATGGACAAATTTAAATATGAAAGGAAAGTGTATAGATAATGTTTAAAATTAATAAGAACGTTTTTAGATGTGGATTACTTGCTTTTGTATTTTGTATTGGTTCAGTTAATGGTGTAAAAGCTTACGAAGTTGAAATAAGTGAACCTTATACTTGGACATGTCAGATGAGTAGCAAAGCGGAAGAATATGATTTGAATCTTAGAGAGCAAAGGGATACTAAGCTAAAAGAATTATTGGTTATTGATGACGAAGATTTGGAGAAATATTTAGACGATTATAATTTGTTTTATAATGTTTCTATTCAAAAAGGTAAATTAAACGAAGTTGAAGACATTATTACTAAATACGAAAAGGATTATATGTATTATGAATTGTTTTTGTTAACTGGAGATGAAAATTTAGCTAATGAATATTACACTGATCCTCAGATTTATTTTAGTTTCGAAAAAGCAATATAAATGATTTGTAAATTTTGAATCCTGTTAAAATTTATGTTTTAACAGGATTTTTTTATTAAAAATATTAAATTAAGATAAAAATTAGCTCTAACATATTTTCAATATAAGAATTTTTTGATATAATTTTCAATCGGAATTAAGGAAAATATATATTTTAAAGGAGTGTTTTGATGGTGGTATTTAGAAAATCTATACTAGCTGGAATTATAGTTTCTATTGCTGCTTACAATTACTTATTAAATTATGATACATTATCTAAAATAGTATTTTCAGCTGCGTTGTTAGTAATTTTGGCAATGGATTTGAATTTGTACACGAGCAAAATTGCTAAATGGTGTTGTTGTAATGAAAATTTATATTGTAAGATTAAAAATATATTTATTATACTTCTAGGTAATATTATTGCTTGTGTTATATTTGGATATTTATTTTCTTTTTTAGGTGAAACTCATGCTGAGATGATTTGGGAATCCAAGATGAATACACCGTTACTAATTGCACTTTTTAAGGCTGTAATAGTTGGTATACTTATGCAAATTGCTGTATTCAGTAAGCATGATCTTGTTACCATTGGGGTTGTGTTATTATTTTTGGGAACTAAGACTGAGCATAGTGTAGCAAATGTAGTTTATATGAACGTAGCTAGAGCTTTTTCTTTAAAGTCTTTATTTTATATTTTGGTTTGTTTGATAGGAAATGCGGTTGGGGGTAGTATTGTATATTTGTTAAATAAAGATGATAACTCAATATGTAATTAAATTTCCTATTTTTATAGGTAGTAGATCCATTAGAGATGTTTCTCTTATGGATTTATTTTTTTATTTCAGTAATTATTTAAATAAAAAGAAAATATATATTAATCATTAATCTATGAGGAGGAAAAATTGGTGAAAGATAATGGATTATTAAATGGATTAACCAAGGAACAAGTTGATAAGAATATCAAAGAATTTGGTAAAAATATAATAAAAGAAAATAAGAAAACATCTGCATTTTCAATTTTATTTTCTCAATTCAATGATATTATGATTTGGATTTTAATAGTTGCAACTATAATTTCAGGTATTATAGGAGATGTTGCTGATTCGATCGTAATTGTTGTGATTATTGTAATTAATGCTATTCTTGGATTTTTTCAAGAATTTAGAACAGAAAAATCATTAGAGTCGCTTAAAAAACTTTCATCACCGACTACAAAAGTTATACGTGACGGTAGCTTAAAAATAATGGATGCGGTTGAATTAACCATAGGTGATTTAATTTTGTTAGAGTCGGGTGATAGAATTCCTGCTGATGCAAAAATTATAAAAGGTGAGTTAACTGTAGATGAGTCTTTGCTTACTGGAGAATCTGTAGGAGTTAATAAAAGTAGTGATAATAAAGAAGATAGTATTTTTATGGGAACTATTGTCCTAAAAGGTAAGGCATACGCCAAAATTATTAATATTGGTATGAATACTGAGATGGGTAAAATTGCTAATATGCTCCAAAATATTGATGAAGACAAGTCGCCACTTAAAGAGAGATTAGAAGGACTTGGTAAGGTTTTAGTTGTTATATGCATATTAATATGTGCTGTTGTTACTGTTATTGGTATAGCAAGAGGACAATCTATTACAGATATGTTTTTAATTGGCGTGAGTTTAGCTGTTGCTGCGATACCTGAAGGATTACCTGCGATAGTTACAGTTGCTTTAGCTCTTGGTGTTTCTAAGATGCTTAAAAGACATGCTTTGATTAGGAAACTACCATCAGTTGAAACTCTTGGATGTACATCAATAATTTGTAGTGATAAAACAGGAACTTTGACCGAAAATAAAATGTCAGTTAGGGAAGTTTATTTTGATGGGAAGATTTATGAAAAAAGAGAAGATAATGTAGATAAAAATGAAATTTTAAAGAAAATATTTGTATTATGTAATGATTTTAATATTAACAAGAGCGAAAAGAATTTTAAAGATCAAATAATTGCTGATCCTACAGAAAAGGCTCTTATTGAATATTATTTTGATGATGTTGAAAAATTAGATAAGTATTACAATTCATTCAGGAAGTTAAGCGAGATTCCATTTGATTCTGATAGGAAAATGGCATCTGTAGTTATGAAAGATATTAAAAGCTCAGAGAACATTTTATTGGCTAAAGGTGCTCCAGAAAAAATGCTTGCAAATAGTAAATATTATTTACATAAGGGGAATATTGTTGAACTTACTAGTTTCAAAAAACAGGAAATAATTAAAGAAGTTGAAATGATGTCGCTTAAAGGTCTTAGATGCCTTGGGGCAGGATTTAAGAAAAATGATCTTAACAATAAATCAAATTTAGAGAAAGATCTTGTATTTGTAGGTTTTTGTTCAATAATAGATCCTCCAAGAAGGGATTCAAAAGATGCTGTTATTAAATGTAAGCAGGCAGGTATAACTACAATTATGATTACGGGTGATCATAAAAATACAGCGTTTGCAATTGCTAAAGAACTTCAAATTTGTACAGGAATACATGAGGTTTTAACAGGTAACGATATTGAAAAAATGTCTGATAA